>NZ_JBYTAV010000003.1:0-580770 GCF_058788535.1 Undibacterium sp. FW305-107
AGCACAGGCACAGAAGTCGCCAGCTTCAGTTATGACGCACTGGGCAGAAGACAAGCCAAAACCATCAATGGTGTCAGTACCGGCTTTATATATGATGGTGTCAACATCGTGCAAGAACTCAATGGCACCAACGTCACCAACAGCTATATCAGTGCTGGAGTGGATCAGGTATTTGTGCAGCAGAGTGGTGCAGGATCAAGTGCCAGCAGTTTGACGTACCTGACTGATGCACTCGGCTCTACCATCCGACTCACCAACACAGCAGGCGACAAAGTTGTTGATTACAGTTACGATCCTTATGGTAATACCAGGGCAGATGCTGTCATCAACAACTCATTCCAATATACCGGGAGAGAGAATGATGGGAACGGACTGTACTACTACCGTGCCAGGTATTATTCACCAGCGACGCAACGGTTTATATCGGAAGATCCGATTGGACTGGCTGGAGGAATCAATGGGTATGGATATGTTGGGGGGAATCCGATCAGTCTTGTTGACCCATTAGGATTGGCACCTAAGGTCTTTGGAACTCCTCAGGTTACAGGTGGTATTGACCATGATGTTGCTAGCATGATGATAGCTAATGCGGCGATTGCTAAAGGGCAAGTGACAGAAATCTATTTCAATATGGCTTTATCTACGGCGACAGGTGATCCCGCAGCTGGGAAATTGAGGCCAGATGTTATTCTGAAGTATCCAGGGCCATCATATAGCTTATATGAAGTACCGTCGCCCTCGCAGAAAGTGGAGCACATGGATGCTAAAGGTAAGATCATGACGCAGACGCTTTCCAAATTGGGAGTATCGAGTACCTGTGAAACTGTAACAGTTAAGGATGCGAAGACTGGCAATTTTACTGTTCGCGCGCTTGGAGTTTTGAGTGTTGCGTCTCCATTTGTTAGAGCTCTTGAATTGAGTCAATTTGAAAAGAAAACAGGAGCCAAGGTTCCTTTTGTGTTGCGTATGTATTTTATAGGTGGTTATGTCACCATAGAGGACATAGCAAATCAACTTGGTTATATGTAAAAATATTGGAATTAAATGAGAGGTGATTATGGGTTATGAAAGACCGTACATGGAAAAATATCTTCAAAGATTCGTGCGCCCCAAGCGCCCAGATCTTGAAGCTTCGCTTCTAGATGCAGTTGACGCATTAAATTCTAGAACCCCCCTTTCTGATGCAACTTTAGCGGCCATGGTTGACGCTGCTTCCGAAAAGCAAACAACCGTTTATGAAGCATCGACTCAGATTTTTGGAGAAATTGCCGAATATGACGATAGAGCTTTGCAGATGATTCAAGAAATGGCGACCTCGAAACATGCTCACGTCCGACACAACGCTTTGCTGTGCATCACGGAAAAAATACCGTCATCCGTATGTCTTGGAATGATTCGCGATGGTTTGAAAGACAAAAGCTCACGAGTCCGAAGCAAAGCAGCAGATTGGGCGCATAGAATGCGATTAAAGGAAGTTGCTCCGGATATCGCCAATGCATTGTTAACAGAATCTCATAGTGATACAGCACAGATTATGCGAGCAGCGATAAGGGTTTTACAAGCTGAAGTAAGCTAAACGAGTTCCCATCAATTCAGTAGAAATAACAAGCGATGGTAAAAATTGATGCGAGTTAGACAGATCAGCAAAGCATGGACCAGATATTAATCTGGTCCATGCTTTGCTTGTTCAGCACCAATCTGTTCGCCTATACACTAGACGACGCAGGCCGCCTCACCAAAACCACCTACGCCAACGGCATCACCCGTGACAACAGCTATGACGATGCAGGTCAGCTCACAGGCATCACCTACAAAAAAGCCGACAACAGCCTCATCGGTGATCTGACATACACCTATGACGCCAATGGCCGCCGCACCAAAACCAGCGGCAGCCTGGCAAAGACTGATCTGCCTGACACAATCAACACAGCCAGCTACGATGCCAACAACCGCCTCGCCACCTGGGACAGCCAGATACTCAATTACGACGCTAACGGCAACCTCACCAGCGATGGCCTCAAAACCTACACCTGGAACGCCCGCAACCAGCTCATCCAGATCAAGGACAGCACAGGCACAGAAGTCGCCAGCTTCAGTTATGACGCACTGGGCAGAAGACAAAACAAAACCATCAACGGCGTCAGCACCGGGTTTATGTATGACGGTGTCAACATCGTGCAAGAACTCAGTGGTGCAAGCGCAATCAACAACTACATCAGTGCCGGAGTCGATCAGGTATTTGTGCAGCAGAGTGGGTCAGGATCAAGTGCCAGCAGTTTGACTTATCTTACAGATGCACTCGGTTCTACCATCCGACTCACCAACACAGCAGGCGACAAAGTTGTTGATTACAGTTACGATCCTTATGGTAATACCAGGGCAGATGCTGTCATCAACAACTCATTCCAATATACCGGGAGAGAGAATGATGGGAACGGACTGTACTACTACCGTGCCAGGTATTATTCACCAGCGACGCAACGGTTTATTTCGGAAGATCCGATTGGATTGGCTGGGGGACTGAATGGTTATGCTTATGTCGAGGGAGATCCAGTTAGCTTTAATGATCCTACAGGATTAGCGCCGGATGTCATGGGATTGCTCTCACAGCGATATTCTTGGGCAACTCAACAAAGAACATTTGGCGATATGGTTTGTGATTTTTCGAGAAAATATGCCACAGTGAGCATGAGTGTGCTTGGGGCTCTAACAGGTGTTCCTAGACCTCTGATGAGTGCAGGTGAGATTGGCAAAGACATTATTTTGTGGGGGCGGGGACAGACGGCTGCAGATGTTGCAAAAACCGTGGCAAGAGCTAAAGAAATTAATCCTGCTATCGTAAAAAAAATGGTCAGGCAAGGACTTGAAAAAGATTGGGTTGTACAGCAGCTTGCGCAATATACTAAATCTTTCGAAGAAGGCGGGAAAAAATTACTTAATCAGCAGCTAATACCGCGAATAGAACTTCTGAAAAATATTCTTCAAAATTGGATAAAATAAATAGGTGATACTTTGATTAACAAAGAAAAAGATTTTGACAGTCGATTGTTAGAACATTGGAAAAATGATTCATCTGTGTCTATTCAAAACCCCGCGACGCAGCAAGAAATCGCTTTGTTTGAAAGAAAAAACAAAGCTGTGATATCAAATGACTTCAAAAATTATTTAATACTTGCGAATGGCTTCGATCAGTCGGATAACTATCACGATGAACACGGTTTCAATTTCTGGCCGATTGAACAAATTTGCAACGTTCATACTTTTGAAGATGGACGCTTCAGTTTTAGTGATTCAGATTCCTATTACATTTTCTGCGACTATTTGGATTTTTCTTGGGCCTATGCCATTAATTTTGCGCCAGAAAAGGGGGGTGATACAGTAATAGCAATCGGCACAAAAAATAATATCCCTACGGTGGTAGCCAAAAATTTTTCGGAGTTCGTTGAAATTTATTTGCGCGATGATGATCGTCTTTATGATATTTGAAGGCATCAAACTTAGCCGGAAAATATAAGAATAGCGGTGTTAATGTGGTTGAGCAATGTGGAAATTAAAGCGATAGGTTTGGAAAACCTACGATAGGAAAAATAAGCCCTTCGCAGCCAAAGTTTGTTAACCATGCAAACACCGCGACGTCATTTTTAAAAAACAAATGAAAATCCTACCATTGCTTGTCACGCTTTCCCTCTCTGCGCCTCTTACTGCGATGGCTCAAACTTGTCCTTCAACGATTCAGGGAGTTAGTCAGCTAAAAAAAGATATCTCTGAATGGAAAGTTGACTCTTCTGATGATACGTTCAATTTAGGAGGTGTGTCGATTATTGATGGACCCATTAATCAAACTACAAACTATGGTGAAAGGGAGTTGGTTCCGTTGGAAAAAAACGGAATCCAGTTTTGGCCATTTACTAATACGGTCGGAAGCAATGAGGTTTGGATGCGTTGTTGGTATTCTGGTACTGCATTAAGATTGAGTACGCGTATACATGCTGATGTTATTGAGTGTTTTCGAAGAAGTGAGCCAGACCCCAAAATACCTAGAAAGGAAAAGGTCGTTGTAATGTGTGTTAATGCATCACAAAGAAGTGTGAAACATTAGCTGGGCTTGAAAGTCAGCAATCCGATATGTGTCGAGATATTAGACTGGCGCCGATTGAGTTCCAATATTTTTTTATGTACACCGCCGACCGATATTGAGTTGATGCCGAATTTTTATTTCTTTGTTATTGAAAGAAATCTCAAAAGAAAATTGATTGACCGGGTTTTCTATGTTCTATGAAAAAAACAAATAAATGACATGACTAATCAAAAGTGCCTTGAATTTGTTAAGTGGTTTGATGATGTTCTAAATGCCAAGCCTGGGATGTTAGGCTCGGTTGCGGATATCTCTGCAATGTTTTATGTTGTGGACAACATAAATAATATATTGTTGTTTGATGAGAGATTGCCGTCGAAATTATCTTGGAATGAATTTTTGGTTGAGAAGAAATTACTTCGGGACTTGAAGCCAATTCCGGTTGAGGACAATTGGGATTTTGAAAGCTTCGTTAAATTAAGACATGAATATTTGAATTGGATTGAGGATCGGCGGACTGAAAGTTCTTCAATTTGAAGAAGCAGGGTAGGCGAGCGGAGACGGTTCGTGATTCCAAAGGCATGTACGCCGAACCCTGAGCCAGACAACAATTGCGAAACATCATTAGCGGAGTCTTCAAGCCATGGGCGATCCCCAGGATATTATCAAAGATCTGGCCTATACCGAACTATTGATCACATGCCAAAAATCGGGTTGTCAAAATTTGTTTCAGAGGACTATCGATGAACCATCTATTGATCCGGTCGATGAATGGGCCAAAAGAATGGCTAAGCTTGCCCGCGATGCAGGTTGGGCTGTGGATACATCAGGGCAAGTGCTATGTGTGATGCATAATCGTCTTCGGACAGATGCGACGTATAAAGACGAGAAATCGGGATTTGAATGACGAAAGCAAATGAACACAAAGAAAACTTCTGATTGATTGAAATGGAACTGCCAGATTTTAGTAATTTTGAAATCGAAGATTGCGAATTGACTTCTCTCCAGCTTGAAACTAGCGGGAAGGATATCCACATGAAATTTAAATGCACAGTAAGCAGTTGGCGTTGGAAGCGCCATCTTTTTAAAGGGCTTCGTGCTCTTATATTTCCTCAATCAGTTTTTCTGGATTATGAAGTGGAATTACGATTTCTGGATATTTCACAATTCAATGGATCATATGTCGACTCAACGACTAAGGCAGTGTCACCAAATTTATTCGAGCATGGTTTCTTGATCTTGTCAGATTTTCGATATTTTCAGACTGTATCTGGACGTGCCCGTGCACATATGGAATTCGATGAGGGAAATATCGGGTTTGAATTTGGCGCTTGCATTCAGCGGGAAATAGGTATTTAAGTATTGCCGTTGACTTGTGATGGATGAATTTTGAATTGATACTTATGGCTATTTATTGGAACAAGGCATCCATTCCTGCTCTCAATGGATTCTCAAGGGCGGAGCAGGCAGAACTTATTCTCCCCATTTGGAGCCTGGTGTGGCTGCGTTGGCAGGTTTGGCTACCTGTGCTTACCCAGATTATATTGCTGTTGTCTTTCATGGCTCTTGCACCGCATTTTCCTTACCGTTTTCCGGTCTTGCTCGCCGCAGTCTACCTGACAGTCAAATTGGCTTTTTTGCCCTACCATCATTTTCTGGCACTTGAGTTGGAGACGCAAACTCCGGTAGGGAATGATTATTTTTTTCGGCTGATTAAGAAACTTATTCCCAGGTGGAACGCTCAACATGTGGGATTGATGCCAGCAAGTTCAGTACATGAAATTCAAGCTGCATTTGTTCAACTCGGGAGCAAAGTAAGCTCGGACGTTGTAAAACTTTATTCTACAGTGGGTGGCATGGAGGCGATGGACGATGATGCCTGTTGGCGTCTTTGGTCTTTGGCAGAAATTATTGAGGAAAATAAAGAGCCATCGCCTTATGGAATATTATTCTCGGATCATTTGATAGAGTGTTGGTGTTATCGCTTGAAATATGAAACTGATGAACGTTCATCCGTCTATGTCGATTACTTCGATTCTTCAAACCTACCAACGAAGATATTTGATGGGCTTGAGGAGTTTTTTATTGCTTATGAAAGAGACCCGGATGCGATATTGGGATTAAGGTGATAGACCAGATCAAATAGACTTCCTTCGTTTGAAACTTCGCTTGGACGGTGAATTATGCAAGCAAACCTCATTAATTCACTTCTGCAACCAGGATTTCAAGATATCGATAAACAAGTATATGAGCCGCTTATTTCAAGCAAGTAAAAATACCCATGCAGAATTTGACCGCGATGTCAGTTATGCAGAAATTGAAGCCGTCTTGACCAAGCTGGCGGGGACTCAAGCTAATAGTGACGAAGTGGTTTGTTATGTTTATGGTATGGGCAAACATCCCAAGTCTACTTATCAATCGTTGAAAAACCTGAATGGCATTCATGTGGAATTTTTTAGAAGCGTGTTACCCAGGAAATTACAATTTCTGAGCTGGTTTGTCGCAAGCTATGAGGGTTTGATAAGGATTGAAGATTTGTCACGGTTGCCAAGTGTATTCCTGATGCTGATGAAACTGTCAATGGTGGGCGTATATTTCATGGATAAAGAATTGGCTTGTAGATTTGTGCAGTCAGTCGAAGAAAAGCGTGAAGGTACATTGATTGATTTTGGTATCAAGGATGATCCGGCTTATTCGATTTACATAGTTGATGCGGATAATGTGGAATCGACGACAGGAATGGTCGCAATTGTTTCTTACGGTCGAGATGTGCCGATAGATATTCTTCCTGTTGCCACTTGATTTCATGAGCGACTGATTTGAGAGAAACAATGGATATTGAGCAGATGATTGAGTTCCTTGAGATGGCTTGGGATGACGGTGGCTTATTTGCGCAGATTCGTGTAGGTCGATTCGATGCAAACGAAGGCGAGAAATTTCTGCATGCACTTAAGAATACGCGTGTTGATGATAATGCTTTGCTTCCAAAGCGACTCGTATCCCTGATGTGGTACATGCCAGGTTTTCTGGAGTGGCAAAGGAAACGGGTAGAAGAAGTGACCGGCGACCTGGCATCTTATGAACGTTTCATTGTCGAGATGCAAAATACTTTGGAAGATGTTTTGGGTATTCCCTGAAGTGTGCCGTGTGACGGCGCATGAGTAATAAAAAATGACAACCTATAGTGCCATCATTCCATGATAATCATGCGCAATATAGTGCAATCGATGAACTGCCGCTGACTTGCGAACTGCGATGTCAAGCATTTCAACAGACCGGTTAATGCTACTCACGCGATTCTTAACTTCCTGACTGGATTTACCGATGCGCACAAAATATCTGCCATCACCAATGCCATGAAACTGCTGGTCCAGATCAGATTGGCGTTTCCGCCAAAAATGGTGTTGATATCTATTTTTAGTACGTCGACTATCATGCGTGTGGTGATGAAAGTCAGTGTCAGCGCATAGCTGCGCGTAATCCAGATCTTATGCATGATGAATTGCTTGTTGCTGGCCGTGTACATGCCAGCCAGTGTCGTACATAGCCATAGACTGCCTTGGGCAACTGTTGGCCATTTTTCATCGGCTGTCAAATGTGCCAGTGCGACGTAAACGGCGATGGGAGCAGCGATGCAGATGGACAAAGCGTACAGGCGTCCGAGTAGTTTGTGCATTTGCAAATGCTTGGCGCGAAAGCCAGGGAAAAATTGCACAGGCGCAGCGAGCAGGGCAATTGTTGCTGCAAATGCGTGTACATGCAGACACCAGCGGTAGGAGTTTATTTTTTGTTCCCATTGAAGATTCATGCCTAGCAGTAAAGGCAGTTCGACCTTGTACATGACGAGCATGAATAGTAGACCAGTGAAGATGAAAAAATAAAGTTGGGGACGAAAGTATGCCTCACGGTTTACCATGATTTTCTCCAAAAACAAAAAGCGAAATGTCGTCGTGTCAAAAGACATTAAACGCCATACAAGGCATTTTGACTGACATCAAAGCTGTAAAGTCTGTGAGGAAAAGTAAGTATCAAAAAGTAAATGCGATACTTTGATGGGGGTAAAACGATGGTAAGAAAAGAGCTTGCAGTTGTCATCTCCATACGCAGGTGAGCGTATGGAGATGATCAGGATCGCCGGTATCTGGCAACGGTTAATTCACTGTCCCTGACTGGCAAGGAGGGCTCGCCAGCACTGCATGACGTTGTGCTCTTAAAAACTATGTTCAAGCGCCGGGAAAGATTTATCTTTCACTGCCGCTACATACGCTTGTACTGCCGCATCAATACTGGTTTGGCCTTCCATGAAATTTTTCACGAAGCGGGCTTTGCGGCCTGGGAAGACGCCTAGCAGGTCGTGCATGACGAGTACCTGACCAGAGCAATCTACGCCTGCGCCTATGCCTATGGTGGGGATGTGCAGGGAGTCTGTGACTTCCTTGCCCAGACTGGCGGGTATGGCTTCCAACACCAGCAGGGTAGCACCGGCTTCTTGTACTGCCAGGGCTTCGGCTTTGAGCAGGCTGGCGGAGGCATCGGTCTTGCCTTGTACCTTGTAGCCGCCTAGCTGATGCACGGATTGCGGTGTCAGGCCCAGGTGGGCGCAGACGGGGATGGCGCGTTCGGTCAGGAACTTGATGGTGGGCAGCAACCAGGTGCCGCCTTCGAGTTTGACCATTTGCGCACCGGCTTGCACCAGTTGCACGGCGTTGTTGAACGCAGCTTCCGGTGTGGCATAGCTGCCAAAAGGCATGTCGGCGACGACCAGGGCTTTTTGATTGCCACGGGCGACGGCGGCGGTATGATAAGCCACGTCTTGCAGTGTCACGGGCAGGGTGGAGTCGTGGCCCTGGCATACCATGCCGAGGGAATCACCGATGAGTAAAATCTCTACGCCACAACGGTCCATCAGGGATGCGAAACTGGCATCGTAGCAGGTGAGCATGGTGATTTTTTCACCTTTTTCACGTAGTGCGATCAAGCCAGGAATGCTTACTGCTTTACGGTCTTGCAAATATTCAGCCATGCTTTTTCTCCAAAGGTGATGCTGTCATTGGTTTTTTGTTTGACAGCGATTTTGTCTCCACCTACATCCTCAACTTTTATTCTTTTATATTCTTTATCTTTATGTCTTGAATTCTATTGCCGTTGATCGATCGGGCCGGGTTTCGGCCCGGCGGCCGAAATACTTTCTTTGCTTCGCCAAAGAAAGTATTCAAAGAAAGGCGACCGCAGACTCGCTCCCTTCGGGAGTGCCCATTTATGCAGCGCAAAAAATGGGAAATGTCCGCAACTCGCTTCGCTCAAACATCGGCCATTTCTTATCCATTTTCTGCGCTACACAAATGGCTTCGTCCCAAGCGGATGAAGGTCAAAAGCAACCGCAACGTCAAAATCAACTGCAAATTCAAAAACAACATCAAAATCAGAACATGGATTGATTTACCATTTGTCCAGTTTTGATCTATCTATTCTTTCAACTTCTGAAAATAAAATAAACCGCACCCACTAAGCACAATCCCGCCCATACATAATCCAGCTTGAACGGCTGCCCCATGTAAAACATGGCGAAGGGCACGAAGACGATCAGGGTCAGGGCTTCCTGTAATATCTTTAGCTGGGCCAGGCTGTAGGCAGTGTAGCCTATTCTGTTGGCGGGCACTTGCAGTAGGTATTCAAACAGGGCGATGCCCCAGCTGATAAAGGCGGCTACCCACCAGGCTTTGCTGGACAGGCTTTTCAGGTGGCCGTACCAGGCTACCGTCATGAAGACGTTGGAGAGTATCAGCAAGCCTGTGGTTTGCACAATGATGGGGATTTGCATGGGGCCTCGCTTATCGCCTGGTCAGGCGCTCAGGTAATGGGTAATTCTTGTATGCGTTGATCTGCCACCGCAGCGACATAGCTTTGTGCACGGCCTTTGCCAGGGATGCTGACATCGGCAGACAGTTGCAGCAGGGGCAGCAAGACAAAAGCACGTTCTGTCATGCGCGGATGAGGGACTTGCAGGTCGGCGGTATTGATTTCTTCATCGCCATACAAGAGCAAATCCAGGTCCAGGGTACGCGGTGCATTGCGGTAGGGGCGTTCGCGGCCATGGGCCAGTTCAATGGCTTGCAGGTGTTGTAGCATTTCAGCAGCACTCAGTCTGGTCGAGAGCTCTGCTACTGCATTGACGTAATCATCGCCGGTAGAATCGATGGGCGCGCTACCGAACAGGGCAGACTGCGCCACGAGAGTAGTGCCCGGCAATTGCGCCAGTGCGTCTATGGCTTTGCTGACGGTGACTTTGGCATCACCCAAGTTGGCACCTATGCCAATAAAAACCTGCAAATTCACTTGCACGCTCATTCGGCTGCGGCGGCTGCCTTGCGTGGGGCGCGGCGGCGGGGCTTGCGTTTTTTGGGGCCGGCTTCGGCTGTCTTGGGTTTGCTGTTGATGAGTTGTTCACGTTCGGCGCTGTCGCCTTCCATGAAGTCTGTCCACCATTCACCAATTTCTTCATCGATCTCGCCGGAGGCGCAACGCAGCAGCAAGAAGTCATAGCCAGCGCGCAGGCGTGGGTGTTCCAGCACTTTGTACGGGGTCTTGCCTGCGCGTTTTTCAAAGCGTGGTTGCATGGCCCAGATGTCGCGCATGTCGGAACCTATCTTGCGTTGTATTGCCAAAGCATCGGTCTGGGTGTTCAGTACATCATCTGCAGCCAGGTGCAGGGCAGGGATGGGGAACTCACCGGCAGCTTTATAGGCTTCCCATTTTTCCACGACCTGGTGCCACAGCAGGGATGCAAACAAAAAGCCTGGCGAGACTGGCTTGCCTTGTTGCACGCGTTCATCGGTATTGGCCAGCGCCAGGGTGACGAATTTTTCGCCCAGGGGTTGTTCCAGCACCACGTCCAGCAAGGGCATGAGGCCATGGTGCAGGCCTTCTTTGCGCAATTGCTGCAGGCAAGCCATGGCATGGCCACTGGTCAGCAGCTTCAGGGTTTCATCAAATACGCGGGCGGCGGGCACATTGTTGATCAGCGGTGCCATCACGGCGATAGGCGCGCGGGTGGATGCATCTATCGTGAAGTTCAGTTTCGCCGCAAAGCGTACCACGCGCAGCATGCGTACCGGGTCTTCGCGGTAGCGGGCTTCTGGCACACCTATGATGCGCAGGGTTTTCTTTTTGATGTCTTTCATGCCGCCGTGATAATCGAGCACGACTTGTGAGGCCGGATCGTAGTACATGGCATTCACGGTGAAGTCGCGGCGGGCAGCGTCTTCATATTGTTCGCCAAAGGTATTGTCGCGCAACACGCGACCATGCTCATCCTTGGGCGCGCCATCAGTGGCAGCGCCACGGAAGGTGGTCACTTCAAGCAAGTCCTGCCCAAACATGACATGCACGATCTGGAAGCGGCGGCCTATGATAAAAGCGCGGCGGAACAGGCGCTTGACTTGTTCAGGCGTGGCATTGGTGGCAATGTCAAAGTCCTTGGGTTTGACACCTGTCAACAAGTCGCGTACGGCACCACCTACGACAAAGGCCTTGAAGCCATTTTCTTGCAGGGTTTGGGTGATGCGTATGGCATTCGCGGACACCAGTTGCGGGTCTATGCCGTGGTCTTTATGACTCAGCACAGTGGGCTTTTGGTTGGCGCTGGCGGCATCGCTCTTGTTTTTTACGCCCAGTATTTTGCGAATAAATTTCTTGATCATTGCTTGTCAAACAGGTGAAGTTGAGGCCAACCTTTTGCCTGCGCATGGGCGCTTAATTTGGCATTGGGGTTGGTTGCGACAGGATGGCTGACGCGTTCCAGCAGCGGTATATCGTTTTGCGAATCGCTGTAAAAATAACTATGGTGAAAGTCGCTGAGTTGCTTTAATGGTGTAACTTCCTGCTTTGCCAGCCAGTCTTGCAGATGCACGACCTTGCCTGCGCCAGAGCTGGGTACACCCAGCAGCTTGCCTGTGATATTGCCATTGGTATCCAGCTCCGGTTCTGCCGCCATCAAATGTTGCACGCCCAACGCAACGGCAATTGGGGCAGTCACAAAACGGTTGGTGGCGGTGATGATGGCGATCAGGTCATCCTGATCCTGATGCTTCTTGATTAAATCATAGGCTGCGGGCAACAGCGCAGGATTGATGACTTCCTGCATGAATTGATTATGCAATTCATCCAGTTTGGCACGCGGGAATTGCGCCAATGTGCCAAGGGCAAATTCCAGGTATTCCACCGGGTCCAGCGTACCCGCCTGGTATTGCGCAAAAAACTCTGCATTGCGGCGGGCAAATTCGTCGGCATCGACAGCGCCGACGCGGCACAGGAACTGGCCCCATTCAAAATCAGAGTCGATGGGGATCAGAGTGTGGTCAAGATCAAATAAGGCGATATTACGCATGCTAGTCAATCGTGGTGTCAGGATCCAGCTGTTGCTGCAACATCAGTTCGCGCAGCAATGGCAGGGTGATGGGACGCTTGGTTTCCAGTGAATAACGGTCGAGCTGATCCAGGATGTCGGTCAGCGAACTCATGTCACGGCGGTAATGGGTAATCAGATAGGGTAACACGCCGGGTGAGAGTTGTATGCCCCGCGCATGGGCGGCACGCTCCAGCGCATCGATCTTGTCTTCGTCGGTCAGGCCATGTACCTGATAAATCAGGCCCCAGCCAAAACGGGTGCGCAAGTCGTCACGCACATTCAAAATCATGGGTGGGCGATTGCCTGCACCGATCAAAAAACCGCCACGGGCGCGTGCTTCATTAAACAGATTGAAAGCAGCGATCTGGTTCAGTGGCGGCAACTGGTCGCAATCATCCAGCAGATAAAGGCTGACACCCTCGGTAAAGTCAAAAGCACTTTCCGGCGCATCAGCCGGGATATAACGAGCCGTGGCATCTGCTGCCAGGGCGTGTAGCAAATGAGTCTTGCCAGCACCTGGCTCACCCCAGATATAGACCGAGCGCTCGCCATACTGGCTGGTAATGCGCTCGGCAAACATGCCGAGCAATTGCGCCAGTTCAGCATTTTGCCCCACTACAAAGGTGGCGAGGGACGGCAGTTTTTGCGCGTCCAGGTCGAGTAATAATTGCCTCATGTCTGACTATAAAAAGGGCTTTTCAGATAAGACACACGCAAATGCTTGACGGCCACCGAAATCACGGCAGAGGCAGGCAGGGCAATCAGGATGCCGATAAAACCAAACAATTGTCCGAATGCCATCAAGGCAAAAATCACGGTCAATGGATGCAGGCCTATGCGCTCACCGACCAGGCGCGGTGTCAGGTAAAACGATTCTACAACCTGGCCTATGCCATAGATAATGGCGACTGACATCAGGCCACTAAAGCCATCAAATTGCAGGATAGCACCAATCACTGCCAATACCAGCCCCAGGCCATAGCCCAGATAAGGGATGAAGACTAGAAAGCCAGTGATGATGCCCACCGGCAAAGCCAGGTCAAAACGGGCGATGCTGAGTGCCACTGAGTAGTAGACGGCCAGCACTATCATCACCAGAATTTGTCCGCGCAGGTATTGCGCCAGGATGTCGTCTACTTCTTCTACCGCATTCGCTGTGACCTTGACGAAGCGGCGTGGGATGAAATTGCTCAGACGACTAATCAGTGAATGCCAGTCCATCAACAGATAAAACAAGACGATGGGGATTAACAACAAATTGGCGATCATGCCCATGACAGCAGTGCCACCGACACGGATGGAATTGAGCACGGCCTTGCCGATGGCTTCGCCACTTGTTGCCATCTGATCAGTCAGCAAAGTCTTGATGCCAGTGCTGTCGAGGCGCACCTTGATACCAAATTCAGACAGCAGAGGGGCCAGCATTTCATCGAGCTTGTCAAAGAAGCGCGGAATCTGATCTTGTAATTGTGGCACTTCTTTTTGCAAAATAGGAATCATGATCAGTATCATCGCCAACAGGGCGGCAATCAATATGACGATGACCAGCGTGGCGGCTACTGAACGGGGTAAGCTAAATTTGCGCACGCGCAGGGCACACAGCTTGTCTACCCATGGTGTCAGCACATAAGACAGTATGCTGGCCACGATAAAGGGCATCAGCACCGGGCCCAACAAACCTAGTAATAGCAGCAGGGCAAATGCCAGGGCCAGCCACAGCATGGATTGTTTTTGCTCCGACGTAAAAGTAAATGGCATTTTTAGGCTTGGTTAGTAATCATTTGTCATCGAAATTGCCGTCTGTCCCAAAAAAGCGGGGTTTTCGCGGTCAATTTGTTAAAATAGCGCTTTTGCCGGACTTTTTCTGGCAATTCCTCTATTTTACCGCCTCCTGCCCCTATTGCCGAATATCATGAGCACTTCTACCCCTGTTTCTCTCTCTTACGCCGACGCTGGTGTCGATATGATTGCCGGCGACGCGCTGGTTGATGCCATCAAACCCTTTGCCAAACGCACCATGCGCGAAGGCGTCATGGCTGGCATAGGCGGTTTTGGCGCCATGTTTGAAGTCAGCAAAAAATACAAGGAACCGGTCCTGGTTTCCGGTACTGATGGCGTGGGCACCAAGCTGAAACTGGCTTTCCACCTCAACAAGCATGACACCGTTGGCATCGATCTGGTGGCCATGAGTGTCAATGACATCCTGGTACAAGGTGCAGAGCCACTGTTCTTCCTCGATTATTTTGCCTGCGGCAAGCTTGATGTTGCTACAGCAACTGACGTCATCAAAGGCGTGGCCTTTGGTTGCGAACAAGCCGGTTGCGCCCTGATCGGTGGTGAAACAGCAGAAATGCCATCGATGTACCCGGACGGTGAATACGATCTGGCTGGTTTTGCCGTCGGCGCCGTAGAAAAATCCAAAATCATTGATGGCAGCAAGATACAACCGGGCGACGTTATCCTGGGCCTGGCATCTTCCGGTATCCACTCCAATGGTTTCTCACTGGTGCGCAAGATCATCGAAGTAGCCAAACCAGACCTGAATGCTGATTTCCACGGTCGCAGCCTGGGCGACGCTCTGATGGCACCTACCCGCATCTACGTCAAACCTTTGCTGGCCCTGATGGAATCCCTTGAAGTCAAAGGCATGGCCCACATCACCGGCGGCGGCCTGGTAGAAAACGTCCCACGCGTACTGGGCGACAAACTGACTGCTGTCCTGCATAAAGATGCATGGACACTGCCACCCCTGTTCACCTGGCTGCAACAGCACGGCGGCGTCGCCGACGCAGAAATGCACCGCGTCTTCAACTGCGGCATAGGCATGGTCGTCATCGTTGCGGCTGAGCTGGCTGATGCCGCGCTTGCACAACTGACTGCGGCTGGTGAATCCGTCTACAAGATTGGCGAAATCCGCGCGCGTGAAGGTGATGAGCATCAGACTATTGTGGTGTGATGGCTTGATTGGTAGTTAGTATTGATTACGGGACCTTGAAGGTCCCGTTTTCGTTTTTGATGCAGGTTAGCGTAACCAGCTTGTCGTCGAAAATAAGCGTGGGCAAATACGCTTAATTTCCCATAAATTTTCATCGATCGTGAGCAGGGAGGGCCACTCGTACAATTTTTATTCGCAAGCTTGCATGGTCATCAATTTGCTGCGACGTTGGCATTGTGGGGGTAGACATAGTCAGATCAATCATATACTTGCTTGTTAAAACAGCTTCGTGCGCAGTTGGCTGACTGTTAGAATTTGCAAGCGACCCGGGCATGCTTTAGTGAGGCGTTACCGGCGAATTAATGAGCTTTGCTGTCCGGGTTTGCAACTACATTTTGTTTTGTGTGCAACTAGCGTGCAGCAGGTAGCGCTACACCGGGCAACCACTTTTTGTAAATGCGTTCAAAGCTGCCATCGGCCTTCATGTCATCGAGTGCTTTTTGCCAGCGGATGGCGACGCTATCCGGTGTGTCACGCGAGAATGCGATATATTGGACTGCCTGGGTAATTGTGGAACCAGCCACTATGTCATTGGCATTGATGCCCGCTGCCGACAAGGTGTCAGCGAGTGTCACGTCGTCAAGAGCCATCAAGGGCGCCCTTCCTGCCACCAGCATGCGCACGGCATCGACGGGAGTCGGCACAGAATTGATATTGTTAAAACCCATACCGCGCAGCATTTGCTGCAAATACCATTCTCGCGGAATCAGGATGCGTTCGGCAAGCCTGGCATGATCGAGATTATCAAAACGCTGGCCGTCGCGGCGCGTATAGAAATGGGCTGTGGTTGCTGAAACAGGGCCCACCCATTTGAATAGTTTTTCGCGTTCGGGGGTTCGCGTAGTGACAAATAATCCTACGTTAGGCGTGGTGGTTGCATGAGCATAGCCTCTTGCCCAGGGCACGACTTCGATGGGTGCCCTTATGCCAAGACGGTTCATGATCTCTTCAACAACTTCGGTGCCAAGGCCTGCAGCCTTCCCTTTGAGCGAGAAGGTGACGGGTGGATACTCTTCGGTGTAGAACCTGAGTTGCGTTTCTTCTGCCTTGACTTCCAACGTTACCAGCATGCAGAGCAGCAATGTGGCCAGAGTACGAACTGGCTGAAAAGACATGATCTACTCCTCTTGGTATGTCTGGTTTCAATATACGCAGGCAGTAAATGGAAGTCAATCCTGTGGGCAGGGGTGTGCAAATTCACAAGTAATATAATGGCAATGCACAATGTCAGAATTAGAAAGGCGAGCCTATGTAATGCTCGCGTGGCCGTATCAATTTTCCTGTATCTGCCTGCTCCAGCGCTTGCCCTATCCAGCCTGCAGATCTGGCCAGTGTGTAAAGTATCTTGCTTGTGCTGGCCATGCAAATGTCATGGACGTGGGGGCAAGTTGCTTAAGCAAAAAAGGATGCACGTGTATCGCTATCCGGGTAAAGCAGATGGCCGAATCCTGCAAGAGCCGGATCACGCTGCACTGCTGAACTGTACCCAGGTGCACTGTAATACTGTCCAGATTGTCCGGTTCCGGACAGATATCCCAAGTCGTGTAAGGATAGTGGCAAATACCAATCATTTATCTATATTGCCACATAATAATCCTGTATATTTGCTTGCAAATTGCCCGTACGACCTCTCTCCAGAAAGGATACCTGTATGCACTATGCATTGCGTAGTTCTTTGTTTCTGCTGACCCTGATCGGTGGCCATGCTGCCGCCTCGACGAGTCATTCACTGGGTATAGAACGCAAGCAATACGGTGAGTCGATTGCCTATGACATGAATGCGGCAGGACAGGTTGCTGCGGTCATCAAGGAAAAAGATGGCACTCCCCATGCCGTTTTTCTTGAAAAGGGCAAGCTCGTCAAACTGGAAATGCCCGGCGAAACCGAGAGCGAAGCCAAGCGTATCAATGACAAGGGTGAGATCGTCGGTTCTTCAAAAAGAGGTGAATCCTGGCGCGCATTTATCCGCAGTCGCAATCATGGCACACAAGATCTGGGTACCTTGGGCGGCCCCAACAGTTATGGCGCAGCACTCAATAATACTGGTCTGGCGGTGGGGTTTTCTGATACTCCTGAACGTGACTGGCATGCTTTCCTCTACACACCCGGCGAAGCATTGAAAGACCTTGGTACCCTGGGCGGCAAAGTCAGCTATGCCAGTGCCATCAATAACCCTGGGCAGGTAGTTGGCTCTGCCATGATCGCCGATGGTTCACGCCATGCTTTTATTTATGATGCCTCAACAGGCATGTCCGACCTTGGTACCTTGGGCGGCCGCTACAGTTCGGCAACTGCCATCAATGATAAAGGTGTGGTGGTCGGTGTATCAGAAATGAAAGACCGCCGCTGGCATGCTTTCATGCACGATGGCAAGCAGATGATAGATCTGGGTGCCAAAATCGGTTTCGGCGACAGCTTCGCCACCGGCATCAATAATGAGGGTCATATCGTCGGCGTGGTTGATACTGTGGACATGCGTTTGTCCTTCGTCTGGCGCGACAATAAAATGACCTTGCACCCGGCTGGTAAGAGTCTGTACCTGACCAATGCCATCAATGATGGCGGACATGTCATCGGGGCCAGTTATGACCGTGGTCTTTACGCTGCTACCATGCCTTCGAATGCGATCCCCTTTGTTGATCTTGGCGGCAATAAAATCCTGGGCTTTAATGTCGTCATGGTATTGCTGGCGCTGACCATCGCCATCTTCCGCAAGCGCCTCAAGGGTTTGTTTTTTGAGAATAAATTCTTTTTCGGGGCATGAGTTTTATCAGGCAGATAGAAATTATCTGCCTTATATTAACTACCTTGTTGCGAATGGTAATGTTTGTTCGCAAAACTTGACACCTGCACCAGTCCAATGTTGCTATTTCTCGATTGCAGGTTTGAAAGCAGCCACCTGCTTAAGCAAACTTTCCAACCCGCCATAGACGCTGATCTTATCGATTTTTTCAGTCATTTTTTCCAGCGTCTCCAATTCCTTGAGGCGCAAGGCAACCGGATTGTCTTCCATCACTCTTGAGGTGTTCATGAGTGACCTGGTGGCGGCTGTTTCTTCACGACGACGTATCACATTGGCTTGCGCTGCTTTTTCTGCTTCCACCACTTTGCCCAGCATGGTTTTTATTTCGCCCGGCAAGATCAAATCCTTGATACCCAGGCTGACGATCTCTATGCCCTGCACCAGGGCTTTTTGAGCTACGTAATGCAATATCTGTTCATCGGTCTCGTTTTTGTTTTCCAGCAAACCATCTAATGTTTTACCGCCAACAGCGGCGCGCAGGGCAAACTGGATTTCCTTATAGATAAAGTCCTTATAATCATTCAAGCTCGCCAGCATCAGCGGCGCGTCTATGATTTTATATCCTGCAGTCACGTTGACGCGCAAAGGCACTTTGTCTTGTGTCAGCATTTCCTGGCCGGTAATTTCCAGCGTTGTCAGCCGTGTATCTATGACGGTCAGACTCAAACGGTTTCCGCCATGCCAATAGGCATAAAAGCCTGGCTTCAAATTTGCATGAAAAACGCCATCAATGTATAACATGCCCACATGCTCGGAAGGTACTTCATAATTTGTCACATGCGGTGCCAGCAATTTTGCACTGTTGGCATTGCTGCGCATCGCCAGAATAATGTGGTCTTCAATTGCACGTGGTGCTTGTGCCAATGAAATCAGTTCCAGCTTCAGGTCACTGCTGGCTAGCGCTGGTGTGGCCTGGCCAGTGATATGGACCAATTCATTCTTGTCCCACCAGACGGCGAGTTGCTGGTCACTGGTTTCGATTTTCTTCAGTTGTGCTGATAAAACCGGATGCTCGCTGGCGACGATGGCATGCACGACATCTTTGGCATCTATCACTTGTGATTGCCGGCAAATCGTCAGTTTGGTCTTGAGCAAAACATCAAAGTAGGCATGTCTGCCTGGCAGCAGAAAATCACTGAAGCTTTCTTCTGCAAACAACAAGCCATAAGCTCCAGCCGGTATGGTCACCTGCTTGACGCAACCAACTGATACCCCAATGGGAATTTGCTTTAGCCATTCGGCAGGCACTTTCAAGTCAGGTGCAATATTTGCCCTGAATACTTTGACACCAAGACCCTGCTTCCAGAAAGCACGTAGTGAATTTGGTGTCACGCACAGGAACTGCTGGCCACTGCAAACGAGCGCCACTTCATCATGCCCAGTACGGACAATTTCCAAATCCGTTGCCAGTGTTGCCTGATGATGCGAACTGATCCATTCAAGGTCTGCAATGCTTGCCGGGAAATCAGTCAGGTTTGCAATCTCTACTCGTTTGGATCTGGGTAAAAAATAACTGCCCTTGGCAAGAATTTTTTCAAAACCGCTACGGCCATATAACAGACCAATCTGATGGTCTTGAATTATTTTTCGGAGGAACATAGACATTCTCAAATAAGATAAATATTTCGTCAGATAAACTCAACAAGCCGGGGCAAGAAAAAACTGTGTAAATAGTCTTGCTAAAACATGCCAGGACGCATCAGCTTCGTGCAGAAACAGCCTCAAGAGAACTATCCCCGCAGCATGACGGATGACTGTACATGTAAGGTGCCGCAAACTTGCTTCTCATACGCTCGCCAGAGAAACGGCAGCAAAGGCACTGCTCCCGTTTGCCTGGCCTTAATAGTTTGAATTAAGAGCCGGGACACATACATGGTAACAATCATGCAAAGCGATGCTGCGTTGTCCAGGCGCAGGCAAACTCAATACTTGAATCTGCCTGCTCAAGGACAGGAAAGCAGTTCCCTTGAGGATTACTACTGATGTATTACACATTTTTACTTCGATCAGATTACGAGTCTGAGGCTCTTTTTTGAGCATGGTTGCGTAGTATAGGAATCGAACCTATTAACAGCTGCCTGGTGCGGTACACAAACGCATACAATACGCTGTGCCAGTCTGAACCCATGAGTCAGAACCTTTGCAAGCAGACAGCTTTGTTCCCACCGAGGAAACGCAAACCGAGTATAGCCTGAGTTGATTGCGCTGAGATTTGAAAATCTTAAAAAATTAAGAATGACGTAATTTTTAACATGTCAGGCTCGCCTGTTTCTTTGTGAATAAGCCTCTGACACGGGTACTGGTTTATGCTGGATAATCAATCACAATAATTTCTCGATAAAAATCATGACTACATTTAACGACAATTGGGAAGAACGACTGGCTGCCTTATGGGCAGAGCTGGATGCGCTTGAAGCACAGACTTTTATTGCCCGCATGGATGCGATGGCGGGAGAACTTCCACCGAATGCCGCAATCGGCCTGTTCGAGCGTGGCGGTGCGCGTGATTCTTGCGGTTTCACAGAGCTTGCCATTCCCTTGTATAAAGCCGCGTTGGAAAATGGCCTGACGGGCTTGCGCCGCAGGCGGGCGAATATACAAATGGCCAGTTCCATCCGTTATCTGGGCAACCCGCAAGCGGCTGTCGACATACTGACAACTGAAATGCATGCTGGTAGTGATGAACTGGATGGCGCAGTACGTGGTTTTCTTGCCCTGGCGCTGGCTGATCTGGGACGAGAACGCGAAGCCTTGGCAATTAGCTTGACAGCATTGGCTACCTATTTGCCACGCTACAATCGTTCTCTGGCGAGGTATGCGCAAGGCTTGGTAGAGAAAGCGATTGATTGAAAAATGCATGCGATATTCGCACCCACATCTTAAGGTGACTTGTCTGTACTCACACTGGAAACATTTGCTCAGCAACCTGTTCCCAAGTATCACGAGGCCCGCTGCTTGGCACCTGTTGCATGCAAAATGTCACATCAGAGTCAGGCCTGATCAGCATATAGGCAGTCAGTTGGCGTTGCAGGGTAGATGAGCTGATCCCATCAACTTCACCATAAGCTTCCAGCAAGGATTGAAGCAGCAAGGGATTACCTTGTGCCATGAAGATCATAGGCGTCAGGATTTCAAGTCTGTCACTATTACCGACGATGGCATCGCCAAAGTCGAGCAAACCACTCAGCTTCCATAGGCCCTGTTCCTGTTTTGCCATCAGGTTCCACGGATGGATATCCATGTGGATAAAGCGCAAGTCGCCCGCCTTGGCAAAATTCCCGGCGGCTTCGATATAAGGCATGACTTGCTTAAGCAAACCCTCAGGCATTTTCCGGCGTTGATGTCTGGCCATGCAATCAGCAATCAAATCGCGTATATAGTTTGGCCAGTCTACTCTGATGGTGATATCTGCTTTGAATTTCACACTGCCTATTTCACGCAAAAGCTGACCGGTCTGCACCATGATGGACTGTTTCTGTTGAATATCCATGGATGGCCAGATGTCCGCAAGCAAAGTGCCTTGCAAGCGGCTGAAGATCACGAATACCCAGTTGTCGATTTCACCGCTGGCGATGAGTTTGGGTGTCTGTAATGACAGCTTGCCCTCCAGCAGAGGTGCAACCAGAATTTCTTTGTCTCCCTGTCTCCGCCAGTTAGGTGGCACCAGTTTGACTATCACGTCCTCACCCAGCCCAAACAAGGCATTTGCACCCAGGGGGATTTTCTCCCACGTATCAGCGGGTAGCCCGAATGTTTTTTTCAGATGCTCCAGCACTGGCATCCAGGCTGTCAAAGGTGTGTTTGCTATGAAGTCGTTACAAGCAGGATTGTCGAGATTTTGTGGCAGGCAATTGAGGATAGTGTTCATTGAACTTCATCTAAAAAATTAGTTGGCCGCAAAACGAAGAGGTCAAGAGTACGCGGTAATGCAAGCGATGCGTACATTTGTCAGCGATTAAGCGCTTATAGAAATTTCTGCGTTGTGTGGATGAAGCTTTGTCTGGCAAGGCCTCAACTACGACACAGCGGGCTAACTCAAACGCCTGTGCCTGACTAGCACCTGCTCCTGCGCCTTGAAGTGCGCAGCGAGTTTTTCCACCATGTACACTGAGCGGTGCTGGCCGCCGGTGCAGCCTATGGCGACGGTCAGGTAACTGCGGTTATCGCGTTTGAAGGCGGGTAACCATTTTGCGATGAACTGCTGAATGTCGGCAAACATCTCATCGACCATGGGTTGCTCTTTGAGGTATTCAATCACAGGCAGGTCACGGCCTGTCAGCGGGCGCATGATGGGGTCGTAATGGGGGTTGGGCAGCATGCGTACGTCGAAGACAAAATCTGCATCCAGCGGCACGCCTATCTTGAAGGCGAAGGATTCAAACATCAGGGTCAGCGGGGTGTGGCCTATTTCTATGACATCCTTGACCCAGGCGCGCAGTTTGTTGGCACTAAGATCGCTGGTGTCGATGACGTGGGCGACCAGTTGTATGCCTGAGAGGATTTCGCGTTCTTCCTGTATGCATTCGGTCAGACTGAGCCTGTCGCCAGGTTCTTTGTCGAGACCCAGGCGGTGCGACAGCGGATGGCTGCGGCGGGTTTCTGAAAAGCGGGCGACCAGGGATTCTGTACTGGCGGTGAGGAACAGGACTTTGACGTCGTGGCCTTCTGCACGCAGCGTGCGTATGGAGTCTGGCAGATGCGTGAGCTGATTCGCGCTGCGGCTGTCGATGGCAATGGCGGCGCTGGGTATGCCTTCTTTGGTCAGCGTGTTGACCAGATCAGCCAGCAGGCTGGGTGGCAGGTTATCGACGCAATAGTAGCCTGCATCTTCAACTACATTCAGGGCTACCGATTTGCCGGAGCCGGAGATACCAGAGATGAGCAGGATTTCCATAGGGGTACTTGTGCTTGGCAGGTATTTAGTCACCGTTTTCCATGGCGCGTCGCTGACGTTCCATGAAGTCTTCCAACGTATTAATACCACGTAATTGCAGGATGGTGTTGCGCACAGCTGCTTCCAGAAGAACCGCGATATTGCGGCCTGCGGCAACCGGAATGACGACTTTTCTGATGGGCAGGCCCAGCACTTCTTCTGTCTGCGAATCGATAGGCAGGCGTTCGTAATTTTCTTCGAGGGTGCTGCGTCTTACCAGATGCACGATGAGTTTCAAACGCATCTTGCGGCGTACTGCAGTTTCACCAAAGATGGTCTTGATATCGAGCAGGCCCAGACCGCGTACTTCCAGCAGGTTTTGCAAAAGTTCGTGGCAACGGCCTTCTATCATATTGGGGGCAATGCGCGAAAACTCGACGGCATCATCGGCCACCAGGCCATGGCTGCGTGAAATCAGTTCCAGCCCCAGCTCGCTTTTACCAAGACCTGATTCACCGGTGATCAGCACACCTACACCAAGTACGTCCATGAAGACGCCATGCATGGTGATTTTTTGCGCGAGTTTTTTCGACAGATACACGCGCAAATAATCAATGACTTGAGCGGATGGATAGGGCGTTGAAAACAGCGGGATATTATTGTCGTCGCAAGTCGTCAAGAACGCCGGCGGCGATTCCAGACCTTGTGCTACGATGAGGGCAGGTGGTGCACCAGCGACGAGTTCACGCATGAGGTTATTGCGCGAGGCATTCGACAGGCGGTTGTAATACGAGAGTTCCTGATGCCCCAGTACTTGTATACGGCCAGGGTGGATCAGGTTCAAATGTCCGACCTGGTCGGCAGAAGATGCGGCGTCGCCAGTGATTTGCTTGTCCGCGCCAGAGAAACCGGCAAACCAGCCAAGTTGCATGGTGTCGCGATTATCATCGTAGATTTTTTGTACCGTGAGTTCTGTCAATGATGGCATGGCTATTTTGGTCGAATCTGACGATGTCTTGGTTGTTTGCCTGAGGGATCAGGGGATTACGGGAAAAGCCTGGGCTTTACTGGATGCCTGCAAACCTGGCAGTCTCAGCAAGAACAATCACGCTGTACCCGGCAAGTTGGGGCGCCATGCCATGATTTTTTCATAAATCGCGGCGGCGCTGGCTTCGGTATTGAGCGTATCGCGGAAAGTCTCGTTCGACAGCATTTCTGCTACTTCAGACAAGATTTCCAGATGCTGTTGCGTGACATTGTCAGGCATGAGCAAAAAGATCAGCAGGCTGACTGGCTGACCGTCTGGCGATTCAAAGGGAATGGCTTCTTTTAATCTGACCAGGGCGGCAATCGGTGCTTTCAAACCCTTGATGCGGCCATGCGGGATGGCGACGCCATGGCCAAGGCCAGTGGAGCCCAAGCGTTCACGGGCAAACAGGTTATCAGAAACAACCGAGCGCGCTATGCTGCAATTATTCTCGAATAACAGCCCGGCCTGTTCAAATGCTCTTTTTTTGCTGGAGACTTCCAGATCCAGTAATACGTTGTTAAGAGGCAGGATTTTTGCAATATTCGTCATGGTGCAAGATCGTTTTACAGCGAAATGGTGCGATGCACAAAATTAGGTTTTGACAAATTATAGGCTTCTTTTGGCTGATATGCGCAAAACTTGACAACACTTTTAACGAACGTTGTCTCTCAGTAATTTTTCAAATTTATCAACAGGTAGTGGCTGGCTGAAATAAAAGCCTTGCATCTCCTGACAGCCAGAGTCAGCGAGGAAGAACATCTGGTCGGCTTTTTCCACGCCTTCGGCTGTGACGCTCATACCCAGCGCATTGGCCATGGCGATGATGGCGTGCGTCAGTACAACGGAATCGGGGTTACCCGGGATATCACGGATGAAAGACCGGTCTATCTTGAGATTGTCGATAGGAAAGCGTTGTAAATAAGATAAAGAAGAGAAGCCTGTGCCAAAGTCGTCCAGCGAAATGCTGATACCCAGCTTTTTAATGGCATCAAAAACCGGCAGCAGCAAGTCTATGTCGCCCATGAGCAAGCCTTCAGTAATTTCCAGTTGCAGGGCAGATGCGGGCAAGCCGATTTCGTGCAAGACCTGTTCTATGTACTTGGGCAGGCCAGGGTCCTGGAATTGCTTGGGCGAGATATTCACACTGATGACCAGGTCGGGTGAATACTGTTCACGCCATAACTGGGTTTGCAGGCAAGCCTGGCGCAAAATCCAGCGACCCAGTGGCAGGATGAGGCCGATTTCTTCAGAAATAGGGATGAATTCATTCGGTGGTACCAGGCCCACATCCGGCATTTGCCAGCGTATCAGGGCTTCTGCACCGACGATGCGTGAGGTGCTGAGGCAAATCTTGGGCTGGTAATACACCAGGAATTCATTATCAGTCAGGGCACGGCGCAGATTGGTTTCCAGCGCGTAGCGATGCTGGGCGCGCACATTGAGTTCTGTCGTGAAGAATTGGTAATTATTGCGGCCCGATTCCTTGGCATGGTACATGGCAGAATCAGCGCAACGCATGAGCGTGGGGCCGTCTTCACCATCATGCGGGTAAACGCTGATACCGATGGAAGTACCCAGATGATATTCGTTACCATCAATCACGAAAGGATCGCGCATGCGGGCCAGCACGCGTTCTGCCAGGTCCTTGAGTTGCATGGCATCTTCAAAGGCTTCGGCAACGATGACGAACTCATCACCACCAAGGCGGGCCAGCATGTCGGTCGTGCGTATGCATGAACTCAGGCGCGAAGATACGTCGCGCAAGAGCGTGTCACCAGCCGCATGGCCAGCCGTGTCATTGACGTTCTTGAACCTGTCGAGATCGAGGAAGAGCAGGGCCAGACGGTGCTGGGTGCGCTTGGCACCAGCCAGTGCCTTGACCAGGCGTTGATTGAGCTGATGACGATTCGGTAAACCTGTCAGGGCATCATAAGATGCCATGAAATGCAATTGCCTTTGCGTTTCACGCACTTCTGTCGTATCGGTAAATGAAATCAGTACAGCAGACACCGAGGCACTGCTTTTCTTATTGATGGGCAGCACATTCACCAGCAACCAGACAATAGAACCATCACGCAACTCCACGCCCATGGACAAATTCAGTATCGCGGTTTTGCTGCGGAACACCACTGAGGCCGGGTCATCGCCCATGCGTATGGATTGTCCCTCGTCACCGAGTATGTTTTTGAAGTATCGATGGCGCCTGCCTACCGTGGCGATATCTTCTATCTTCAAAATGCGCTGGGCACTGGGATTGCAGGTCAGGATCTGGCCGTCCGGGCCTATGACCATGATGCCTTCACTGAGATTGGTCACCACGGAGCGATAGCGTTCTTCGCTTTCCTCCAGGCTTTGTTCCATATTTTTTTTGTCGATGGCCAGGCCGATAAGGTCACAGGCATCCATCATCATGGCCTGCTCGTCTTCATTCGGGCTGTGTACCATCTGGTGATACACATCGACTGTACCCAACAAGGTGTTGAAGGCAGTGGTAATCGGCAAAGACCAACAGGAGCGCAAGCCGTAGCGTAGCGCCGGTTCGCGCAAATTCTTCCACAGCGGACTAACAGCAATATCCTGCACGATGGTGGTGCGCTGGTAATGAATCGCCGCTGACGCTGAGCCTGAGCTGGTATCGACCGGTACATTGCCTAACAAGGCACAAAAGCCATCCGGTAAGGACGGGCCTGCACCAAAACTCAGGTGCTGGGTGCTGGCGTCATACAGGGTGATGGCACACAGGGCGCCATTGTCGAGCAGGCGTTCCATGCGATCACAAACGTCTTCCAGAATATCGGTCAGCGGTTTGTCGAGCGCAATCATCTCGAGAATTTCTTTCTCGTGATGCAGGGCTTCATGGACGCGGCTGGATTTGTAACGGACTTGATCGGCGAGGGGTAGCGCGGTGACGGTGGCGCTGGAACGGGAGCTGCTGCGGGGAGTGATTTCGCGCGCCGTCAGCAAGATGGCTGTTTGTTCATTAAAACTGAATTGCGTAGCACGGACTTCTATATCGAGTAGCTGACCATCAAGACGTATGCACTGGCAGGTATGCTTGCTTTGCGCACCATCCTGCCGCAATTTCTGCAGTATGGTCCTGGCACCTTCATGATGCCTTCCGTGCAAGAAGGCTTCCGGCTTCAGACCGATCAATTGTTGTGGGTCACCGGCATGCATGAGTTCTGCACCTGCCGGATTGGCATACACCAGGTTGTCGTCGATCAGTACATACATCGCATCCGGGTTATGTTCCAGCAAGGCCATATGCCAGTCTTGACTGGCGGCAGGCTCGCGTGTGCTAGTACTTGAAAACGGGACCGGAATTATCACGACGACAATCTATAAAACGAATAAGTCTGGCTACTTTACATCAAGCAAGTTCTTAGGACAATGATGGTAATTCGCTAGTATCAAAAACATATGACCCCGCGCAGTCCAAAAAATGCCGCCAGTTTCATCAGTCCTGGGAACCGGCAATTGCCGGGCCAGAATACCGCCAGACATTTACTTCAAGTCAAAGCGAACAAACAAAAAGAGCACGTCGCCATTGCCCTTGTTTTTGGAAAAACGGGGTACATAGGTTGCCATCAGCTTGGTACTACGTGTGCCTACGGAGGCAACAGGCAGGATCGCAGGGAAGGGGAAGCCACCAAAATAATCAGTGCGACTGATCAGCACACCAGTCAGGCCGCCACCAACTTCGACCGTGTCACCCAGAGGTTTCATCCATTGATAGGCATAGCCAGCCATGGGTTGCGGCTTGAAGTGCGAATCAGAAATCATCATGGCATAGACTGATTCTTCATTGTCTTCCTTGGTGCGTATGGCTTTGCTAAAGCCCAGGCCCCAGGTGTGCTCATTCAGTTCGGCAATTCTTTCCTTGGTGTAAGTGCCGCGACCATGGTGGGTATGGCCTGCAACCATCAGTGACAAGTCACCTTCATCCATGATTTTACTGACTTTGGCTTTGGCGCTATCCCACCAGCCCATATCGTCCTGGGTTGTGGTGGTGGCAGTAGTCTGGGCCTGGGCCGATATGCATAACAACAGGCTGGATGCGCACAAGGCCGTGCGCAAAGAGAAATTTTTGAACTTCAACATAATGATGGTTACAAATGGATACAAAAAATAGGAATAAGAGGGATGCTGCCCGGCTTACTGGCGCGCATTCCGGCGGTTGTCCGGGCCCTGGCCCGAACTGAAATTGCTGCGCCATGGATTGATGTCCAGCCCGCCGCGACGGGTATACCGTGCATAGACTGACAACTTCTGCGGTTTGCAGTGGCGCATGATATCGACAAAGATGCGTTCCACACATTGCTCGTGGAATTCATTGTGGTCGCGGAAACCTATCAAATACTGCAACAGGTTTTCCTGGTTGATTTGCGGGCCTACATAATGGATTTGCACACTGCCCCAGTCTGGTTGGCCAGTGACCAGGCAGTTGGACTTCAGCAAATGCGAGATCAGGGTTTCTTCTACTGGCGATTCATCAAAGTTGGCGGTCAACAGTGATGGGTTAGGTGTATAGTTATCGACTTCGATATCGAGCCTGTCGAGCAACTGGCCTTGCAATTCATGCATGGCGAGTTTGCCGAACTGATCTGGCGTGGTCAACTTGACTTGTACTGCCGCACCAAAACCGGCAGACAAATCTGCCTGCAACAGGCTGGCCAGCGCATCAGTGCCTGCCAGACGGGTCTGGTTGAAAGAATTCAGGTAGAGCTTGAACGACTTGGATTCGATGATGTTGGGTGAATCTGCTGGCACCGTGATGGCGGCAATCGCCACTTGCGGTTTGCCGCGCATGTTCAGCCAGGACACTTCATAGGCATTCCAGATATCCACACCAAAGAAAGGCAGGCTGTTGGTCAGCCCTATCTCTTCCCTTTTCCCCGCGCGGGAAATCGGGAACAGCAGGCTGGCATCGTATTCGGACTTGTAGGTCGCGGGTTTGCCTAATAATGAATGTTCGGGCGTACTTGGTGCGGAATCTGTCATGTTGTCTGCGTTAACTTGGGTAGGCTGCATCAGCCCAAAAATAATTGATAAACGGGATTCTTGCTTTCATCCCAATAGCGGTAACCCAGGGTCGCCAAGAATTCGCGGAAAGCCTTCATTTCCTTCTTTGGAACCTGTAAACCAACTAAAGTTCTGCCGTAATCTGCGCCATGGTTACGATAATGGAACAAACTGATGTTCCAGTTCGGTGCCATGCTGTTCAGGAAACGCCCTAAAGCACCCGGGCGCTCAGGGAATTCAAAGCGATACAGCAATTCATCCTTGGCCAGGCTGCTCTTGCCGCCGACCAGATGGCGTATATGCAATTTAGCCAGCTCATCATGCGTCAGGTCCAGTGTGGCAAAACCATGCTTTTCAAAATTCTTGGCAATTTTGCCAGATTCCAGCTTATCGTGTACTTGTATGCCCACAAAAATATGCGCGGCTTTTTCATCGCTGATGCGGTAATTGAATTCTGTGACATTGCGCGCGCCTATCAGTTCACAGAAACGGCGGAAGCTGCCGCGTTCTTCTGGTATGGTCACGGCAAACACGGCTTCCCGTGCTTCTCCGACTTCGGCACGCTCAGCGACAAAGCGCAGGCGGTCAAAATTCATATTGGCACCACAGGCGATGGTGACCAGGGCTTCATTCTTCAATGGCTTCTTGTCAGCCTTGGCGCGCTCTATATAGGCCTTGCAACCGGCTACTGCCAATGCACCGGCAGGTTCCAGGATGCTGCGGGTGTCCTGGAACACATCCTTGATGGCGGCGCAGACAGCGTCGGTATCGACAGTAATCACTTCATCGACATACAGCTTGGCCAGGCGGAAGGTTTCTTCGCCCACCAGCTTGACGGCTGTACCATCAGAGAACAGGCCCACATCATTCAAAGTCACACGCTTGCCAGCTTTGAGGCTGCGTGCCATGGCGTCAGAATCAGTCGTTTGCACACCAATGATCTTGATATCCGGACGCACCGCCTTGACGTAAGCTGCCACGCCTGAGATCAGGCCCCCGCCGCCAATCGCGACGAAGATCGCGTGGATAGGCTCAGCGTGCTGGCGCAAAATCTCCATGCCCACCGTCCCCTGACCAGCAATAACATCCGGGTCATCAAAAGGATGGACGAAGGTCAGCTTGCGTTTCTTTTCCAGTTCCAGCGCATGGCCGTAGGCATCGGTGTAGGAGTCACCAAACAGGACGATCTCAACCAGGTCACCGCCGTGTGTGCGTACCGCGTCAATTTTGACTGGTGGTGTGGTGGTGGGCATGACGATAACCGCCTTGCAGCCCTTCTTGCTGGCACTCAGGGCTACACCCTGGGCGTGGTTACCCGCAGAGGCGCAGATGACGCCGCGCTTGAGTTGTGCAGGCGTCAGGTGGGCAATCTTGTTATAAGCACCGCGCAGCTTGAAGCTGAACACGCTTTGCATGTCTTCGCGTTTGAAATAAATTCGGTTATCCATGCGTGCCGACAGGCTGGTAGCGTATTCCAGCGGGGTTTCAAAGGCGACGTCATAGACGCGCGCTGTCAGGATCTTCTTCAGATAATCGGTGCTCATGGATGTCTTATTGTTAGTTAAAAATGGCTGATCTACTAGTGATCTAGAGCTAATTTAGCCCTAAGTCACTGCATACTGATTTGAAATTGCAGGCGCCATTATAATGTATGCTTTTTACAGCCATATCAAACCACGATGATAGAAGCCGCAGTCCATTGGATATTAAGCATGCTGGCCCTGCCTGAAATTGGTCTCAGTTCAGTCTTTATCATCAGTTTTATCTCCGCCACCTTGTTGCCCATGGGGTCTGAACCGGCAGTTTTTGCTGTCATCAAGAGCAACCCTGCGATCTTCTGGCAAGTCATCGTCGTCGCTACCTTGGGCAATACCCTGGGTGGCATGGTCGACTATGGCATGGGCTATGCCGCCAAACAGGCTTTTGACCGTGAACGTGAGAGTTACTGGTATCGCTGGTTGCAGCATTTTGGTGCCAAGACCATGCTGCTGGCCTGGCTGCCCGGCATCGGTGACCCCATCTGCACTCTGGCGGGCTGGTTGCGCCTGCCATTCTGGCCCAGTGTGTTTTACATGGCAGTGGGCAAGTGCCTGCGTTACATCGTCATCACCTGGCTGTTATTGAAAGTACCAGAAGGAGTCTGGACCAAAATCGCCAACTTCATATTTTGATCAGACATGGGCAGAGGTAAATACTATGGCTGGTGGCGGCGCGCGGGTGAGGGGCTGGAAGCCGCTTTTTATCAAGAAAACTGGGCCGCACGCATTGCCTATGCCCTGAAGCTGCAAGGCGGTTTGCGTATAGACAGACGCGATTTTTACCTGCCTCTGTCTGAAGGCTTTAACTGCAAGCTGGCATTCATTTCAGATTTGCATGCAGGCCCGCTGACTGATGTAAGGTTGCTGGAACAGGCATTTGCCGCTATTGCTGACTTTGCGCCGGATGTCATCTTGTTTGGTGGCGATTATGTCTCGCTGCATGCCCGGCATGTGCAACATCTGCTCAAACCCTTAAGTTTGCTCAACCCAGCTACTGCCAAGTTCGCCGTCCTGGGCAATCATGACTTGTGGCTGGATGATGGGCATATACTCAACTGCCTGCAGGATGCAGGTGTCCAGGTCCTGGTCAATCAAAACGCACGCTTGTCAGCGCCATTTGATGCCATTTCCATCTGCGGTATGGATGAGCCCGGTGTCGGTATGCCAGACGCAGACCAGACTTTTACTGGGGCAGGCGATGTGCGTTTGCTACTCATGCATTCACCATTGGGCCTCAAGCATGTTGCCGGACATGATTTTCAGATTGCCTTTTGCGGCCATACCCATGGCGGACAAATTGCCACGCCTGCTGGTAAACCGCTGGTTTTGCCACCAGGTTCAGGTGAACGTCGTTATGCCCGGGGTTTGTTTGCCTTGCCAGGCGGGCGTTACTTGCTGACCAGCCGGGGCATAGGCATGAGCGACTTGCCAGTACGCTTGTTTGCGCCATCGGAAGTACATTTATGTCATTTATATTCTGCCCTGGACAGGCAAAGAAATGTCACGAATTAACCAGAAATTAATAAGGTATATACAAATCCGCCTAAATTTTCTGGCGGCGTGTCGAGATGTCACAATGTTTGACTATAATGCTTGCTGGAAAGCATGAGTACCTACGCATTAGTGTAAATTGAGCAAGACAGCTTTTTGACAAAATACCCGCCCTGGCATGCGGCAAAGCATGCGCAATACAAGGACAATACAAGGAAAGTAAGGAAATAAAATGCAAGATAATAAACTCACAAACAAACAGCCGCGCCGTGGATTTTTGCAGGGACTGGTTGCAACAGCAGCAGGCGCAACGCTGGCTGTGCCAGCCATGGCAAAACCGGCTGCAGCACCAGCGGTATTTCTGGATAGCGCCAAATGGTCGCCACGTAACCGTGACCTGGTTGCTGCCCTGATCGCCAAGCACGGCAATACCAGCAAGACTTATTCTGTCAAGCGTAAACCTTACGCTGTGTTCGACTGGGACAACACCAGCATCATGAATGACTGCGAAGAAGCGCTGCTGATGTACCAGATCAATCACCTGGCATTCAAGCTGACGCCACCAGAATTCTCTGCAGTCATCCGTCAAAATGTACCGGTTGGTAATTTTACTGCCGACTATAAAAATGCAGCTGGCAAGCAACTGGATCTGGAAAGCGTTTGTACCGATCTCGACAGTGACTACGCTTACCTGCATGCCAACTACAAAGGCATGGCCGGTAGCCGCAGCCTGGAAGAAATCGTCGAAACTGCGCAATTCCAGGACTTCCGCGCCAAGCTTTACTTCCTGTACGAAGCTGTCAATGATACGCATGGCGTGAACGTCGGTTATCCATGGGTCATCTACTTCTTCGCCAATATGACAGTCGGTGAAGTCAGTGCACTGGCAGAAGCATCCAACGATGCCAACCTGGGCATGGGCCTGAGCAAAGTCAAATACACCAGCCCGGCATCTCTGCCAGGCGTGGCCGGTGTCATCACGACGGCACACTTTCACGGTATACGCCTGTGTACAGAAGTGGCTACATTGATGAACACTTTCCGCCAAAACGGTATTGACGTCTATGTCAGCACCGCTTCACTGGAAGATGTCGTCGCCGTGTTTGCCACCAATCCAAAATATGGTTACCACGTACAACGTGAAAATGTCCTGGGCCTGCGCCTGGAACAAAACGGCGATGTCTACAAAAACGCCTACCGCAAAGACTGGCCTTTGAACTGGGGCCCAGGCAAGACTGTCGTCATCAAACGTGAACTGGTTGCCAAAAAAGGCTACGGCCCTATATTCGTGGCCGGTGACAGCGATGGTGACTACGACATGCTGCGCGATTTCAAGGAAACAGAAATCGGCCTGGTCGTGAATCGCCTCAAAAAAGGCAAGATCGGTGAATTGTCCAAAGCTGCTGCTGACGCCGCCAAAGAAGCTAATCCACGCTTCCTGCTGCAAGGCCGTCAGGAATCTACAGGTAACTGGTTGCCAGTAGAAACCACCCTGAAACTGGGCAAGACTGCGCCTGCTTTGCTGGGTTGATTTTTTTGCATGAAGAACGGGCAGCGGAGGCTGCCCGTTTTTTTATACTATTTGTTGTGATAAATTTAATGGTTTATTGGGTCGTAAGAGGCTATAAATATTGGCTTGCATAGCATTCGTTTTATTTCGTGTCCAAACGATCGCAGCTCAGCTTGCAGTCAGGTGTAAAATACGACAAACGATGTAAATCAAATTTGCCTGCCTGACTTTTGTGCAGCCGTAATTGTGATGAATTTGCAAAGTCAGCCACTTTCGCGTCATTTTTGGCGACTTTCGCCAAATTCCATTTGGAAAATTGCCACAATCACCATTCATTACCGTATAAACTTCAAGGCTGTTGGCGCGTGGTGCATCGCAATAAGTTAGAATGGACTTTTATATATCCGTCCAACCACGTCACTGATGAATGCTCCAGCCCAGATCCAGGCCTTGCTCGCAGATGCTCCCCAAGGCGCAACACCGACCCGCGTGCGGGAAATTCCCTATAACTATACTTCGTTTTCTGACCGCGAAATCGTCATCCGCCTGCTAGGTGAAGATGCATGGCAATTGCTTGATCAATTGCGCGGCAAACGCCAGACCGGACGATCTGCGCGCATGCTGTATGAAGTGCTGGGTGATATCTGGGTAGTGCAGCGTAATCCTTACCTGCAAGACGATATGCTGGATAATCCGCGCCGTCGTCAGGATCTGATCGATGCGCTGAACCACAGGCTGGCCGAGGTAGAAAAGCGCCGCCTGAGTACGGTCAACGATGATGCAGAACGCAGTAATAGCGTGGAAACACTGGTACAGGCCGCCCGCAAGGCGGTGGCAGCGTTTTCCAAGGATTTCCGCGACACTTATGATTTGCGCAAGAAGGCCAGTAAACTGCTGGCGCGCTTTACGGCAAAAGACAATATCAAGTTCGATGGCCTGAGCCGCGTATCGCATGTTACTGATGCAACCGACTGGCGTGTTGAATACCCGTTTGTCGTGCTGACCCCAGACACTGAAGATGAAATGGCGGGCCTCGTCAAAAGCTGTATAGAGCTGGGTCTGACCATTATCCCGCGTGGCGGTGGCACTGGTTATACTGGCGGTGCGATACCGCTGACGCCCTTGTCAGCTGTCATCAATACTGAAAAGCTGGAACAACTGGGTGCTGTCGAAATGACGCGCCTGCCCGGCGTTGACCGTGATTATGCCGTCATTTATTCCGGTGCTGGTGTGGTCACCAAGCGCGTCTCTGATGCCGCTGAAAAAGCGGGTTTTGTATTTGCCGTTGACCCGACATCTGCCGAAGCCTCATGCATAGGCGGCAACGTCGCCATGAATGCAGGCGGCAAGAAGGCGGTATTGTGGGGCACGGCGCTGGATAATCTGGCGTCGTGGCGCATGGTTGATCCTAACGGTGACTGGCTGGAAGTAACTAGGCTTGAACATAATCTTGGCAAAATCCACGACGTGGAAGTGGCCAAGTTCAAGCTCGAATGGACACACCCTGGCGAGAAACAAGCATTCAAGACCGAGCAGCTTGATATCAAGGGCCGCGTCTTCCGCAAAGAAGGCCTGGGCAAAGACGTGACTGACAAGTTCCTCGCAGGTTTGCCGGGTGTGCAAAAAGAGGGGTGCGACGGTCTGATCACCTCGGCACGCTGGATCTTGCACAAGATGCCGAAGTTTGCCCGCACCGTTTGCCTGGAATTTTTTGGCCAGGCGCGTGATGCCATCCCTAGCATCGTCGAAATCAAGGATTACCTCGATAACGAAACCCGCAAGGGCGGCGCGATATTGGCAGGTCTGGAACATCTGGATGAGCGCTATCTGCGTGCTGTTGGTTATACGACCAAATCCAAGCGCGGCGTCTTGCCCAAGATGGCGCTTTTCGGTGACATCGTTGGCGATGATGAAAACGCCGTGGCTCAGGCCGCGTCTGAGGTCATACGCATTGCCAATACCCGCGTCGGTGAAGGCTTTGTGGCCGTCAGCCCTGAGGCCCGCAAAAAATTCTGGCTGGACCGCGCCAAGACAGCGGCGATTTCCAAACACACCAATGCCTTCAAGATCAATGAAGACGTGGTAATCCCGCTCAACCGCATGGGTGAATACACCGATGGCATAGAGCGCATCAACATAGAATTATCAATACAAAACAAGCTGGCCTTGCTCGATGGATTGAAAGGCTTTTTCGCCAAACGTAATCTGCCACTGGGCAAGAGTGAAGATGCTGCCGGTGATGATATCCCCGCATCTGAATTGCTGGAAGACCGCGTCAATGAAGCCAATGCACTCTTGCAGGCAGCAGAAGCACGCTGGACTTATCTGCTGAATAATCTCGACAAGCCACTGAGCGAAGCAAAAACAGAATTGCTGGAACTGGGTCTGGACAAGCTGGAATTTGTCTTCGATGAAAGATTAAAAATACAGCCTGATGTGACGGTATTTTCCATCGTCCAGGACAGGACAGTACGGGTATCGTGGAAGACAGAAATCCGCGCGCAACTGCGCCAGATTTTCAGCGGCTCGGCCTTCAAGCTGATACTTGATGAATGTGTGGCCGTGCACAAGAAAGTCTTGCGCAGCCGCGTCTTCGTTGCCCTGCACATGCATGCAGGTGATGGCAATGTGCATACCAACTTGCCGGTCAATTCTGACGATTATGAAATGCTGCAAGTGGCGCATCATGCCGTTGCCCGCATCATGGTGCTGGCGCGCTCATTGAATGGCGTGATCTCTGGCGAGCATGGCATAGGTATCACCAAGCTGGAATTTTTGACTGAAGATGAGATCAAGGATTTCCGCTCGTATAAATTGCGCATCGATCCAGAAGGCCGCTTCAACAAGGGCAAGCTGCTGAACCTGCCAGACTTTGCTGCCGACTTGCGCAATGCCTACACGCCTTCATTTGGCCTGATGGGGCATGAGTCGCTGATCATGCAGCAAAGCGATATCGGTGCGATCGCCAATAGCGTCAAGGATTGCCTGCGTTGCGGCAAGTGCAAACCTGTTTGCGCAACTCATGTGCCACGTGCGAATTTGCTGTATTCGCCACGTAACAAGATCCTGGCAACCTCGCTGCTGGTCGAAGCCTTCTTGTATGAAGAGCAGACGCGCCGCGGTATCTCGATCAAACACTGGGAAGAATTTGAAGACGTGGCTGACCACTGTACGGTCTGCCATAAGTGTGTGACGCCCTGTCCGGTCGATATCGACTTTGGTGATGTGTCGATGAATATGCGCAATCTCTTGCGCAAGATGGACAAGAAGTCGTTCAACCCAGGTACAGCATCAGCCATGTTCTTCTTGAACGCCAAAGACCCGGCCACCATCAAGGCGGCGCGTCAGGTGATTTTTGGCTGGGGTGTGGCGGCACAGCGCCTCGGTAATACGGTATTAAAAAAACTCGCCAAGAAGCAGACCAAGGCACCGCCGGCTAGTCTGGGCAAGCCTGTAATACGCGAGCAGGTGATTCACTTCATCAACAAGAAAATGCCGGGCAATCTGCCCAAGAAAACCGCGCGTGCCTTGCTGGATATTGAAGATGACAAGATGGTCCCCATCATCCGCAATCCACAAACCACGACAGCAGATACTGAAGCCGTGTTTTACTTCCCCGGCTGTGGCTCGGAAAGGCTGTTCTCGCAAGTCGGCCTGGCAACCCAGGCGATGTTGTGGAATGTCGGCGTCCAAACCGTGCTGCCACCGGGTTACCTGTGTTGCGGTTACCCGCAACGCAGTGCCGGCCAGTTCGACAAGGCCGAGAAGATGATTACCGATAACCGTGTCCTGTTCCATCGCATGGCCAACACGCTTAACTATCTGGATATCAAGACCGTGGTCGTCTCTTGTGGCACCTGTTATGACCAGATACAGGGCTATGAATTCGACAAGATATTCCCTGGCTGCCGCATCATCGACATCCATGAATTTCTACTGGAAAAAGATGTCAAGCTGGCCGCAGTGAATGGCACGCGTTATATGTATCACGACCCCTGCCATACACCGATGAAATTGCAAGACCCCTTGAAAACGGTAAATGCACTGATCACTACAGTCGATGACGTCAAGATAGAAAAGAATGATCGCTGCTGTGGTGAAGCAGGGACGCTGGCAGTATCGCGGCCTGATATCTCCACGCAAATACGCTTCCGCAAGGAAGAAGAAATGAACAAGGGCGCAGATAAACTGCGTGCTGATGGCTTTACCGGTGACGTCAAAATCCTGACATCCTGCCCAGCCTGTTTGCAAGGCTTGACGCGCTATGATGAAGATTCTGGCACGACAGCAGACTACATCGTCGTCGAGATGGCCAAGCACATTCTGGGGCCAAACTGGATGCCGGAGTATGTCGCCAAAGCCAATAACGGCGGTATAGAAAGGGTGCTGGTGTAATGTCAGTTACTTGTGAATTATGTGATGCCAGTGCTGGTGATGTCATTGTCAGCACCGGTCAGTTACGCGTCATCCTCGTCGATGATGCAAATTACCCCGGCTTTTGCCGCGTCATCTGGAATGCGCATGTGAAGGAAATGACTGATCTGTCGGAGACTGACAGGAATACTTTCATGCAGGCAGTCTGGAAGGTGGAAGCAGCCATACGTGTAGTCATGCAACCGCACAAGATGAACGTCGCCAGCCTTGGCAATATGGTGCCGCATCTGCACTGGCATCTGATACCGAGGTATACCGATGATGCGCATTTTCCCAATCCCATCTGGGCGGTTGCGCGTAGCGATGCGGCTGACCAGTCTGCTTTGGATGCGCGCCGCAACTTGTTGCCGCAATTAAGGCAAACCATTATTTCGAAATTCGCATCATGAGCATAGGTAACCCACAACCAACTTCCCTGAACGCCCGCACACAATCACGGGTGCTTGAAGTCGCCTTTGATGATGGCAAGGAGTTTTCTTTGCCGTTTGAATTACTGCGCGTGTCGTCACCTTCTGCCGAAGTGCGTGGTCATGGGCCGGGGCAGGAGACGCTGCAAACCGGCAAACGCGATGTTGGTATTGTTGGCATAGAACCAGTCGGTAATTATGCAATCAAGCCTATTTTTTCTGACCAGCATAGCTCGGGGATTTTTACCTGGGATTATTTGTATTGGCTGGGTGAAAACCAGGCTCAGGTTTGGCAGGAGTATCTGGAGAAATTGCAGGCGGCGGGGTTTGCTGGGGAGACTGGGCGGGATGCGCCTATGGCGGTGAAGGGTGGGGGGAGTTGTGGGACTAAGCATTGAGTGCACGTCGATCTCAGGTCTCAGATATCATGTTTCAGATTGGACCAGCACTCCCACTTTTTGATAAATCATCCTCATATTGACGTCATTCCTGCGTAGGCTGGAATCCAGCGGCGTTCGTAGTCTACCGTGCAGTTTATTAATATCAGAATCGTGTGATTTTGTGATGATTGCATTCGTTAATATACGGTTGCAGGCCGGGAGAGTGTAGGTTGGGCTACGCTTCACCAGCCCAACACTCGGCCTACGATTAACGTATTCCAAAAAAAACGAAGCCATATTTTCGAGTTCAGTTTTTAATTGACCACACACGTTATTTAAGATTGCAGGCCGGTGGTAGACCGGCGGCTACATACCTTTTTGCTTCGCCAAAAAGGTATGCCAAAAGGGCGACCCAGGCGTCGTCGCCCCCTAAAGGGGGTTCCCGTTTGTGCTGTACAAAAAATGGGAAGGCCCGAAACTCGCCTGCGGCTCAAACAGCGGTCCTTCTTAATCCATTTTCTGTACAGCACAAACGGCGCCGACACATGGGAACTGCAAAAATCAAAAGCAACCCCAAGGTCAAACCCAACAGCAACAGCGACGTAAATACCTTCATTAGCAGACTGTGCACATTCAGCTTGGTTTGATTACTCCAAATCCGCCCGATCAAGATAAATCGTCCCCTTCACACCAGTCCGTTTATTCACCTTACCCTGCAATACCTGCAAAAACTCTGCATCACTCACAGCTTGCAATCCCGTTTTCTTCACCACCACATCAGCCATCGCCGCAGTCGCAGGTACACTGATCGCCAGCACATGATCAAAGTCGGGCCTGCTATCAATTTCCTTCAACAGAAAGCGTTGCGTGCCACTGCCTATCTGATGATAAACAGCCTGATTGTTGTTACGCATTTGTGGTGATAGCTGGCGGAAAATCAGGGTCTTTTCCACGACGACAGCCACGTCCTTGTATTCGACCTTGCCACCCTGTTCAAAATGACCAAGCACGATATTGGCCTTGAACTGTTTCAGCGGTGTCTTGCTGTCTGTGGCCAGTCTGGCGATTTCGAATTGTTCTGGTTCCATGGTCCACAAGACGAGTTTTTGTTCCAGTCTGGCTTTGATTGCCGCATCCAGTTTTTGATCGAGGCAGCGTATCTGCAAGACGACCTGATAATCATGTGGTGCATGAAACATGGGCAGGTGTGAGACATACATGCCTTCGCTGTTGCCGAACAGGAGCATGCCGTGTACGCCCCAGGTGGGGCCTTGTTTTTTTTCGGCGTGGGCGCTGAAGATGAAGCAAAAGCCGAGCAGGAATAAGGATAAGAAGCGTTTCATGTGCTTACACCTTCACCAGCAATTTGCCGCGATGTTCGCCTGTGAATAAAGAATTCAGTGCGCTTGGTAATTGCTCAAAACCGTCGATGATGGTTTCTTCAAACACCAGCTCACCTGCCTTGACCCAGGGTGAGACGATGGCCAGCATTTCGTCCATGCGATGCAGGTAATCGCGGGCCAGTATGCCTTGTATGGTGGCGCGCTGGTAGAGCATGTGTTGCAGCAGGCGTGGGCCCATTTCCGGGACGTCGAGGCCGCCGTTGTACTGGCTGATCTGGCCGCAGATAATGATGCGGGCGCGGCGTTTGATGATGGGGATGATGGCATCAGTGACCATGCCGCCTACATTGTCGAAATACACATCGACTCCGCCTGTGAGTTTGAATATCTCCTGGCTCAATGTCTCGTCATTGTTAAACGCTTTGTAATCAATTGCCCAGTCTGCACCAAGCTTGTCTGTCAGCCAGACACATTTTTCTGCGCCACCAGCGATGCCCAGGACTTTGGCACCATGGCGCTTGGCAAATTGCACGACCAGTGAACCAACTGCGCCTGCTGCACCAGATACCACGACCACTTCACCGGCATGCGGCTTACCTGCCTCGGTCAGGCCAAACCAGGCGGTGCGGCCCGGCATGCCGAGTACGCCCAGTGCTGTACTGACGGGGGCGATAGTCGGATCGATCTTGGTCAGGGCGCTGACGTGTATGCGCGCATGGCTTTGCCAGCCTGTCATGCCAAATACCCAGTCACCTTGCTTGAGGCTGGCGGCATTCGAGGCCAGCACCTGGCCGACTACCCCGGCGGCCTGCACGGTATTGAGTGGATGCGGTTCCGGGTTATACGTGGGTTTGGACGACTGGTTAATGCGCATATAGGGGTCTACGCTGATATAGCGGGCAGCCATCAATACCTCGTCGCGGTCCAGGGCAGTATCCAGAGGCTGGCTGCGCAGTTCATAGTGTTCATCGCTGACTATGCCTGTGGGATGGCGGCTGTATATCCATTGCTGGTGAATTACATTTTCAGTATTGGTCATGGTCAGATTTGATCAGGGAAGGAGATGCTTGCATATTAATTCTGATAAAATGTCTCGTAAAGCAATATAAATTCACTTTTGATGTCCAAATTGGAAATTTAGGAAAAAACTTAAACAAGATGAACCTGATAGACCTGAAAATCTTTGCCTGCGTAGCCAGGCAGCCATCGTTGGGAGCAGCGGCGCAGGAATTGCACTTGACACCATCGGCGGTGTCGAAAGCCTTGCGCAGGCTCGAAGGCGATCTGGATACGGTCTTGTTTGATCGTTCTGCCAAGCAACTGAGCCTGAATGCCAGTGGCCAGCGCATGCTGGAATTTGCCCGTAATATGCTGGCAATGGCAGATCAGGCCAAAGCAGATGTCAGTGGTGAGCAAGCCAGTGTCAGTTGCCGTGTTGCCGGGCCAGCCATCTTGCTGTGGCGCCATGCAGAACAGTTCAGGCAAGCCATGGCTGCTTACCCTGAGGCAGAAATACACCTGTCCAGCATGTATGAAGACGATGCCCTGGCTGCGCTGGAGCGTGGCGAGGTCAACAATGCACTGGTGACCAGTGAGGTCTTGCATGGGCGTGGTGGACATTGGTCGGCAGACTGGGTCAGCACCCCCTTGGGGGCCTTGCATCTGCAATTGCTGGCTGGCTTGCAACATCCATTGGTGGCCCAGGGACTGTCTTGTGTGGATACTCTGGGTAATAATGCCAGCTTGCAGATAAGTAGCCAGCAAGTACTGCAATATGATTTTGTCAGCCCTTCGCGCTCATTATTTTGCGGCAAGTCACGTGGCAATTTGTCAGATGGCTGGCGCGATGACCAGTTACCACGCAAAATACGTTACTGGATAGATGATTTGCAATTATTGCTGTCCATGGTCAAATCGGGGCAGGCACTGGCTTATCTGCCGGATTTTGCCCTGGCAGATACAGAATTGCGCAGGCTGGAGGTCAGTGACTGCGGTTTTCAATGCAGTGAAGAAGTTCATCTTGTCTGGAACGCGAGAAATGCAGCACGATGGCAAACGGAACTAGCCAGTGCGCTGACCAAGCATGCAGAAGTCATTTGATTTTGTCAGAGACGCACAGGATGAAGCAAAGAATTAGGCAGGGATTGTAGCCGCGAATAGGCTACAATCCGTTACATAGCAAATTTGGCAGGGGCGGGGCAAGATTCCCGTGCAGTGAGGGTAAATTGACGAACCTGCCCTTTTGGTAAAGATAAGGCTAAGAAAATGAGTAATACCACCCATTTTGGTTATACCACCGTAGAAGAAGATCAAAAAGTCCATAAGGTTGCCGAAGTATTTCATTCTGTCGCCGCCAAATATGATGTCATGAATGACATGATGTCGGCTGGTTTGCACAGGGTCTGGAAGATTTTCACGGTCGCTCAGGCCGGTGTGCGCCCCGGCTTCAAGGTGCTCGATATTGCTGGTGGTACGGGTGATCTGACCAAGGAATTTGTACGTCAGGCGGGCAAGACGGGTGAGGTATGGCATACCGATATTAACGAGTCCATGCTCAGGGTAGGGCGAGACCGCCTCTTGAATAAGGGGCTGATCACCCCCACCTTGCTATGCGACGCAGAAAAATTACCCTTCCAGGATAATTACTTTGACAGAGTGACCGTGGCGTTTGGTTTGCGCAACATGACACACAAGGATCAGGCACTGGCAGAAATGCAGCGTGTACTGAAGCCAGGTGGCAAATTGCTGGTGCTGGAATTTTCCAAAGTACCGGAAATCCTGCAAAAACCTTATGATCTGTATTCTTTCAAGGTCTTGCCCTGGATGGGGCAAAAGATAGCTGGCGATGCTGACAGCTATAAGTATCTGGCTGAATCCATACGCATGCATCCCGATCAGGAAACCCTGAAAACGATGATGGAAACGGCAGGGCTGGAAAGTGTGCAATATTTTAATTTGACGGCAGGTGTGGCCGCTTTGCACACTGGCATTAAGTTGTGAAGCAATAAGTACAGTAAGAAGTCTGAAGTAATAAAACCTTGAAACAAACAGGAGTCGAATGATGAAAAAATTTCTGATCGCCATGCTGGTCGTAGCAAGTACGATGGCAATGACTGTTTCTGACGCAGAAGCCAAGCGTCTTGGCGGCGGCGGCTCTATAGGTCGTCAGTCCAATAATGTGTCGCGCCAGGCTACGCCGCCGTCACCAGCTAATGCTGCCAAACCAGCTGCGGCACCTGCTGCCGGTGCACCTGCAGTGGCACCGCCTAAACCAGGTATCCCATGGAAGGGTATTGCCGGTGGTTTGATCGGTGGCGCCTTGCTGGGTGCAGCCTTGTCCCATCTGGGACTGGGTGGTGCAGCTGCCAGCATGTTGGGTAGTTTGCTGACTTTTGCCCTGATCGGCTTCGCAATTTTCTTTGTGATCCGCCTGTTCCGTCGCAAAAATGGGCAAGAAGGTGGCATGGCTCCCGGCTTTAATCAGCCAGCCTTTGCTGGCGTACCACCAGTGACACCGCAACCTATGGCTTTCCAGAACAATGCGCCGGTTTCTACAGGCAACAATGCTGACACCACTGCCAACTGGACTATTCCGGCTGACTTTGATGTGCCAGGTTTCCTGCGCAATGCAAAAAGTTATTTCATCCGCTTGCAAGCAGCATGGGACAAAGCCGACGTCAATGATTTGCGCGAATTCACTTCAGCAGAAATGTATGCTGAACTGAAATTGCAAATTCAGGAACGTGGCGCAACTTCCAATGTCACTGATGTTGTGACCCTGAATGCAGATTTGCTGGGTGTGGAAACCGTAGGCGCTGATTATCTGGCCAGCATCAAGTTTACTGGCATGATCAAGGAAGCAGCAAATGCGCCAGCAGAAGCTTTCAACGAAGTCTGGAATTTGTCCAAACCGGTCAATGGTCAGGGTGGTTGGGTACTGGCAGGTATTCAACAAATGTAATTAAAAGGACTCACGCAAAACCGCTCCAGCGGCGTTACAGCGCCTAGCCGTACGAAGTACTGTCGTCGTCGCTGTAACATTGCTGGAACAATTTTGCTAGTGGATTGTAATAGTGAAAGCGGAAGTGAAGGACATGCGCCCGGCGAACCAGGGCAAGGCGAAAAACACAGCGATAGCGGGGCTATCGCGAGTATTTGCAACGCAGCCATGGTTGGCGCGCGCATGGCAGGCACTTCGCTTTTCACTATTACAGTTCACTAAAGTCCTTAAAGTTTGATACGTCGCAGGTATGTCTATTGCGATAAGCTGTTAAACTGGAAGCCGCCCCGCAAAATGCTGGGCGGTTTTTTTATTTGCACGATTTTTGCACGATATATCTGGTTGCCATTTCTGAGTTGACCAGATGGTTTGCAATTGCCCTGATTTGAACATGATCCCCATCGCACCCTTCGTAACTTTTATCAATCATCTGCTGGCACAAGAGAGCTGGGCTAAAAACAAGCTCTTGTCACATGCCGGCAAAATTGCCTGCATAGATTTGCAAACCATGCAGTTGCGCCTCAAAGTTGCGCCAGATGGCTTGCTGGAAGGCGCAACGGCCGACGAACTGGCGCAAGTCACGATCTACGTCAAACTCAGTGATTTGCCATTGATAGCGCAAAACCGTGAGCGCGCTTTTTCTTATGTGAAGATAGAAGGGGATGCAGATTTCGCTAATACCATTTCCAATCTCAGCCAGAATCTGCGCTGGGAAGCTGAAGAGGACTTGAGCAAGCTGTTTGGTGACGTGGCTGCAGTGCGCATGGTTGGCTTTGCAAAAGCTCTGCACCAGACAGTGCTGGAAACACATCAAAAAATCCAGGAAAATCTGGCAGAATATTTTTTAGAAGAAAATCCCATGCTGGTCAGACCCCAGGCCGTGCAGGGCTTTAGTACCGAAGTCAACAAGACGCGGGATGATGTCGAGCGTCTTATCAAGCGCATCGAAAAACTGGAAAGGATGCGCGGATGATATTGAAGTTTCTCAGACTGGCGAAAATCATGCGTATCGCCATCAAATATGGCATCGATGAAATCGCAATTTCAGGTCTGTCCGTGCCACGCACTGCGCGCCTGATTGATACCGTCATATTCTGGCGTGATATCTCGGCGCCACGTGGTGAGCGCCTGCGCAAGGCGCTGGAAGAACTGGGGCCCATCTTCGTCAAGTTTGGCCAGGTATTATCAACCCGGCGCGACCTCATGCCGCCAGACATTGCCGATGAACTGGCACACCTGCAAGACCGCGTCCCCTCATTCGACCCTGATCTGGCGATAGCCCAAATCAAAAAGTCCCTGGGCTCGCATCCTGACCAGTTGTTTGCCAGTTTTGAGCGTGTGCCCGTCGCTTCTGCTTCTATTGCCCAGGTGCATTTCGCTACATTGAAAGATGGCCGCGAAGTCGCCGTCAAGGTGCTGCGTCCTGGCATGAAAGAAGCTATTGATGATGACGTGGCCCTCATGCAAATTGCCGCAGGCTGGCTGGAAGCCTTGTGGGCAGACGGCAAACGCCTCAAAGCCAAAGAAGTCGTGGCCGAGTTTGACAAGTATCTGCATGATGAACTTGACCTCATGCGCGAAGCTGCCAATGGCAGCCAGTTGCGCCGCAATTTTGCAGATTCGGATTTGCTGCTGGTGCCAGAGATGTATTGGGATTATTGCTCGTCCTCGGTCATCGTCATGGAACGCATGCAGGGCATACCGATTTCGCAATTGGATAAATTGCGCGAAGCCGGAGTTGATTTGCAAAAGCTGTCACGCGATGGCGTGACCATCTTTTTTACCCAGGTGTTTCGCGATGGCTTTTTCCATGCTGATATGCACCCCGGTAATATCCTGGTATCAACCGCGCCAGCGACGCTAGGCCGTTATATTGCCCTGGATTTTGGTATCGTCGGTACCCTGAACGACTTCGACAAGGATTATCTGTCGCAAAACTTTCTGGCTTTCTTCCAGCGCGACTACAAGCGCGTGGCTGAGGCGCATATAGAATCGGGCTGGGCACCTAAAGAGACGCGCGTCGATGAACTTGAGGCGGCAGTGCGCGCCTGTTGTGAACCCATCTTTGACCGCCCTTTGAAAGACATTTCTTTTGGCCAGGTCTTGCTGCGCCTGTTCCAGACTTCTCGCCGCTTTAATGTGGAGGTGCAGCCACAACTGGTGCTGCTGCAAAAAACCTTGTTGAATATCGAAGGCCTGGGCCGTCAGCTAGACCCAGATCTGGATTTGTGGAAAACCGCCAAACCTTATCTGGAACGCTGGATGAGCGAACAGGTAGGCTGGCGCGGTCTGCTGGACAAACTCAAGGACGAAGCACCACGCTACAGTCATATCTTCCCACAATTGCCACGCCTTGCGCACCAGGCTTTGACGCGAGCAGCCGAGCCCAGACAAAGCGATGACATGCTGATGGCGCTGTTGTCAGAGCAAAGACGCACCAACCGCTTGTTGCGCACTATCGTGTATTTTGGTGCAGGCTTGTTCTCTGGTGTCGTGGTGGCGCAATTGCTGCTGCATTTTTATTTTAAAGTCTGACGCATATAATTTGAAACACTGGCATGGCTGACTTCCTGAACCGTGATCCACGCAATCCGCAATTCTGGGACGAGCGTTTTGAGAGAAACTTCACACCTTGGGATAAGGGTAATGTCCCGACGGAATTGCAAGCCTTTATGCACGCAATGTCGCAGGCTGCGCCGCAAGCATTGAATACGCTCATCCCCGGTTGCGGCAATGGCTATGAAGCCGCTTTTATGGCACAGGCAGGCTGGCCAGTTGTGGCTATCGATTTTTCGCCTGCTGCCGTGCGCAGCGCGCAGGCTGCGATAGGTGAATGGGGCAAGCATGTTATTGAGGCAGATTTTTTTTCCTACACTCCAGAGCAACCGCTGGACCTGATTTATGAGCGCGCCTTCTTTTGCGCCCTGCCTCCTGAGATGCGGGCAGATATCGTCAAACGCTGGGCGGCATTGTTGCCAGCAAGTGCTTTGCTGGCCGGGTATTTTTTCTTTGATGACGCGCCAGATGCATCGCTCAAAGGGCCGCCGTTTACCATACACAGCGCCGCATTTCGTGAATTGATGTTGCCGTATTTTGTCTTGCTCGAAGAGCGCGCTGTCAGTGACTCCATCCCCGTGTTTGCGGGTAAGGAGCGGTGGCAGGTTTGGCGGCGGTTGTAGGCTTGTAGGTTGGGCTACGGTTTACCAGCCCAACACTGTGCCTCTGCAAACGTATATCTTATTTAAACGCCGAGTGTTGGTTGGTGAATGACCTTAAAAAAACGTCTATGTTATTTACTCGCCCAGTGTTGGGCTGGTGAAACGTAGCCCAACCTACGACGTTAATTAGGCCTGGCCCAACAGCGATCTCTCACAGGCACACCCCTTGCTTGCTACTCCTTCACACTGACCACGTCATAAGCCGGTCACCTCCGTGCTTCACTCTCCCTCATGGCCTACGCCTCTTGAAAGGGAACAGAATGAACAAAACAGTCACACTGGCATTGCAAGGTGGTGGTTCGCATGGCGCACTGACTTGGGGCGTACTGGATCGCCTGCTCGAAGATGGTCGTGTCAGCATAGAGGCAATCAGCGGTTCCAGTGCGGGTGCCATGAACGCGGTGGCATTGGCACACGGCTACCTTGAGGGTGGGGCAGATGGTGCCCGGCAGGCGCTGAAAAATTTCTGGAATAGCGTCGCCAGCAATTCTCCCTTCAGCCAGCCTGTTGATGAGCATGCGTTGACGGCTGATATCGCTGCGCAATCAGAATTACCTGCAGCAATGAAGCATTTGTTTTCCTGGACACGTTTCTTTTCACCGAGCCAGCTCAATCCTTTTGACATCAATCCCTTGCGCGATATCCTGACGGCGCAGATAGATTTCCAACGATTACGTGAGCAACCGGGCATAGAACTTTTTGTTGCTACTACGCAAGTCAGTACCGGTACATTGAAGCTGTTCCGCAACCGCCAGATGAGCCTGGATGTCTTGTTGGCTTCTGCCTGCTTGCCTATGATACACAGGGCTGTCGAGATCGATGGTGAGGCATACTGGGATGGCGGTTTGACCGCGAATCCTCCTTTATTCCCGCTGGTGCATAAATGTGCTGCCCGCGACATTATCGCCATCTTGCTGCATGCCTTGCCCAGGACGCAAGTGCCTGCTTCAGCCAATGAAATCTGGCACCGTCTGACCGAGATGGGTTTCAGTTCCACCTTTCATACTGAATTGCAGGGCCTGTTGCTGGCCAAGCGCGAAGCTGACCGTGGCTGGCTGACCTGGGGAAGGCTGGAACGTCGCTTGCGCAAGTTGAACCTGCATGTCATTGCCGCACCTGAACTCATGAGCCAGTTGAGCAGCCACAGTAAGATGAATGCGCAGGCAACATTTTTGCATAGCCTGCATGCAGAGGGGCGTGCCCGTGCGCAAGTCTGGCTGGATCAGCATTTTGAGCAAGTGGGTCACGCATCCAGCTTCAGGATGGCACATCTATTTCGCTAGCGATGTTTTTGACACTAGTGTTACCATCATCAGGTTTTCACTGGCATCCTTAGACATTTATAGACAGACATGCGCCTCTTCAAGTCCGCTTCCGACCTTACGCATTTAAACGGCATTCCGCTACAGGCAGATGCCGTCCAGACGCTGCTTAGCGCAGCAGACTACCGCACGACCTTGCTGGCAAAAATTGCTGCTGCCAGGCACAGGATTTATTTGTGCAGCCTGTATCTGCAAAATGATGAAGCTGGCGCAGAAGTCCTGCAGGCCTTATATGACGCCAAAGCCGCCCGCCCCGAACTCGATATTGCCGTCATGGTGGACTGGCACCGGGCACAAAGAGGTTTGATTGGTGCGGCAAAAAGCGGTGGCAATGCAGCCTGGTATCAAGAGATCAGCAAGGCCAATGCCTATACCGTGCCCCTGTATGGCATACCAGTACAGACGCGTGAATTGTTTGGCGTGCTGCATTTGAAAGGCTTTGTCATTGATGATGAAGTCATCTACAGCGGTGCCAGTCTGAACAATGTCTACCTGCATAAGCAAGACAAATACCGCCATGACCGCTACCTGTTGATACACAATAAAGTGCTGGCCAACAGTATGGTGCAATTCATCCGTGAGCACTTGCTGTCAGCCGCTGCCGTGCACAGGCTGGACATGCCGCAGATACCCGCAACCCGCAGCATACGGCGTGAAATCAAGCAATTCAGAAGCCGGTTGAAAAGTGCCCGCTATGACTGCAATGTGACCGAGCAAGAGCATGACAGGCATGGCCTGAGCGTGACGCCGCTGGTGGGCGTGGGTAAAAACAATCCTTTGAATAAAGTCATCTGCCAGCTGCTGGCCGCCGGCAAGACACAGATCACCATCTGCACGCCTTATTTTAATTTTCCGCTGGCTGTCACGCGTGAAATCAACCGCGCCCTGAAGCGTGGCGTGCGTATCTGCATCATCGTTGGCGACAAGACTGCCAATGATTTCTTTATCTCACCAGCAGAACCTTTCAAGGTTATTGCGGCCTTGCCCTATCTGTATGAAGTCAATCTGCGCCGCTTTGCCAAATCCCATCAGGCAGAAATCAGCAGCCAGCAATTGCAATTGCGCCTGTGGAAGGATGATGACAATACCTATCACCTTAAAGGCATGTGGATAGACCAGGATTATGCGCTCATGACAGGCAATAACCTGAACCCGCGTGCCTTTCGCCTTGATCTGGAAAACGCCTTGCTGATCCATGATCCGCAACATCAATTGCAACAGCAAAGACAGGTTGAGTTGAGCAGCATCATGGAGAAAACGACCGTCATTTCACATTACCGTGAGCTGGAAAAGAATACGGATTATCCTGATCCTGTGCGCAAGTTATTGGGGCGACTTAGTGGCACGCGGCTGGACAGGTTGGCTTACAGGGTTTTGTAGAAAAAATTATTTCAAGGTTTGCGCCGGGCTATATTGTTCTCGTCTGTGACATCTCAGTGTCTCTGTGTTGAGAGGTCTTAGCGGTTTTTACCAGGAGCATATGTTCGGCCAGGCACTATAGAAAAAACAAAACAGGAGACCGCATGAACCTGGCATTACTACTGCCCCTGATAGGCATCCCCCTGGTTGTCATCGGCTTTGCCCTGCGCTTTAACCCCTTGCTGGTCGTCACCATCGCGGGACTCGGCACAGGCTTCGCCGTCGGCATGGATTTCATTAGCCTGCTCGAAACCTTCGGTGAAAAATTCCTCAATAGCAGGCAACTCACGAGTTCATTATTGATTTTGCCCATCATAGGCCTGCTTGAACACTATGGCTTGCGTGAACGTGCCCAGCAATGGGTAGCGAGCATACGTAGTGCAACTACTGGCCGTATCCTGATGCTGTATTTCGTCGTACGTGAAGCCAGTGCCGCCATGGGTTTGCTGAGCCTGGGCGGGCAGGCGCAAACTGTGCGGCCTTTGCTGTCACCTATGGCCGAAGGTGCCGCCAGCAATTTGCATGGTGACCTGCCACCTGCGATACGTGACCGCATCGCTGCCCATGCCGCGGCCTGTGACAATGTCGCGCTGTTCTTTGGGGAAGATATCTTCATCGCCTTTGGTGCTGTGCTGCTGATGACTGCCTTCCTCAAGGAAAACGGCATCGCTGGTGTGGAGCCGCTGGCGATAGGTATCTGGGGCATACCAACCGCGCTGTGCGCCTTGCTGATACACCTGTTCCGCCTGTCACGGCTGGATGCCAGTATTGCGAAAGACATTGCGGCCTGGCGGAAGAGTAATCAAGCCAGTCAGACAGAGCAGACAAATGCGGTGGTGAACGCATGAACAGCCTGGTCAGTATCAATCTGGTGCTTTACCTCATTGGCATCATCGTCATGCTGGTGGCTTTCATGACGCTGCGTGATACCAGTAACCCGCGCCGTATCACCACGGCCTTGTTCTGGTTACTGTTCGGTTTCAGTTTTTTGTTTGGTGACCTTATGCTGGCAACGCTGGGCAAGCCGCTGACTTACCGTATCGTTGGCATCACAGTCTTGTTGATGGCTGCGCTGGCAGGAGCGAATTTGCTGGGTATGGGCAGGCACGTGGATCACGACAGGCCGGCGCGTCTGCAAATCGCCAGCGAGCTCGGCAACCGTATCTTCATCCCGGCGCTGACCATCCCCATCGTTACCGTCATATTGACCGTCGTGGTCAAAGACTTTCAATTTGGTGGCTGGTTTTTGCTGGACCAAAAGAACCTGACTCTGACTGCACTATGCATAGCATGTATCTGCGCGCTGGGCCTGGCTTGTCTGTACACCCGTGGCACGCCTATGCAAGCCGTACGTGAGTCGCGACGCCTGGTGGACGCGATAGGCTGGGCGCTGATCCTGCCGCAGATGCTGGCCATGCTGGGTGGTGTGTTTGTCGCGGCCAAGACCGGGCAATCAATACAGGACATCGTCAAACTCTTCATCAACCCTGACAGCCGCATGACCCTCATTATCATGTATTGCATAGGCATGGCTTTGTTCACCATGATCATGGGCAATGCTTTTGCGGCTTTCCCTGTCATGACTGCCGGTATCGCCCTGCCATTCCTGATCAACCAGCACCATGCCAACCCGGCTGCACTGGTGGCGATAGGCATGTTCTCTGGTTATTGCGGCACACTGATGACACCGATGGCGGCCAACTTCAATATCGTGCCAGCCGCCTTATTGGAGTTGCAAGATAAGTATCAAGTGATTAAAGTGCAGGTACCGACAGCGTTGCTGGTGCTGACCTGCAATATTCTGTTGATACATTTCTTTGTCTTTCCCTGAGCGGGCCTGGAGGCTGGCATGAAACGCATTTTACTGACGGGATTTGATCCCTTTGGCGGCGAGCAAAGCAATCCCTCCTGGGAAGTGGTGCGCAGGCTGGATGGCTTGCTCATTGGGGACAATCACCAGATCGTCAGCACCCGACTGCCCTGCGAATTTACAAATTCATTGCATATGCTGGAAGAAGTACTCAGACAACATAAGCCCGCCATCGTGATTTGCTTGGGCCAGGCAGGTGGCCGCGCCGACATCAGCCTCGAACGCATCGCCATTAATGTCGATGATGCCCGCATACCCGACAATGTCGGCGTGCAACCTGTGGACGTGCCCGTCATAGACGGCGGCCCTGCTGCCTATTTCACCAGCCTGCCGATCAAGGCAATAGCGCAGGAATTGCACCTGAGCGGTATACCCGCATCGATATCACAGACTGCCGGTACCTTTGTCTGCAACCATGTGTTTTACGGCCTCATGCATATGGCATCCAGGATGGATAGCATACAAAGAGCAGGCTTCATTCACATTCCCTATTTGCCGGAACAGGCAGTCGCCCATGCAGGTGCTGCCAGCATGCCGCTGGATATGCTGAAAACAGCGATTTTGAAAGTGCTGGAAAGTGTATTGAAAACGGACAAGGATTTGCGTATCGCTGGTGGGGCGACACATTAGGCAAATTAGGCAGGAGGGCTTACGCGAAGCTCCAACTGCGTTGCAGCGTCGCGTTTTTTTGCATGGTGCTGAATGAAGATCATGATGCCGGAGTTAATACTAACGGCGATACCTTAGCGCAGTTTCGGCATGTCAGACTGTTTGCCCGGCAAACCTTCGGCTTCCAGATGCTTGTCGGCTTCACTGTCAACGCACAATTGCGTGTCATTGACAGCCTTGTTTTTGGACTTGGCCGTAGCGTCAGTCTTGTCTGCGGGCAAGTTTTTTTCCATTTTTTTGACCAGTACTTCAGCCGCAGGTGCGTAGGGGCGGAAGTAGGATATCAATTGGGCATCCAGATTGGATACTGCCAAAGGTGCGGCACTGGCGACCAGCATGGTACCCAGCGCGCAGCTGACAAGTCCCAGTTTGACCAGCAAGTTCAGTCTCGTTTTCATTTTTTTATTCCTTTTTACGACAACGCAGCTGTTACAGAACGACAGTCTGGCAATGCTAATTGCAAAGAACGTGCCAGAGTATAAAATTGCTACCAATATCTATGTCACCAGTTGCAGCGTACGGGTATCTGTTGCAAAGTCGCCAGCAAACTGTCCGCTGTTGCACACCCAGCCGGACACATCGGACACTCCGGACACTTTGATGTTTATCGATGAGTGTTATTTTGACACATAATTAAATTTCATGAGCAAGCCTTTTGGTCCGACTGCCCAGCCGCTTTTGGCATTGGCAAAGGCCACGGTATTAACCGGGGTTTTATCCAGTACTTTCCAGGTTTTGCCCGCGTCATGTGAGATACCCGAACCCGCCAGGCCTGCTGCGACATAGGTTTTTGCTGCACCCGGCACGGTGGTAACGACAGACATGAAGCCTTGCGGTAATACCTGGGCTGGCTGCCAGGTCTGGCCACCGTCTTCGGTGCGTACACCGTTGAGGCTGTTGAGCTGCGGTAGTTTGTAATCGCCACCTACTGCCATGCCATTTTTTTCATCCAGGAAAGCGACCGAGAACGCGCCCTTGCTGGCCGCTGCTGCAGGCAGGGGCAGGATTGCAGCCGACCAACTGATGCCGCCATCTGTACTGGCAAAGGCACGTGCCTGACTGGCACCGCCAGTGACTATCCAGGCATGCTGGTTGCCATAGGTGGCAACACAGGTGCCGCTGGCAGCAAACGCGCCTTCATTGGGTAGTGCGGTCAAACCGGGGTGTTTGTTTTCCTGCCAGTTCAGGCCGCCATCCGTCGTCACCAGGATCTGGAATTGGCCTTCGACGGGGTCGCCAAACAGCATACCCTGTCTGGCGTCAGAAAATGAGATCGCATCCCAGAAGCCGGTCTTGGCTTCATTGGTTTTCAGCAATTGCCAGCTGGCACCACCATCCCGGGTTTCATACAGGCGTGACAGGGCACCCGGCCCGGCACTCATGATAATCGCGTGCTTGGCATCAAAGGCATGGATGTCACGGAAGTCCAGGCCTTCTGCGCCTGCTACCTCTATCACCTGCCAGCGTTCACCATCGACAGTACGCAAAACCGTGGCCTTGGCACCACTGGCCCAGGCGATCTTGGGGCTGACGACAGACAGACCACGTAATTCAACCTCAGTGCCACTGGTTTGTGGCACCCAGGCGTCGGCAGCATTGGCCGCATTGAATACACTGAACAGGATTGCAACGCTGATACGAGCAAGTTTCATGAGGATATGAACCAGGAATAATCGTGCTGCTATTGTAATCCTTGCATTCCTTATTTATTCGTCAGCAAGCGTAAAAAATTCGCATTCATGGTGTTCAGGGTTTCTTGCAACAAAGACCGCAAACCAGATGAGGCGTTGCTGGAACTGATGCTGGAACTAAGTTCGGCCTGTTGCTCCAGTTGCTGCATTCGCCTGATGGTTGCGAGTGCAGCTGCACTGATGCCATCGTCTGCCTGCAGTGCAGCACGTTCGCCTTTGATTGCCGTCATCTCGCGCAATTGCCCGACTTCAATTTGTGCCTGACGCAAGGTGAAGTTGCTGCTGATGTCGAACTTGAGCAAATGTTCATCTGCATTCAGCCGCGCATCGACATCGGTATGGCTGGTGAACTTGACGACGATGGCAACCAGTTCTATCGTCAAAAACCATAGCAACCACCAGATGAATTGCAGGCGCCTGTGCATGTCGTTTTGCAGCATGTCCCAGGTGGCTGCGAAGTCGGCAGCAAAACCTGCATGGGATGCTGCCTGTATATGCTCAGTCTGGATTTTTTCCAGCGCTTGCGCATCTGCCCTGGCTTTGCTGGCGATGGCATTTGCCTCATGACGTTCTTCTGCCACTTGCGCTTTCTCTGCCAGTTTCTCTTTGCGCCAGGCGATCAGGGTTGTGTTGATGTCTTGCTCTTGCCGCAAACACCTGGCTTTGGCAGCGTTGATGCGGTTTTGTGCTGCGCTGATTTTCTGTTCCAGCAAAATAGCTTCTGCAGGCAAGGCTACAGTCATGGCCTTGCGCCAGTTGGCGATCTGACCATTGGCGCGGCGCTCCTCTATTTTTGCCTGCTCACGCAGAGTCTGCAATTGCTGGCGCATCTCTGCCATTTGCGGTGGCTCGCTGTGCAGTTTGTCTTCTGCCTTTTGCAGTTTGTCATCCAGCGCTGCCACATCCTGTTGAAGCGTGGGCAAGCCAGTTGCCAGCTGCGCGCTTTGCAGGTTTTGGATCAGGCGGGTGCGTTCCAGTTCACCGGTTTTCACCGTGATCTCGGCACGGTTGCTGTCGACAAAAAAAGGATAGACCATGGTAATCGCAGACAGCAAGGCCAGCAGGCTGCGCCAGAACAGGCCCATACTCTTGGCCCGCCAACTGGCATCCGATTGTATCGACATGATCATCTGTCTTTCCAGACACCACTGGAATACCGCCCACAAACAACCAGCAATAATGGCACCGGTACTGCTGACATTCACCATGCTGGCCAGCATATGCGCCATGCCATAACCGGCAAACAGGGCAAAGAAAATGACCAGCGCACCTATGCCAAAATACTTGTGGCGGCCACGTGCATACAGATAATTGCCATTGCTGTCCTGCGCATCCAGCACTTTGAGGCTGACTGCTGCTGACAACGCCAGCAGGGACTTGCTTGCGTGTATCAATGCGTGCACCAGTGCCTGCATAAAGACCCGACTATTGAAATTGCGCATCACATATTCCTGAACAAGACCATGAAGGGTTGGCTGACGCTCAGCGTCTCCGGTCTGGTCTTGAGTTTGACCAGACCCTTGCCACTATCCTCGCGGCTGATCGAGGCAATCGCACGCAGGTTGACTATGGTGGAGCGGTGTATCTGTTTGAACATGCTGTTGTCCAGCACCTGCAGCAAATCGCGTATCGGTTTGCGCAGCAGGGACTCACCCTCGGCTGTCATGACCACGGTGTATTTGCTGTCAGCCTGGAAGTAGGCAATATCGTCGACCATGATGAGCCGGGTTTCATTGCCCACGCTGGCGGTGATCCACACCAGCGGTGCAGGCTTGGGCATGTCTGCCGGGCCACCACTGAGCTGGCGCACCAGTGTGCTGATGGCCTGCAAATCAGCCGTGCCGGTCAGTGCACGCATTTGCAGACGCTTGACGGTGGCCAGCAATCTGTCCTGGGTAATCGGTTTCAGCAGGTAATCGACTGCGCCTTTTTCAAAGGCATCAATCGCATACTGGTTATAGGCAGTGACGAACACGATCTGGCTTTGCGGGCTGACTTCTGTCATGGCGGCGGCCACTTCCAACCCGCTCAAACCCGGCATGCGTATATCGAGAAATACCACATCTGGCTGATGCGTGGCGATCGCTTCCAGCGCACTGCCACCATCATCGCAGGCAGCAGCAATTTCCAGATCCGGCCAGGCCATGCTCAGTTGCTGCAACAAGGCTTCACGCAGCAGGCTCTCGTCTTCGGCAACGACACACTTAGGCATGTTGTTCTCCCTTGGCAGTGACAGTTACAGCAGGTACGGTGATCGTGGCTGCAACGCCGCTGGGGAAGTTACCGACCAGCACAAAACTCGCCGCATTGCCATGTGCCAGACGCAGGCGTTCACGCACATTCTTCAGGCCTATGCCGGTACCGCCAATTTCTGTCCCCAAACCATTGCCGTCATCAGCTACAGTGACAGCGACATTCCCTTCATGCTGTCTGGCGATGATCCATATTGTGCCGCCACCGGTCTTGGGTTCCAGGCCATGCTTGATGGCGTTTTCCACCAGGGTTTGCAACATCATCATGGGGAAGGGCAGGGTTTTCAATTCTGCCGGTACCTGGATTTGTATATTGAGACGTGTGCCCATGCGTATCTTCATGATGTCAAGATAGGCGATGGATCTCTCCAGTTCTTCCCCTATGGTTGAGGCCGTATCTTCAGTACGGGGCAGGGAGTGACGCAAGTAAGTGATCAGATTGCCCAGCATCTGATCAGCCGCTGCTGGATCAGCCCGCGTCAATAATTGTGCACTGGCCAGGGTGTTGTACAGGAAGTGCGGTTCTACCTGGGCATGCAGCAAGTTGAGTTTGGCTACCGTCAATTCTTTTTCAGTCACAGATTGGGCCGCGCTGGCTTTTTCCTTGCGTCTGCGTTCTGCAATGCGGCGGGTAATGGCGCGGGTGATGGCTTCGGCATTTTCCAGATTGGTTCCATTATCGACGAGGAAAAAATCCGTCCACGCCGGGCGCTCAGGTTCACAAATCAAGGTCAGGCTGCCTACGCCATCGCCGGGTGTGATGGTAGCGAGAATCTGGTTGCGTTTGGTCGTCAGAAAATCCAGCACCTTCAGCTCGTCAATGAAGTTGGCCTGGTAAGGGTCTATGCGCTTGATCTTGGCACGTATCTGCAGGCTGTCTCTGGCGCTCTCGGTATCTTCCGCACCTGGCAATTCGCGGATGGCGGCATCGACCAGCTCGAAAGCTTCGCTGGCTTCCAGCGGGATTTCTATCTGGCGGCGCTGGCGGTTGGCCAGCGTGCTGGTGTCCACCTTGCTGGCAATCAGGCGTACCCGGCGCACGTGCGAAAAGCTGATGCCCATGACCAGCACGACGAGGCTGAGAGGTATGAGGATAAATTCACCCGGCATGCGGTTCCTGAAAATGCCATTCACGATCAATATCGTCGTGAACATGATCAGCGCACTCCAGCCAAAACTGGCACGTAAGATAAACCAGATAGTCGTGAACATTGTTATTTCCTTCTTATTTGCGATTGCTGCCAAGAATAATTGCCTGCGCGGCTTTCGTCTCGCATTTTCCGACGAAAGCAAAAAAAATCTGATGAATACGGGAAACATGGGATCAAAACCTGCCAGTGAGTATTCCCAAGGCATGCAAATAGAGCTTGTATTTTTACTGTGTGGCGCATAGTATTATGCTGTGTGTGACACAGTATTGATAAAACAGGAAGGAATCAAAGACATGTCAGAAGACCGGCTGGACAAAATGCGTCTGGAATTGCGGCGCGGCGCGCTGGTGCTGGCCGTACTGGGTTCATTGCGGCAGGCACAGTATGGTTACTCCCTGCGCAAAGCCTTGCTCGACCATGGTCTGGATATAGACGAGGGTACTTTATACCCCCTGGTCAGGCGGCTGGCTGACCAGGGTTTGCTGGACAGTGAATGGCAACAGGGTGAGGGCCGCGAGAGGCGCTATTACATCCTGTCGCAAGAAGGTGTGGAATTACTGGAAAAACTCACGCAGGAATGGCAAGCCTTGAATGGCACGCTGACTACTATCTTGGAGACTGGACGATGACTCTGCTGCAAAAATACATACATGCGGTGAAACAGGAATTGCCGCTGGCGCAAAGGGAAGACATAGGCCGTGAATTACAAGCCAATATTCTGGATCAACTTGATGCCATCCGGGAACAAGCAGGCAGGGAGGCGTCTGAGGAAGAAGTGACAGGCATATTGCAGAAACTGGGTCATCCGGCTCAGGTAGCGGCGCGTTATATGCCAGTCACGCCTCTGGTCAGCAGTGAGTTAATGCCTGCCTATAAGCTCGTCATGAGTTACGCCCTTGGCATTACTCTGCTATTGCAAACATTGAAAAGTGCGGCAGTGTTTTTACAGGCGGAGCATTACAAGGTATTGCAGGCAATGATGCAATTACTGGCCGGGTTTGTTGAGCAAGGGACGCTGGTATTTACCTCGGTGACGGTGGCATTTTATCTGGCTGCCAAAAGCGGGATGTTACCCAACTGGGCTAATAACAAGACTTGGCGGGCGCAGGATTTACCTGAGCAGGAATATGAATGGCAACGGATACGTGGCAGCGACATCATCACTGATTTAGCCAGCTGTGGTTTTATCCTGCTGCTGATCTGGCATAAATTGTGGATGTCAGACACTAGCCTGCAACAGTTGCGCGTGGATTTTTCGCCTGCCATTGCAAGCTACTTGCCGTGGATGAGTGCACTGCTGCTGTGCTCCATTGCATTTTGCATCTGGTGTGCACTACAGCCTGTGTGGAGTAAATTGAAACTGCAATTAAACATAGTACAAAATACCATGTATGCTGCGTTGTTCTTCTTGTTCAGTCAGCTTGATGCACTGATATATAACATAGGCTTGCCAGCTATACTGGACCTGCAAAGGCTGGACCGTGGCATACGCCTGGCCTGTCTTGGCTATGCCTTGTACTTGCTGTATGAATGCGTGCGGGATGGGCGTCGCTTGCCGCAACTGGGTGGGACTGCGGTTGATGTGAAATTGTCCAGCTAATTGCATGACAGCCTGTTCGATTTTTAGATTTTTTTTGAGAGTCAGAGAGTTCAGATATGGATATAGATCCCGTGGAAACCGTAGAGCAATTAACAGAACAGCAGGAAGAAGCCAGGCAAGACAAGGCCACCCGCCAGTTGAATATCTGGGTTGCCATCACCGTGGCTTTGCTGGCGACCTTCATGGGCATATGCAAGGTCAAGGATGACAATATCGTTCAGGCCATGCAGCAATCACAAGCCAACAAGATAGATCACTGGGCCTTTTACCAGGCCAGGAACATGCGGGAAGAACTGGCCAAATCAACAGAATTGCAACTGCGTCTGGCCTCCAAAAATGCGCCTGCCGACCAGAAAGCAGAGTATCAGGCAGCCATAGACAGTTATGCGAAGTTGGGCAAAGAGCAGCACGAGAAAAAAGAAGAGTTGAAAAAACAGGCTGAGCAAGACCAGATCGATTATGACAATGCGAATTACAAGGATGATCAATTTGACTTGTCAGATGCCTTGCTGGCGATAGCCATTTCTTTGCTGGCAGTGACTGCCCTGACCAGGCAGCGCTGGCTGTATTTTGTGACCCTGGTACCTACCGGCTTTGGTGTATTCATGGGCCTGGCAGGCTTGATGGGCTGGCATATACATCCAACGGCGCTGGTGGCCTTGTTGTCTTGAAATATCTGGGAAAGAGATGGAGGCCAGACGAGTAAGTTTTAATTTTGAAAGTTAAAGATATGCTATTGTCTTCGAAGTTTGTGGATGGGTATTCCATGCATCCTGCCTGCCACGCTAATGCTGCGATTTATACCAAAACCTCATCTTAAAATCAAAGGGTCTGACATGGATATCCAACTGAACTTCATCAATAATTCGAATGACGTCAATAATTCTGAAGTCATCATTTTCCAAAAAAATGTGGCACCAAATTTTGATGAATTGTCCGTTGCCTGGATGGTCATCAAATACTGCGGTGTTGGCGACAATCACCCCTTTACTTTTCCCATGAGCATGGCTGTCGGAGCGAGTGATTCATGGGGCAACCATACACCGCAAATGGGCGCGGAATATGGCAACCTATATTGTATGAGGCTAACGTCTTCCGGTGACAGGTTGGTTGCTTGTGGCGATGGCACCAGTGCCAAGGAAGTACAAGTGCTCAATGACTTGTCGAAAGGTGCTATCAATGCATCCATTTATAAGAATGGGAAATTGCTGGCGATCAAAACTTCCATCGCTCCTCAGCAAAAAGCAGTCTTCGAATTCGAGCCAACAATCTGGATAGGCGTTGCTTCTCAGGTCGAACAAGGTCAGGTCATGAACTCGGCCATTATTTCGAATATCAATACTGAATTATCACTGCTGGGTATAGCGAGTGCGGACATTGTCATGACAGGTGGTGGTCCAGGTCGCAATCCCACACCTTTTTCTTTTAATTTGGAAAATATCGTCATGGCCTGAGGCCATGTTCAGGGCTTGCCAGGTGGATCGAGCCGTATCACCGCCATCGGTGGTGGCTCGTTCGGCAGCCATTTTTGATGGATGCGGGCGAAGTGACCTTCTTTCTTCAGCCAGCGCAAGGCATCTTCCCAGACCTTGATGGTGCTTGCTGGAGTGGAGGTGGAAAAAGCCAGATACAGTTCCAGGCTGTCGAGGACTTTGACTTTTTCTACATCGTCCGCAGAGCGGCCTATTTCTTTCAGTACCGATGACACCACAAGGCTGCCCTCTACCCATAAATCAAAACGCTTGGCCAGCAACATATTGGCGATGATTTGCGGTGTTGGTGCCTGTTCTATATTTTGAAAACCCTTCTTGCGGGCGGTATCTGCAAAGATGCTGGAACGGTAGGCTCCGACCTTGAGTTTTTGTATCTCGTCCCCCATGCTGTGCAGGCGTGCGGCATTGCCTTTGCGCGTATATAAAGACGTGGTCGAGATGGCGATAGGGCCTAACAAGACCATGAGTTTTTCGCGCTCTTCTGATCTGCCGACGGTGAACAACAGGGTATTGGGTTCTTCCAGCAAGGCCTTGTAGCCACGCGCCCAGGGCACAACCTGTATGGGCTGACTGCTGCCTATATGTGCCTGCATGGCTTGCACGACTTCGACTGCCATGCCTTCTGCTTTATTGCCGTTGCCAAAACTGATGGGTGGCCAGTCTTCGGTAAAAATTTGCAGTTCCTGCGCCTGCACATGCATCAGAAACGAAGGCAATACCAATGTACAAACCAGCAAGGTTTTAAGCAGTGTGGAATAGCTGGCGAAGGAGGGAAATTTTTCCGGGCGCATCTTGAACCATTATCTTATTGTGCAAAATGTAAGCAACATTTGCAGACTGTGATGATAGTCTGTAAAGACTGTATTTAAGAGACTGTATTGCGAGTGCTTTGCAAGATGATCGTATTACCGGAATTTACAACAATTGCCGCACTGATGATAGAGGTATGCGAAAACTGTGTTGGTTAAACCGCATGCCGACACAGTTTTCTACAAATGGGATTTGATTTCAAAGACGTATTAGTTTTTTCCTGTGCCTGATTTTTCTGCCATTCTCAACTCCAGTGCTTTTTGAAAATCCATGATAGTCCCGCTGCGGCCATGTACACCGACCAGTTGTTGCACCTGGAGCTGATATTGTTTGATTAAGCTATCCAGTTCCAGGCCGACATCAAACACTGGCGGGATGGGGCCAATTTCTGGCAGATAGAACAAGTCGCCCTGAAACACAATCTGGTTAACTGCGTCATAAGCCACCAGCATGTCTGACGCATGGCTGCTTGTCATGGGATAAATGCGGATACTGCGGCCACCAAGATCGAGATCACATGCTGTGCTGACTTCGCTCACCCTGCTGGCAACTTCCTGACCCAGTTGCCGCTCCACGGCCAGCTTGCCATCCTTGCCTGTCAAAACCTGTACACCTTCATGCATGTACGCTGGTGTACCAGCGATATGGTCGCGATGGGTATGTGACAGCACGACATAGGCAAGTTTGCGGCCGGGTGCAGTCTGCTCTATCAATGCCCTGACTTTGGCGGTTTCGGCAACACTGATTGGGGCATCATAGATTGCCACGCTATGTGTGCCTACCGAAAAACTTGTGTGATAACCGGATTCGTTACCATCGACCCGGTAAGTGCCGGGGGCTATCATGGTGGCGCGGAATGCGCCTTTGTCTTGCTTTTCTACATAGCCTGTTGGCAAGTCAAAAGCGTGGGCATCAAGATGCACAGGTACTTGAGCATTGATACTCCATTGAAGTACCAGCTTGTCACCATTTTTGATCGTAATCTGCCTTGGTTGTTTGAAATTTTGTACCGCGCTGTAGTCTGCATATTCATAAGCAGATGTGGCAGTTTTGGCGCTCATTACCTGGCCGCTGCTGCGCTCAATAATCATGCTGGCAGGCCGTCCCGCAGCATCACTAAAATTTATTTTCTCGTATTTTTCACTCTCTGCACCTGCTAAGCTGGCGGACACGCGCATGCTGGCATGTTCCAGCAATAATGCCGGGCTCAGAAACAGCAAGTCGGCGTATGCCTTGCGTGCCTCTGTTGCATTGTCCCTGTCTATCTCAATACCCTGCCGCCATTGCAGCAAATCGACCGCCGCTACACCATCCTTGTTACCCGTCGTCAGGAAATGAAACCTGATATTGCCTGGCCAGAGTGATTCACTGATGGAACGGAATTGTCCATCGCTTTGCAGTATCAATTGCTGCTTGAGTTTGATTTCTTGCGTGGCATTCTGTGGGCTTGCAGCCTGGTGCGACGCATAGCGTATGCCCTGCATATCGAGGGTGACAGCAAAGGCAGGAGAAATTGTTTGGGCAACAGCACTGCTAGCAGAAAATAAAATGCAGATGCCTGTGATGAGCGGTAACAGTGGCAACAGCCGTAATAGTTGCAATGGTCGTAACGTAGGTGATGTAAGCATCGTAGCCTCTGATTATTGGTGAGCGAAGTGATTCCGCATGCCTTGCATGGCATGTCAGTTTGGGCAAAAAACTGGAGGGCTGGTTCAACAAAACCGAACCTCTGCAGCATGCTTTCGTCACATCTTGGTGGCGGGACTAACAGGGGGATCTGGGGTATCTAATCAGGAGAGGCGATCTGAGGAAACAATAGTCAGGCAAGAGCATCAGCCTGGCAGTACGCAGAGTAAAGCAGTGACGAGCAGAAAAGAAAAAGCCAGCCCTTCGTCCCGTATGACCGGACAGGCTGGCTTTTTAAGCTTAAGGGTTTAAGGATTAACGCTCGCTCAAACCACGTATTTTCGCATTGCGTGGATCATCCTTTTCTTTCGGTGGTTCAGCTCTTGGGGCAGGCGCAGGTGCTGGTGTGGGGGCAGGTGCAGGCATTGCCCGTGGAGCTGGTGCTGGCATCGGCGCTGGTGCAGGCGTATGCACTATCGCTGGTGCAGGAGCCTGTCTCTGTTCCATCCGTGGCTCCATGCGTGGTGCCTGCTGGGGTGCTGGCTGTATCATGGGTGCTTGTGCTGGCGCTCTCTCTACCGGCCTTTCCACTGCTCTTTCGACTGGCGCGACTGGAACGGGTCTTTCCCTTGCGCGTTCAACCGGTCTTTCATTGCCACGGTCTATGCGATCCGGCTGGCGTTCAACGCGCGGTTCTTGCTGTGGATTATTGTTGAAGCTATTGCCATATCTGGATGACCTGTCATTGCTTTCGGGCCTGCCCTGGTTCACAGTATTAGGTGAATTCATGATGGCATTGTTGGCCGGTGTATTGGCATTCGGCGTACGCATGGGCGTATTGCTGATGACATTGACCGGTGGAGCCACATTATTATTGGGTGGTACATTCACCGTTGCTGCCGGTGTCGCTGGTGCAATATTGACTTGCTGCCTCTGATTGTAATTATTGCCGCCCTGATTAACACCTTGATTGACATTATCCCGCATGCCGTTGCCATATTGGCGTGGCGCATTGCCTTGTATTTCCGGGCTGCGGTTCATATTGCCCATGCCCTGGTTGGTTGGATTATTCGCAGGGGCAATACTGTTGGCATTTGCAGGCGGTGTATTGACTGCATTTGAAATAATGCCCGATACCGTATTTGGCTGTGCATTCTGTGTCCCCACGCCATTGTTTTGTGCACGTGGATTGCCATTTATTTCTGCCGGACGGTTCACTGAACGGATTTCATTCGGATTCTGATTGGTGATGGTACCCGCAGCCCGCGCTGGTGGCATGTCCAGGTTTCTTTGCCTGAACTGTTCACCGTTACGCAAATTGCCCTGGCGTGCTTCACCAAAGCGGTTATTATTGACTGGCGTGATATTCGGTGCCTCAGTGACTACCACCGGGGCCTGGCGGGTTTGTACTGCTGCGACAGGATTTCTGGACACCGGTAATACATGCTCGCCACGTACAAAGGTATTGGTTGGCACTATCGTCACAGCATTACGCACACCCTGGTTTACGAAGCGGGCATTTGTGATGCTGCTGTTGACCACCATGTTTTGATTCAGTCGTTGTATATAGTGGTTATTGTGGGTGTAGCCAGGCCTGTAGACTTCGCCAGGCCCAAGCGGGAACCATGCAACAGAAGGGTGTGAGCCTGGCCTGGATCCATGATTGTTGATGTAAGTGCTGCCGCCGACAAAGGCGACCAAAGCTGGCGCATACACCGGGCGCACATGATGCTGACGTGGGCCAGGTACCCAGGCCCAGCGTGTGCCTACATAAGCCCAGCGGCCATAATGGTAAGGTGCAAATCCCCAGGGCGCACGGTCTACCCAGGTCCAGCCCCACGGCGCAACCCATACCCAACTGCCGTCGCGGTAAGGTGCCCAGGTGGCGCTGACCTGACGTGGATACCAGACTGCGCCGTAGTCGGCGGTGGTTTCCCATGCGCCGTATTGATCAAGCTGCTCATAGCCGATCACTTCGCGCGAAACATAGCGCACGGTTTCCAGATTTTCTTCAGCACGGTCACGGTCAGCAGCCCATAGGTCAAAAGTATCGGGTGGCGGTACGTAGCCTATCATGGTGTGTTGCAGGTTACTGCCTGAGAAACGAGATTGTTCACCTTGCCTGATAGTGACAGTATCGCGTTCGCCACGTGCTATGGCTGTGCCACGCCGCACCAGCACGGTGGTGGTGTTGTCATCATTGACGTTAATCCTGTATTCGCCCGGTTCTTGCAGCGAGAACACCAGATTTGGGGTGCGTATGTCAAAGTTTTCTTTATTGCTGAGTTCACGCACACGTATCACCATGCTGCCCTGGTTCAGGTCAATTTGGGTGTTGTCATCGTCGAGCAGGCTGAAACTCATGCGTGTATTTTCTGCCATGCGCAAGGCATTCGGCCCTACATGCAATTCCGCTTTACCGGCATAAGGTACTTGCAGACTGTCGCCGGTAGAGATGGGACGATTCTGTACCAGCGAACTCCAGCTATTGCTACCGGCATCAGCGAAACTGACATTGCCATAAGAGTAACTGACCCTGGCGACACGCCCAGGCGGCTCATCCTGAGCCTGAGCCGTGCCTATATAAAACAGGCTGGCCACTGCCAAAGCGGCAATTTTCAACAGGGGACGATGACGGATTTTTTTCCGTAAAACTGGCTGATCTGGGGCGGACATGGATTTCTTCCCGGCAAGGGTAAATAAAAGTGACCTGGTTCAGCTTTAACGCGCGACCAGTCTGTTTGGATGTCATGAAATGTCACAATTTTGTATTTTTTTGTAGCAGGTCGCTTAGTCCAGCTTTTCCTGGAGGTCTGACGAGGTGTGGTTGTCCGGTAAATTCAGACACCGCAGCTGGCTCAACTCTGTTGCACTTTGTAAACTAAATTCTTGTGCCTGTTCGATGAGCCATGTATGCACGCATTGAACGGCCTTGATGCTCAAGCCTTGTTTTGTGGAAAGTAAATAATAGTGACTCTGGCTTTGCAAGCCACTGTCAAAAAGTCTTTGCAAATACCCTTGCCTGATCCTGGCGCTGACATGGCTGTGACGCTCAAAGGCAATGCCATGTCCATGCTCGGCTGCTTGCAAAACCAGGTTGCTGTCATCAAAGCTGATGCTGCGCAAAGTCTGTTGCGCAGGCAATCCCAAAGCCTTGAAATAGGCTGACCAGGAGGAACCTGCGCCCCTGGTATTGGCGTGTACCAGAAGGGGCAATGTGAGCAAGTCCCGGGGGGTTGCAGGCTGGTGTCTGGCGATAAAATCTGGTGAGGCTAAGGGGTAATAGTATTCAGACATTAGTTTGCGGGCCTGCACATTGGCCCAATGACCAGTGCCAAACCGCAGGGCCAGGTCGACACCGTTCTCGCCCAGTTCTGCCAGTTCCACACTGGCCTGTATTTGTACCGAGATATCGGGATGGGCCAGATAAAAATCATGCAATCTGGGCAGTAGCCAGTAAGAGGCAAAAGCTGGCAGGCTGGCGATCCTGACCACCTGACGCGGGTTCTGGTGGTGCTGGGTGATGCGGTCGATTGCCGTACTCAGTTGGTCCAGCGAGAGGGTGACTGCCATATGCAGTTCGCGCCCGGCGTCGGTCAACCGGACACCGTTTTGACGCTCGAATAATTCCAGCTCCAATTGTGTTTCCAGTGAGCGTATGCGGTGGCTGACTGCGCTGTGTGTCAGATTGAGTTCTTGGCCTGCCAGACGAAAATTCTGCAAGCGGCCCGCCGCTTCAAAAATACGTAAATCATTCAAACCAGGAATTTTTCGCATGCCTATGTTTTTTATTCAGTGAGTTTTTCTCTATACCCTGGTGCGTATTTGTCGCTAGTCACGATGATGTTGCTACAAGATACTGTGGGCTTCATTGACAGGGAGTTTGTATGCAAAAGCAATATATACGCAAGGCCAGTTTTCTGGGCAGGAAAGTACTGGTGAATTTGCTGACCAGCATGATGTTGTTGAATATATTTTCAAACCTGGCGGTTGCCGCGGTTACCCCGGTTGCCACGGCTTACCCACTGGCGGCAGATGTCAGCAGCATTGATGGCATTATGCACGCCTATTATGATGTTGTCTCTGGCCCGGCCAATACGCCACGCAATATTGCCAGGGACATCTCCCTGCATCATCCCAGGGCGCAAATTTTTCCGGTCGTGCATGGCAAGGATGGCGAACCGCAACTGCTGGTTTTTTCTGTTCAGGAATTTCATGCCTGGAGCAAGCCGGTCTACGATGCTGGCTTCCATGAGCGGGAAATCAAGCGCGAAGTGAAAAGTTTTGGTAGCTCCATCCACATCTGGAGCACTTATGAAACGCGCCAGGCTCCCGAAGGTGAAGTGACGGGGCGCGGCATCAATAATATCCAGCTATATTTCGATGGACAGCGTTACTGGATATTGTCAGAAACCTGGGATAGCGAGAGCCTGCAAAACCCCATGCCCACGACAGCGGGAGCAAGCAAATGAAGATAGATCATATCTCCCTGCTGGTGAGTTCACTGGAAACCAGCATGCCCTACTATGAGTGCCTGTTGCCACAACTGGGTTTTGTCGAGAGCGGGCCTCAGGTCTGGACCGATGGTGAGGGTTTCTATTTCCAGTTCTTGCAGGCACACCCTGATACCCGTCCCTATGAGCGCTATGGTGCAGGCATGAATCACCTGGGTTTTGGCGCTACATCGGCAGAGCAGGTCATGCAAATCCGCCAAAGCATGCATGAGGCAGGGTTTGACGTGCCAGCAATGCAAAACCTTGGTGGTTCACTGGCTTTGTTCATGAAAGATGCCGATGGCATCCGGTTTGAAATTACTTATTATGCGTCAGGCGCGGCTGTGGTGGGCTAGCACACCCAGGAATGGCTTTAGCTGAGAATAGCCTGTGCAAAAAAATGTTCAGGGTTAACACTGTTCCCGCAGCGCACGGTGATTGAAATGAACCATGTTTTTGAGCCATTCCGTGCCCAGATGAATAAGCTCAGCATTAAACTCTGTTTGCAAAGAAAAATGCCCCCAGTCAATTTCGACATAGGCTTTTTGACCAGACAGGCGCTGGTAGCAATCCAGCGTCAGTTGTGGCTTCACCATCTTGTCGCGCTTCTGGTTGATGACCAGTACCGGCACTTGCTTATTTTCCTCAAGCGGTATCGCAAAAGCAGTATCGAGCATACTGGCAAAATAACGGGCCGTGACTGTGCGCAGAGTCAGCGGATCGGCTTGCCATTTTGCATAAAACCCTGTTGCCAGGTCGCGTTCATCCATCATGTTTTCAAAGCGCGCGAGTGGGCGGTAGGGCAAGCGTATGCGCGGCGCCAGTTTTGCGAGCAAGCCACTGATGATCCTGCATGCTTTGGCCAGGCCGGGGGGTTTTGCCAGGGCCGCAAAGCGGGTAAATGCCAGGCCAGTGACTGGGTCGCCAAAGTCAAACAGGTTCAGGCAAACTGCAGCTGCCGGAGGCTTGCCCTGTTTTGTCAGCGCGGCGGCAGCTGCATAGGTCAGGCCACCACCTATGCTGCCACCGCACAGATAAAGTGATCCACTGAATTCTTGCCTGGCCCAGGCTGCGACATCGACGATGTTTTGCACTGCCTCAGCCACTGTAAAGTCCCCCATGGCACCGCCTGACCGCCCCTGGCCTTTCTGGTCAGGCACGATGACTGTATAGCCCTGTTCATAAAAAGCCAGCGCCAGGCCAACAAACAAGCCGCCATAACCACCACCGCCGTGATTCAATATCAGCACAGGAGCAGCTTTGTCTCGTTGCTGGTACAGGTCTATGTGCAACTCCACCCCTGTGGATTGCAGATGGAGGGTTTGCACCACAGCCAGCACGCGTGTCAACAAGGCTGGGTCGTGGTAGCAGTGCCAGTAAGTCTGGTTTGAGCGGGCTTGATTGAGTTTCATGATATTTAGATGAGGAAGAATGCATGGCTTTGGAGGTGATCTATAATATGAATAATCATTCACATTGTCTATTCGCATTCGGAGGCTGGTTTTTGCCATGACTAAATCACGCGTACAGCCTTTAAAACAGCCTTCTCAGCAACGTTCCAAGGTTACGGTGCAGGCAATCCTGGAAGCGGCTATTCATGTTTTCGATGAGTTTGGCTATGCCGCTGGCACTACTTCGCGCATTGCCAGCCGGGCCGGGGTATCGATAGGTTCGCTCTATCAATACTTCCCCAACAAGGATTCGATACTGACGGCATTGGCAGAACAACACCTGGCTGAAGGTCTGGCACTCAGTGTGCGCCTGCTGGAAACCCTGCGCACAACGACACAATCACTTGAACCTGTACTGCATGACATCGTTGGCCATATGATTGCCCTGCATGAGAACAATCCCGGCTTGCACCGGTTGCTATACGAAGAAGGATTGTTGCCCGCGCAATTGCGGCAGACCGCGAAGCAGGCAGAGCAGTTTTTGATAGAAGAAGTGGCACGCTGCCTGAGCCAGCGCCCCGACGTTGTCAATGTTGCAGACCGCCAGATGCAGGCCTACTTCGTGGTGCATGCGATAGAGCATTTCACGCACAGGCTGGTGATAGACCAGGCACCGGTGGAGTTTCAGTTGCGGGGGAAAAATGAACTGGTCAGTTTGTTGCAGCGGTATTTGCGGGTATAGACTCGTAGGTTGGGCTACGTTTCATCAGCCCAACACTGGGCCTCTGCAAACGTATACGTTATTTAAACGCCGAGTGTTGGGCTGGTAAACCGCAGCCCAACCTACAATACAACTACATCATCACATTGATGATGGCATTACCTATACCCAGGATAGCCGCACCCGAGATCAGACCGGCGCTGATTGCTTCACAACCCTCTACCCAGAAGGTATGTCCCTTAGTGCCTTTTTCAGAATTTTTCTTGCCCATGTACCAGAATATCAAGGCACCCAGCCACATGGCGAAACAGGATTCTGGTGGCAGGACCACGCCCAGGCCTATGGAGACAGCAGACAGCGGCAAGCGGCCACGAGTGATGACGTTAGTCACTTCGATGAACACTGCGCACAGGCCAGCCACCGCCATGGCGATGATGGCAGAAGTCGGCAAACCACTCACGCCCTTGGCGATGATCTCTGCCACACCCTTCCACTGCAAGGCAGACGGGAAGGCGAATTGCTCGCTGACGATAGTTGCCGTGCTGCGCAAACCATTGGCATCTGGTGGCAGGAACAGCAAAAAGAACAGCGGTACGCAAGCCAGCGCGCCAGAAACGATACCGATGATATGGCCGATGACCTGATGACGCGGCTTGCCACCCAGCATATAACCAGGCTTGATATCAGACAGCAGTGAAGAGGCATTGAAGGCGATGTCTGCAGTCATACCGGCTGGCAGCAAGTTATTGGCCGGATTGCTGCGGTCTATCGCACCCATGCTGAATTGCGTGATCTTGGCCAGCGCACCGATAGGTGCCCAGGAAGTCAGCGCCATCGCATTGATACAGATAATGGTCAGCACGAAGATCAGCGGGAAGGCAAACAGCGCCATGATGTAAGGCACGCCAAACAAGGTATTCACCAGCCAGGCAGCCAGTGCACACAAGACCGGTACACCCACGTAAGAAATCCACAATGGTACTTCGATGTCCTTCAATGGATCGGGACCTACATCTTTTTCTTTCTTGCCATTGCCTGTCATGGATTTGAAGGCCGCCTTGAACAGTTCAGGTTTAGCCAGCAAGCCCACCATGGAGCCGACCACCATCATGGTCACCGCCCACCACAAACCCCATTGATTGACAATCTCGGTACGGGAAATTGCCACCACCGTGCCATTTGGCAGGGTACGTGCAGCGATGTCGCCGTTTTGTATCATCCATGGTGCCAGTATGACGAAGTTGATGAAGGCACCCAGCATGACACTGCTGGCAACCCGCACGCCCATCAAGCCGCCGACACCAAACATGGCGACATCCAGGTTCAGGCGTAAACCCAGTTGGCGTATATCCGTGCCCATGATCTTGGGTAGCCACCACTGGAACTTGGTGGCAGCCACGTAGTAATAAGTATCCAGACGTTCTTGCAGGTACCAGGGCTCTGTCATACCGGCCCATTTGTCCATACGTAAAATCTTGAACTGGATCAGACGCATCCAGCCATCGCTGACGATGACCTGATACAGACCGGCGAACAGGCTCGTGTAGCCAAGCAGCTTGGCCTTGTACAAACCGCCACCGGCGCCATCGGTGTAAAGGGAGTCCAGTACCACGCCACAGGCGCGGCCTTCTGGGAAGGGCAGTTGGTCTTCATTGACAAAGCGACGCTTCAGCGGGAAAGCCACCAGCACACCTATCAAGGCCACCACAATGACCCAGACCAGCATTTGCCACCAGGGGATGATCTTGCCGGTGATCAGCATGTAGGCGGCCAGGCTGGAAATCATGGGGTTGATCATGTAGCCTGCAGCTGTGGCGATGGATTGCGTGCAATTGTTTTCCAGTATGCTGTAGTCGGCAGTTACGCCCAGACTATGCAAAATCTTGAAAATCGCAAACGACAAAATCACCGAAGTCAGGCCAACACCAATACCAATGCCCGTTTTGGCACCGATATATAGTGCCGTGGCGGCCAGTATGCCACCCAGCAAGAAACCGGTCAGGGCTGAGCGCAGGGTAAGCTGCGCCATGTCCTTGCGGTAGACATTATCAAACCACCACTGATCTTTCTGTCGTCGTGTCCAGGTGCGTATCTGTTCATCATCCAGCTGTTGCAGAGCCATGTATCCTCCAATTTTATGTAAGGACTTGCGCAAAACCACCCCGACCGCACAGCAAAGACTGGCAGTAACAATTTTGCGTAAGTCCTGATTTTGATTTGCTGCCTTGTGGGCCGCATATCTATCCTCAGTGTCGCGCCATGGCTCAATTTTTGTAAGGATGAGCTTAGGCGGTAGCGCAATATAGTGTTAGCTGAAGATCATGTCAATTTTTGTGCACTGCATTGACGAATTAGCCTTGAACTTGACGATACGCGTGGAGTCCAAGAGCAGTAAAATGCATACAACAAAATTTGTAATAAATACATGCGGAGAGCATTTCATGAAACTCGATCAGGTGGCAGAAGCCTATGTCAAACTTGTCCTGGCGGTAGGCCAGCATGACCCCGGCTATGTTGATGCCTATTATGGCCCGTCTGAATGGCAGGCAGCATCACAAAAACTGCCTCTGGCAGACTTGTTGCAGCAAGCAGAAGAATTGACGAAACAGGCACAATCCCTGCCGCCTGCAGAGGCGGGGCAAGAGTTGCGCCAGGATTTTTTGGGCTTGCATGTCGCCGCAGTACGCACTTACATCGCCCATCTGGCAGGTAATAAACTGTCTTTCGATGATGAGTCAGTGGCCTTGTATGATGCCCGTTCACCCGATTTAAGCCCGGCAGATTTCGACCCCATCCTGGCCCAGCTGAGCCAGCTCTTGCCCGGCGAGGGTGATTTGAATACGCGTTTGAGTAGCTACGCCAAGCAATTTGAAATCCCGCAGGACAAGCTCGATGCCGTGTTCAAGGCCGCCATCAATGAATCGCGCGCGCGCACCAGGAAATACATCAGCTTGCCGGAAGAAGAAAATTTTGAGATTGAATATGTCAAGGACCAGGTCTGGAGTGCCTACAACTGGTACAAGGGCAATAGCTATAGCCTGATACAGGTCAATACCGACTTCCCCATGTTCATCAGCCGTGCCATCGACCTGGCCAGCCATGAAGGCTACCCAGGTCACCATGTCTTCAATCTGCTGATAGAGAAATACCTGGTCAATGAAAATGCCTGGGTAGAATACAGCGTCTACCCTCTGTATTCACCCATGTCCTTCCTGGCTGAGGGCAGTGCCAATTACGGCATAGAAGTCGCCTTCCCGCATGCAGAGCGCATGGCCTTTGAAAAAGAAGTCCTGTTCCCGCTGGCGGGCATAGACCCGGCCAAAGTCGAACATTACTATCAGGTGCAGGAAGTCCTGCAAAAACTGACTTACGCTGGCAACATGGTCGCCAAGCAGTATCTCGATGGCGAAATAGCTACCGAAGCCGCTGTCGCCATGTTGATGAAATATGCCTTGTCTGACGAAGCCAGATCGCGGCAACGCCTGCGCTTCATGGAAAAACATAGATCCTATGTTATCAACTACAACCTTGGCCAGGATATGACCAAGGCTTATGTAGAAAAACTCGCCAAGCCGGGTGATGAACAAAGCCGCTGGCAAGTCTTTGCCGAGCTGTTGTCCAAGCCCCGCACCGCTTCCATGATGAAGGTCTAAGAACCTGCTTACGATCTTAAGCGCGAGCGCAACGTGAGTCCAGCGCGGGCCTCATGCGCTGCTCTTCAACCCGCTGACGCACGCTCGCTACAGATCGCAAACAGGTTCTAAGCTTCCAGCTTAGCTATATTAGTTATTTGGCGTGCCTTATCGACATCCGGGCTGCGGTAAGCTTTTTCCGGGATCGTCGATAAGGTCGATGCATGCACTTGCTGGTTATCGAGCCCATAGAATTTCTGGAAGCTCATGATCAGCGGCTTCCATTTGTCGGGGTCTATGCGATCAGGATTGCCATCTTGCAGTAAGGACGCATCGACATGCAGGCGTTGTATCCGCAACTCGAACGTGAGTATGCCACCCTTCAACATGGCTTCGTCATCTGCTATGCCATGCATGGCCGCGACTGTGCATTCCTGTTGCACCAGGCATTCCTGCACCCGTGCTGCGGCCACGGTTTCTGATTTTTGTGGCGTCAAGCCTGCCAGTTCAAATTTATTCCTCTCCAGCCGGTAACCGCGTGCCGCCTTCCACGCCGACATCGCATCCGAGCCTGTCGTCAGCGCTAGTTTGTTGACTGCTGCTACTTCATTGACAGAAGCCAGATTGAGTACGCACTGGCCGTTTCTTTTCAGGTTGCGGGCAGTTTGTGAGCTGGAACCTACGCCTATGACGGCGCGCCAGCCCAGCCAGAAGATGGAGGAAATCGGGGCCAGGTTAAAACTGCCATCTTCATTGACAGTGCTGACCAGAATGACGGGGGTGCCGAAATAGAGTATGGCGGATTCGCTGCTGATGTGCATGGTGTCCTCGCTTGTTGGTTGTTCGATGTTTGGTTCGATGGAGGGAGTATGCAGGGTGTTTTTTGTTTGGGCTGGCTGGAAACGGACGAGGGATTTTTGGGCTCAGCTTGAGCATTTGCAGAATTTGAAGATATTAACCAGGCTGACTATTCGTTAATAAACAGCAATTCTAAATACGTAATTCCACCGGGCTGGCGCTCCAGCGGCGTTCGTGACATGCCGTGTCGTTTTTTGAGTGTCGTACTCTGACTAAAGCGATTACCCTCCGTGGATACAAGCCGGGTCTCGGCCCGGCGGCCGAAATACTTTCTTTGCGTCGCCAAAGTAAGTATTCAAAGAACCGCGACCCAAGCGTCGTCGCCCCTGCGGGGTTCCCATTTGTGCAATACAAAAAATGGGAAAGTCCGAAAACTCGCCTTCGGCCTTACCCTTAGGAACATGCGCTTGCAAGCGTATGCCGTTACGCAGGCGCGCAGCAATGCTGCACGAGACCCCTGTTACACCTCAAACAGCGGCTCTTCTTAATCCATTTTCTGTACTGCACAAATGGCGTCGACACATGGGAACTGCTGAAAGTCAAAAACAACGGCAAACCCAACAGCAACAGCAGAGCCACCAATATTCACATTCCGATTGAACGCTCCCTTCTCAAATCGCCAGTTGCTGATACATCCCGGTAATCTTGTCCATCACCTCCAGTATTCTTTCGCTGGTGGTTGCCACGTTGCTGGCGGATTGGCGTTGCAGCTTGCCATCACCAGTTTGACGTAATGCGGCTTCGAAAAATGTCCATTGCGACTGGGCCAGTAGCAATTCATCTTTCAATCTGGTATTGCTGCCGCTGGCAGCTTGCAGGGTTTGCATGGCGGTGGAGAATTCCTTGCGGATGTTTTCTATGCTGCTGGCAGCATTGCCGGGCGCGATATTCCAGCTGGTGGCTTGGTAGAGTTTGGCCAGGCGTTGCGACAGCATGCGCTGGCGGCCTGCCAGGTTGACCAGTTTGCCTGTGCTGCTGCCTGCATGTTTTTCCAGTTGTGCGGTGACTTCATCGGCCATGTGCAGCAGAGTTTCGCTATGCTTGAGTACCAGCCTGGCGTCGCTTTGATTAGGGGCCTTGCCTACCAGTGCCTGCTTATATTCCTGCCAGGTTTTCTCCATGCTGGATAAATTGCTGAGTATATCTGCTGCGGGGGCAAAGGCATGTAGTTCTACCAGTTGACGGTCAAAGCTGGACATGGATTGATCCAGTATTTTCTTTGATGCTTCTGTTTCCACATTTAAACCAATTTGCAAATAAGCCTTAGCCAGCCTTTGCGTTAGCATGCGCTGGCGGCCAGCCTTATTGATAGCGTCGTGTACTCCAATAATCTGGGCCATGACCGGGTGAGGTAAAAACAGATTGGCTGCCATGATGGCACTGCCAGTGACAAATGTTCTGCGTTGCATGCCAGCTCCATATACATATCGAATTCAATGGAGTTCAGGCTAGTCCGCACAAGGATGAAAGACTATTCTTCGATGGAACTAGTCCTGCTGTTTTTGACATAGGATTTGATATAGCGCAAACCTGAGCATAAGCACTCTATTGTTCATGCTCTGTGATCTGTGTCAAAGCCCTTGGCGGTATCGGTGCCGACATGATGATAGAAGTGCGTGTCTCACCATAGTGGTTGATATTTCCGACAAAGCTCTCCAGATGACGCAAGTCCCTGGTAGCGACTCGCAACAAAAAAGAATCCTGTCCTGTCACATGCAGGCATTCCAGCACTTCAGGTAAAGATTTGAGGTGGGCGATAAGGCTGGCTTTTTGTGGTTGAGGGACAGTGATGCCGACGACCGCCTGAACTTGCAAGCCTATGGCTTCGGCGTTCACTTCTGCACGATAACCCTTGATGACGCCAGCTTCTTCCAGGCGTTTGACTCTTTCTGAAGTGGCGGGCAGGGACAGACCGGTTTCGTCGGCGAGTGCTTTCAAAGAGATGCGGGCGTCGCGTTGCAGGGCGGCGAGGATTTTCCAGGCTTTGGCGTCGATATCCATGATATTTAAGTCCAGATGAGGGTGTGCAAGAATAGTGAAGGCAATGTAGCAGTTTTACCTGAATTATTCCATGTTAATCCCGGTCTCAAATCTTCATACTGGAGGCATCTTCTTTTTGATCTGGGTGTAACCATGGAGTGGGATTTATTTTTAAAAGCGATGCTGATAGGCGTGTCGATTGCAGCACCGGTAGGCCCCATAGGCTTGCTATGCATACAGCGCACGCTGGCATACGGCATGCGTACAGGATTTATCAGTGGCATGGGCGCAGCTTGTGCTGACGCAGTGTATGGTGCAATAGGTGCATTTGGTATGGTAGCCATCACCGATTATTTTGTATCGTTGAGCGCACCTCTCGCAATAGCTGGTGCCGCGTTTCTGGCATGGATGGGTGGCAAGCTGCTATTGAGCAAAGCGCAAGTTGTGGATCAGGCTGTGGCAAACAAGCAGCCTGTGATCAAAACATTTTTATCCATATTCATGCTGACCATCACCAACCCCATGACCATAGTCTCTTTCATTGCAGTGTTCGCCAGCATCGCTGGACCGGTTGCGGTGCACCCATCTGCCGCAGCCTTCATGGTCGCAGGCGTGTTCTTAGGATCTGCTTTATGGTGGCTGGTCTTGAGTGGTGGAGTGGCATTGATACGCAAGAAAATCAGCATCAGAGTAATGACGTTGATCAACCGGACAGGTGCTTGCTTGTTGCTGGGGTTCGCAGCATGGCAAATTTGGGGTTTGTGCGCCGCGGTCTGAGATATTCCGGGATAAGAAGTCAAGATAATAAAGCATAAGATTGCCTCTATTCGTCTTGTAAGTGTTGCACTAAATGAGCGAATGAAAATTAGCTTATTGCAGCCTTGCCTGTTTCAACGTAGAGTAGCTTGGCGATCAAAATGATCAAGACAATCAAGGAAAATATAGGCATGAACAAACCCTATTCCGTAGCCTGTGAAAGAAACAGTGCACCCATCCTGCAAGTCATCACACCCGTATTGGCTGACTGCAAAAGCCTGCTGGAAATCGGTAGCGGCACAGGCCAGCATGCCGTCACATTTGCACGGCAGCTACCACATCTGCAATGGCAAACCAGTGACAGGCCTGAATATCACCCTGGCATACTGGCTTGGCTGGAAGAGGCCGCTTTACCAAATGTGTTGCCACCGCTGGAATTGAATATAGGTAAAAGCCCCTGGCCAGAAAGGCATTTTGATGCCGTCTTCACCGCCAATACCTGCCACATCATGGCATGGGAAGAAGTGGAGTTGATGTTTGCAGGTGTAGCGTCTTTGCTTGTGAATGGTGGGCGTTTCTGCATCTATGGTCCCTTCAATTACGCAGGCCAGTTCACCAGTGCCAGCAACCAGCAGTTTGATGCCTCACTCAAGCAACAGGCTACGCACATGGGTATACGCGATATAGAAAAGGTCGTTGAACTGGCTGAGAAACACGGGATGCGCCTGTCGGATGATGTTGCGATGCCAGCGAATAATCGTTTGCTGGTGTTGATCAAATAAGCGAGGATTTGCATAAGCGCAGTGCGTTAAAAAAACGGTAGGGCGCGCCGTGCGCACCATTTCCGCTAATAAAATTTTGCCGAACGGTGCGCACGGCGCACCCTACTGACTGGTGGCAATTATTCAGATGCATTCAAATGCGCCGTGATCACGGCATGAGCAATCAAATCCAGTGCTGGCCTGGCTTTACCCTGTTTGTCTGTCCAGACCTTTGGTGTCAGCGCCCCCGACAATGACAGGCTGTCACCATCACCCAGACCCAGCAAAGTATTGCGTGTTGCATCGTTGAAGGCGATCACATTGCATATGATGAATTCACCATCATCCGTCGCGGCACGCACCTTGCAGGTGACGTAGACTGAACCATTTTGTCCTGAGCGTTCTTCGACCTGGCCGTAAATGCGTCCGGCGATGAGTGCGTCTATCATAAATTCTTTCTTTTGCTGTTGATGTTTTAATTAAGGCCGATAAGAGAATCAGGCAACCTGTACCAGGCTGCTTCCGCCCGATACTCTTTGCACCTGTATCCTCGTCGATATTCTTTCTGTCATTTCCTGCACATGAGAAATCACGCCTACCTTGCGGCCCTGGGCTTGGAGGCTGTCGAGTGCATCCATGGCGATGCGCAGGGTGTCGGCATCAAGGCTGCCGAAGCCTTCGTCGATGAACAGGGATTCGACCTTGATGCGGTTGCTGGACAAGGATGCCAGGCCCAGCGCCAGGGCCAGCGATACCAGGAAGGATTCACCGCCGGACAGCGAATGTACAGAGCGCTGCTCATCGCCCATGTCCTGGTCGATGACCATCAAGGCCAGCGTGTCTGTCACGCGTTGCAGGCGGTAGCGACGTGAGAGCTGGTACAGGTGCTGGTTGGCATAGGCGAGCAAGACATCGAGCGTGATTTGCTGGGCATAGTTGCGGAACTTCTTGCCGTCTGCTGCACCTATCAATTCATTCATCTGTGCCCACAGGCGGGTCTGGCTTTCTTGCTCCTGCATGGTGGCGATCAGGCTCTTGGCTTGCTGGTGGCGTGCTTCGTCCTGCGCCATCGTGAGTTGATGGCGGCTGTATTCTTGCTGTGCGTGTTGGCGTTTCTCACTGACATTACCGAAAACTGATTGCAGATGTTCGCTCTCGCCTATTTCAGTTGGCGCAGTCTCACTTTCTTGTTCAGTCTCATCATGCATGGGTTCTGCCTCAGTAAAACTGAGTGGAGCGGGACGTTGTAGCAAGTGCTGTTGCCTTTGCTGGCTGCGTTCACGCAATATGGTTGTGGCTTGCTGGACTGCATTATTGATGGTTTGCATGGCCTGGCGTTCTGCATCAATCCACGTATGAGGATGTGCCAGCAATTCACGCAAGTGTGTTACGTCCAGATTTTCTATCGTGGCTTGCTGCTGAGCTATCCACCCCTGCAGTTTTTCATGGGCATTGTGTAGTTCCTGGTTTTGCTGGGTGATGCGTCTATTGATTTGCTCTTGTGCTTCTTGCAGGCGCGCCAGTTGCTGGCGTATTTCATCATGCGCTTGCAGTTGGATTTGCAGTGCCGCTTTTGCCTGATTGATGGCTAGTGTGAATTGCGCTTCTGCCTCGCTGACAGCGCGACCCTGGAATAATTCCTGTCGTTTGTTTTGTTGCTGTTTTAATGCCGTATCTACATCGAGATAGCGTTTGTTGTCGCTGGAAAACTGCTCATCCAACTGCTGGGAGTGTGTTTGCAGTTTGTCGATTTCCAGCTGCAGCTTCGCCAGTTGTTCCGCATTTTGGATGGATGCGAGTTGATGGCTTTGCCATTGTTGCACATGGGTTGCGCACTGGTTCTGGAATTCCATTGGCGATGCATGCCAGTTGTCTTGCCAACTGTTGCCGTCGTCTGATTGCGCGGCAAATGCCGGTGCCAATTGAGCCAGGGCTTCATCCAGCTTTTGACGGGCATCCTGTTCTTTTTCTGTTGCCTGCGCCAGTGCAGCAGTGAATTTTTCGATGACATGGACTAGCGCTGTATGGCTATCTTTGTGCTCTTGCAGGGTGCGGCGTATTTTTTCTGTATTGGCAAATGCCTCATCCCTGCCCTTTGTTGCCTGTTGATAGGCCTGTTCGGTTTTAAGCAATTGTCGCAGTTGTTCTTGCAGGCCAGTTTGTTGCTGGCTTAACCAGGTGCTGGCTTGTTCATTATCGATTTTCGCTATCCGCAATTCAGTGGCGATGCTGTGCGCTTGCCATGCACTTGCTACGATTTTTTCCTGTTGCTGCAATGCTGCCAGTTCTTGCTGCAATTGTTTTTGCTGCTGTTGATATTGCTTGTGCTCAGCCGTTGCGGTTGCCAGTAACTGGCGCTGGTCTTGCTCGACTTGCTGGCAATGCTTGAGTTCATTTTCCAACTGCACCAGCAAGGCATGCAGTTGCGGGTTGCCGGTTTTGTAGGGGTGTTCAGTCGCTCCGCAGACCGGGCAGGCTTGCTCGTCTTGCAGGGCATCACGCAGGCTTTCTACATTGGCATTGCAGGCGGCCTGGGTCAGTTGCAGGCTTTTATTTGCCTGTTCTTTTGCAGCAATCAGGCTGGGTAATTGAGTCTCGATTTTAACAACGGTTTTATCGGCGGTTTGCATACTCAACTGGCTGGTTTGCTGCTGAGTGTCCAAAACCTGCTTGCGTCGCGCCTGTTCATGCATTTGCCTTTGCAAGTCTGTGGCACTGCTTAATAGTTCACGCCTTTGATCCAGCGTCAGTCTTTGTGCCTGCAAACTGGGCAAGTCAAACTGTGCCAGTTTGTCTGCCACCTGTTCACGTGATTTTTCTGTAGCTATCCAGCTTTGTTCGCTTGCCTGGAGTTGTAGAGCGCGTTCTGCCAGTAACTGTTCTTGCTTGTCCCTTTGTTTTTGTAGATCAAGTATGTTTTGTTGCTGGTAACTGGCATCTTTTTGGGCTGTTGCGGCCTGCTTGAGTAATAATTCCCATGCTGTCCAGTTGTCGGCCAGGCTTTGCAAGCCAGCGTGTTGGGTCAGCCATATTTGCAGGTCTTGCTGCTTTTTGTGCAGTTGTGCCAGGTCAGCCTGTTTGCTCTTAAGTTGTTGCCTTGCAGTCGCCAGCGCCTGTTCTGTCTGCGCTTGCGTCTGTTGCGCAGCCAGCCAGTTGCTGCGCAAGATGTTCAGGCTGCTGTCGAGCGCCTTGGCGGCATCCAGCAAAGGCGTTGCTTCTTGCAAGACATGTTCGGCTTGCTGCAATGCTTGCTGTGCTTGCGTCAGCGCCAGATGTTTTTCTTGTGCGCTGAGCGTGCCTGTCTGTATATTGTTATGGGCTGTAGTGATTTCTGCCTGGCCCTGGCTGATTGCCTGTTTCAGACGTTCGAGTTCTGTCAGCAGTGGGCGTGCAGCTTGTATGCCTTCTACTTGTTGCAGATAAGCGGCTCTTGCTGCTGCTGCTATCTTCTCCTGTTCATGAATTTGCAATTGCTGCTGTGCTTGCTGTTCGCCCTGTAGCAACTTGCTTTCATCGGCATGCCAGCGCAAATGTGTTTGCAGCTCTGCGAGTTGGGCATCAAAATCATCTAAGCGGATTTTGCTGATGCCCAGGTCAGTTTCCAGTTGTGTGCGCTCTTCTGCGCTCAGCGGTTTATTGTCTGCCAGGCGCACATGAAAGCGCTCCAGCGCTTCACGTTCCAGCTTGGCACGGGCAAAGGCGCGTTGTGATATCTGGCCATAGATGTCGCTGCCGGTCAGGGTTTCCAGCAATTCGCCACGGTCATTGTCATCGGCTTTTAAAAAGCTGGAAAACTCGTTTTGTGCCAGCAAAACGGCGCGGGTGAACTGTTCAAACTTCAGGCCAAGGCGTTTGATGATTTCTTCCTTGACCTCGGTTTTCTTGCCACCTATGGGCTGCAGTTGCGGCAACTGGTGCAGCGACATCGTGGTCGGCTGCAAGATGCCTGTGGCTTTATTGCGCGAACGACGCACACTCCAGCGTGAGCGATAGGCATTGCCATCGGTGCCCACAAAATCGACTTCGGCATAACCTTCACCAGTGCCGCGCCTGAGCAGGTTGCCGGTGTCTTGCTGGGTCACCGCATCTGCACCATCCGGTAATTTTGTGGTGCCTGCCTTGATCAGTCGCGGCGTGTTTTCATACAAGGCCATGCACAGGGCATCAAGCAGGGTGCTTTTACCTGCACCAGTAGGGCCGCTGATGGCAAACAGGCCAGCAGACTGCAAAGGCTCTTGCGTAAAATCGACAGCAAATTCACCTGCGAGAGAAGCCAGGTTTTTACCGCGTATGGCGAGTATCTTCATTGCACGTCCTCGTCATGCAATAGTTCGCCAAAAGCCCGCAGCATGTCGTCTGGAGCATCTTGCTGGTATTTTCCTTGATACAGGCGACGGAAGATGTCTTCTGGCTGCAGGCGGTCGAGAGTGTCTTGTGTTGCCTGTTCATCGCTATTGTCGTCCTGCGCTTTGCCCGGGTAGTGCGTATCTATCTTTAGCAGTCGCAAGGGCTTGCCTGCTATATAGCCTTCTATGCGCGTACGCAGGCCGGGCTCTGGTGCCTCTAGCTTGATCCTGACTTCAAGGTAGGGATCATATTGTGTACCCTTGCTGGCATCGACGATACTGGCCAGGTCAAGGCTGTCAAGTGCATCCAGCACAGCAGGCAGGGGCGCTGCCTGTTTGGGAATGCGCAAGAGCTGTACTGAACGTGGCACATGGACAGGCGTCACTTTTTCAAGTTGATCACCTTTGATATCCACACACAAGACCTGATGCTGGTAATCGACTTCAGAAAAAGACAGGGGCAGGGGGCTGCCACAATAGCGGAGGTACTCTTGTTTGCCAACTCTTTGCGCCAGATGCAAATGTCCCAGGGCCGCATAGGTAATTTGGCTATCAAACATACTGGCCGATAAAGCCTCAGTGCCACCGATGACAATACGGCGTTCAGAGTCTTCTGATATTTCACCGCCCACCATGTGGCAATGCCCCATGGCGATGAGGGCCTGGCCAGGCTGGCGCACACTGAGTGCATGCTCAGTCACATCCTTGTACAGCTGGGCGATGCCTGCCATGTAGGGATCGCTGGCATTTTCTACCCTTGGTACGTCGCCAGGGCGCAGAAAAGGTATGGTCAGGCACCAGGCGGCAATTTCATCATTCTGCCGTAATGGCAAGACCATGGCTGCTATATCAATGCTGCCATCGGCCCGGCGCGGCACCATGCCTATGACGCTGATGTCCATGCCATCCAATAGCGGACCGGGTGCTTCCAGCCTGCCAGGGGAATCGTGGTTGCCTGCAATGATGACGATATCCAGTTTGGGCAAACGCGCCTTGGCTTGCTGCAAGAAGCGGTAAAACTGCTTTTGTGAAGTGGCTGAGGGATTGGCATTATCGAACACATCGCCCGCGATCAACAGAGCATCTGCCTGCTGCTGTTCCAGCGTAGCGATGAGCCAGTCAAGAAAATGTTGATGCTCAAGACCGCGCTCGGCGCTGTGCAGGGTTTGGCCAAGGTGCCAGTCGGAAGTGTGGATGAAGCGCAAGAGTTTTCCTTAGCCTTTGCAAATACAGGTGTAGAGCCAGGCAAGTGTAACCGTTTTTATATCGCGATGAAACTTCAAGAAGGGCTGAGCTGTTACCAGCTTAATCGGACTTTTGTCCAGACCAGTTCCGGCGTAATTTACGCATCTTCAAAATACCGCTGCCCAGGTTCCTGCGCCAGGTATTGTTCTTCACGCACTGGTATTCAACATAGTCTGTGACAGATGGCCCCCAGCGGGTTTTGGAGACATCTTCGCCGACTGATAAATTAATGCGCTTGAAATTTTGTGTGTAAGACCATTGTATGATTTCGGCCAACAGGGTGGTCATGACGCTGTAACGAGCAAATTTCAAGTCATAGCCTGAATAGTAGAGATACAGTTCTTCACCCATGGCAAAGCCAAGGCGCATAGCGACAACGCGGCCATCAAGTTCGAGACTGAACAGGCGCATGCGCTGACCAAAATCATTGTCAAGTAGTGCGGCCATGAAGGCGCGGTGCTTGGTGTCGGCAAAGTAGTCTGGGTGTTCTACCGTATTGGTGGCACCGGCGCGGGCTGCATGCAGGACATAAAATTCCTCCAGCCTGGGTTTGATCCCGTCGGCACCTTGCCAGACTTGCAAGCGCAATTGCAAATTGTCGCGCGCCAGTGAGTTATAGCAGCGACGCAAGGATTCCTTGATATTGCGTTTCAGTGCGGATTTAAAGCATGACCAGCTTTCACCCAGATGCAGGATGTAGTTGGGTATGTCCCTCGCTTCCAGCGGATGAACTGCTATGTTCTTCGTCAGGAAATGTAGGGCATGTTGTTTGGTATGGATGATCTGGAACTCGGTCAGGCCAAAAGTTTCCTGTCGCGACAAATCTTCCCATTGTTGCAATATGGTTTCAGTGTAGTCAGGCAAGGCCAGTGGCACTCTGATTTCTGTCAGATTGGGGTCCGCACCGAAAGGCCGGACATAGCGGTACATGAACAGTTGATGCAGGCCGACATGGGTATTTGTCAGTGGCATGACGGCAACGAGCTGTTCTTGCTCATGCAGGGTGCAGATGGCAAGTTCGTCTTTGTGATACCAGGATGAATCGGAAAAAATCTGCCACCAGGCGTGGTTCCAGTCATAAGTCTGGAAGGGCAAAAGTTGCGGCACTTGCGTTTCCAGCAGACGCCAGGAAGCCGCCAGGGCTTCAAACTCCGCTTCTGTGGTAACAACAAGTTTTTTTAAATTCGACATCTGTGGATAAATTTATTGGTGCACATTCGCAATGTTTAAAATTAAATGATAGACATGCCATGCATGCTATATCGAATGCAGCGAAAGCCAAGCTGGCGTTTATGCCATGTTAAGGCGGCAATTGCAAGCTTCCACAAACCTATTTGCTGGTATTAGAGCATTAATACAGGCAAGTCATGGCATTTTTTGCAAGGAGAACTTATATTGATGTCCGTTTGTCTTAGCTAACATCCAATGTCACTTTTAACTTCAGCCCCGGTAATGATCCATGTCAAAACTTAGTAAAACGATTTCCAGCTTATTGCCAGTATTAGCGCTTGGCCTCAGTCATTTGCCTGTACAGGCAGCGGAATCGGCAAATGCGGCGGTGCAGGCTATGGTCGATGTCAACAAGCTGGCCAGCGAAGAAATGGCTGGGCGAGCGACCGAAAGCAAGGGCAGCGCCCTGGCACGTGATTACATTATCAGTCGCGTACAGCAACTGGGTTTGACACCGTGCAAGGATGATTTCGTGCACGAGTTTGAATTCCAGACCCGCCAGGGTGCTAGCCGCAAAGGTAAAAATATCCTTGCCTGCCGTCCCGGCAGCATGAGCGACCACGCGACAGCACCTGTGCTGGTGATCAGCGCGCATTATGATCATCTGGGTGAGAAGGCGGGCAAGATTTATTACGGTGCGGATGATAATGCCTCCGGCGTGGCCGCCGTGCTGGCAATAGCTGCTGCCATGCAAAATAATCCACCGCAACATGATGTCATGTACATCCTGTTTGATGCAGAAGAAATGGGGCTGAGTGGTTCGCGCGCTTTTGCTGCCAAGCCAGTAGTGGAGATGACACGCATAGGCATGAATATGAATTTCGACATGATTGCCCGTGGCGACAAGGGCGAGTTGTATGCCAGCGGTGCTTACCATACGCCTGCACTCAGGGATTTGCTGCACAGCCTCGATGGCACACAGGGCGTGAAACTCAAATTCGGCCACGACAGGCCAGAACAAGGACAAGATGACTGGACCAAACAGTCAGATCACCTGCCTTTCTTTCTGGCGGGTGTGCCGCATATCTATTTTGGCGTGGAAGACCACGCTGACTATCATCAGCCGACAGACACTGCAGACAAGATCAATCCACAGTTTTATCTGGGGGCAGTGGATTTATTGACCAAGGCCAGTTATTTGCTGGATCAGGCCATGCTGACGACTGATTTCAGGAGTAGAGGCAAAGATGGGCAGGCCGCTGTGCTGACTGGAGCAGACAAGGGTAGCAAGGGAAGTAAATAAGGTGGAAGTGAAGCAGAGGCGGGCTGGGGGCTAAACTGGTCTCCAGCCTGCGTTGAAGCAGGCTGGAGAAGATAAAGCTGCTTAGTCACGCAGGCTCATGACGATACGCAAGACATACCAGAACATCAGGGCAACTGAGGCGAACAATTCCAGTGCGGCACCGACATAACGGTCTTCAGGGTAATGATGGATGACGTTGGATGCATCGTACAGGATCGCTGCACCGGCAAAAGCCACCATGCCTACACAAAAGAACAGGCCGAGCTGGAAGCCAAAGATCATGCCACAGGCGATCAGTATCAGGGCAACCAGGCCACCCCATTTCAATACACTGCCGAGGAAAGAAAAGTCTTTGCGCGACACATAGGCAATACCGACCAGGCCTACGGTTGCCAGTATGGTCACCAGGCCAGCATTGGCGATGGCACCCGGTGCTACCTTATTGGCGATCGACAGGATGGGAATAAAGATTATCGCTTCTGCCACGATGTATGCGCCCAGCGCTGCATATTGCAGGGGCAGGCTTTCTACCGTATGTGCCGCACGCGATGCCAGCCAGCCTATCAGCATGAATGCGCCAAGGATGAGGAACCATGGCAGATGGCGCATGGCTTGTGCCATGACATCGGCGATACCGGATTTGAATAAAATGACTTCAATCGCAGTGAACGCCAGGATTGCGCCGCCGAGGTGATTAAAGGTCTTGCTGATAAAACGCTCACGCGCTGGTCCGTAACCTTGTTGGGTGCTTGCCAGTTCCATGGATGTTCCTATCGTAGATGTGCTGCATCAGCCTGAAACAGCTCTGCAGCTTAGATTAATATGTAGAATAATAAGCCTGCAAAATGTGCAAGGCGTGGCCGATTTTATATGAATGTGTCTGTGTAAAGTCAATCATGTTTCAAAGTGTTTCAAATAATTGCATATATGATAACTATTTAATTTCCCTTCAGGTTTCCTCGTGGAAATGAAGTGATGTTATGTTTTTGCTATTCAAGCTCCATTTTCAGGTACATTTTGATACATCGGGCAAGATAGCGTGTTTTTTACACAAATAAGCATAATACATCGCAGAAAATTGCCTGTTCCCTAGTCAAACTTCGTGTAACTTACGTCTATAATGCCCGCAGCAAAAAAGCGGGTTTTTTTATTGACATCATTGCACGCCTTTCCATGAATACACTTATCTGGTTCGTCATCCTGTATTGGGTCATCTCTGTTGGCATAGGTTTGTATGCCGCCCGTTATGTCAATAACTCCAAGGACTATGCAGTCGCGGGTCGCTCGTTGCCCATGTATGTGGTCACCGCCACGGTGTTTGCGACCTGGTTTGGTTCTGAAACAGTGCTGGGTATTTCCTCCACCTTCGTCAAGGAGGGTTTGAAGGGTGTGGTTGCTGATCCCTTCGGCTCTTCCTTGTGCCTGATCTTTGTTGGCCTGTTCTTTGCACGTCCGCTGTACCGCATGAACTTGCTGACTATCGGTGATTATTACCGCAATAAATTTGGCCGTACTGCCGAGGTGCTGGTGACCCTGTGTATCGTTGTCTCTTACCTGGGCTGGGTGGCTGCTCAGATCAAGGCACTGGGCCTGGTGTTCACAGTGGTGTCTGGTGGTTACATCTCCATGAACACCGGCATGATGATAGGTGCTGGCAGCGTACTGATCTATACACTGATGGGTGGCATGTGGTCAGTGGCAATCACTGACTTCTTGCAAATGATCATCATTGTCGTCGGCATGTTGTATATAGGCTGGGAAGTTTCTGGCATGGTTGGCGGGGCAGGGGTGGTGATTTCTCATGCGGCTAATGCGGGCAAGCTGGAATTCTGGCCTTCTCCCACTGCCAAGGAGTCACTCTGGTTCTTTGCCGCCTGGATCACCATGATGCTGGGTTCGATACCCCAGCAGGACGTATTCCAGCGCGTGGCTTCGTCCAAAAACGAAAAAATTGCTGGTAATGCATCGGTATTGGGTGGCGTATTGTATTTCTGCTTCGCCTTCATCCCCATGTTCCTGGCTTATTCCGCGACGCTGATCGACCCCAAGATGGTCGAAAGCCTGATAGACAAAGACCCGCAACTGATTTTGCCTACCCTGATCATGACCAAGGTACCCATGCTGGCCCAGGTCATGTTCTTTGGTGCCTTGCTGTCGGCGATCAAGAGTTGTGCCAGCGCAACTTTGCTGGCGCCGTCTGTGACCTTTTCTGAAAACATCCTGAAACCATTCTTCCCCAAGCAAAGTGACAAGCAATTCCTGTTCATGATGCGTATCGTGGTGCTGGTATTCACTGCCATCATTACCATATTTGCCATGAACACCGAATCCAGTATTTATAAAATGGTGGAGAATGCCTATAAAGTGACTCTGGTTGCCGCTTTTGTACCGCTGTCATTTGGTCTGTACTGGAAGCGTGCCACTACCCAGGGTGGCCTGGCATCCATCATCCTTGGCATAGTCTGCTGGGTCAGTATGGAAGTCTTTGCGCCGGATGGTTTGTGGCCGCCGCAACTGGTAGGTGTGCTCATGAGTGTGACAGGCATGATAGCCGGGTCTTTGCTGCCGCAATTTATCCGCAAGCCATTAACTGTTTGATATCGGCTTGGGGACTGGCATGATGCAATGCGCAAATTCTGGTCAAAAACCTTTATAATTCAGGGTTTTATCAGTTTTTTTAAGGCTACACCATGCCGATTTATGCTTACCGTTGTGAAGAATGCGGGTTTGCCAAGGATGTATTGCAAAAGATGTCCGAAGAGCCGCTCAGTGTTTGTCCTGCCTGCAGCAAATCTTCTTTCCGCAAGCAAGTGACTGCTGCCGGCTTTCAGCTCAAGGGCTCGGGCTGGTATGTGACTGACTTCCGTGGTGGCTCTGGCGGTGCTGCTGCCGCACCATCTGCTGAAGGCGGGTCTGCTGGATCAACAACAGCGCCGGCAGCTGAAGCCAGTACAACAACGGCCGCATCTGCTCCAGTGGCGGCTCCGGCTAGCGATTCAGGCAAAGCTGCCTGAGTTGTACTTGATTACACTTAATCCATTATTATTGTCGTTTCACTCAGAAAACTTGTGATTACCATGCGTAAATACTTTATTACTGGCTTGCTGATTTTAGTACCCCTGGCAATCACGCTGTGGGTGCTGCATGCCATTATCAGTACCATGGACCAGTCCCTGTTGCTGTTGCCAGTTGAATGGCGTCCAGAAAAACTGGTTGGCTTCAAAGTGCTGGGCATAGGTACGATCCTGACCTTGCTCATCGTCTTTGTGACTGGTTTGCTGGCACAGAACTTTATTGGCAATTACGTTATCAAAGCCTGGGAAAGCCTGTTGCAGCGTATTCCTATCGTCAGTTCCATCTATTCCAGCGTGAAACAGGTATCCGATACCTTGTTTTCATCATCCGGCAATGCTTTCCGCAAAGCTGTGCTGATCGAATACCCGCGCCGTGATTGCTGGACCATAGGCTTTCTGACCGGTGTACCGGGTGGTGATGTAGTCAATCACCTCAAAGGTGATTTTGTCAGCGTATATGTGCCGACAACGCCGAATCCGACTTCCGGCTTTTTCCTGATGTTACCCAGGGATCAGGCCATAGAACTGGACATGAGTGTCGATGCCGCACTCAAGTATATTGTTTCCATGGGCGTGGTGGCTCCCGAGCATCTCCCCACCAAATAAATGATGTGGTTATCCACTGCATCAAATCATTTTTAATTTTGAATACAGACAGGTAAGAAATATGTCCATGCGTACCCAATACTGCGGCCTCACTACTGAGGAATTACTCGGCCAAACCGTCAGCCTGTGCGGCTGGGTGCACCGTCGTCGCGATCACGGCGGCGTGATCTTTATCGACTTGCGTGACCGCGAAGGTCTGGTGCAGGTTGTTTGCGATCCTGACCGTGCCGACGTGTTCAAAGCTGCAGAGTCCGTACGCAATGAATTTTGCCTGCGCATTACTGGCCTGGTACGTAGCCGTCCAGAAGGTACTGGCAACAATAATCTGAAATCCGGCAAGATCGAAGTGCTGGCGCATGAAGTGGAAGTGTTGAATCCTTCCGTTACGCCACCGTTCCAGCTGGATGATGACAATCTGTCTGAAACCACACGCCTGACTCACCGCGTGCTGGACCTGCGCCGCCCACAGATGCAAAATAACCTGCGCCTGCGTTACAAGGTAGCGATGGAAGTGCGCAAGTTCCTCGATGCAAATGGTTTCATCGATATCGAAACACCGATGCTGACCAAGTCCACGCCAGAAGGCGCACGTGACTACCTGGTGCCATCCCGCGTTAATGCTGGTAACTTCTTTGCCTTGCCACAATCCCCGCAATTGTTCAAACAATTGCTGATGGTGGCCAACTTTGACCGTTACTATCAGATCACCAAGTGCTTCCGCGATGAAGACTTGCGCGCTGACCGCCAGCCAGAATTTACCCAGATCGATTGCGAAACTTCCTTCATGAACGAGCAAGAGATTCGTGACATGTTTGAAGGCATGATACGTCTGGTTTTCAAAAACACGCTGGACATCGACCTGCCAAATCCTTTCCCTGTCATGGAATTTGCTGAAGCCATGGGTCTGTATGGTTCCGACAAACCAGACATGCGCGTCAAACTGCAATTCACAGAATTGACAGACGTGATGAAGGATGTCGACTTCAAAGTATTCGCCGGTGCTGCCAATATGGTCAATGGCCGTGTAGTCGGTTTGCGCGTACCAGGTGGTGCCAACATGCCACGTTCTGAAATCGATGCGTACACTCAATTCGTCGGTATCTACGGTGCCAAAGGCCTGGCTTACATCAAGGTGAATGACAAGGCACAAGGCCGTGATGGCTTGCAGTCTCCTATCGTCAAGAACATCCATGACGCTGCCCTGGCACAAGTGCTGGAACGTACAGGTGCACAAGATGGCGACCTGATTTTCTTCGGCGCAGACAAAGCCAAAGTCGTCAATGACGCTATCGGCGCGTTGCGCGTGAAAATCGGTCATAGCGAATTCGGCAAAGCCAATGGCTTGTTTGAAGACGTATGGAAACCATTGTGGGTAGTTGACTTCCCCATGTTTGAACATGATGAAGAAAACGACCGCTGGACTGCGACGCATCACCCATTCACGGCACCAAAAGATGGCCATGAAGATTTGATGGAAACTGATCCGGGCAAGTGTATCGCCAAGGCCTATGACATGGTCCTGAACGGCTGGGAACTGGGCGGTGGTTCTGTCCGTATCCATCGTGCTGATGTACAAAGCAAAGTGTTCCGTGCATTGAAGATCGATGATGCAGAAGCACAGCTGAAATTTGGTTTCCTGCTGGATGCCCTGCAATATGGCGCGCCTCCACATGGTGGCCTGGCTTTTGGCCTGGACCGTATCGTCACCATGATGACTGGTGCAGAATCCATTCGCGACGTCATCGCTTTCCCGAAAACTCAGCGTGCGCAATGTCTGTTGACACAAGCACCATCTGAAGTCGACGAAAAGCAATTGCGTGAACTGCATATCCGTTTGCGTGCAGCAGAACCAAAAATCGCCTAAGTAAGCCTAAGTAAGTTAAGCATCTTTAATCTGTAAGCCGGGCCAATAAACTGTGATCAATGAAAAGAGTATGCAAGTGAATAACAAGACAGCCTTATTTTTATTGTTGAGCAGCAGTTTGTTTCTCGCCGCTTGCGGAGAAAAGAAAACCGAACTTGGTGAAGGTTCGTCTGAAGTGACAGGCGCTGCCGGTCCTGCTGGTGCCAAGGGTGCCAGCAAGACCCTGGTCAAGTGTGATGCACCAGTCGCGACCCTGTCACTGGTCGAGAACCCGAATGGCTACACCATGAGCAGCCAGTACAACTTGCCGTCTTCTCCTGTGCCTTTGATACGCTTGCTGGCACAGCAAAGTGGTTGCTTCCGCGTGGTTGATCGTGCATCTGGCCTGAAGGCTGTGATACAGGAGCAGGAACTCAAGGATCAGGGCATTATCCGTAAAAATTCTACGGTGTCCAAGGGCAAAGGCTATGAAGCGCAATACACGATTACCCCCAGCCTGACTTTTTCTGAAAGCAAGGCCGGTGGCGGTATTGGTGCCATCATGGGCATGATCCCTTTCCTCAGGAATTTCACTGGTTATGCAGAGAAGGTCAGCTTCAAGGAAGCACAAGTGGTTTTATTATTGACTGATAATGAAACCACCGAGCAACTGGCAGCTGCAACCGGTTCTGCCAAGACCACGGACCTGGGCATGGGCGGCCTCAGTTTTGGTGCTGCCGGTGGTGGCTTTGGCGCAGGCTGGAGCAATACCAATGAAGCCAAGGTCATCGTTGCTGCCTTCCTGGATGCGCACAATAAGCTGGTGCCGCAAGTCAGGCATTTACAGGAAAAAGAAATGCCACCTGCTGTGCCAGTGAAGAAGTAAGCCTCAATCCTGCGACAAAAGCATCACGAAAAGAGCCTGTTTCTGACAGGCTCTTTTTTTGTTTTCTGATACTGTTAGCCCGGATAGATCAGATACAAAAAAGCACCGGTAGCTAAAGGAGTTAGAATAGTAAGCTGAAAACCAGTTAAAGTTCAGCACTGCTCACCATGTCCTTGCATAAAATCCCCGTATCCGTACTTGTAGTCATTTATACACCCGCGCTTGATGTACTATTATTGGAAAGGGCCGACAAGGCCGGTTTCTGGCAGTCTGTAACTGGTTCCAAAGACAGCGAGAACGAGGCTTTGTCTGACACCGCCATCCGTGAAGTAGCTGAAGAAACTGGTATTGATGCCCTGCAATTCGACTTGCAAGATTGGGGACTGACCAATATATATGAAATCTACCCGGTGTGGCGTCATCGCTATGCACCGGGGGTGACGCAAAATACCGAGCATGTGTTTGGCCTGTGTGTCAGCCCTGATGTAACAATCAGGCTGGCACCGCGTGAACATCTGCAATACCAGTGGTTGCCATGGCGGGATGCAGCAGACAAGTGTTTCTCCGCATCGAATGCCGAAGCCATACTGCAACTGCCAAAGTTGATCCAGGTTTAATAAGCTAAAGGGAATCACCATGAAGCTTCGCATTGCCACCTACAATATCCACAAGGGCGTCAGTGCATTTGGCCGCAAGGCCCGCATCCATGGCATCAAGGAAGCGATAGATTTGCTCGATGCAGACCTGGTTTTTTTACAGGAAGTGCAGGGGCAACATGACTTGCATGCAGAAAACCACACACTGTGGCCGCAAGAGAGCCAGCATGATTTCCTGGCAGGACAATCCCATCAGGCGGTGTATGGCATGAATGCGGTGTATGAGCATGGCCACCATGGCAATGCCTTGTTGAGCCGCTTTCCAATCGCCTCTTTCACCAATCATGATGTATCAGACCATGCCTATGAGCAGCGTGGCATCCTGCATGCCATTGTGCAGGTCGACAAGGTTCAGGTGCATTGTTTTGTGATTCATCTGGGCTTGTTCGCCGGCAGCCGCCGCCGACAAATACTGGCACTGATAAAAACCATCAAGCAAGACTTGCCAGTTGACGCGCCGCTGGTGATAGCAGGTGACTTCAATGACTGGAGCCAGCGCCTGAGCCAGACGCTTTACCAGGAGTTGGGTGTCATCGAAGCCTTTGATGTCGAGGCGCAGCCTGCGGCATCACGGTTTTCACTGAAGGGCATGCGCAGGATATTGAGCAAAAACAACGGTGGCCATGCCCGCACCTTCCCCGCTGGCCTGCCCTGGTTATGTCTGGACCGTGTATATCTGCGTGGCTTCAAGGTGGAAGAGGCGCATGTCATGAAAGGTGCCCCCTGGACTACCTTGTCCGACCATGTACCGATCACCGTTAGCCTGGAATTGCTGGATCAAACTAAAAGCCCATGAGTAAACTGCATTTCATTGAAGGCAATGATGTAGAGCTTTTGCATAGCGGTGCTCAGTTTTTCCCTGCTCTGATTGCATCCATCAACCAGGCACAGCATGAAGTGTATCTGGAGTCTTATATCTTTACGACTGACCAGACTGCGCAGTCTGTGCAGGAGGCACTGGTGCAGGCAGCAGCGCGTGGTGTGCAGGTCAGGGTGGTCATAGACTGGATAGGCAGTGACCGTAGCCTGGCGATTGACCTGACTGATCGTTTCAATAAGCAGGGAGTATATTGCCGTTGCTTCAATCCCTGGTTCAAGCGTGGCCTGGCACGAACCCATAGAAAAATTTGCGTGGTAGACAGGCAAGTCGCCATCGTCGGTGGTTTGAATATCATTGATGACTGTATTGCAGATGATGGCTCTGGTATCGTCCTGCCATACCCGCGCTGGGACTTTGCCGTTACAGTCACCGGCCCGCTGGTCGCTAATATCCATCTGGAAGTCGAATCGCAATGGCGCAAGCTGGGCAAACTGGGTTTGCGTACCCGCTTCGCGCTGATGAAGCATTTGCATGCCGATGCCAAGGTCGCGGGCAAGCAAATCACCTCGGCAGCGCTGGTTGTGCGCGACAATTTGCGCAATCGTGCAACCATACAAAGAGCCTACTTGCAGGCGCTTGGCATGGCGAGATCACGCGCCATTCTGGTCACGCCCTATTTTGCCCCTGGAAGGAAATTTCGCCGCGCCCTGGTGTCAGCCGCCACTCGCGGTGTCGATGTGGTGCTTTTACTCGGTGTCGGTCAGTTCGCTTTGCAGGATGCAGTGTCACAGTCTTTTTACCCCAAATTACTGACAGCCGGTGTGCGCATAGTCGAATATGGCAAGACGCAACTGCATGCCAAAGTCGCTGTTATTGATGAAGACTGGGCCACTGTCGGCTCCAGTAATTTTGACGGCCTCAGCCTGTTCGTCAACCACGAGGCCAATGTTGTTATCCGCGACAAGATATTTACAGCAAGCCTGGCGCATGAACTGGAATTGGGCATTGCTGACGGCACAGAAATCTTTGCTGAAGATGTGCACAAGAAAGCCTGGTATAAACGCGCATGGTATGGCACGGCCTATCTGATTTACCGTGGCCTCATGCGCATCGTCACTTTCGGGCATTACGGATGAAATTGCACGGTGTGGATTTCACGTCGGCACCATCACGCCGCAAAGGCATCACGATTGCCAGCGGCCAGATGCAAGGCGATGTACTGCGCCTTGAATCCTTGCAAACACTCAGCGACTTCACTGCTTTTGATAACTGGCTCATGCTGCCTGGTCCCTGGCTGGGCGGTTTTGATTTACCATTTTCCCTGCCACGTGAACTAATAAAACATCTGCGCTGGCCAGCTAATTGGCCAGACCTGATGCGCCATCTGCAAACACAAACGCGTGCGGAATTACGCCTGCAATTCAAGGCTTTCTGTGATGCTCGTGCAATCGGCAATAAATTCGCCCACAGGGCAACTGACATACCTGCGGGGTCTTCACCTTCCATGAAATGGGTGAACCCACCTGTCGCCTACATGCTGCACGCTGGTGCCCCACGCTTGCTGGATGCGGGAGTCAGTATTCCCGGCATGGTAGAAGGTGACCCACAACGCATCGCACTCGAAGCCTACCCCGGCATGGTGGCGCGTAGCATCACCAAAGCCTCGTATAAAAGCGATGACAAGAGCAAGCAAACACCAGAACGCCAGCAAGTACGCGAGCTGATCATCGCCGCTTTGGAAGCGGGAACCACACCATGGAAAATCAAGCTGGATCTGGGGAAATACAAGACAGAACTGATAGAAGACGGTAGCGCCGATTTACTTGATGCCGTGTTGTGCATGTTGCTTGCCGCATGGGCTTGGCAAAGAAAGGAACAGAATTATGGCTTGCCTGAATTTGATGGGCTGGAAGGCTGGATCGTTGGGGCTTGAATTCCAGATGCAGTACACAGGAAATTTTTTGTTGTTACAGCTTTTCTGATGCGTGATGATGAAACGATTGCGTAGACAGATAATATACTTATGCTCAAACATAATCCTTTTGACCTGATTCGCGAGTACACAATGGTATTTGACCGGCGCGAGATATTTGGTCCTAAATCGTATGTCGCTCACTATGTTGATTTCGATGTATTCGTTACTCGCGCTCGCTATTTGTTGTCGGTTATTTTAGATAGTCATCTGGAGGATCTTTTCAGATTGGAAGAATTGGACTTCCTGAACGGCCCGGATTCATATTGTTCTCTGCGAGTCGGGATATGGATTGCTGGTTTACAAAAAAATAGAAATTTTCTCTCACGTATTGACGAAATAATTAATGGTGAGAAGCTTTTGGGCGGGCAGTTTGATATTGCTTGCGCGGCAGGGCTCCTGTTTGAAGATCCAGATTTGCACACTTTGTATCGGAGCGCATACGATTGTGACTCTAATGCAGGATTCAATAACACTGAAAACGCAAAAGAGAAAAAAGCATGCGCCATAATATGTCTGGAGCATATTGATAAAATACACGGGACTCAATACAGTAAATCCATTTCGTGTGAATTGGATGACCGCCTTCGATCGCGCGTTCTGAGAAAATTGACACGGGTATTAGAGATTTCGCAAGTAATATGGGCGGGATTTAGTATTGCGGGCCCTAGTGATTTAAAAGCTAAATTATCCGAATTTCTCAGTATTACAGTCTCTCAAAAACATCATGCAGCAGGGGTAATGCGATTGATAGCCATTCGTCGGTTCAGCGGCGAATTAGATGCCCTAAGAAAATGGAATGAACTACGAGATACTTTTCAAACTGAGAATCAAATTTATGCAAGGCTTGGAATGACAGTGCCGATTCAGAAGATAGCGGATCTGAATGCAAGAAATGAGCAATTATTTTGTCAGGATGAACCCAAACTGGCAAGGGATGATTTACTACGTCGCTATACTAAAAAATATTTAAATGCTGAGAACGGTGATCTGCGCTGGCTCTGGATAGCAGGGCGTGCTGCCAATAATTTCATTGATATCGTCTGTACCCTGGAGTGCGATTTAGGTCATCGTTTACCCGCAGATTTTGTTGATTACCTTTATGAAAAACTTCATTCTATGGCTTCTTTTAATGCAGATGCCTACGAACAGCACGCCTACGATTTACTGCTGCGCAGTTCGCAATTTGATGAAAAAGCCAAACTCTTGTTGCAAAAAGCTGGTGCACTGAGAACGCGTGTCAAAGAACATCCTAAGCATGTCGGTGTTGATATGACTGCTTCCTGGCAATTCCAGAACGCATAATTTACCTGATGCCGATTTTATTTATTAATAAAAAAGAATATGTAAAAAATGGTGCCATTTTAGTTGGCCTTACTTCTTAGTGTTCAACTCCAAAGCATACGAAGCAACACCATAAGCAAGCCCCACGTAAACAGCCAGTTTGGGATCAAAAATAGCCAGGGTAAGTGCACCGACAGTGCAGCCTATTGCCCGGTACAGAGAATCTTCACCTCTGATTTTCGCCTGTAACGCAGATGCCATTGCCGCTACCGCCAGTATGATGGCGCTGTAAAAGCACCAGGCCAGGAAGTGCCCTGGATGAATGTCAAAGATCGATGCTATAAATACTTCTTCGGTGAAATCTCCCTGCTTGATCGACATGTCAAACAATCGGGAAAAATCAAAGTTCTGAGGCAGTGAGTTTACATAAGTGACTGAACAAACGATGATCAGGGCCAGCACAGCTTTGATGAGGGAAAATATGCTCCAGATCATTGGCTGCCTGTTCAACCATGCCAGACTGGTGGGGTGGCTGTTTCGATCTGCGGGCGAGAACATGTTTTTCAGGCTCATAAACATGCCCAGGCAGGTGAGCAGCATGAATACCAGATACACGAGGTTCTGCGTTGAATGCCGGGCATCCTGAAACCCGGGCTGTGCATACACTATACCCAGTGCCAGCGCAGCGATCGCGGCAAATGCAAAGCCAGCATAGCTGGTTTTTTGCGGCTTGCGTACCAGGCCCGCCCAGATATGCAGCAAGGGTGTACACAATGCATAAGAACCCAGCAGCAATAGCAGCATAAACAAGAACTTCATCCCAAATGCAGCCAGGCTCAGCCCCCGGCCATAAAGACTTGTCGCCACAGCCGCAAGCAACCAGGTCAGCGGCGCAAACATGGGTGCCAGCACATAGGCCTGAAAGGGAGCGCACAGTGCATTGCTGTTGTAGTGATCAGTCGGCATCGCTTTTTAATAATTGCCACAAGAATTCACTATATGCATCCCCCTGCGGCAATTCATAGTCTGTCTTCAAGACTTTTCTTGTACCGATTACTTCTTTATTTTCTTTTGGGTTAAAGCCGATTTTTACTTCTTCGACCGTGTACAACCCAGTGCCGCGCTTTTGCCACAGTGGCAGGGTCTTGAAATTGATATCCCTGCTTTGCAGTAGCGCTTCTTTTTCAGCCAGCGACTTGCCTTCGATGAAGCTGGTAGTTTCGTTTTGTGATTTGCCCTCTTTCCTGAGCTGCCAGTAGCAATGTGCATTCAAGGCATTTCTGTTGGCATCTTCATTACGCCAGCGAAAATAATCCACGACCAGGTTCTGGGTGGGTAACTGGCAGATGCGGCAATCGAAAGCCGCTACCTGGCCGAGCATCAGGCTGAATTTGGCGGATGCTTCACCTGCCAGCAGGGAATTGTATTTTCTTAGCTTGCGGCCAAAGGCATTGATATGCAGGTCAAACAACAAGGAAATCTCATCGCTCTGGTTATAGGCGTAGATGATCTTGAAGCCACAATTCATCAGATGCTTGCAGGTTTCTACCATCAGGTCGCGAAACCTGATGTCAAACGGTGCTTCGAATGCGCAGGTTTCTTTGGTCAGACGGGTAAAGCCGCGGCCATCAATGCGGGCAACCATATAAATCCCGGCAGGGACACAATCATCATACGCAGTTTCATAGCCGCGCATCACTTTTTCCAGTTCATCAAACTTCATTTTTTCCAATCAGTGGCAGTTAATTTACCATCTATAAAATCGACGTAATACAAGCGATCAAAGCCTTCATCATAATCGGGGATTTCCAGCTTTCTATGCGTATCGAGTATGCCAACCTTGGGAACCAGGTCCTTGCCTTGCCGCTGGCTATTCCATGTCAGCGCTCTTTCCAGATCAGTTTTGAAATAATACGCAGTCACCAGCCATTGTCTGGCCTTGATCTGTTCCAGATAGCTTGCCCGGATTTCTCTTGTTGGATTGGTATTGTCAATGACAAAGGGCATGCTGGTGTCAAAACAAAAATCCAGCAGGCGAGTCTGGCGGTTTTTGGTTTTCAGCAAATCATTGCTGATACGCAGATGGCTATTGAAAAAGTGTTCTTTGTAAAAAGAAGATTTACCGCTGGCCTGTAGTCCTATGAAGATGATGGCTTCCATTTGTGTGCATGCGAGTCCGTTTGGCCTGCATTGTGACACAGGCCAGCGCTTCAGCCCACCCGCGTAGCCGCCTTGATGCCATCGGTGATGAAACGCAGCAGATAGGGTGCCGCCAGATCAGCCTGCCGTGCCGGGCACAAACCATCAGACAGGCGTTCTATTCGGGTATCGACGACATGATGCAGCAAGGCGCCGAGGGCGAACTGATAGCTCCAGTAGACACTGTCAGCAGGGGCATGAGGTAGTGCGTCGTGCAGGGCAGCGATGAATTCGCGTGCCATGGGGTCGTAGAATTCTCGCGTGATGCGATCGCTGGCTTCGTGCTGGTCAATCACGCCACGCATGACCATGCGTGAAAAGTTTGCGCCTTCTGCTTTTTCATTGAGTTTCAGTACAGGCATGACAAAGGCGGCGATGATGGCATCCAATGCTACACCCGGTGCACTATGCGTGCGTGCGTGACGCAAACCGTTCAGGCGTTCGGCGATATAACCGCTGTGATGTTCATAGATGGCGTGATACAACTCATTCTTTGCGCCAAAGTAATAACCGATCAGGGCGATGGGTACACCGGCCTCATGGGCGATGTCGCGTATGGACACGCCTTCATAGCTTTGGGCGGCAAAGCATTTCTCTGCGGCAATGAGAATCGCGCGCTTTTTTCCACTTAGTTCTTCAACAGAGCTCATGAGCTGATCCGACCAAATTGGCAAACATGCGAAGTATATGAATTAATACAAAACTTTGCCGAATTGTACGGTCGTTCAGTTTATTGTCTATGCGCACTGCAACATAGTTCAATTTCGTGGTGCGCTGTGTTGTATGCACAATCATTGGGCGAAAATGCATTGTATTTGACTGACAGCTGCCATAAATTGCATCAAAATAGTATGGACGTATTTTTTAGGGCCATACTGGATAGTAATTGACCCGTACATTTGTAAAGAAAAGCGACATCCTTCATGAGTGACACCACCCGTATCGATAAATGGCTGTGGGCAGCCAGATTCTTTAAAACCCGCAGCCTGGCGACCAATGCCATAGAACTGGGCCGCGTCCTGCAAAACGAGCAGCGCGTCAAGCCTGCCCACAATGTCAAGATCGGCGACCTGATCGAGGTGCAGCAGGCTGAACAGGTGTGGCAGGTCAGGGTCTTGCGCATACTGGAGACGCGAGGATCGGCAACCATCGCTCAGACCATGTATGAAGAAACCGAAGAGAGCGCAGCAAAACGAGCCAAAGTAGCAGAAGACAGAAAGTATTTCCGTGAACCGACAGCGAAGCTGACGACCAGACCAACCAAGCGTGATAGGCGGCAACTTGACCAGACCCATAACCATGACTAAGTCAGGACTGAACCGGGACTAAGCAAAGAGCAAAAAACGGGATGGCAGGAGGAAAAACATAATAGATACTCTCCTCTAAAGACGCAATCTGGTTTGACTTTTCAGGCGCTGTGCATAATAGTACGAGCGTTCGATAAATTCATTTGTTTGCATCACTTCTGGCATCACTACTGTAGACATGAATCTTTTCAACACAATCAATGTAATATGAATATGACATCAAAATTCATGCGCAAGGGAGAATTGACCCGCGCCGCCATTCTGGACGTAGCCCTGGATGCTGCCAGCCGGGATGGTATAGAGGGGCTGACCATAGGTTTGCTGGCCGACAAGATGAACATGAGCAAGTCTGGCGTGTTTGCCCATTTCGGTTCGCGTGAAGATTTGCAGATTGAAGTGCTGAAGCTGTACCACCATCATTTCGAGCAAGAAGTGTTTTATCCAAGCATGAAAGAAGAACGTGGCTTGCCGCGTTTGCAGTCCATGTTTGCATTATGGGTCAAGCGCGTCACGGTAGAGATTGCATCTGGCTGTATCTATATCAGCGGTGCAGCCGAATATGATGACAGGGCAGGACCTATCAGGGATGAGCTGGTTGGTATGGTCCACGCGTGGCAGGGGGCCTTGCACCGCGCTGCGGCACAGGCGATACAACTGGGCCATTTGCGTGATGATGTCGAACCTGAACAGATTGTGTATGAAATGTATGGCCTGATATTAGCCCTGCACCATGATGCGCGCTTCTTGCGCAAGCCGGGCAGTGTAGGCCGTGCCGAGATTGGATTTGAACGTATGATCGAGTATTACGCGCCGGTGCAGATCACTGCTTGATTGATCATCGCCGCAAAAATTTAGTATCCACATTTACCGTTTTAACTTTGCCGTCAGGAGAAAATCATGGGTCAATATATCGCTCCATTGCGTGATATGCAGTTCGTGTTGCATGAGCTGTTGAATGTAGAAGAAGAATTGAAACAGCTGCCCAAGCACGCTGATGTTGATGGCGACATCATCAACCAGATTTTGGAAGAAGGCGGCAAATTCACTGCCAATGTATTGTTCCCACTGAACCACTCCGGTGACCGCGAAGGCTGCCACCACGACAAGACCAATCACACTGTCACTACACCAAAAGGCTTTAAAGAAGCTTACAAACAGTACGTGGAAGCTGGCTGGCCTGCATTGTCTTGCGACCCGGAATTCGGCGGCCAGGGCTTGCCACTGGTAGTCAACAATTCTTTCTATGAAATGTTGAATTCATCCAACCAGGCCTGGTCCATGTACCCAGGTTTGTCGCATGGTGCCTATGAATGTATCCATGAGCATGGCACACCAGAACAAAAATCCCTGTACCTGCCCAAGCTGATCTCTGGCGACTGGACTGGCACCATGTGTCTGACCGAGCCACATTGCGGTACTGACTTGGGCATGCTGCGTTCCAAGGCAGAACCACAGGCTGACGGCAGCTACAAAATCACAGGCGCAAAGATCTTCATCTCGGCCGGTGAACACGATATGTCAGAAAACATCGTCCATTTGGTACTGGCACGTTTGCCAGGCGCACCAGAAGGTTCGAAAGGTATTTCCCTGTTCATCGTTCCTAAATATCTGCCAAATGCAGATGGCAGCAATGGCGAACGCAATCCTATTTTCTGCGGCGCGATTGAAGAAAAAATGGGTATTCATGGCAATTCCACTTGCCAGATGAACCTGGACGGCGCAATTGGCTGGCTCATCGGTGGTCCTAACAAGGGTTTGAATGCGATGTTCGTGTTCATGAATGCCGCACGTCTGGGCGTGGGTATGCAAGGTCTGGGTCTGACAGAAGTGGCTTACCAAAATGCCCTGGTCTACGCTAAAGACCGTATCCAGATGCGCAGCCTGTCTGGCCCTAAAGCACCGGACAAGCCAGCTGACCCTATCATCGTCCACGCTGACGTACGCCGCATGCTGTTCACAGCAAAAGCCTATGCAGAAGGCGCACGCGCATTCTGTTCCTACGTTGCCCTGCAACTGGATAAAGAACTGAATCACCCTGATGAACAAGTCCGTAAAGATTGCGCTGACGAAGTCGCCTTGCTGACACCAGTCATCAAAGCCTTCATCACCGACAATGCATGGACGGCGACTTCTGAATGTTTGCAAGTCTACGGTGGCCACGGTTTCATCGCTGAATGGGGCATGGAGCAATATGTACGCGATGCCCGTATCAACATGATTTATGAAGGCACGAATACAGTACAGTCCCTGGACTTGCTGGGTCGTAAAATCCTGATGGACAATGGTGCAAAACTGCGCAAATTTGGTGCCAAGGTACAAGCTTTCGTTGAAGCCAATGGCACTAACGAAGCACTGGCAGAATTTGTTACGCCGCTGGCTGAACTGGGTGACAAGGTCACCAAGCTGACCATGGAAATCGGCATGAAAGCCTTCCAGAATCCGGATGAAGTCGGCGCTGCTGCCGTGCCTTATCTGCGTGTAGTCGGTCACTTGGTCTATAGTTATTTCTTTGCACAAATGGCAAAGATCGCTCTTGAAAAACAAGATTCTGGCGACAAGTTCTATGTCTCCAAACTGGCAACAGTGCGTTTCTACTTTGCCCGCCTGTATCCGGAAACAGCGATGCTGATCCGCCAGGCACGTTCTGGTTCTGCCAATTTGCTGGCACTCGAAGCTGATTTGTTCTAATCAAACATGCGCCCCTTCCCATTCCGATGGGCTGGGGCGTCCTACCTGAGGTTAAAAATGACCAATTTCATCGTTAAAAAAGTCGCCGTTCTGGGCGCTGGCGTGATGGGTGCGCAAATTGCTGCTCACTGTATCAATGCAAAGATACCTGTAGTCCTGTTTGATTTGCCAGCCAAGGAAGGCCCAAAAAACGGCATCGTCCTGCGCGCTATCGAGAACCTGAAAAAACTCAATCCTGCGCCACTGGGCAACAAGGATGACGCAGCTTTGATCGAAGTCGCCAATTACGAAGACAACCTCGACGTGCTGGCCGGTTGCGATCTGATCATTGAAGCCATTGCAGAACGCATGGACTGGAAACATGATCTGTACAAAAAAGTATCCCCGCACATTGCACCAAATGCGATTTTTGCATCCAACACTTCCGGCCTGTCCATCACGGCCCTGTCTGACGGCTTTGATGCAGAACTGAAAGCCCGTTTCTGCGGCGTGCATTTCTTCAATCCACCACGCTATATGCACCTGGTGGAATTGATCCCTACCGTTGCTACCCGTCCAGAAATCATCGACCAGCTCGAAGGCTTCCTGACGACATCCCTGGGTAAAGGCGTAGTACGCGCCAAAGATACACCTAACTTCATCGCCAACCGCGTCGGTATCTTCGGCATGCTGGCAACGATTTATGAAGCAGAAAAATTTGGTCTGACTGTCGATGTCGTCGATGACCTGACAGGCAAAAAACTGGGCCGCGCTTCTTCCGGTACTTTCCGTACTGCTGACGTGGTTGGTCTTGATACCATGGGCCATGTCATCAAGACCATGCAAGACAATCTGTCTGATGATCCTTTCTTCGCTGTCTACAAAACACCTGAAGTGCTTGCCAAACTGGTCGCTGCAGGCGCGCTGGGTCAAAAATCCGGTGCCGGTTTTTACAAAAAAGTCGGCAAGGATATTCAGCGTCTGGACTTCGCTACAGCACAATATGTGACTGGCGGTGCCAAGGCTGACGACGTTGTCGCCCGCATGCTGAAAGAAAAAGACCCGGTCAAGAAAATGAAGACCCTGCGTGAATCGACCAATGTACAGGCACAGTTCCTGTGGGCGATTTTCCGTGATGCCTTCCACTACATCGCTGTGCATGGCGCAACGATTGCTGACAATGCACGCGACATCGACTTTGCGATGCGCTGGGGCTTTGGCTGGAATGTAGGCCCGTTCGAAACATGGCAGGCGTCTGGCTGGCAAGAAGTTGCAGGCTGGGTCAAGGAAGATATCGACGCAGGCAAGGCACTATGCAATGCACCGCTGCCAGCCTGGGTGCTGGATGGCCGCACAGGCGTGCACACCGCTGAAGGCTCATGGTCGCCAGCAAGTAGCACTTACGTGCCACGCTCCAATCTGGCCGTGTACGACCGTCAAGCCTTCCGTGCACCGGTACTGGGTACAGGCGTGGCAACTGGCGCAAATGCCGGCACGACTTTCTTTGAAGATGATTCTGTCCGTATCTGGCACCAGAATGACGACGTTTTGGTCCTGTCACTGAAAACCAAGATGCATGTGATTGGCCCAGGCGTTATCGAAGGCATGGAAAAAGCCATCGCTGAAGCCGAGAAAAACTTCAAGGGTCTGGTGATCTGGAGTGCAGATGCGGCTGACGGCGGTGCCTTCTCTGCCGGTGCTGATTTGCAAGCCATGCTGCCTCTGTTCATGTCCGGTGGTGTGAAAGCAATCGAGCCAGCAATCTCCCGCCTGCAAGATGCACATCAGGCCTTGAAATACGCCAACATCCCTGTGGTTGCTGCCGTTTCTGGCCTGGCACTCGGTGGTGGTTGCGAATTGATGATGCACGCGGCAAAACGCGTGGCATCCATCGAGTCTTACATCGGTCTGGTAGAAGTGGGCGTAGGCCTGGTTCCTGGCGGTGGTGGTTTGAAAGAAGCAGCAGTACGTGCAGCGGCAGATGCCAAAGGCACAGATTTGCTGCAGTTCCTGAAAAACTACTTCACCAATGCAGCCACAGCCGCAGTCTCCAAATCTGCGCTGGAAGCACAGAAGATGGGCTATCTGTCTGCGGATGATGTCATCGTCTTCAATCCTTACGAATTGCTGCACGTTGCCAAGGTAGAAGCACGCGCCATGTTTGACGCCGGTTACCGCGCTCCTATGCGCAAACTGGTGCCAGTCACAGGCCGTCATGGCATCGCCACGATAGCTGCGCAACTGATCAATATGCGTGATGGCGGCTTTATCTCTGCACATGATTTCAAACTCGGCAAAATGATTGCTGAAGTGGTTTGCGGTGGTGACATCGATAATGGCAGCCTTGTCAGCGAGCAATGGCTGCTGGACATGGAGCGCAAGGCGTTTATGGAATTGCTGAATCATCCAAAAACACAAGAGCGCATTATGGGCATGATGCAAACTGGCAAGCCAGTCCGTAACTAATCGAGGTACATTAACATGACTAAACAACTCCAAGACGCCTACATCGTCTCTGCTACCCGTACCCCGATCGGCAAATCTGGTCGTGGCATGTTCCGTAACACCCGCCCTGATGATTTGCTGGTGCGCGTACTGCAATCTGCTTTTGCACAAGTACCTAATCTTGATCCCAAGCTGGCTGAAGATGCGATCATTGGTTGCTCTTTCCCTGAAGGCGCACAAGGTTTGAACCTGGCACGTATGGGTATCTTGCTGGCGGGTTTGCCTAACAGCATCGGTGGCGTCACCATCAACCGCTATTGCGCATCCGGCATCACTGCCGTTGCGATGGCGGCAGACCGCATCCGCGTTGGCCAGGCTGACGTGATGATCGCTGGTGGTGTCGAATCCATGTCCATGGTGCCTATGATGGGTAGCAACCCATCGATGAACATGGCTATCCTGAAAGATGAAAACGTAGGCATGGCCTATGGCATGGGTCTGACAGCAGAAAAAGTGGCCCAGCAATGGAAAGTATCCCGTGAAGCACAGGATGCATTTGCTCTGCAATCGCACCAACGTGCCATCGCTGCGCAAAACGCTGGTTACTTTGATGCTGAGACAACTTCTGTCGATATCATCGACCGCGTGCCTAACCTGGCAACTGGCGAAATCGAACTGAAAACCCGCACTGTCAGCCGTGACGAAGGCGCACGTCCAGATACTTCCATCGAAGGCCTGGCAAAACTGAAACCTGTATTCGCCGCCAAAGGCAGCGTTACTGCAGGTAACAGCTCGCAAACTTCCGACGGCGCTGGTGCCCTGATCCTGGTCAGCGAAAAAATCCTGAAAGAATTCAACCTGACACCACTGGCACGTTTCGCTTCCTTCGCAGTACGTGGCGTACCACCAGAAATCATGGGTATCGGTCCTAAAGAAGCCATCCCGGCAGCATGCCGTGCCGCTGGCATCACACAAGACCAGATCGACTGGTTTGAATTGAATGAAGCCTTTGCTGCACAATCCCTGGCCGTAGTACAAGACCTGGGTCTGGATCCATCCAAGGTTAATCCTATGGGCGGCGCGATTGCCCTGGGCCATCCACTGGGTGCAACTGGCGCGATTCGTTCTGCAACGACTATCCACGCCCTGCATCGCAACAACCTTAAATACGGCATGGTCACCATGTGCGTAGGTACAGGTATGGGCGCTGCCGGTATTTTTGAACGCATGTAAGCTGCTTGCCTGAACAAAAAAAACCGCGCAGACTGTATTTTCTGCGCGGTTTTTTTTAAGCGACTGAGTTTGAAGGAGCCATGATGGAGACGGTACAAATCATCACTGCTGACGGCACGGCGCTGACAGCAAAAAAATTTACACCCGCAAGCGCAATAAAATCCGTCGTCGTCATGCCGGCGGCCATGGGCGTGAAGCAAAATTTTTATGAGCCCTTTGCCGATTTCCTGGCAGAGAATGGCATTGCCGTACTGAGTTTTGATTACCGCGGCATGGGCGAGTCCATACCCGCGCAATACCGCAATTCATTGCGTGGTTTTGATGCAGACATCCTGGTCTGGGCCGAGCGTGACTACAATGCTGCCCTGAAAACTGCCAAGGAATGGCAACCCGATGTACCCCTGCTCATCGTCGGCCACTCCCTCGGCGGGCAACTTCCTGGTCTGGTGCCTGACAACCATCTCATCGATGGCATGCTGACCGTAGGTTGCGGCAGCGGCTACTGGCGCGATAATTCACCGCAATTGAAGCGTTTTGTCTGGCTCATGTGGTATTTCCTCGTGCCTGTATATACCCGCATCTGGGGTTACTTTCCCGGTAAAAAAATGCGCAAGGTCGGTGACTTGCCCAAGGGGGTGATTTATCAATGGTCACGCTGGTGTCGCAGCCCTGAATATTTTGTCGAGAAAGATGGCAGCCCCATGCAAACCGGCCACCATAAAATCCACAAGCCCATACTCTGCATGAGCTTCACCGATGATGAAATGATGAGCCGCCGCAGCATAGACAGCATGCATGACTATTACAGCAATGCCAGGGTCGAGCGCCGTTACATCAATCCCAAAGACGTCGATGCCAGACGCATAGGGCATTTTGGCTTTTTCCGCCCACAGTTCCGCAACACACTTTGGCAGCAAGCCTTACAATGGCTGACTACTGCACCACAATCTACCTGATCTATACCTGATAATTAAGAGACGACAATAATGGATATCCTGACCCACAAAGAAAACGGAATTTTGACGATCAACTTCAATCGTCCAGAAAAGAAAAACGCCATCACCCAGGCCATGTACCAGGCCATAGCAGATGCGCTGCGCGATGCAGAAACCGACGTGGCAGTACGCGCCATTCTCATCACTGGCAAGCCAGAAATTTTCACTGCCGGTAATGATCTTGAAGACTTCATGAAAAACGCACGCAGCCTGGCAGAGCCAGACGCCGTGCCACCTGTCTATCAATTCATGCAGGCTCTGAACGAGTCTGGCAAACCTGTGATTGCCGCCGTCTCCGGCGCAGCAGTTGGCATAGGCACCACGCTGCTGATGCACTGCGACATAATTTACCTGGCTGACAATGCCAAGCTCTCCATGCCCTTCACGCAACTTGGCTTGTGTCCTGAGTTTGCCTCCAGCATGGTCTTCCAGCAAATCGTCGGCTATCAACGCGCAGCAGAAAAACTCATGCTCGGTGAAGCCTTCACCGCCGCTGAAGCTTTTGAAATGGGTTTCGTCAATAAAGTCTTGCCGCTCGAAGAACTGCTGCCTTACGCCCAGCAACAAGCCGCCAAACTCGCGGCATTGCCAGCCGCATCAATACGTGCCACCAAGCGTCTGATGAAAGGCAACCAGCCAGCCACCATCAGCACCAAGATGGCAGAAGAAAACAAGTACTTCTCAGCGATGCTGAATGCACCAGAGGCGAAAGAGGCATTCATGGCCTTTTTCCAAAAGCGCAAGCCGGACTTCAGCCAGTTCAATTAAGCGACATGCGCTTCTTAAATTCGCTCGCGTAAAGTGCCACGGAAGGTGAGATTTTTGCCACAGAAGGTGAGATTTCTGCCTTGAAAAGTGAGATTGTATTTCGATGAGCACCTACTACGTGAATCGCGTAATGTATGTTGTTTTTTCAGAGGGAGTCAGCGTTGACGACTTCGCGATGATGGCGCGACAAGGTTTCGATTTATTTGAGTGAGTCCCGGAGTATTGTATTTTCGCCTCCACTTATTAAAAGCCTGCATACACTGCAGGCTTTTTTTATTCCACTGCTGAGTACTCGGGCGTTTACATATTCGTAGAAATTGCAAGGCAACGGAGATTTTTTGTATATCTTCAATGCTACTTCCTATCCGCCCAAATAGTTATTTTATTAAAAGGAAGTGTATTGCAAACGTTATCGATCTGCTATTTAGGCGCTTCGATTGATGCAGCATCAAGTATGCCCACAATTGCACGAAACAAAAATGGAGCGTTTGGTAGCGCTGCTGATTGTTGTATTCGGTTAATAACTTCTTCAAGTGATATTTCGCTGCGTCTTTTATGTTTCATTAAAATAGTCATACAATGAATAATTACGTCCCCAGGCGGTTCTACTTCTCCGCGTTCATATTTAGAAACTATAGATTGGCTTTTGTTAATATGAATAGCAAAATCAGTTTGATTATTTTCACTTATGTTTCTGGCATATCTTACGATTTCTGCAGCTGATAATTGATGTGGATCATACTCTCCAGGCCCAATTAATACTCTTTCAGACATTTTGCTCCTCTTGACTTTTTTAGTCATGTATTTCATTATCTGCTAAGGTAAGCCTTAAATCAAGGGTTCACTTCGTCCCTCAATTGGAAGAGCTTCAAGGAAGTCTCAAATCAAAAAGGAGCAAGGCAGATGTTGGTTCGGTCAGTACTTGAAAGTTCTGTACGACAACAGATTAATCGTCTGCTTGGATTCGAATTTCAAGATTTTGTGATTGGAGTTTTGTACCAAAAATATGGACCAGAAGGCTTTGCCAATCTGCGTCCTGTAAGGGATGGTGGGTGTGATGGGCTGATCCATGCAGAAAAGTGTGCAATTGCATGCTATGGCCCGCAAAGTGTTAAACTGCCGGCTTTTGAAGCGAAGATATCGGACGATTACCAGATGTATTGTGCGATTTGGCAAGACCAATTCCCACATTGGAGATTTTTCGTAAATTTCGAACTGGGTGAAGATCATATATCGATAGCATCCTCCTTGTATGGGGATAGTGCCGTATTGTGGGGATTGGATCGACTGTGCAGGCTCGTAGCAGAACTTGTATATGGCAAGCGAATTGTCCTTTATAGGCATTTACATATTTCTGAAGATTTATTTGCAAACGATATAATTCGTGGACTCTTGGATGACTTGATCCAAGAAAGGAATGAATCCACAGCCATTCAATACGCAGCCAGTGCACCAGACATTGAAATGAAAGTACGTGCCAACGTTAGTGAGGCCGATGTTGACTCCATGCTTGCGCTAATTGACGTGTCACTGGATCGGCAAGCAGATGTGGATGCCGCTATACGAGTCTTGGGTGCTAATGATGTGGAGCTGCTGAAGTCTAAGGTAGTACGTGATTATGCATTTATGCATGGTTCTGGCTTTTTGGAAAAATTTAGATCGCTACGGCTGTTTTATGCGGCCAAATACAATTCTGCAAGCGATGACATCCTTGAAGCTTTTATTGATGCTTTTCTAATCCACATGTTTTCACAGTGTCACATTGGTAGCAAACCTGGAAAGGTTAGCTGATGGCACTTCTACATCCTGATTCAGATTTGACTCTCAGTGTTGTTGTACAAGCTGCCGATATCATTCGTGGTTTGCATGCTGCAAAAAAACCTGTCGTGTTAGACCATATGCTCGAACAATATTTGCGACTCGATGGACGCCGTACTCCGCAGAGTTTTTTTTCCGCCCTGGATTTCTTGTATACGATTGGCTCTATTGAAACGGCTGGTTATCATCTCCAGTTAATCAAGAGCCGTGCGCGTGAAATCCGGCGCCAGGATAACTACGATTTATTTGAGGACAACAATGCTTCGTAGACTATGGTCTCCGTCAGGACTATTAAAACAAGACATTGTATTTCGTAACGGGTTAAATCTCATCGTAGGGCGCTATTCAAAAAAGAATAGCGATATCGGAATTAATGGAATAGGAAAATCATCAGTTGTCCGGTTGCTTGACTATATGTTGTTGTCAACTGGGCAGCGTAAGAAATTTTCGTCGCGGACATATAAATTCATGGCGGATGAAGGACACATTCTCATCCTAGAAATGACTATTGGCGGTACGGAGATAGTAATCAAACGCTCGTTTGGCTCCTTTGCTAGCACAGTGATATTAAAAATAGGCCAGTTTCCAGAGGCTGACTACCAGGAGGATGACGCACGTTCGGTCCTTAGTAAATATTTTTTTCCTGGCGATGAGTTGAGTTTTGTCACCGGCAGTAATCTTCGTTCCTTGATTCCTTTCTATTTGAAGGACGATGTTACTTCGCAGGTTCGCACTGATCCCGTGAAATACCAAAGTCATCAAGGTGCAACAGAGCGCACGATGACTATGTTTGCAATGTATCTTCTTGGATTGCCAAACAAAGCACTTGTTAGTTTGGAAGAGTTACGTAGCGACTACGGGAGTAAAAAAGACCTGCATTTAACTTTAAAACGGCGGCTAGAACAGGAGTCTGGTCGTTCTGTTGAGGCACTGAGAACGGATATTGCGATACAAGATAAGCGTGTGACTGATTTGGGAGACGCATTTAAACAATTCAATTTCATGGAGGATTTTCGCGATTTATCTGACGCTTTGACAAAGCTTGAGTCCGAAGCTGCCACTCAGCGTCGCACCGTGCAGCAGTCAGAAAGGCAATTAGAAAAACTCCGGCGCTTCATTGATATTTCCCCAGAAATTGATCGAGAGGATGTGATCCAGCAATACCGGATTGTCTCCGAGGCTATAGGAAGTGCGATCAAGCGGACTTTGGATGAGGTATTCGCTTTTCGTGAATCACTCGTCAATCAACGCTTGCGTTTTCACGGGCAAAGGTTACAAGATTTGGAGGCTATGCGTGACACCGCATTGACACGCTTAAGCGAACTTGAGAAGGCACGTTCACTATTGATGCAAGCTGTGACTGCAACCGACTTCACAGAATCATTCAAAGGTGCATTAGAGCGCTTGGTAAAAGAGCGAGGTGCATTCGAGCGCGACAAAGCTATGCTAGCTGAACTTGCCAGATTTGAGGCAGGCATTTCGGAGTTGGAATTGAATATGCAGATTCGTCGACATGAAGCTGCTCGCACAATTGTAGAAATTCAAGATGTTATAGAGAGTATCAGACAGAGATTTATGCAAATAGTGCAGGAAGCAATTACCATTCGACCAGAGGAACGCGAGGACGCATTCTTCGATATTTCTTCTCAATCAGGTGGTGCTGCAACACAATTACCCGTAAAAATTTCTGTTTCCCTGCCAAAGGTTGATGCATTAGGACAGTCAAGATTAATGCTCGTTGCCTATGACCTGACTGTCTTCTTCCACCAGATTGAGAAGCAATTGCCCCGACCACGCTTTCTTGTTCATGATGGGGTTTTTCATGGCATTGCTCGACGGACTGTAGTGAAAGCACTCAACTATATATATAGAAAAGGAATTGAAGCGCAGAGCCGTGGAGAGCCATTTCAATATATTGCCACATTCAACGAGGATGAACTCAGCCTTCAAGACGGCGATCAGACTAGAGATGGCAGCTATAGTTTTGATATAGGTCATGCAACCATCTTGCGTCTCAGCGACGATCCAGACGATATGTTATTCAGGCGCCAGTTTAGTTGATTAGCATCGCATTTTTATAGAAATGCTCTAAAACAAATTTCTCAGGTTGATCTGATTGGCGGATTCAAGTTCGAAGTGCAACCCTGTGCCAAAACATTGATATTCCAATCAAGAATACAGTACGAGGTAGGAGGGGTGTTCATTTTGTCATTCGAGGTTTTATCATTGATATCTAAAATTAGAATAGCAATATATGTCCATTCTCTTGAAGACGATTGCTATTACGTAGGGATAACAAAAAATATTCGCCGCAGGGATCGCCAGCATAATGCAGGTCAAGGTTCAGCTTGGACAAAACGCCATCCTCCGATTGGAACACTCAGTATCGTTTATCGCGAAGTAAGCAATTATCGTGAGGCCGAGCTAATGGAGAATGCAGTCACGATTGAAATGATGTTGAAGCATGGTTGGAGAAATGTGCGCGGCGGTAATTTTTGTCAAACTGACGAAAAAGGTGTGGAGCAGGAGTTGAGAGCATATGGCTATTGGGACGCTGTTTTTCAAGCTAGTATTCCTAGGCGCGCCCCAGTACATGGCACATGGATTGAAGAAATTCAGCATATATTGGCAATATTGAAGCAATACCATTTGGATGGTTGCCCTTCAGATCGGAGGGAGTCAATACTTTCTAAATTTCATGCTTTACGCAATTTTCCATATTGGTGTGATGATTTTCTGCCAGTGTTCAATAGTCTATTTTGGGATAAGAAAGGTATTCTTCCCGTTTTGTTATCGATTCGTGATGGAATTCCACTCGGCTCAAAACTACAAGATACTTTTGCTGTGTTGTGTGCTGCGATGCAAAAAGGCACCAACGATACAAAGCCTTGGAACCGCCTCTTTCTTATTACATGGCAGACCTATTTACCTCAAGCCAAATCAACACAGCAAGATAAAGTGAATGAATGGTTCTCAAAAGTTGACTCCCTAACTGACCAGGACAGGAGTTACGATCCGTTCGTTTCAATTGCCTTTCCCGAAACAAGGTGGTTGATTCGTAGCGAGTCTGCGCAAAGCGTTTGACTTGACACTTCCAAAGGAAAGTTTCAATTTGCAAACAATTTCTCTAATGAAATTTCAATAAAGGTCACTTTGAAAAGATCACTCTTTAGGTAACTCTAATAAAAATAATACGCCTGCATCTTTATTGGCGGCGACAATTGATCCATTCATAGCAACCATATTGGCTCTAGCTACAAAAAGTCCTTGGCCCAAATTTTCAGTTGAATGCCGTAGCGTAGCACCCAAGTCAAAAATCCGTTCGATTTGTGTCTCTGGAATATTCTCTCCTTCGTTGTAAATTTCTATTTGTACTGTTGAGATAGCTATCCGTAATGAAATTTTAATTGTCGAATTAAGCACTTTATGTCGATTGGCGTTATCCATTAGATGATCAAATACAGTTTCTAATGCGAGAGGGTCATACAACGCTACTATTCCTGACTCCTCTCCTTCATATATGACTGGCGATTCAATACGCGTGGTATTTCTCACATATGTTGATACATACTTTGCAATATCTTGTTTTGATGTAACTACAACCGAATTTCGTAGACCTGCTTCGACGCTTGCTGCCAAGTCAAGCATTTCAACTGCCCGGAGCATTCGTTTTACATCTACACTTCCCGGTGAATCGTCCAATATTTTTGTTGATAGGGCCTGTAGTGGTGATTTTATTTCATGACCAATTGCGTCCAGAATGGCCTGCCTAGCACGCACCTGCTCATTCTCAATTCTATTACGCTCAACTCGCTCCATTTCTTCGCGGTGCATGCGATGAGTTAGTCTGGTATTTCGTGATCGGCTCCTCGATATCAATAAATTAAATGCTCGGCCAAGGCGACCAATTTCGTCACGGCGTTTGCTATATTCGCCAAGATTTTCTGCCATAGTAGGAACAGAAGTAAGCAAGTATGCTTTACGAGCAATTCGGTGCAAATGAGAAATCGCTCTCCACCAAAATGCGCTTACGGCTGTTATCAGTGCGAGTGCAAGCGTAAGGTATAAAAGAGATCTAGCCGCAACATCAGGCACTAATATTTCATCTTGCTTTAGAATCGCGACCAATGGCTTTGAGGCGCGTACATTCTGGGTGATAGTCACAGGTGTGCTTTTGTAGCCGAACAAATTAACCATAAATTTGGCCCATCCGTCTGAGACCGCTTGAAAAGATCCTGTGCTTTTTTTTGTGTCTACTAATAGCGATTCCGAACTCCAAATCGACCTTCCACTTATTGAATCTAGGCGGATGTCTAGTGGAGCTTTTGAAGTGATATGCTGAGTATACAAATTTTCCAGAGATATTTGACCGTGTCCAGTGGTTCCGAAAGGTATATCAAAAAACAGCGCAGATTTTTTCTCTTCAGGCTGTCTGATGTAAACCCCAATTGCAGCCGTCACATCTCCAAATTGTCTATCCTGAACTGGAGCAACAGGCGCAGCTTGTTCAAGCAATATTGAACCATCAATTCGCACTAACAAAGTTACATAGCGGTCAGTCCAACCGGTATTGTTTTCAATTTGCTGCTCATATGCTTGCCCGCTTATTTCTCGAACAAGATGGCGAGGATTGTCGTTAGAATATGCCGTTACCTCATGCAATCCGAGGAAGCGACGTGGCTGCGAAGGATACCGGTCTCGCGCAAGTGTAGGGGCTTCAAACACAAGCTGGACATGTGTTGATCGCCGTGCTCCCTTTAATGTGAGGCTGACGTGATCCGCTTTAGTGAAATTGTCACCTTGCTCATGTCGTGTTATGCCACGGCTAGGAAAACGCAATGAAAAATAGATAAACCTTCCAGCGATATCGTTAGGTATATATGCTAAACATGCCCGCACATCTGCCGCAGTCTGATCTTTGCCTGCAACAGGAAGAGGCGAAAAATTGACCGAACAAGCCTTCGGAGCTTCCCAAGATAGATTTCTGGTTTCGAACGCCTTTGCATTGCCTCGATTTAAAAAGTAACCAAAGAATGATTTCTCGAGAGGTATGGCCTTCAATTGACGGGATGTTCTGGACAACTGTTCAGCATTGTCGATAAGCGAGTATCCGTCATCGTCGCGAAGCGCTAGAGCAAATTGCGCTAATTCGCTTGTGAGCGCTGCGGTTTGCACCTGTGTTTCCTTGGATTTTACGGTGCCCAGGAAGTCGTAAATCGCATATACGATGAATCCCGGAATTAAAAGGCCGCTTATTACAAAGATCAAAGTAAAGTCATGCCGACGAAGAGCCCGTCTCCAAATCCGACTCTTACTCTTCAACTTTCCAGAAATATCCTGCACCTGGTTCGCTTTCTATAGTTGACTTGAAATTCGGATCTGCGGCTAAAAAGCGCTGACGCACTTCACTAAGGTGAGTGGCCAATGCACCCTCCGAATTGCTGGTACCTAGTTGCGCCGCCAGTTTTGTTTTTGATACAGGGATGCCGGGTGTGGCAACTAGGCATTCGACCAATCGAAGTTGCGTGAGGGTCAAGCGAACCTTTTTTCCTTTCCAGCAAAAACACGCATGCATTGTTGGGTCTCTTGTTAAACCTGGAGGAAGTGTAACGTTGTCATCATCTTTGTTTTCATTCAGATCGCGCGCGTGAGAGGCAAGGGCGTGTTCTACCTTATTGATGAATGCCAATTCATTTATAGGTTTGCCAATAAAATCATATGCTCGAAGTGAGATTGCTAGCTCATGAAGATTTGTTTGTGGCATTCCAGAAACGACCAAAGTCACAGTTCGGCAATTGCTTAGCAGGGAAACAATTTCGAAACCACCATATTTATCCTTTGGCCCAGGGCCAAGATCAACATCAACAATCACTAAATCAAATTGATTATTGGTGATTAGATCAATACCCTCTTCACGCGTGAAAGCTTGGCTTACATTCACATCTGGAATTGATAGAACGAGAGCTTTTAAGCGATTGTTTGTTGATTCGTCGTCTTCAATGATTGCAATTTTTTGCATGACGTTCTCCCTATAAAGAGGATTGCACAGATATTACAAGGAATCAACGACTACTTGATTCGGATTTCTTGATCTTTATTGAGTAGCAATTAGGATTTCCAAATGTGCTTAGGATCCTCAAATACTTAGACAGATGGGATATGTAAACCCGAACGTGCAGATTCAGCACTTCGCATCCAATTTCGTACAAAATAATCAGACTGCAACAGGGTTTGTCTTGCGCTAACAGCTAGGCAGGGAGCTGGGTAAAAAATTTAGAATTAAAACTCACCTCATGAGCTTGGCCGTTCATGAGGTGCAAGAAAAGGAACGCCAAACTACCTCTGGTGTTCCTCTTGAGTTTGCTACATACAGGTCGCGGATTATATTTTTTATTTCGTTGGCTAGCAAGGCTTAAGTTTTTGATTGGGGTGCAACTGAAAGGGATCGGGATATGCAATGTATATATCCAAAATCTGTCAGTGTGTGCGCGTATGTGCGTTTCCGTAGAGGGAAGCCCGAATATGTAGCGGCACATTGTCGATCAGCGCGACGTTAATGAAAGAAAGCGATCTGCAATAAGTGGGTCGTTTTAAACCTCAAATTACTACGAAAGTCTTAAAATGAACATAGATCATAGAAACGGTCCGTTACGCAAGGGGGACCTCCAATTCAAATACCCATCAGGTCCGACATCAAATGATGACCCGACCAAGCGAAACCTCCCAGACAGCGCCCTTTTAAACCGTCATGAGTGGTATGAAGTACTATATTTTGTCAACAAATTTGCTAACGAATGTGGGCAAGGCTTTGCTGAGGTAGCAAAAAAAGCTGAGCGACTGATTCATGGAAAAGTTCCTCCAAATCTTCATAGTCAGGAGCATGTGCGTGATTGGCTGATTAGGAATTGGAAAATGTACAGTTGAGTCCAATCGCTGTAGCTTGAAGTCTTGTAGGTGCTATATAACTGCTTCGTGTTGGAATTCTTTCCTGGATGCTTTCAGTTCCAGGTATTGAGGAATTGATGTTGGTATTTTGTCAAAATTATCAACATCAATTCCAACATATCAAAATTTTCCAGCTTTTGCAGCGTGAAAAGCAGCGGCTAGTCGCATATCTTTTTTTATCCATAGTGTAACGGTCGACTGCCTGACCCCGAGTGCAGTTGCTATTTCTTTTCGTTTTTTCCCTTGCCTTGCCAGGTCGAGCGCTGTATCCATTCGCTTTGCAGCAAGGTTACCGGTACCCCTAACGCCGGGTTGTGCCTGCGCTTCACATTCCAGCCATTTCTCAAAACCAAGCACAGTATAAGTAAGCACTCCTTCATCGGACTCAAAAAGATTTAGCTTTTCTCGAATAGTGTCCACCATATCGATATAAGTGAGATCAAACAATCGTGGCTCATTCAGTAGTTTTTGAACTCGTGGCGATTTCGTAAGTGCATATCGTATTGACCAGTGCGCAGTAACGTTCCACGTAAAATAAGCAGGAAGCATAATCTCTGCGACTTGACTTGTACGGCGAAGTATTCTTGGTTCTTTGATTCGCTTCTCAGCAATGCCTATCTGGTAGCCATAAGCCTGCGCTTCCACCCCGTCAATCAGCCCTAATTTTTTTGCGATTGCACATGCCTCTTTTCCGGACCTGTAGTTCGCAGCTTGTCTGGATCGCGTTCGCCCCAGAACGCTGGTATCAGCCTGGCTGTGTTCCGCACAAAACTTGTTGCGAGGAAGCGTGCGTCGTGGACAAAAGCTGCACTTGTGGGTTTCTCGTAAAGCGAGAGAGCCACTCCCTATCAGGGCTATTCCCCAAATCAATTTATTGAAATTGGTACGAGTGACAGCCGACTCGCGATATAAGGCTAGTCCTCGGCGGATAACAGCGGGCACATTTTCTGGATTGATCGGATTTCTCTTAGCTGCTGGTACCAGATCATTGAAGCGGCGAATTAGAGTCTGGTAGCTTTCTTTCCCATCTGCAGCGACGTCAGAAAATGTTGCTGTGAATTTCTCTTGCAAGTGAAGAAAAGCAGGAATTGCTTGCAGATCAAAATTTTCAAACACTATGCTGGTTTTGTCGTACGGAATTTTCAGGGCTTTGTACAAAGGAGTAATTAACTCGATATATGTATCAAGATGAGTAGTTATTTTGACGGTGCGAGCACGCATTCGTCTCAATTTTTTTTGGTGTTGTTCAGTTTTCTTTTCAATCCAATCAAATGTTTCGACGCCGCCAACTGTGAGAGATGGTGCCCACTTGTTGAAATCCGGGAATTGCCAGAGCTCAGGCTGATGGAAATGACCTGAGATCAATGCAACCTGGTGCAATATCTTGAGCCCCTCTATCAGATAAGAAACACTGCTATTTGAAAATTTCATTTTTGCTGTTTTCGTTTGCACTTGATTTATTGTGCATTAACCATGAGAGTAAACGCAAATAAATGTAATTTCCATTAGGAATCGTTATGCCAACACTTATCGGATCGAAACAACTCGCCCAGCAATTGGGAATTTCCCTGCGGACGTTGGATTCACTGGATAAAAACGGTGATCTGCCCAAGAGCTTGCGTATAGGGCATTTGCGCCGATGGCGCGAGGAGGATGTAGAACAGTGGATCGATTCTAAATTGAACAGATCTGGTAATTCAGAGCAATCAGGAACGATGGTAAGGACGGAGTCGAAAAAAGATCACTAGCCCATTTTAATTACGAAAGGAGAACATCATGTAACCATATTCCATGTAGCACGGAATAGAAATGCAAAACGGCCCGAGTGATCAGACTCGGGCCGCCGCAGAACGCTTAGTGATGTAAAGCACTTGAGCCTTCATTCTATTCCCCTCCCATTGATTGTCAAGCCATTGCAGCAGGCATTTTTATGCATGCGGGACAGGTGCAGCCTGGTGCATTGGTTTGCACGTTAAAACAGCGAAAAATCTTTTTACTGACACATTTGGTAAGGGATTTTGTCGCCCAAATGAGACGGAGTAAGTATTGTGAAAAACTATCTTCAGCAGCAAATTGCGGCAGCGTTCGACGCTGTTCCCGGCCTGGATGGCATCATCCATGGCATACGTAAAATCAAACAAGGAAAGTACGGTTCCAGATCCTCACTTTTCTTCAGCCGTAAAAACGAATGCTTTATTCCGGTGGAATCACGCTTGGAGCGAGCTTTCTGTTATCACATGGAAGCAGACCCACAGATAGTCAAATACCGTGGCCAGGCATTGGAAATACCTTTCCGAAAAAGTTGCCTCTACCCAGATTTTCTAATTCTTAAAAAGCCAGACCAGTTCCTTGTATGTGAGGTAAAAGCCTCTGTTTTCGTAAACGATGACCGTAACATGGAAAAATTTAATTTCCTTGAGAGAACATTGTGTTCCATTGGTGTGGAATTTGATGTGACGACTGAGAAGAAGATGCTCAGTGGTCAAGAAAAATTGAATCTGATCATGACATATAACCGCGGTGGCAGATTGATCCTGCCGGATTATGTCTCCGAATGGCCAACTGAGTTGTTCGGGCAACTCAATGCCAGTTATCTCACAGTTAAAGTTCTACGGGAAGAGATGTTGAAGCGCGCTATCCCTGCATACCAACTTGAGGGGGCGATCTTCCACGGAAAGTTGCTGTGCAATATGCGACTCCCGATCACATCCACAACTTTAGTGAGGCTGCCATGAAGAGCGGCCTGGTACCACATGCATTAACAGCCGGCACTCGATTCGCGCTCAAGAATCAAGCTTATGAAATTTCATTTGCTGATGCGACCATGGTGCGTTATTCGTCGTGCGAGGGTGGCCGTCCATATCTCATGCCAGTCTATGCTTTTTGGGAGTTGGTCGACTGTAAAAAAGTTGGCTTTCTCTCCCAAGAGGACAATGCAAAAGTCCATGACCCGCTCCAATTGAGGCTGACGAGTTTAAATGACGCCAGCCGTAAAGAACTTCTGCGGCGTTTTCAATATGTGAAAGAAGCCCTGGGAGTAAAGTCTAGGCCGCTTTCTAAGGTGAGGCTGGTTTCAACAATACCAGTCGTAGCAAAGCAGCTTAATGATGAAACACCTCCTTCCCGTGCAACCCTGGCGCGTTGGGTGAAACGGTACGTGAATGCCGACGGCGAAACGATGGCACTCGCACCATTACACCAGCGTAAGGGATGCCGAACAAAGAAAATTCCCTTGGATGTGGAAATTGCGATCAGGAACTCGCTCATACAAGATTACTTGGTCGTTAACAGGCCGAGTTTAAAGCAGGTGCATGCAAACGTCATTGGCAGAATCAATGACGATCAAACTATTCCAGCGCAAGACAAATGTTTTCCGAGTGAAAGAACACTTTATCGAAGGGCTAAAGAATTAGATCCCTATATCATTGCGAGGATGCGGCATGGCCAGCGGTATGCGGATGCGCAATTCCGTGCTGCCGGTTCAAAATTACAGGCATCCAGGCTGATGGAAATAGTCATGATGGATGGCCACAGGATGGACGTCATTTTAATAGATGGCGAAACAGGAGAAGTTCTCGGACGTCCCTATTTAGTCTGTCTCTTTGATGTTGCCACCAGGGCTGTTGTAGGGTGGCATATCAGTCTGCTGCCATTTTGCGCCACAACCGCATTGGCAGCAATTAAAGACATGTGCTGTCGTGATCCACGCGAGGGGCCTGGCGGTGTTGCAGAAAGAATACTTCCTGACAATGGTCCTGATTTAACTTCCCAGGCACTGCGTAGCCTTTGTATGCGTTTAGGGATGCATATCGAATCAGCAAAAGCTTACTGCCCTGATGACAAGGCGCACATCGAGCGATTCTTCAGGACTGTCAACATGCAGCTTGTCCACGTGCTGTCTGGGACTACCTTCTCATCATTGCATGATCGGGGAGAGTACGACTCTGTAGCGCTGGCCCAGGTGACATTGGCCAAGTTGCGTGAATTGTTCGAGCAATGGCTAACAACAGTCTACCACCGCGCAAAACACTCCGCTACACGCAGACTCCCAGAAAAGCTTTGGCGCGATCAACTATCCATGATGCCCGTGCTGTCGTTCAATTCCGAGGAGATTGATGTAATTGCGCGTGTCGTTTTCAAACGAAAGATATCAAATGGAAGGGTAATAGTAGATAACCTGATATACAAATCTGATGCGTTGCGTACCTTAGAGCAGAGAAATCAACGATCCGTGATCGTCCTAGTCAATGAGCTGGATCTGAGTTACGTCTATGTCCATTTGGAATCTGATCCAAAAACTATATTTCGTGCAGATGGTATCGATTTGGAATACATGGATAGGCTGACAAAATATGAGCATGACGCGTGTACAGCTGCTTTGGATGCCATGGAAGCAAAGGACCGTGAGGAACTGGGACCACATGCTTACGAAATTGCGCGCTGGAGGCTATGGCAAAGCATCCACAATCTTCCAAATTCTTCAAGTGCAAAAAAACTAGCCTTGCTTACTCAGGGTGAAGGCCGGAAAAAAACTGCCAAAACTAAGATCAAGCGGCTTCTTTCTTACGAGGATGTTGTAGCGCACGATGTCGTACATCCTAAAAACACAATCAAGCCTTCCCCCAACGCTGCAGACGATGCTCCGGTGACAGATATAGCTGCGCCTTTGACAGACGCAGCGCCAGGTGGCAAACCACAGCAATCGTCTGACGATGACGGTTACGAAGTTTTCGAATTCTAAATTGGAGTCTAGTTATGAAGATCAATAATTCTGGTAACGATTTTTCCGAAGATGACGTTTTGCGTCATGCTGTTTACGAACGAGTAGCTGCAATGGATAAAGTGGTCATTGTTCACGATATGTTGAAACAAGCGATGACGGGATTGAAAGGCTGTATAGCTTGGTCTGCTAATAGTTCGGAGCCGTTAGGGGCCATTTTGGTTGGCACTGGTGGCACAGGAAAGACCACTATCTGCAAAGCCATTCTCACGAAATATCCTCCAGCCGAAATCATAGAGGAGCACGCAAGGATCAAGACAATTCCAGCTTTTTACGCTTCGGTGCCGTCACCTTCTACCATCAAATCTCTTGCACTAAATTTGCTGGAGAGTCTTGGTGAGACATCGATGAAACAAAGCAACGCCATCACGTTGACCAAGCGTTTATGTACATTGCTTAAGACATGTCGAACCAAAATCATCTTGCTAGATGAATTTCATCATCTTCTTGCTGAAGGTAATGCTGGAGACAAGCGTTCAATAAGAGTATGTAACTGGCTAAAGACTTTAATCAATGAGACTAAAGTTATGGTGTGTTTAGTCGGTGTGCCCGAGTGTGAGTCGCTAATCTTAGGTGACACGCAGATGACCCGGCGATTTACGCGGAGGTTCCGGCTAGGCGAACTTCATTGTGGTACTCAGGCACGCCCAGGACCATTGCGCCCCTTTTTAAGTGGTATATCCAAGAAATTCGTAGAAAACTTGGAGCTGGATGGATTCGTTGATTTTAAAAATCATCTGCAGGTCGTGCAGATGTGGGCTTCCACTAGCGGTAATCCTGCATTTGTCATGCAACTGCTCAAGGAAGCTACTGCCATTGCTCTCCTGGCGAATCGAAAAACAGTGCTGTTGAGTGATTTTGCTGAGGCGCATAGCCGTGGATTGACTTCTTCTGTCAAAAAGATAAAAGACAACCCTTTCGAGATGTCCTCAAGCGAACTGCGCAATGCGCTGACTTCCATTTCACATCGGGATGGAGGTAAATCATGCTACTAGCAAGACCAATACCATTCGCTGATGAAAGCCAGAGCAGTATTTTGATGCGAGCTGCGCATTTAAATGGATGGACAGATACTTACACCATGCTTAAAGGGCGATGCAATAGATACATTCAGAGTGTAGGGATGTTCCGGGATCAAAAAAAATTCCGGGAGCAAGTAGATCTATTAGGAATTGAATTACCTTCTGAATTAAGCCTTTGTCAGTTGAGGCGCTCCAGTTCTGCAGTCATGCTCTCCCTTAATTCAAATCTAGAATTACCGGCGGAAGTGTTTAGAGAAGAAGGAAATGCGGTCTGTCCGTGCTGCATCATGATCTTTCCATATTTAAAACGAATATGGTCTATTAAGTTGATATCCACTTGCGATTTGCACGGATGTCTCTTGATAACGACCTGCCCAAAGTGCTTAGAAGGTTTGGACTGGAACCGACCAGCACCGCATCTCTGCAAGTGCTTGTTCGATTTGCGCAACACGCCACTTAAAAATGGCGACATAGCCGTGGCAAGGGCGGTTATGAGTGTCATCGGTAGTGGAGACCAGGCACGAGTTACCGATCTTGCAGAAAAATTCTTGACACTAACAATGTTCTTTTCGGCTCAGGAGCATGTACCGACCGAAGAAGAAATTAATAGCTTGTCCATCCAAGGCCAAGCTATGGTTTTGGCTTATTTGACAAATTATGTAACTCATCGTGTCGATAGAGAACATCCAAGAATAGCAATGGCTTCTTTGTTGAAAAATCCAGGATACATGCGTGCCTTAGCTTTGGATGTCCTGCGTGAAGTGGCAACAATAGTCATTCCTCCTGTGGCAATCAGGCCAATCAAAGGGACATTCAATGGCGTAGAAAGCGCGGCAGCGCTTGGTCTATCAAAGCCAAGCTATGTGACTGGCTTGCTGCGAGTTCAATTGCTAGAGGTTGAAAAAACCAAATACGTTCCAAATTATTTGGATTTTACGAAAGCATCGCTTGACGCGCTATTGCGGAAATTGTGGGTTAGGTCTACTGAGCAAAATTGTGCGATCAGGCAACGACCACTTACAGAAAAGATTCCGCAGTTAGTGTTGGATATTCTGGATCGTCCAATCATTAATGCTGGGTATGACATGGAAAAGGGATTATGCAGTTTACGTCGCATGGTCGCAAAAGGAAAAGATTATGTGAGCGCTCAGCTCACGCATCTATGGACCGTGGAAGAAGCTGCAAGTCAATTGGACATTTATCCCAAGATTGTCCGTAGCATGTTGAGGAAGCGGTGGTTGATACCTCACAAGGTTCTCTATCAAGGCAGGCGGATTTTTATCTCCAAGGAGCAACTGGCTGAATTTAACGAGCAGTACATATTTGTCAGTACTCTGGCAAAAAGTGTCGGTGCCAGCCGTACACAATTTATGCACTATTTAGCCTCTCATGGGATTCGGCCCGTCGGCGGACCTGGAATAGACGGTTTATCTATTTATCTTGTAGCCAGAAAAGACTTGGCAAATTTGGATCTGACGCAACTGCGAATAAAGCGATGCGGTCTTAAAGTTGACCTTAACCTTTCGCAGGCAACTGATGACCTTCAAGAAGATTTGGCTGATTACCTCACAATATCGGAGGTCGCACAGCGATTGGACTTGTCCGTAATCCTTGTAGGAAGACTGGTTCGCGACGGAAAATTGGAGCGTGTCCCTGCGCCTATTGATGCAGTCGCGGTATCCAGAACATCCTTTGAAGCATTTCGGGACCGAATGGTTGACCGATCTCTGAAGGAGATAAAGCCTCTTCTCAATCGATTCCAGGAAAGTCGTGAGGAATTTATTGCCAGGTGGGTTACGACCGGTATCACAACGATTATTGATGTTGGAAACAGGGAGTGTATTCGTAACAGCGAATATCAAGCAATTCTCAAACTAAAGCGAAATTACATGACGGCCAAGGAGGCAGCAATCCAGTTCGATCGTGGGAAAAATCTGCTTCCAAATTTAGAAGCGCGCGGATTAATTTCTGCAGTGAGAATGGGCAGTGGACAGGGAATCAAATTATTCCGGCGAAGAGATGTGGCACTGCTGCTGAAGAAATGAAATTTGCACTTCGCGCACCTCTATTTTAGTTGAGCGTGCGTGAGCGTCAGAATTATCGCGGTCTTAAGATCCACAAATATCTGCTGAAACATAAACCAAATTGATGATAGGAGTACAGTCATGGAACAACCTTTACCGAACCGATTTCTCGATGTTAACGAAAATCAGACACTGATGGTGCCGGATGACTTTCCAAGAGTAAGGAATACGGGAGCTATTGGCGGCGCACAAGCCAAACTCTTGCTCACTGAATATCAAGGAAAATACTATGCATCTGGCAACTCCCCGCCTGAGTTGTATAACCGATGGATTTATTGTGAAGATATCGTCGATAAGATGTGCACCTTGTCACTCAATTCTAAAGCCGGAAAACGTTCGCATATGAATGAGGCTGACATTCTTTCTCAATATTTAGACCGGATGCTGCATGCAAAATGGGCTTCTGAGCAAGAGTTGTATTGGGTTATTAGGCGCGTAGCATCCATTTTGCAGTGGCCAGTGCCGGACAAGGTGCTCGTTAGTGAAAATGACGACGCTGGGCTGGGTGAATAGCATTTTGGTATTCCCAGACCAAAATCCTAGACACAGGGGACGTGGCGCAAGAGGGATCGTTGTGGCTTGAATTTTGCGTACAGTTGGTAAATTGAGTGTCAATTGCCCGGCTTCAGTCGCGTCGATTAATGGGCGCCCATATGTTGCTGGAAATGTATTCAAAAAATTATTGCTCATTTTTGAATAGGAAGTTATTCTAGCTGAGTAGCCCAACGTGATCCCACTCCCGCTCCTTTTTGAGGAAACTAAGCCGGTGATGCCATCTTGGTAATAGAGTCAAAAGCCACCTTACGGTGGCTTTTGACTTTAAGACACATCGACGTAATTATTCATCCAAGTGGTGCCATGTTCAGGGGGATCGACTTAATCGTGTCCAGGCTACTCAATGCGCTGGCCCTTGCTGCTGATAATTCGAAAGCAAGAAATGCACATCAGCCTCCGCTTCTTGTGTGTTTTCTGACGTTTCTGCAGACTTGGAATTTGTTTCAACTGAAGCTGGTCCGTTCAATCCAGATTTTTCCTTCAAGCCTTTGATTTCAGAGATCACTCGCTGTATATCGGAATTCAAAGGCGGGATATCAACATTGCACACAATGCCGCGCTCAAAGTAATTTACAGCGACCTCAAAATCATCCTGAGCCATATGCGCAAAGCCCATCACAAACAACTTCAGTGCACTATCATCCTGCAAAGCGAGCAAAGGCTGCCAGGTCAGTAATGCGACGGCTACCCTTGCCGACGTGAACTGCAATAACCCAAGTTGAAACCGAGCTACATGGAATTGCGGTGCCAGCACCAATGCATTCGCATAGGCCGCCTCACTCTCAGTGACCTGACCAAGTGTAATGTACTCAGCCCCAAGCAGACAATAAGTTGTCGCGGACCCAGGATTAAGCGTCAATGCCTGCTGAAACAAATTGATCGCAGCTGGCCCGTCATTCGCCTGACTGACACGCAAAGCCTCCTGCAGGATGTCATCAAAGCCTGGAGTAGTAGCAGTATCCATCGATATTATTCCCAATAATTATTGCTGCAAACGCGCAAACACGGGCGTTATTCTAGCCAACAAATAGAGATGTCAGCACATTTAAATGGGCTTCTACAGAGTTATTTTACGAACTTTTGGCATTTAGGTAGTGTTAGAGCAAGTGTTTTTAAAAATAGGATGACCACCATTTATTCAGTATATTTATTAAATGGATTTATTTTTATAATAAAAATGAAGAAATATAAAAATAATCAATGAATATGCAAATTATTTTCGATTTCACCTAAACAATTCCTCAAATGTTTGGACTATTGCCTTGAAAAATGACAGTTGAGTTAGTTGCTCCTGTTAAACAAACAATTGAATAAAACACATTAGGAAATCACATGGTTGCTATCGTAGGTGGAAATGGCGTTGGATTGAATCAGGCTTCATTGGCTCCTTTGGGTGAGCGTGGTAATTTGGGGCAGTCGGGATCGAACAAGACAGGTGAAAAAACCTACGTCAACGTAGCAACTGGCAACGTCGTGATACAAGACAATGACGCCCTTCTGGCAGGTCGTGGTGACGATGTTTCTCTATTACGTACCTATAACAGCCAAGGCAAAATGTCCGACGACAACGGTGACGCCTGGTGGATCAACGGCTATCGCCGCATCACCAATCTCACCGGTACATTGAACACCGCAGGCAGTGAAGTTGAACGTGTAGGCCAAGACGGCAGTGTCAGCAAATTTGTCTATGACGCTACCAGGCAGCTTTATGTTGCAGCCCAAGGCAGCGGTCAGTTCGACACCCTCAGCAGCGATGGCACGACCTGGACCTGGACAGACATAGCCAGCCACCAGACAGAAACCTACCAAGGTGGAAATGGTTACACCTGGAAGCTAGCCACAGCCAGCGACACCAGCGGCAACGTCACCAGCTATACCTACAACGGCGAACTGCTGTCCAAGATCACCAACGCCAATGGCGAATCGGTAGAGTTCATCTATACCGGCAACAACCTGTCCCAGGAACGCATTGTCGCCGCTGACGGCAAAGTCACCAGCAACACCCGTTATAGTTACGATACCCAAAACCGCCTGAGCCAGGTCCTGCTCGACCTCAGTCCAGAAGATGCCAGCATCACCGATGGCAAAGTCTACGCCACCAGCTACACCTATGTAGGAGCTGGTAATCTCATCGACAGCATCACCCAGACAGACGGCAGCTACCAGAAATTTACCTACGTTACCGTAGATGGCGAATCCCGCGTTGCCAGCATCACCGACGCCTACAACAACGTCACCAGATTCGACTACGACACCGTCAATCGTCAAACCAAAGTCACCGACACCTTTGGCAACGTCACCGTCTACACCCTCACCACAGACAAACGCTTCGACAGCATCACCGCACCCGCAGCCAATGGCCAGACACAAACACTACGCTACGGCTACGACAACTACGGCAACATCACCAGCCTCACCGATGCTCTGGGCAATGTCACCAGCTACACCTACGACACAGCTGGCCACCTGCTCAGCAAAACCGATGTAGCCGGTAATCGCACCGACAACACCTACGACGCCAATGGCGACCTGATCCTCAGCACCCTGATCCCCGCAGCAAGCGCCAATCAGTCCACAGGCCCACAAAGCACCCGCTTCGTCTACGGCCTGCCCGGCCAGTTACGCTTCCAGATCAGTGCTACTGGCACAGTCAGCGAACTACGCTATGACAGCGCAGGCCAAAAGATAGCCGAGATCCACTTCACCAACGCCAGCTACCCCGTAGCTGGGCTAGGAACGAGCGGCACACTCACACTGGGCCAACTGCAAAGCTGGAGCACCTCCCAGGTCCAAAGCAACACCACCCGCAGCGACTACAGTTACAACACCCGTGGCCAGCTCAGCACTACCACCACCTACGCCAAGATCAATGCAGACGGCACAGGCGTAGCTGACGGCAGCCAAAGCATTACCCGCTATACCTATGACGTCACAGGCAATCTCCTGATGACAGTCGACGCCCTCAATAACCAAACCAGCTACACCTACGACGGCCTGAACCGCCTCACTGGCACCACAGACGCCTTACAAAAGACCAGCTACACCGAGTATGACGACGCCAACCACAAAATCGTCCAGCACAATGCCAGCGGCCGCATCGACACCCAGGTCTACGACAATCAGGGCCACCTGCTCAGCAGCACCCTCGGTGGAGAACTCACCACCAGCTACGGCTATGATGCCCTGGGCAGACTCGTCTACGCCAAAGATCCAAGCGGCGTAGAACAACTGCACATCTACGATGCCGCAGGCAACTTACAAGCCGACGTCAATGGACAAGGCGAAGTCACCCAATACATCTACAACGTAGCAGGTCAGCGCGTACAAACTATCGCCCGTGCCAATGCACTGACAGATACCCAGTTCCAGCAACTCAAAGGCCAGGTAGTACAAACTGGCAATGCCTCTACACCCGCCAACATCAGCGTCATTCCTGTGACAGCCAGTGCCAGCGACATGATAGCTCGCACCCTGTACGACAAACTGGGAAGAGTAGCCAAAACCATCAGCCCGCTGGGCGAAGTCACTGAGCTGCAATACAACGCTGCAGGCAATCTGGTTGCAAGTATCCAGCGCGCCAATACCCTCAATCCGTCCAGCGTAGGCGTCAATGCGACGGCAGAAGAGATACAGGTAACAGCAGACCCAATCAAAGACCGCAGCAGCTACCGCTACTATGACCAGGACCAGAAATTAATTGGTACGGTGGATGCAGAAGGTGGGATTGTTGAATACCGCTATGACACCGCAGGGCGTCAGACTACGACGATTGCGTATGCAACGCAGAACAAGAATGCGCAGGTCAACAGTCAGTTGAGCGGACTCATCACCCAAAATCCGGCAGCGGATGCGCTCAGCTATAACTTCTATGATGCTGAGAACCAGTTGATCGGTACGGTTAATGCCGAAGGTTATGCTACTGACTTCGTGTATGACGCAGGCGGTCATGTGGTCCAAAAAACGAGTTACTCAGTAAAGTTGACATCAGTAAATGCTGCACAAACCTGGGGAAACATCCGTCCTCAAAATGATGCTGGCAGGCAAACACTGCAACAAAGTTTTGACAAATTGGGACGTCTGAGTGCGAGCAAGTTTAATGTTGGCAATTCTTCCACTCCTAATGCCACAAAAAATATGCAATACGCATATGATGTAAATATCGGTCTATTGTCGTATGCAGTGCAAGACGACAATAGAGGTTTTAGGCGTGCAGCAAATACGGCCTATGATCAATATGGCAGGGTTATTGGTACACTGGCGGGAAATGGCAGCGAGGTGTTGCGTAGCGCATCAGGTTCTGCAGCGATCGCCCAGGTGTGGAAAGACTACGGCGTTGCATATACCTATGATGGAGCCAATCGCCGCACTAGCAGCATTGACCAAAATGGTCATCGTACCCTGTATTATTACGATCAGGCAGGGCATCTGACTTTTACCGTCAATGCAATGGGGGAGGTGACAGAACAGCGTTATAACCATCTTGGGCAACTGACAGATACTATTCAATATGCAAGCCGTCTGACAAGTTTGAATACGTTGAATGGCGGTCTACAGACTGCAGAGTTCAATCAAAAAATCCAGGTGATAGTCAATCCTGTGGACGATATCAGGACCAGTAACACTTATGATTTGGATGGTCGTTTGCTCACAGTCACTGATCCAAATAATCAGCTTACCCGTTATACCTATGATCAGTTTGGTCAACAGATCAAGATCACTGATGTCAGGCACATTGATACTGAACTGCATTACGACAAACGTGGTTTAGTCACAGACACCATACGTGATGCGGCAAACCTGCATCAGACCGTACATACAGACTATGATGCGTTCGGCCGCGCCTGGCGGACTGTGGATGCCATAGGTAATGTCACGCAACAGCAATTTGATAAGTTGGGTCAGGTTGTAGAAGTGAAGAATGTAGCAAGTGGAAATGCTACCCAAACAACCTATGATGCGTTCAGCAGGGTTTTGACACAAGTTGATGCAAAGGGAGCCACGACTCAGTCTTCATATGCGTGGGGACCTGGAGGCATATCCGTTAACATGAGGTCTGCTGAAGGAATTTCTACAGCGAGCGGCTTTTTACGTACCGGTGAAAAGTCAACTCAAAATGAAGCGGATGGCTCATATGTGAGCTATACGTTTGATAAAGATGGCAATGAAATTACAAAAAGTTCCTCATATCGACGTTCTCTATACGACAATGTCGTGGGAATGGCTGCAAATAAGACTTATGACAAGGCTGATCGTCTAATTCTAAGTACTGATGAAAACGGTAATAGAACGACCTATACTTATGACGATGCTAATCGTTTGCTGAGTAAAACCTTGGACGTGGCCAATGGCCAGCCGTTGGTAACCAGCTACAAGTATGATGCATTAGGTCGTCAGATTGAAATGACTGATCCAGAGAATAGAATTACGAAGCTGGTGTATGACCACAAAGGTCAGTTGCTACAAAGTGTGGTTGATCCAGATGGCTTGAATTTAGTCACAGAATTTAATTATGACGAAACTGGCAAAACCCTCAAGATCACTCAAAAGAGTAGCACTAACGTCATCGCGTCAATACAAAGCTACACCTATGACGCCCTTGGCCGTCGCATAACTGAATCTCAAGATGGTGGCACTACGATTAGCCGCCAGTATCAATATGACGCCAACAACAATGTTATCAGTGTTACTGATGTCCAGAGACATGTTACTCACTATGCCTACGACAGCCAGAACCGTCAAATATTGAGCATAGATACTGCAGGTAATGTAACCAGTACCACATATGACGCCAATGGTCGCATCACACAAGTACGTTGCTATGCGACTGCTATTGATGTAGCGAACATGCATAGTGCTGCTGACAGTGTAACTTTACTGGCTTCTATTCCGCCTACGAGCGCTAATGACCAAGTGTCTTATCGCTATTATGACAAAGACGGTCGCATGACTGTCGAGGTAAGTGCTTTGGGTGAAGTTATTACTCACGCCTACGATGGTGCGGGCCATGTTGTGCGTAACACGCAATTGGCGACCAAGATCACGCTTCCACCACCTGTAGATTTTAGTTTAAGCCTGGTTACTACCAGTGCTCTCGATCTTATCGAGTCGTACTCCTATGATGCCGCCGGGCGTGTTGATTTTAAAATTAGTACAGATGGCAGCGGAATCGGATATAACTACGATAAGGTAGGCAATCTGACAGTAGTAACTAATTTTCTCGATAAGATAAATCCAAATGATATTCCTGTCGGTGCCAAGGGAGATGTCATCATACGTTTTTTGAGTTACCGAAGAAGTATCGAGCGCCGTGTCTATGACGAAGCTAATCGTCCAATTTATATCCTTGCACAAGATATTGCCAACCCAAACCGAAACTCTTTAACGCAAAACATTTATGAAGGTACGCGGCTTAAGCAAACGATTCAGTATGAGAATCCAATCTATTTAGGTTCAACGAATTCTTTTTATGGTGATGCGACAGCGATAAAAAATGACATCAATGAATATCTCAGTGTTGATGTCACCAAAGACATAACCACTAGTTATACCTACGATAACTTAGGCGGTGTACAAAGTACGACAGTCAGTGTTGGAAATACAGGCAGCACAACATTCGACAAGAACGGGCGCATATTGAGTAGAACCGATGCTCAAGGGCAGACGGAAAGTTACACCTATAATAATTTGGGCGGTAAGGCTAGCGTTACTATTAAGCTTGGCAGTTTTACTTCCAAATCGACGTATGACGACTCAGGTATCCTGCTTGCACGGATGGAGACTAATACCGATGCACAAGGCAAAACTGATATTAAAACGTATGACAAAGATGGCCGCTTGGTTAGTACGAAAGATATTGACGGTTTTACCCGCAACTATACCTATGATACAAATGGTCTCCTGTTAACAGAGGCCGACAGTTCAGGTAATATCAAGACTTACAGCGAAGGACGCATACAAAGTGTAGCTGATGCTCAAGGTACGGTCGAAAGATATAGCTACAACAGCTCCGGTCAACAATCTAAAGCAGTCTACGATAGTTCTGGTCACTTATTGAGTGCTACCGACATTCAAGGAAAAACAGAAAGTTATACTTATAATGCTCTTGGTCAAAAGACCACCTACACAAACAAGCAAGGTGATACGACTACCTATAGCTACGACACTAATGGCGTACTCAAAACGGTAACTACGACAGCCGCTAATGGCACAAGTACCAGTTTTGATAGTAGTGCTTACTCGAGTAGCAAGCAAAACCTGGCTCTGGTAAATGTGGGTAGCAGCAAGACTGGTGAACTCACCGCAGTTGATCTCGCCACTGGTAATGTGCTTGTAAGGGACAGCGATGCAACGATGGCAGGTCTTGGCAGAGATGTTTCTTTACTGCGCACCTACAACGGCCAGGGCAAGCTGAGTGACGGCAATGGTGATGCCTGGTGGATCAACGGTTACCGCCATGTTTCTGGATTAATTGGTAGCGTTAACACTGCAGGTAGCACCGTCTACCGCGCTGGTCAGGATGGCAGTGCCGTTCAATATGTCTTTGATGCTGCTCGACAGCTTTATGTTGCAGCCCAAGGCAGCGGCCAGTTCGACACCCTGGTCAGCGATGGCACGACCTGGACGTGGACAGACACCGTCAGCCACCAGACAGAAACCTACCAAGGTGGAAATGGCTACACCTGGAAGCTAGCCACAGCCAGCGACACCAGCGGCAACGTCACCAGCTATACCTACAACGGCGAACTGCTGTCCAAGATCACCAACGCCAATGGCGAATCGGTAGAGTTCATCTATACCGGCAACAACCTGTCCCAGGAACGCATTGTCGCCGCTGACGGCAAAGTCACCAGCAACACCCGTTATAGTTACGATACCCAAAACCGCCTGAGCCAGGTCCTGCTCGACCTCAGTCCAGAAGATGCCAGCATCACCGATGGCAAAGTCTACGCCACCAGCTACACCTATGTAGGAGCTGGTAATCTCATCGACAGCATCACCCAGACAGACGGCAGCTACCAGAAATTTACCTACGTTACCGTAGATGGCGAATCCCGCGTTGCCAGCATCACCGACGCCTACAACAACGTCACCAGATTCGACTACGACACCGTCAATCGTCAAACCAAAGTCACCGACACCTTTGGCAACGTCACCGTCTACACCCTCACCACAGACAAACGCTTCGACAGCATCACCGCACCCGCAGCCAATGGCCAGACACAAACACTACGCTACGGCTACGACAACTACGGCAACATCACCAGCCTCACCGATGCTCTGGGCAATGTCACCAGCTACACCTACGACACAGCTGGCCACCTGCTCAGCAAAACCGATGTAGCCGGTAATCGCACCGACAACACCTACGACGCCAATGGCGACCTGATCCTCAGCACCCTGATCCCCGCAGCAAGCGCCAATCAGTCCACAGGCCCACAAAGCACCCGCTTCGTCTACGGCCTGCCCGGCCAGTTACGCTTCCAGATCAGTGCTACTGGCACAGTCAGCGAACTACGCTATGACAGCGCAGGCCAAAAGATAGCCGAGATCCACTTCACCAACGCCAGCTACCCCGTAGCTGGGCTAGGAACGAGCGGCACACTCACACTGGGCCAACTGCAAAGCTGGAGCACCTCCCAGGTCCAAAGCAACACCACCCGCAGCGACTACAGTTACAACACCCGTGGCCAGCTCAGCACTACCACCACCTACGCCAAGATCAATGCAGACGGCACAGGCGTAGCTGACGGCAGCCAAAGCATTACCCGCTATACCTATGACGTCACAGGCAATCTCCTGATGACAGTCGACGCCCTCAATAACCAAACCAGCTACACCTACGACGGCCTGAACCGCCTCACTGGCACCACAGACGCCTTACAAAAGACCAGCTACACCGAGTATGACGACGCCAACCACAAAATCGTCCAGCACAATGCCAGCGGCCGCATCGACACCCAGGTCTACGACAATCAGGGCCACCTGCTCAGCAGCACCCTCGGTGGAGAACTCACCACCAGCTACGGCTATGATGCCCTGGGCAGACTCGTCTACGCCAAAGATCCAAGCGGCGTAGAACAACTGCACATCTACGATGCCGCAGGCAACTTACAAGCCGACGTCAATGGACAAGGCGAAGTCACCCAATACATCTACAACGTAGCAGGTCAGCGCGTACAAACTATCGCCCGTGCCAATGCACTGACAGATACCCAGTTCCAGCAACTCAAAGGCCAGGTAGTACAAACTGGCAATGCCTCTACACCCGCCAACATCAGCGTCATTCCTGTGACAGCCAGTGCCAGCGACATGATAGCTCGCACCCTGTACGACAAACTGGGAAGAGTAGCCAAAACCATCAGCCCGCTGGGCGAAGTCACTGAGCTGCAATACAACGCTGCAGGCAATCTGGTTGCAAGTATCCAGCGCGCCAATACCCTCAATCCGTCCAGCGTAGGCGTCAATGCGACGGCAGAAGAGATACAGGTAACAGCAGACCCAATCAAAGACCGCAGCAGCTACCGCTACTATGACCAGGACCAGAAATTAATTGGTACGGTGGATGCAGAAGGTGGGATTGTTGAATACCGCTATGACACCGCAGGGCGTCAGACTACGACGATTGCGTATGCAACGCAGAACAAGAATGCGCAGGTCAACAGTCAGTTGAGCGGACTCATCACCCAAAATCCGGCAGCGGATGCGCTCAGCTATAACTTCTATGATGCTGAGAACCAGTTGATTGGGACTGTGAATGCAGAAGGCTATGCTACTGAATATAGCTACGATCTTAATGGAAGACTGACGCAGACTCTGCGCTTCAGTAATACAGCAAATATCATCAATTCTGGTGCAACTTGGGATGCCGTCAAACCAATGACAGATGGCTTAGTGACACAACGATCTTACGATGCTCTTGGTCGAGAAAAGACCAATGTTGGTACTAATGGATCGATCAATGTTTCCTATTATGATGATAAGACCGGTTGGTTGGTCCAGCAGGTTACTAGTCAGGGAACGATACATAGTAGATTTCAAAATCAGAAATATGATCAGTTTGGGCGTGTTATAGGGGCTTTATCTAATATCGGGGCGGTTGACATGGCTGGCCCTGAAATTTCAGATAGTACATGGGCTACCTATGGTGTTACTTACACCTATGATGTTGGTAATCGCCGTACCAGCAGCACGGATCAAAATGGCCATCGCACTCTATATTATTATGATCAAGCAGGTCACCTAACCCACACGATCAATGCCCTGGGAGAAGTAACAGAAAACCGTTACAACCACTTAGGTCAGCTAACAGACACGATACGTTATGGCACACGGTTAGTTGGTGTGGCCAGTTTAACTGGCGGTCTTGTTACATCCTCGTTGACACAAAGCTTGGCAAGCATCACTGACAGTAAATTGGATAGTGCTCAACACCTGACATATGACCTGGATGGACGTCTCACGACGTCAACTGATGCTGGTGGTACTGTAACTACTTATACCTATGACCAGCTTGGTGAACGTACCAGCGCCACAATTGCCATCAGTGATACTGAGAATGTGATTAATAAAACTACCTATAATAAACTTGGCCAAGTTACTGAAACAATACAAGATGCGAATGGCATCAAGCAAACCATCCACACTGACTATGATGCTTTCGGTCGTACCATTCGTTCTGTTGATGCCAATGGCAACGCTACCACCCAAAAGTTTGACCGTTTGGGCCGTACGGTAGAAGTGCTCGATCAGACAAGCACACATAGCAACAAGACTAGCTACAACGCATTTGATCAAGTATTAACTTTGACTGACGCAAAAGGAAATGCAACTACATATACCTATAATAATAGGCGCGCTACTCCACTAACAATGGAATCTAGTGCAGAAGGAATTGTTACCTCAAGTCAGGTCAATGCTTATGGACAGTTAACTACGACGATAGACAGCAATGGTATTATCACAATACGTCTCTACAACAAAAATGGCGATCTCGTCAGCAAATCGATAGATCCTACTGGTTCCTCGCCTACGATTGAACAGTTTGAATACGACAAAACTGGATTGCTCAAAGAAAGCACAGACGCCAACGGCAATAAAACCACCTACGTCTATGACGACGCCAATCGCCTGATCAGCAAAACCCTGACCATCGCAGGCAGCGCCCCATTGGTCACGACCTATGCCTACGACGCCAAAGGCCAGCAAGTCGAAATCACTGACCCGAACAACGTCAAGACAAAACTCGAATACGACCTCAAAGGCCAGTTGATCAAACAAACCGTTGATCCTGATGGTTTGAAACTAGTCACAGAGTTCAGTTACGACAAACGCGGCAAGACCCTCAAAGTCACCCAAAAAGGTGAAACACAAGACCTGGTACAACGCTATGTCTTCGACAAACTTGGTCGCCGCATAGAAGAATATACTGGTACAACACTGACACGCAGCTATCAGTACGACGCCAATAACAACGTCATCAGCACGACCGATGCGCTCAACAACGTCACCCGTTTTGCTTACGACAGCGAAGACCGTCAGATACTGGTTCTGGATGCAGCAGGTGGCATGCAACGCACCGTCTATGACGAAAACGGTCGCATCAAATCCGCGCGTCGCTATGCTACTGCTGTCAATCTTACTGGTCTGAGTGCACAACCGACACGCGCCGCGATGGAAGCACTGATCCCGGCAGAAACCGCGCAAGACCGATTCAGCACCAATACCTACGACAAAGATGGCCGCGTCATCAGCACCGTAGATGCTCTCGGTGGCGTCGTCAGCTATGTGTATGACGTCAGCAATAATGTCGTCAAGAAAACCAGTGGCGATGGCATCAATCCTGCCAATGACCGCACACAGTTGTTTGCCTATGACGGCATGAACCGCCTGACGGTCAGCATCGCAGCAGATGGCAGCGTTACGTCCAACGCCTATGATGGCAATGGTAACGTCACCAGCACGACCTCCTATGCAAACCGCATCAGCACAGCAAACCTGGCAGTTGGCGCAACGACCCAAACCTATCTGAACCAGGTACAAGTCAATGCCCAGCAAGACCGCACGACACGCTTTGTCTATGATGCCGCCAATCGCTTGGCGTATAGCGTCGATGCACAAGGCTATGTCACAAAAAATACCTATGAAGGCACACACCTTAAATCAACAACGCAATACGACCAGCCAATTGTAGTTGCGAACAGCAACTTGGCAAGTATCCAGGCAGCAGTCAATTCTTCTGCAAAAGACCGGACCAGCTCATATGAGTATGACCATGCCGGTCATTTGCTCAAGACCACGGATGCAATGGGCTTTACTGAAAAGTACACCTACAACAGCCTTGGTCAGAAGGGCAGTTTCACCAATAAAAAAGGAGCTACCTGGACTTACACCTACGATGCAGTAGGCCGCCTGGAAACAGAAAAAGCTCCCGCAGTTGAAGTTGCCACAATTGATCTTAAAAACGGTGCCAAGTCCTCCAGCAGTGCCATGCTTGCGCTGGAAACACGCTTTGTTTATGACGCTGTAGGCAATCTCAAAGCCCGTATTGAAGCCAGCAACAGCGATCAGCAAAGAAGAACCGAATACACCTATGATGCGCTGGGTCGCCAGATCGGCGTAACCTATCCGCCGGTCGATGTGACTGACAGCAGCACTGGCGTTACCGTCATCGGCAAACAACTGACCACCCGCGTCACTTATGACACACTGGGCAATGCAGTCAGCAATATTGATGTGGCTGGCAAGCGTAGCTACAAAGTCTATGATCAATTGGGACGCGTCAGGTTCGATATTGATGCCAATGGCTATTTGACTGAATACAAACGCAATACCTTTGGTGAAGTGGAGTCTCTGATTCGCTACGCCAACGACAAGCGCGATACCAGCAGCGAAACAGCACCGACCCTGGCGCAAATAGTGCCACTCGCCAGTGCTAAAGATCGCCAGATCAAAACCCAATACAACCAGCTTGGACAGGCAGCCGTAGTAACTGAGTCAGTATTTTATGGTTCAGACGGCACGCATTATGAATACCAGGCCAAAGTCACGACCAATACCTATAATGCATTTGGCGAACTCAGCAGCGCAGCGGTGGGGCGTAATGTGTATGACGCCAATGGCAGCCTCTTGCAGGCAGGTGTTGATGTTGCCACCACCCGTTATGCCTATAACCAGCGTGGCCAGCAAGTCGCCATATTGGATGCAGAAAATTATCTCACCCGTCAACAGTTCGATGCCTACGGCAATGTTATTTCGCATGTCGAGTTTGCGGCGGCTTATGGCAGCCTTGCAGCGAGCTGGACGGGTAGTGATGCTGGTTTGCCGGTGGCAGATGTTTCTCTCATCGGCGGAGCAAGTGACCGCGGCGTTCACTATGAATACGATCTGATCAACCGCAAGATCAGCGAAACCAAGCTCAATGTTGAATTCGCCCAGCTCAGCAGCGTTAACCGTACAGATGTTAATGCACATGGTTCAGTCAAAACGCAGTACGGCTACGATAAACTTGGCAATCTCGTCTCAACGACAGAACAAGAAATTGACAGTGGCCGCGCAAGCTCTGGCATCAGCAATATTGGCCTGATTACACGTACCAGCTACATTACCTATGACATGCTCGGTCGGGTAGCGTCGACAACTTCAAGTGGCAGTGGTACCAGCAATACCGGCGTTTATACTGTCTACAAGCGTGATGCCTATGGCAATGCGGTAGTGACAAGCCAAACCCCAATGACACAGGGAAGTCAATCCGGCAATCCATTGATGACCTATATGGGTAGTATGGACGCCGGTCAGAACCTGCTTGAAGGCCAGGCACTGTACTCAGCCAATGGCCGCTTCCAGTTGGTTATGCAGTCGGACGGTAATTTGGTGATGTACGACAGGCAGCAAGGTAATGCCAGTGCGCCTGGTCTCATCTGGCAAAGTGGCACACATGCACCATCCGGCAATACAGGACTGGCAGTGCAGACCGATGGCAATCTGGTGATTTATCATGCAGGTGCGCCATTGTGGCAGTCCTCCACCAGCGGTAGTGGTATGGTGCTGCGCTTGCGCGATGACGGGAATCTGGTCCTCACCAATGCCAGCCAGCAAATTGTGTGGCAGACAGCGACCATCATTGCGCCAAGTGCGGCTAGCGCAGATGTACGTGAAAGCTATGCCCAATACAATGCATTTGGCAAAGTGACCGATAGTGTTGATGCGGCAAACAATCGCAGTCACCAGTCTTATGACGCCAATGGCAACCTCGTCGGACAACAACGCAAAGTGACGGACATCAATGGTCAGGTCGTCGGCAATTCTGACAGCTCAGCTATGGTCAGCATGGAATATGACGCCACTGGTAAACTGGTGCGTACGGTAGAGCTTGGTGTTGCCGGCAGCAGTGATACTACGGAAACCCGTTATGAATACAATGCCTTTGGCGAGCTGCAAAGACAGACTGTCAATGGCAAAACCACCTTGCTCAATGAATACGACAATGAAGGTCATTTGTGGCGTACCACCAGTGGTGGTATCACCAAAGTCATGCTGGTTGATCAGGAGGGGCGCAATACAGTACAAGTAACCAGTGCTGTGGACCTCAACGGTTTTGCCGATGCCAGTGCGGTTGCCGCACGTATTCAGACAGATGGTCAGTTCACCTCATCTGTCACGCGCTATGATCATCTGGGTCACGTCATCGAACGACAGCTCCCCAATGTCGGTAACAGCAACAAACTGGAAGTGACTGCACAAAGCTCAGCGCTCAGTTACAAGGTGATTGGCACCATCGATAACAATAGCACTAATGTTAGCAATGGCAGACATGACCCTAATGAGCCTAAAGGGCAGACAAGTGACGTCAGTAACAGTGCATTTACTGGCTACAACAACGTGCAGATCACGATGCCGGATATGTCCACATGGGGATATGGTGATGTCAAAGTCAGTATCCAATTCAAGACAAAATTGGATCCACAGGGCGGATCACCGACCTTAGGCCGCATTGATAAAGTCTATGAAGCCATGCAGGCAAAGGGTGTATTGGAAGTCTTCTGGAATAATGATCCAGCCTGGGCTCTTGCTGCACAAGACAATATTACTGAAATTGTCATTAGCAAAAAGGACGCTACTGGCCATTGGATTACAGTCAACAAGCTGGGGCCAACCCAAAGTAATTCCAATAACGCTATCCTCCAGATAGTTGCGCCAATAGATCTCAACACAACGCCGAAATTGCGTTACCGTGTCAAAGGAGATGTCAACTGGTCGGAAGGCAAGCTCACCAATTTTGGCAATTTCTATATTTTCAATCCTCAGGATGGAAAATACGTAGCAGACACAGGCAATGCTCAAGGAATTAACCGTGCCCTGGCGGAGGGAATTTACGAGTATGAAGTTGACTACTCGCAAAATAATGTAGGGGTTTCTCATAGCAGCGGTAATATGACCGTTGGTTATGGTGATGAACGTATAAAAATTGCGCAATTGTATGTTGCATTGCTAAACCGTGCGCCTACAGATACTGAGCTCAATGCCGCGGTCGATGCTTCCCATGGAAAGACCCTGGATCAGATAGCTCAAGCCATGCTGAATCGGTCAGACTTGGTCAATCTGTCAGTGGATGCTATCTTGGATCGCATCTATACCGGTGCGCTTGGCAGGAATATTGATGCTGCTGGCAAAACCTATTGGGTGGCACAGTGGAATAGTGGTACCACTAATGCTCACGGCAGTGTTGTTGCTGACATTATCCGTGGCACCGTTGCCTACACGGGTGACGTTGCTGCAATTATTGAATCAAGCAAGCTGTTCAACAACAGGGTATCGGTTGCCTTAACGTATGGCGCCGAATTAAAAGGTCATGACATTAATGTAGCGACTCAAATCCTGCTGAAAGTGAGCGCAACCGATACGACTGTAGCATTGGCAGTTGGTAGCGTCGGCAATCTGGTTACCGACGCACAAGCTCGCCTTCAAATGACTCGCTTGTATGTCTTGCTGCTGAATCGCAGCCCTGAATTTGCTGGCCTCGATTATTATGCTGGTGAGTTGAAGACCAAATCGCGCACCATCAATGACGAGGCTACTGTCATTCTGAGCCAGAGTCCGTTGGCTGGAAAATCAAATGATGTTATTGCCAATACCCTCTTTGATACAGTCTTGAACTGGAAAGATTCAGCAGCAAAATCGGATTTCTTGCGTGAATTGAACAAAACGACGACCCTCGCGCAAAAAGCGACAGTCATTCTGAGTCTCATCGATAAAGTTGTTGACAATACTAACGTCGATTTCGAATCGCGGCAGGCACAACAGTTATTCAATAACCGTGTCAATGTTGGCATGTTGTATGCCAATTCCTTTAGCTTAAAAAGTGTCGAGGATGCTGCCACGATCAATGCCCTGGTCACAGCGACAGACACACTGACTGCGATCAATGCAGTATTTGCCAAACTCGATGCTGCGCAAAACAAACAACTGAACCTGACACGCTTATACGTCATGCTGTTCAATCGCGCTCCAGATCCCAAGGGTTATAAATACTGGCTGCAGCAAAGCAATCTTGATAGCAACATTAGTTTCAGCACAATCGCCAATGCGATCTGGACTGACAAGTTTGCTACGGTAAACAACATTGACCTTGTCAAGCAAATCTATGTAAACACCCTCGGTGGTGATGCTGCGTCGATCACGGAAAGCAATCAATGGGTGCAGGAACTGAACGCAGCTGGGCAGCCTGGTGCCGCCAGCAAAGGCGAAGTGCTGGGACGCATGATCAACGATCTGGTCAATCCATCCGGTTCAGCGAACTTCAGTAGCTATGCAAGACAAGTGTTTACTCTTAAGTCGGCCACTGGCATGAATTTTGTGGCGCTTGGTGGTGGTGACGTTACTGAAGCTACAGTTGCATTGTCTGCCGTTGAGTCAGACCTGAAGTCCATGAGTGCCAGCCTGGCATTGCAACAGGCCAAAGCAAATGTAGCTGCTGCAAGTGACAAACTTGCCAAAGCCCAACAGGGTGCAGATGCGACCAAGTTAGCCGCATCCATGATTGCCTATGAGGCCAGTGCAGCTGCGTTAGCCTATGCGAAAGCACAATTGCAGTCGACCTTGACTGATTTCACAAAAGTCGACAATGATCTGACTACAGCTCAAAATAACCTGAACACATGGGTTGAACAGAAAAAAATCGTAGACAAAGATCTCAGCCTGGCGACAGCTTTAGTACAATCCGCCGACAGTGCTGTTGCATTTGCCAATGCGGCTGTACAAGCCGACAATGCAATTGCAAATCAGGCAGCACTGGCAAGAGCACAGCAAGCAAAACTTGAAGCCGAGATTCAAGAAGGCTTGGCAAAAGTAAATCAACAAGGTGCAGCAAAAGCTCTGCAAGACGCACAGGACAATGTGCAGCGTCTGAAAGACCGACGCGATGCTCTGGAAACGGCTAAGAAAACCGCTGCCGATAATTACGCGGCAGCTGCCGCTGATTTGACCCAGAAAACGAATGATCGCGATGCTGCACAGAGAACGGTCGACGACAATACAATTACGGCTGCAAATGCTTCTGCTGCCTTTGCGAAAATTACTGCACCATTAACATCTCCAAACAGATTAACTATTTACCAGTTGTACAACATAATTTTTGGTGAGTCTAATCCAGATTTGGCAGGTGTGCAGTATTGGCAGGCGACTCTGGACAGTGGCAGGATGACCGTCAAACAAGTCATACACGCTATGTACTTCGACCCTTCACGCAGGGTAAATTACCTCTCTCCGTCAAGTTTCTTCAGCCGTATTTATAGCTCTTCGCTGAATCTCTCCAGTAGTGATCCTGGAGCAATTTGGTGGGCTGATACCCTGCAAAATGCACCTGATGACAACAGTATTTATCCAGACCCATTGGGCAGACCAGACAAGGCTGAACAGATCTATACTTTCTATAATGGGTTATTAAATGAGGCTTATCAGGGGCCGTATGTAGGATACGCAAATCTGCAAAGGGTAAGCACACAAAGTAAAGACGCGGGTGCAGTTATCATAGCGCGTGCGCAATCAGATTTTGATAATGCGACTGCTGCATTAGCGCTGGCGAATAAAACCCTGGGTGAGAGAAAAGGGTACATGGCCGAGGCCGAAAATCGACTCAGGAGCACACCGACAGATGCCCAGGCGATAAGTGATTTCAATGACGCAAAATCCAGCTATGACTTGGCTGCTGGGAATTTAACGCCATTCCAGACTGCTTTTGACAATGCCGTTATTGCTGTTAACGCTGCCCACGGCTGGGTTGACTATTTCCAAAATCAAGTCAATGGCCTGCAACCTGCTGGTGGTAATTCGTCGCCATCAGGCGATGTAATGAATACACTGGTCGGTGCACTTTCTGATTACACGGTCAAGAAAGGTTTGGCAGAAGATGCACCCAAGTTTGCGAAAAAAACCAGTGAAGCACTGGACGCAATTTCCCAGGCCAATCCTGAGCATCTGAAGCAAGTATTGCAACTATACGTTTTGCTGTTCAACCGTACTGATCCTGATTCTGCTGGCGTTGCCTATTGGGTGACCCGCATGAAGGAAGGTATGCAGATCGTTGATATTGCCACCAGCATGTACCACGACACCAATACTTATGTAAATGAAGGGCTGGATAAAAAAGATCCAAATGTCTTGATGGCTGGTATCTACACGAATAGCCTCAGTCGCTTCGATAACGATACAGCAGGAGTTACCTATTGGGCTAACAAATTAAAAGCTGAACCAGCACAGACTCAAGGTGCTATTTTTAACGCCCTGATATTCAGTGTTTTAAATAACGAGAATCCTGATGCGCAGTTCCTTGCGACGCGTGATAAATTTATTGGTAAAGTAAATTTGGCAGTGTCGCATGCAGTAAGCAACGCTAGCAATGCATTGGCTGTTGCCAATGCTGCGGTAACAAAAACTGCCTCCGATGCTTCGCTTGCATTGCAACGATATTTGGCATTAAAAGATGCTGCAGGAACCGCTGGCGCAAACATCTCTATTCCAACCACTACGGCAACAGCGACAAATCTTGCATCCATACTGCAAGTCATTATGCTGCTGACGAATAATCAGAATATTGCCCCCACTTTTACCGTCAAGATGGGTGGCTGGATAGATGGCATTGCAACTGGCAAAGAGACAGTAGATAGTATTGCAGGCAAAATTTATACTGAACTCAATCTGAATTCGGTCGGTAGTTATAGCCTCATCCAGAGTATTTATTACGGAGCATTAGGGCGTACAGCGCCAGATCCGCTGAACGGTGAGTCGTATTGGGCTTCACGTCTGGATACCGCTAGACAAAGTGGTGAGGCGGCAATAGGCAATGTATTTAATAGCCTCATCAGTGGCCTGGCAAATGAAACCAGTGTCATCTCTGTTGCGTTTGCAAGTCGCAGGCTTTTTGATCAAAAAGTCGCTACTTTCATTTCGAATTTCCAGAGCGTTCAACAGGCATTTATTAATTCCGTTCTTATTCCTGCCAAATATGGTGATGGTCAGGTTCTGATAGAGGCACAACGTACATTTGAGCAGGCAAAAATAGCGTCTGACACCGCGCACCAAAATGCAAGTGCAGTTTATGGCGTATCAACTGCACCAACAATTTCTGCGACGGAAGCACAAAAGAGTGTTGCACGCTTATACGCATTAATGTTTAACCGCGCACCAGAAACCTCAGGCCTCAGTTACTGGAGTGCAAGCGTGGGCAGTACAAACCTCAGCAGCATTGCCCAGCTCATGCTCGACGGCGCCAAGCCAGGTGATTTGCCCGCTGGTTTAAGCAACGCTGGCTTCGTCAATTTAATGTATAGCAATTTAGGCAGCACTGATAGCAAAAATATCGCCACTCACATCAATGATCTGTCCACCAAAACTCGTGGACAAGTTGCATATGAAATCCTCAGTGAAACCATGAGTAACGGTACCGCTGATCAGGCAAGTGCAGACAGATTAAGATTGCTGGCGAATAAGACAGCTGTTGGCCTGACCTATGCACTGACCATGAATGGTGACTCCGTTGGTGTCGCCCGTACACTGTTTGCCAATGTCACTGCGGACAATGCTACAGCAGGTATCAATGCAGCCCTCAATACGAAGCCCGCTGTTTACGCACGCACGCAAGTAGCTAGCCTGTTCATCATGATGTTTGGCCGCGAAGCTGATCTGGATGGATTTGATCATTGGGCAGAACGTGTTCCCGCCATTGATGCACCATTGGCAGACCGCGTAATGTTTGTCCAAAACATGATTAGCGGCGACGCAGCCCAGACACTGGAAGCCTATAGTCTCAATGATACCGACTTCATCAACAAAATATATACTAATGCCTTTGGTCAACAACCTGACGCAGCAGGCAGAAATTACTGGTTGCAACAACTGGGTTCAAAATCCCGTGCAGAAGTCATACTCGGCATTATGTATGACACACAAAACAGCCCAGCCAGCGCCAGTGCTGATGCGACGACACAATTACAGTTCAGGCTCAATCAAAAAACCTTTAATGAAAAGCTTTCGTCAGCACTCAATCATTTGGCGGTACTTGAACAAACCAAACTGACTAATGCTGGTCAGGTTGACCAGGGCAATCTTGATCAACTCAAAACAGCCGCCTCGGTCGCCGCCGGTCTGGCGATCGCAGCCGATCTGGCCGCGTTGCAAGCCATGGGTGACATAGGCAGAATAAGTCAGATACCAAAGGCGGCTGATATCAGCTGGATTCCTACCCTCAACATCAATAACGGCAGCAACAGCACACCAGTTGCACCTGCAGGTTACAACAGCATCATCCAGACCAATGACCGTTGGGGCAATGTACTCAGTGCAACAGACGTACGCGACCCCAAACTGCTGACCCGCTACCACTATGACAGCGACAACCGCCTCATAGAAACGACACGAGTCGATGGTGTAAAAATCACCGATGCCTACAACAGCCTCGGCCAAAAAATCGGTGCAATGGATGCCAATGGCAACATCAGCTTCAATGTCCTTGATGCCAGTGGTCACGTACTTGAAGAACACCGTGCGGATGGCCACGTCGCCCGCCAGGACTTCAACGCCTTTGGCGACAGGACAACCTATACCGATGCTACCGGTTACCAGACCACGTTTAAATACGATGCCATGGGCCGTGTCAGTTCGCAAACACAGGTTGGCGCGGTCAATGTTTACCATTCCACCGATCTGACAGCAAACGGCGGTGAAGAGTATGAAACCACCAAGCAACTCACCATCAGCTACAAATACGATGAGCTGGACCGCCGCATCCAGACTACAGACGCCGCAGGCGGCATCCTGCGCACCTGGTACGACCTGCGTGGCAACGTCATCAAAGCCGACAATGAATCGCATACGATCGGCAGCAATGGCACCCAGACCACCAGCCGTTTCGATGCACTGAACCACAAAGTCAACGAAACAGACGCTATCAATGGCCAAAAGAACTGGGTCTACGACATCGCCACAGGCCGTCTGGCCAGCAAGACAGACCTGGGCGGACATACCACCCAGTACGACTACAACTACTACAACCAGGTCGTAGGCGAACATGGTGACGGTGTCATCTACAAAAAAGACATCAAAACCACCTACAACCAGCTAGGCCAGGTACTGACCATCCAGGATGCCGGTACCAGTACCTACACCTACTACCAATACGACGTTGCCGGTAACCGCCTCTCAGAAAACGTTACCCAGGTCAACAACACCCATGTCAGCGTATTACAGGACAATCACCTGTCCTACGACAAACTGGGCCGTCTGGCCGTCGTCCAGACGGACCGCTACTCGCTCACCTACGCCTATGACAACAACGGCAACCGCACCATGGTATCGAGCTACTACGTCACCGATACCGCAGCCAGCACAAATGCCAATGGCGAACTCGTCAACACCGTAGGCGGCAACCAGATCAAAAGCAAGGAGCAAATCAAGACAACATGGAACACCTATGACGCCATGAACCGCCAAGTCATTGTTGACGGCGTCAAGGCCGAAGGCATCATCGGCATCAGTGCCGAGCAAGGTCACCAGTTCACCTATGACAACGAAGGCCGCCGTCTCAGTGACACCAGCTACGGAAAAAAAATCACGAGTACCTCTGCCAACGTCCTGGGCATCCCCGTCACCATGACAGGCACTACCGCAGGCAATGTCACCGAAACCTACACCTATGACGCCATAGGCAGGTTAAACACCATCAGCCGCGATGGTGTTGAAATAGACAAACGCTACTACAACGCCAACAGCCAGTTGGTACGCAGTGGTGTCAGCAATGACCTTATCAACCAGATCCGTGGCAATGGCGACCTCAAGAAGTCCTTCCAGGATGCCGGTGTCAGTGCTGAGTTCACTATCTATCAATACAAGACAGACAAGATAGACCAAGTCGATATCCAGCAAGTGCATACTGCCATTGCGGGAGCAGAACTGAGCGGTACCCGGTTCATCTATGACAGCGCAGGCAGACTCACCCTCTACACCAAGGATACCGAAACCGTTGTTGGCTACCACTACGATGCCGAGGCCCAGTTTGACCAGTATCAGGCCAGTGCAGTTGTAGGCAACCGAGGGGGCGGCGAAGCCAAGACGCTGAACAAATATGACGTCAACGGTCACTTGACGTCAGTGACCGATAGCACCGATACCAGCAACAAGCGCAGTCTGTTTGTAGATACTGCAGGCAACATCTTGCGTAAAGAGCAAAAAAATGACAACACCTATAGCCTTTTGGTCAACGGTGAACTCATCGGCACCAGCAGCAAAGACTACGTCAGCGACACCATCAACCAAAGCTACGTCAAACAAAGTGCTTTGTCAGGCAATGGTCCAAGTATCTACGTGTCACAGCAGGGCGACACCCTGCAAAGCATTGCCAAGACAGTCTGGGGCGACGCTACCCTGTGGTATCTCATTGCTGACGCCAATGGCCTGGCGACCACTGAGCCGCAAAGTGGGACTAAACTCCTGATACCAGCCAGGGAAGTATCCGGTGGCAACAGGACGGACACCTTCAAGCCATATAACCCTGGTGAGATCATTGGTGATACCACACCGAACATGCCTATGCCGCAAGGGCAGGATGGTGGATGTGGGCCAGTAGGCATCATTGTGACAATTGCTGTTGCCATCATTCTGACTGTATTAACAAAAGGTGCTACGTCCCCTTACCTTAAAGCCGCAATTGCAGCTGCATCCTCGACAGCAGGGCAATATGCTGCTGTTGCAGCGGGTGAGCAAAAAGAAGTCAATTGGAAAGGTGTAGCGCTTAGTGCAGTGAGTGCTGGTATTGCCAGTGGATTCAATTTCCCGATAGTTTCTAACGATATTTATGTTCAGGCTGCCGTGAAAGGCATGGCACAAAATGTCATCACACAAGGCGTGGCAATTGCCCTGAATCTGCAGCGCGACTTCAACTGGAAGAGTGTCGCGGGAGCAGGTGCAGGTGGAGCTGCCGGTACCTACGTGGGTGGTGAGCTTAAAGGCGCATTTGCAGGCTTGGGTGAGCAAGGACAGATGATTGCCCAGCAGACCCTGACAGGATTTGCAACGGGAATGACAGCGACCCTGGTGCGTGGCGGGAGGATGTATGCTGGTCAGGTGTTGGTAGATGCCTTTGGCAATGCCCTGGGTGAGAGCCTGGCTACTGGAAACGTAAGTAGTAAGGAAAATACATCTGAATCAGACAATGACAATATTTTCAGAAGACGTGGTCCATTCGATAGCTTACTTAATCCAAGCAGTTATACGTCAAAATTAGGATTCCCTCGTTTCCAAGGATGGGGATCGATAAATAACGAATCTTATGCCCTGGATGGAAATAGTCTTTCTACTTACTTGACGCGTGATTCTAATCAGATGTCTGAATCAGGTTTAGACGCAGCGATGAATGGTTCGCTTGCTGTAAGTGGAGGATCTTTTACAGAACAACTTGAACGAGCAAGAAGACTTTGGACGCCATCTGTACACGTTGTAGGCAGTCGAATGACTGAAGACGAGAAATTGGGCTACGACATTGTGGAGCATTTGAAAAAGCAGTCTCGACAAGCTAAAGCGGCAGAAGAAGATGTCTCTTATGTTGAGAGAGCCGCTCGTGGTGTATTCGGTGCACTTGATTCGGTGACCCGGCAACCAATATTACAGGTGCGTGATTTAGTTTATGGCGGTTTTGCGGTTGGATACAACGAACTATTTCGTAGTAAAAATGCGCCTGTTTTCCTTCCTGAAATGACAAGTAATATCGCTCGGGCTTATTCTAAAGGTGCGTCAAGGTCAGACATTTTCTTTCAATCTAATCCGGTAACGGGCGTTGCGTCCATGGTCATGGATTCCGGTATTGCGCTACATGAGCGTCGCTACGGAGACGTGTTTGAAACCGCTGGTGGATTATTGGGTGGATTTGCAATTGGTGCAGGTGTAAATCGCTATGGGAATTATAATGTTTCCTTTAAACCAAATTTTGCTACTACTAATGGCGCTGTTTTACCTATTCCTTTTAGGTTGATTCCACCAGAAGAGCTAGCTAGTTTTGCTGACGGACCTTATTCGTTGTTGAGTGAACGACCTCAAAGGACAACTGTAGCCCCGATATTTGGAAATGTAATGGGGCCAAATGACGGGCCGCAATTACCTCAATGGAGAGGATCAGTTGATTATTCTGGTTTGACTGATTCACCGAAGGTTGGCCCTGGTAAGGACTTTACTCGCGCCCAAAAAGTTAATATATATGAACAAAATCAGCTCAATAATGATGGGTTGCTTCGATCGGATCTTGATGGGAGACTATTGGTTTTACCAAGTAAAAGTATGTCTGGTGTAACTCCAAAATTTTATGAAGCGCAAGTTGACCATATTACCCCTCGTAATCCATTAAATCCTGAGAATGTGAAAGGTACAAATAGTTATAGCAATGCCCAAGTGCTCTCGAGAGAGCAAAATAGAGCAAAATCAAATAATTAGGTGATTGAAAATGAATTCATGGATGTTTAGTGACCCCCCCAATTTGGCGGTGATTGCAAATAAGAAAATATTTAGTGGGGAAACATGGATTGCTTATGTTTCTCATGACGAGGATGATGGTGCATGGCAATTTCATGGACCTGAATCGCAGCCTTTGGAGAGTGATGTTGTGCTTGTAAGTTTAGAAAGTGTAGTTGAAAATGATCCGGCCATATCTGAATTATCTGATTTGCCATTAGGATGGCATGCATGGAGGGATTCAAAGGAAACTGCATGGCTACGCTCACGTATACGCTAAAACGGAAAAGCCGAAAAGCCGAAAAGCCGAAAAGCCGAAAAGCCGAAAAGCCGAAAAGCCGAAAAGCCGAAAAGCCGGGGTCACACATTACGACATTTCTGACCTGACCGCCGTGCCTGTAGATGTTTGAGACACGACGCCCAGCCAGACAAACTCAGTCAGCCTGCACGGTCTCACCCCGAGGCCGTGCAAAAGCTGCCAGCATCTCCGCCAGCAAAAAAAGGGTCAGGTCTTACATTCATACATTCCCTTGAAAATATGCTATGCTGAAAGCATGGTCAGACCACTAAGATTAGAGTTTGCAGGAGCTTTGTATCACGTCACTTCCCGTGGAGACAGGCGTGAGGACATCTATCTGGATGAAGTGGACAGGCAGGAGTGGGTGACGGTACTTGCAGAGGTAAGTGACCGCTTCAACTGGGTGGTGCATGCTTACTGCGAAATGACCAATCATTATCATCTTCTGGTAGAAACCATGGATGGCAATTTGTCCCGTGGCATGCGCCAGCTCAATGGCTTGTACACACAACGTTTTAATCGCCGCCACAAGCAAGTCGGGCATTTGTTCCAGGGCAGGTACAAAGCTGTCCTGGTGCAAAAAGAATCTCATCTATTGGAATTAACGCGCTACATTGTTCTTAATCCAGTGCGCGCAGGGATGGTGCATTTGCCAGAACAATGGCACTGGAGTAGCTATGATTTCTGCGTGCGTGACCAACATGCACCACCATGGCTGGATACCGACTGGTTGCTTGGGCAGTTTGGCGTTAAACGTGATCAGGCCAGAATCGCTTACGCAAAATTCGTACTCGACGGTGTGGGTCTAGCGTCACCCTTGCTGGCAACCCGACATCAATTGTTGCTGGGTGATGATGAGTTCGTCGAAAAATACCGACATCAATTACGTCCAGAAGATCTCAGAGATGTGTCTATCGCGCATCGCCGCGCAATTTCCTTGCCTTTGCATGATTACCAGGAAAAATTTACTGACCGCAATGAAGCAATGGCCCAGGCGTATCGGTCGGGCGCTTATTCCATGGCTGAAATCGCAGTGTTTTTCTCTGTTCACTACGTCACTGTCAGTAGGGCAGTGCGTGCATTTGAAGCAAAAACCCGGCCTTAGCCTTGGTGGGTGATTCACGTTTTCTTAATAGGATTCTTTAGAAGCGTACAAGATGTTGTTTGTTTGCAACTAATTTGATAAATTAATGAAATCGAATTTATTTCCATGAAAATTCCTTGCATTTAAGAAAATTCTTTGTGTTTTTTTATGGAAACGCAAGCAAAGTTGTGAAGAAATGTAACTACCTAATGTACAATAGATTGGATTATTTATTGGGACGTTGTAGATTAGCGGATGTAAGGCTGTAGAGAAGGAAGCAATTTCCTTCAAGTGCCGCTGATGTAAAGTCATTTGATATGCATTCAGACTTCGCTTTATCGCTCATGGCTGAGCTGTTTTGGACAGGCTTGCTAGTGTGCCTGCCGGTGCTTGGTCTGACCATGCTTGTTGGCTTGCTCATAAGTATATTCCAAGTGGTGACACAAATACAAGAGATGTCGCTCACTTTTATTCCAAAATTGTTGACAGCGACGATCACTCTGGTCGTGGCTGGACCATGGATGTTGCGCAAGTTAACGCAATTTGCGACCAAGCTGTGGACGAATATCCCTCAGATGTTTTGAGTCATGGCAGATTTGGGAAATTTTCTTGCTGACTTTATCGGCAGCACCGTGATGCTGAAGGCGTTTTTGCTTTCTGTTCGCATTGCTGCTTTGTTGTTGCTGACGCCTATTTTGTATGCGTCCACCCTGCCAGCAACTTACCGCACGATCCTGATTTTTAGCCTTAGTCTGGCGTTAGCTTTGGGTATTGCACCAGCCGGTTTGCTTGATGCTGCACCTGTAGAGACTGGTGCCGGGTTTATTATTCTGGCAGCAGCGCGTGAGCTGGCTTTGGGGGCAACGCTGGCGGTGGGTATTTTTATCAGCTTCGCTGCAATTTCTATTGCCGGGCGGGTGCTGGATATACAAATCGGTTTTGGCATGGCCCAGGTGTTTGATCCGCTGACCAGGACGCAATTGCCTATCTTGACGATGGCCTTTAACCAGGTCGCGGTGGTGTACTTTTTTTTGATTAATGGGCATCACACTTTGTTGAGAGCGGTGGCCTACAGCATAGAGCGCTTCCCGTTGGGCAAGGCTTGGTCGATAGAGGCAGTGTCGGTACCGGTATTAAAGCAGGTGGGTGGCTTGTTCAGCCTGGGTTTTGCACTGGCTGCGCCTATCGTATTTTGTGTATTGCTGGTGGAGTTGGCGTTGGGTGTGGTTGCACGTAATTTGCCGCAGATGAATATGTTTGTGATGGGCGTGCCTATCAAGATTGTCGTTGGTCTGGCTGCCTTGTCTTTTGGGTTTGTGTTGATGGGGAGCACCATCACGCGCATACAGGGCACTATTTTTCAGAGCTGGGGGGCGGTGTTTGCGGTGGCGGATGCCCGTGCGCTTGTGCCATCAGCAGGAAGGTTTACCTGATGTCTGAACAGGATTTTGACCGCTCTGAAAAAGCTACCCCCTACAAGCTGCAAAAAGCGAAAGAAAAAGGGCAGGTAGCAAAAAGCCCTGATGTGGTTTCTGTCGCGGTGTTTTTTGTGGTCGTGGTTTTTTTCTACTGGCGTGGCCTGGAGGGCATACGGGATTTATTCAAGCTGGACTTGAACCTGTTGTTGCAACTGGGGCAGGGAGATGCCGGTTCAATTAATTACTGGCGCATGTTGCGCACCGTGCTTTTGGATGGATTGTATTTATTGCTGCCGTTTTTTGTTGCCCTGATGTTGACTGCCATCATCAGCAACGTTGCGCAGACAGGTATGATTTTGTCGAACGAGCCGGTGACGCCTGACTTTAACCGCTTGAATCCGATGAACGGGATCAAGAAGTTTTTTTCAATGCGGTCATTGTTTGATCTTTTCAGGACTTGCTTCAAACTCATCTTGCTGAGTCTGGTAGCGTATCTGGCATTGAAGCAGATTGGGCCGCAGTTATTTCATACTGCCATGTTACCGCCGTTGGAAATGATCAAGAATATGCAGGTTGATCTGGTGTCGCTGGGTTTCAAGATGACCCTGGTGTTGGCTTTACTGGCATTTCTGGATTTGATGTTTGTGCATCGCGAGTTTGCAAAAAAAATGCGTATGAGCAAACGCGATGTGAAAGATGAGGCAAAAAACCGTGACGGTGATCCGCGCATCCGTTCGCGCTTGCGTGAGCTGCGTCGCGAAATGTTAAAGCGCAGCCTGGCTGCGGCGAAGACAAAAAATGCGGATGTGCTGATCACCAACCCAACGCACCTGGCGATTGCCTTGCGCTATGAGCATGGCAAGATGGAGTCGCCACAATTGCTGGCAAAAGGTGCAGGTTCTTTGGCACAAGCGATGAGAAAAATGGCCGTGCGCCACCATATACCGGTGGTGCAAAACAAGGCGCTGGCACGTCAGTTATTCCGTGAAGTGGATTTTGATCAGCATGTGCCCACGCACCTATATGCGGATGTGGCCAAGATCATGATTTGGGTATTTGCAATGAGAAAAAATAAAGAAGCCCTTGTTAAAGAAACCCTTGTAGCAGGGGAAGTGGTTTGAAGCAGTTAACGCAACTTTTAGGTAGACACAGCGATTTGGCACTGGTGATGCTGGTGCTGGGGGTTTTGGTCGTCTTGTTCGCGCCCATTCCTAGCCCTGTCCTGGATTTCTTGATACTGGCTAACTTCAGTTTTGCGTTTTTGATTTTGCTGTTGACGTTTTACATGGCGCGTCCGGTGGAGTTTTCTACTTTCCCGTCCCTGTTATTGATTGCGACTTTGTTCAGGCTGTCATTGAATGTGGCTGCAACGCGTTTGATTTTGTCGCATGGTGATGCAGGCAAGGTGATTGCTGCAATTGGTGCGTATGTGGTGGGTGGTAATTATGTCATTGGCCTGATCGTATTTTTGATCTTGATCGTTGTGCAGTATGTGGTGATTACCAGTGGTGCCCAGCGGGTGTCTGAAGTTGCCGCTCGTTTTACGCTGGACAGTATGCCAGGTCAGCAAATGAGTATTGATGCTGACCTGAACATGGGTTTTATTACCCAGGAAGAAGCACAAAAGAAACGCAAAAACCTGGAAAAAGAAGCAGGCTTTTATGGTGCCATGGATGGTGCCAGCAAGTTCGTCAAGGGTGATGCCATCGCCGGTATCATCATTTTGCTGATCAATATTATCGGCGGCTTGCTGATCGGTATCATGCAGCACGGCATACCATGGGCGCAGGCATTGCAGACTTATACTTTGCTGACGATAGGTGACGGTATCGTAACACAGGTGCCAGCACTGGTGATTGCGCTGGGCACGGGTATCATCGTGACCCGTTCGGCATCTGACGGGAATCTGAGTCAGGAAGTGTTCCAACAGATATTGTCTTTCCCAAAAACCCTGTTGCTGGTGTGCGTGGCATTGGGTGGCTTGCTGGTCTTGCCGGGCATACCGGCAGTACCAACACTGGGCTTGTTGAGCTTTGTGTTATGCGTGACTTATTTTTCATACAGAAGCAAAACGACGCGAGAGGCTGAAGGCAGCAAAGAGGGTAATGAAGATGACATTTTAGAAGGTGATAATGTCGCTGCCAAGGATGACCCTTACAGTATGTTGCCAGTCGAACCGATAGAAGTGCATGTGGGCAGCAACTGGATACCGCTAATTAATCAATCTGGTAGTTTGTTCATGGACCGGATTGCTGTCTTCCGCAAACAGCATGCGATGGATCTGGGCCTGGTATTGCCTAAGGTGCGCTTTAAGGATACCAAGAAGTTGCTGGCTGACCGCTATGAAATTTGTATTGATGGCGTGATCGTGGCCAAGGGTGAGGCAAGGCTGAATCAGTATCTGGCGATACATCCGACTGGCGACGTCAAGTCCATACAGGGTGAAGTCACCAAAGACCCTACCTATGGTTTGCCAGCATTGTGGATCGATGCCAGTCAGCGTGACAATGCCAGTGCCAACAAATACACACTGGTGGATGGTGAAACAGTATTCCTTACACATCTGACCGAAGTCTTGCGCAGGGAATCAGCTAATTTGCTGACCAGGAGCGAGACCGACCGTTTGCTGACACGTGTGCGCGAGAATCAATCCAGCCTGGTGGATGAGTTGATACCGACCATCATTTCCGTCAGTGATGTGCAGCGTGTATTGCAAAATCTGTTGAAAGAAAAAGTCTCCATCCGCCACATCGAGGCAATCCTGGAAACCCTGGCAGATGCAGGCAGAAGCAGCAAGGACACCAATTTTTTGACAGAAATGGTACGCCAGCGACTGGGTAATGCGATTTGCCAGGGCTTGATGGGTGAAGCGAATGCTTTGCAGGTGATGACGCTGGACCCTGTCATTGAAAGCCAGTTCATGCAGAATCTGCAGTCAGCACGCCAGGATGGCGGGCCGGTCAACCGGTCGTTCGTGCTGGAACCCAAACTGGCAGAACAGTTTATGAGCAAGCTGGTGCAGCAGGCTGATCGTATGATGAAAAGCAATATGCTGCCAGTTTTGTTATGTTCACCTGAGTTGCGGCGTCATATACGTGCGTTGAGTGAGCGTGTTGTGCCGCATTTGCGTGTGTTGTCGATGTCAGAGATTCCTCAGAACATAGAGTTGAAATCTTTTGGCGTTGTACAACTGTGATGGATGTCGTTCTGAGACAGCTCAATAGAAAAAAGAAAGATGATAGCGATGAATGGAATTATGGGTGTGGCCCTGCAAAGCATGCAAAACGATGCAGCACGCATGGAGCGTATCAGCATGAACATGGTCAATGCGCTGACGCCTGCTTACAAACGGGAAGTCATCATCGAGCACACCTTTGGTGATCTGGTGCAAACTGGCATGAATGTGGATCAACAGGCGAGCGCGCTGGAAGTGGTGACGGATCAGCGCCAGGGTACCTTCAAGGTCACCGGGCAGAATCTGGATTTTGCGATTAGCGGCAATGGGTATTTTGAAGTATCCACACCGCAAGGGCCTGCCTATACACGGCAAGGTAATTTCCGTATTGATGCGCAGGGCCGTATTGTCAATCAGCAGGGTTATCCTGTAATGGGAAAAAATGGCGAGATTGTTGTCCGCACATCCAAACCTGTGGTGGATGCTAGCGGCCTGTTTATTGAAGATGTCAATGCCGCGGCGGGCAATTTGCCTGCAACCTCTGCAGGACAGTTCAAGTTGATGGAATTTGAACATGCAAGTGATTTGATCAAGGTGGGCGATGGCATGCTGGCGGCAAGAGAAGGTGTCTGGGGCTCGCAAAGTAATGTGGCACAAATACACCAGGGACAATTGGAAAACGCCAATATCAATTCCATGCAAGAGATGGTGCAAGTGATGCAAACCATGCGCCATTTTGAGTCCATGCAAAGAATTGCCCAGGGCTATGATGAGATGCTGGGTTCTGCCGTCAGAAAACTTGGCGATGTCAGTTGATCGACATGGTTTTGCAAACGAAATGAATGATTTTCAAGCAAGGATAAAGAATGTTTGACGCACTATACATAGGCGCTACTGGCATGCAGGCGCAACAGACGAATGTTGATACGATTGCCAATAACCTTGCCAATGCCAATACCAACGGCTTTAAAAAGGGACGCGTCAGCTTCTCTGACATGATGGTGCCTGATACCAGACTGACGTCGCAATTCGGCGGTGCAGATAGCCTGGGTGCTTTGGCACAAAGCGGCAAGTTTGGTGCGGGTGTTGCCATTGCCAGCATGAGTAAATTGTTTGATGCAGGTGAGTTAAAGAAGTCTGATTCGGCATTTGATATCGCCATTCAGGGTGATGGTTTCATCTCTGTCATGATGCCAGACAATTCTATTGCCTATAGTCGTGGCGGCAGCCTGAAAGTCAACAAGGATGGCCAGCTTGCCTTGCAAAGCGGCCAGCCATTGAAACCAGGCATTACTATCCCTGACGGCGCAAAAAATTTGCAGATCAGTACAGACGGCAGAGTACAAGTCAGCTTCGCAGGGCAAACTGGTATGAATGATGTCGGCCAGCTTGAGCTAGTGCGGTTTGCCAGCCCCGGCCAATTGACCACTTTGGGTGAAAATCTGTACAAGACCAGTGAGTCGTCTGGTGAAGCCGTTGCCGGTGTGGCGGGTGAAAACGGTGTTGGCAGCATCATGCAGGGATATGTAGAAGCCTCCAACGTCAAGATGCTGGATGAAATGGTGAACCTGATGATCGCCCAGCGTGCTTATGAAGCCAATGTAAAAATCGTGCAAGCTTCAGACGAAATGCTGGGATTGGTAAACAATCTGCGTAAGTAAATGTTTGTTAATACTGCCAAGTTTGCATTGCAGATATTGTTTGCATGGTGTCTGATGGCTGGCGCTGCTGTCGCAAAGCCAGTGCAGTTGGAATTGCGCAGTGTTGTGCAGGTAAAGTCGGCCAGGCTGGTGTTGGCAGATGTGGTGAATGTAGATGCCGTCACGCAAAGAGAAGAAGTATCGTTGCTTGCCATGCCCATAGGGACCATGTCGTTGACAGCGGGCAATCTGGTCGTGCAGCGCAAGTCGCTGGAGAAGTGGGTAAGACAGCATACAGGCGCACGCAGCAGGAATATTCATTGGGCAGGTGCTGACGTGGTCAATATCATGTTGCAGACCCAGATCGTGGATGCGGCAAGGATGCGCAGCCATGCCAGGGCCGTACTTGAGGAGTGGATCAGCTTGAACGTTCGCGATGCAGGCAGCAGCAATATTGCGATCAGGGATTCGGGTGAATTGCAGGCGCTTGTGGCGCCAGCAGGTGAAGTGAGGGTGAGGATATCGCATTTATCTGAGCCATTAAGCTTGCGTAGAAAGTTAATAGTATTGCTAGATGTATTGATATCAGATCAAGTTGTCAAAAGTGTGCCAGTCTTGTTTGAGTTAAGTGGCAGCAGACAAGCCTTTATAGCCAGACATGATATTGCCAGGGGTGGCGCGGTTTCAGAAGCAGATGTGGAATTAAGGGAAGTAGACATCTTCACCGACGTGAATGAGCCGGTATCTCCTGTCGATTTTGCCAAAGCACCAGTCAGGGCAAAAACAGGCTTGCGTAAAGGTGCAATCTTAAGTCGCGCGAATATAGAAACCGTGCCTGATGTGGCGCGTGGTGATTTTGTTGTAATGCTGGCCCGCGATGGATTGGTCAGTATAGAAAGCCGGGTAGAAGCGATGCAGGATGGTTATGTGGGACAAATCATCAAGGTGCGCCCCGGTAATTCAAATGATCAAATCCCGGCGAAAATAATTGAGCCAGGAAAAGTGGAGTTGCGTTAATGAAATTGGAAACAAGAATGCAAAAGTGGATGGGCATGGTCAGCATGATCTTTATTGCTGCCTGTGGGGTGGGTACGTCTGCTGCACCTGCATTTGCCGATAGCTTGTACAAGGAATCAACTTACCGTGCGCTGACCTCAGACAACAAGGCTTATCGCTTGGGTGATGTGCTGACTGTACAGGTATTTGAGAATTCGACGGCATCGACCAGTGCTGATACCGGCACACGTAGGAAAGATGGCGTTTCTGCCGAGCTGAGCAAGAATGGCAGCAGCCTGAAGCAATTTGGTATCAATGTCGGTGGTGAATTTGATGGCGGCGGCAAGACACAGCGTAGCAGCAAACTGCTGGCGACACTCTCGGTGGCGGTGCGTGAAGTGTATTCCAACGGTGATCTTGGTGTGTCAGGCGAGCAGGCACTGATGGTGAATGATGAAGTGCAACGAGTGAGTCTGGAAGGCCGGGTACGCCCTCAGGATATCTCTGACCAGAACGTCGTGATCTCTACTCGTTTGTCAGACGCCAAAATCGTCTATGTGGGCGAGGGAGAAGTCACGGATAGGCAGCGCCGTAGCTGGTGGCGTCGATTGCTCGACGGAATGGGTTTGTAATGGGATTACGGAATATGATGTATTTGTTGCAGGCCGTCTTGTTGGCTGCTTTTGTTTTTGCACAGGATGCACAGGCAATCAACCAGACCAAGGCAACTGAAGTACGTGACTTGAAAGAAGTCAGGGTCAAGGATATTGGAAAGCTGCAAGGCTGGCGTGAAAACGCCCTGGTCGGGTATGGCATCGTGACTGGTCTGGCGGGGACTGGTGACTCTTCTTCCAACCGCACAACCAGACAAGTGCTGGCAAATGTGTATTCCCAGTTCAACCTGACGATACCGGTGGACCAGGTACAAAGCCGCAACGTCGCGGTGGTGATGGTCAGTGCCATGCTGCCCGCCTTTGCACGCGAAGGCGAGACGCTGGATGTCACCATTACTTCTGCAGGTGATGCCCGCAGTCTGGTGGGTGGCAGCCTCTTGAGTACCCCGCTGAAAGCACCGAATGGCCGCGTGTACGCATTGGCACAAGGTGCATTGTCAGTTGGTGGTTATCGCTATGACGCGAATGGCAACATCATCCAGAAAAATCATCCTACGGTTGGCTCAGTACCAAACGGGGCGATCGTTGAAGTGGGTGTCAGTTCACAAATGCTCAACAAAGACCAAAAGCTCACGTTTATGTTGAGTGAGCCTGACTACACTACAGCAAGCCGTGTGGCCAAGGCAATCAATGCAAAATATGGCCCTATCGCTGTGGCCAGCGATGCATCGGGCATACAGATACAGGTTGCAGACAATCAAAAAGACCAATTGGTGGATTTTATTGCTGACATCGAGAACGTTCTGGTGGAACCAGACCGCCGCGCGAAAGTGGTCATCAACGAACGTACTGGTGTCGTAGTGGCAGGCGGTGATGTGCAGATTTCACGAGTGTCGATTTCTCATGGCGATATCAAGATTTCAGTAGCCAGCCAGAATACTGCTTCACAGCCATTTGTGATTGGCCAGGCAAGTAGCGCAATACGTACTGCGATTGTGACGAATACCAAGCTGGACGTGGATGAAAAGAAAGAGTCTGCATTTTTATCCGAGGGTAATACCGTCGCTGATTTGGTGCGCTCACTGGTACGCATCAAGACCAATACGCGCGACATCATTTCCATACTGAGGGCAGTCAAGGCCGCTGGTGCCTTGCATGCAGAACTGATTATTCAATAATTTTATAAGCCCATTATTTATGATTCACAATCTCCAATCAGTGACAACAGCGACAGTTGGTCTGGCGCTGGATGCTGCAACGCTCAGGCATCAGGCAATTGCCAATAATATTGCGAATGTCAATACAGAAGGCTATGTCCCTGTGCAAATCAATTTCGCCAGCTACATGGAACAACTGGAACAGCTTTCCGCACCAACCCTGGGTAAAGGCAGCCAGAAACACAGCATAGGCCAGCTGGAATTAGAGCCGGTATTTGATGTGAACGGCAATCCTGCAAAAGTATCGCTGGATACTGAAGTGGCCGCCATGGCGCATAACACAGTGCAATACCAGGCTTTGATCAAGGCCTTGAACCGTCACTATGCAATTATGTCCAGCGCTGTCACAGACGGCAAAAAATAATTAAGGATCTATAAATGGATTATCGACAATCATTCGGTATCAGTGCAGTTGGCATGTCTTTTGAGCGTGCCAGGGTCGACGTGGCTGCCATGAACCTTGCCAATGCCAATACAGTGCGGGAAGCAGATGGCACAGGTTACCAGCCACTGCGCGTGATCGCCAGAAGTGCCGCGCCAAACACTAGTTTTTCAGACATGATTGGTGAAACCGGTTTGTTCACGATAGGCAATGCCGGTAGAAGCTTTTCTATCGAAGGCGTTGATAAACCAGCGCGCATGGTGCACGAACCTGGTCACCCCTATGCAGATACCAAGGGTTTTGTGGCCTATCCTGCCGTTGATTCAGCAACCGAGATGGTCACCATGATGAGTGCCATGCGAGCTTATGAAGCCAACGTCGCGGCGATGAATACAGCAAGAAACCTGGCGCTCAAAGCGCTGGAAATCGGTGGAGGAAGTAACTGATGCAAGTCGCCAGCATTTCACAATTTATAGCGCCAAGCGCCATCGCCTCAATCGAGCAGCTTGCCAATGCAGCGGCGCCAGCACAAAGTTTTGGCAATATGGTGAGCCAGGGTTTGGCACAGGTCAATGAGCAGTTGCAAACCTCCCAGGCTGATTTACAAGCACTGGCAACCGGCGATGTGCAAAACCTGCATCAGGTCATGATACGCATGGAAGAAAGCCGTTTGTCATTTCAATTGATGTTGCAGGTCAGGAACCGCTTGCTGGAATCCTACCAGGACATCATGAAGATGCAGATATAGATTGATATTGCCTGATGTCGCTTGAGTCTAAAGTAGTGGCATTGAATTGAAAGACAGGATGCTTTCATGGCATCTTTTGTAATCGTGGTTGGAGTAGGTTGTGATTAAAAATTTTTGGAATACGCTAAGCAGTTCTGCCCGGGTTGGATTCGTAGGCGGGCTGTTGGCTATTTTTGTCATCACCGCGTGGTGCGCGGTATGGTTGCTGCGCACGGATTATCAGGTGCTTTTTTCTGACTTGAAGCCACAGGATAGTGCCGCCATGGTGGCAGAACTGGATCGCCTGAAAATCCCATACAAGATAGGTGAGGGCGGCAATGCTATTCTGGTTGACAAAGAAATCGTACACACAACACGCCTCAAACTGATGGGAAAAGAAATTCCCCTGAATGGTGCTGTTGGTTTTGAGTTGTTCAATGCCAGCGATTTTGGCATGACTGAGTTTGCGCAAAAGATTAATTTTCAGCGCGCCTTGCAAGGTGAAATTACCCGTACTATTTCTTCACTGGATGAAGTCAAGGACGTGCGCGTCCATCTTGCCTTGCCTGAAGAAGCATTGTTCAAACGCAGCAATAATAAACCCAAGGCAGCGATTACTATCGCTTTAAAGCCCGGCAAGAAACTGAGGCAGGAACAAATTACTGGCATACAAAGACTGGTGGCTGCGGCTGTACCAGGCATACAAATTCAGGATGTCACGATCGTTGATCGTCAGGGTGTTGCTTTGACGCGCAATAATGCCGTTCCAGGCGAAGTAGAGTTAAGTACAGGAAATCTCGATCTTAAAAAAGATACCGAGACTTTATTGGCACATAAAGTCAATGAAGTACTTGAACATAGCTTTGGTGCAGGCCAGGCAATGGCAAGTGTTGATGTGGTGCTGAACATGGATCAGGTGCGCGTTACGACTGAAAACGTGATTGCTGCGCCTGCAACTGCAGGACAGACACCGACTGGCATCATTATCCGCGAAAAAGAGACAGTGAAAGAATCAGGTGCGCCTGCGGACGTGTCGCAACCACAGAATGCCCGGGGTGCCAGTTCACAAAGAGAAACTGAGTATCAGGTTGGCCGTAAAGTTGAGCAGGTGGTTGGACAGCCAGGTTCTATACAAAAAATCAATGTGGTGGCCGTCGTACGCAAGTCCCTGGATGAAGCAGAGACTGAAAAAGTGAAGGCCCTGGTTGCTGCCGCAGTTGGTGTGGTTGCAGAGCGCGGTGACACTGTGGTTGTGCAAAGCCTGCGTGCTTTGCCCGGTCAGGATGTCAAATTAACAGATGCATTTGCCAATACAACTGAGCAAGCTGCTACTACCAAAGCAGATGTAGCACCGAAAGATGCGAGACAGCTGGCAGCAGAACTTGACACCTTCAAGATCATTACCAGCTTGTTGGCTATACTCGCTGTGATTGTATTGATCATGTATCTGGTGCAATTGTCTGCCAGAAATAAAGGCAATGCCACCGCCATGAACAGTCAGCAACGCGAACATGCCTTGAAACAGATTCAAGACTGGATGCGCCAGTCTGAAGCCAATGCTTCCGCAGAATCTGTTGCTGATATTAAGCAGCGCAGTTAAGTTTTTCATAGAGAATATGATGCAAATTTCTGAAAATACCCGGCGCTCTGCCTTATTGCTGCACTCCATGAGTGAAGCTGACAAGCAATGGGTACTGGGCAATCTGGATGGTAGAGATACCCAGATACTGAATCAATTGCTGAGTGAATTGAACGAATTAGGCTTGCCAGCAGACCAGGAACTGCTGTCTGACCTCAATAACATGGACAAAACTGTACGTGTATCTTCAATGAAGATGACATGGCCGGCAAATGTAGCTGATCTAAGTGTGGATCAACAAATAGCCTGTCTTGATAGTGCTGATTACCGCGATATTTTCCGGGTGCTAGCGGATGAGTCGGCTGAGTTGCTGGCTTATTTCTTGCAAATTTGCCGTTGGACCTGGGAAAAAGAATTTCTCGCATGTTTTGATGCCAGCATGGCGCGCCGAATTCAAGAGGCAAGGGCTGCCATCAAAGAGCCCTATTTGTCAGAACCAGATACACGTGCAAAAAAATTGCAACAGGCTTTGATTGCAGAAATTATCCAGCAAGTTCCTGCTCCCCGTGCTGCTACCTCACAAGCTGACACAGTAGAAAATGGTGGCATGTTTTCGCATTTGTTGCGCCGCCTGGGTTTTGGCAGCAAAACCACTTTCATGCGTAAGGAATACTGAGTATGAAGGGGCAACCGACAATTAAAAAGAATATGCAGGTTCTGCGTGATGTGCTGGTGCACAATCATGTACATACTTTGCACAGGCCTGGCAAAGCAGTAGAGAAGAATTTTGCTGTAAAAAATAAAATCGAGAGTGATATTCGACCACTTGATAGCAAACCTGCGCCCTTGAATTTTAGTTTGCCAGCAACGCAAAACAAATTGCCGCTCGTTGACCGCTACGAAGAGGGATATCTGGCAGGTAAAATCGAAGGCCACGCGCTGGCCGTGCGCGAAGTCGAGCAAAAATTACAGGCAGAACTGGATGTCAAGCGCGAGCAGTTGTTTCAGGAGGCATACAAGCTAGGCCAACAACAAGGATTTGCCAATGGACAAAAAGAAGGTCTGACATTAGCGCAAAACGACGCTGCCGAATTGAAAGAAAACTTGCATCAGCATCTGGCGCAGTTCGAACAAATTCTTGCCAGCTTGCCAGCGCAACTCGATAATTACATGCGGGATGCGGAAGATGAGCTGGTGACATTGTCTTTTGCTGCCGTCACCAAAATTTTGGGTGAGTCCCTGAGTTCTGAAACGGCTATCCGCGAGTTGATCAACTCCCTGGTCAAGCAGCATTTAACAGATACAGAATTTGCCGTCCATCTGCATCCAGATGACTATGCGTTGATGGTTGCCACAAACTCCGGCCCCACAGTTGGTGCTGCATCTGCTGTGGGAAAAATAACCGGCCCTTATCAGTTCCGCTGGGTGTCAGATGCCAATATCAAATTGGGTGGCTTGATTATACGGTCCAGTGAACAAAGCCTGGATGCAAGACTGGATTTCCAGATAGAGGTCTTGAAGCAAGGTCTGCTGCAAGCCAGAAACCTGCGCAAAAACAAGCTGCAGCATGAGCATGCACAAACTCGGGTAGTTGAGGCAACTGCCAGCGATCAGACTGCAACGACAGGCGCAGCGTGATCAGACTCAACGAATACCACGCGCAATTGAATAAATCCGTTTTCATCAAACGGATAGGGCAAGTGCGTCAATTTAGTGGTTTGTCGATCGAGGTAACTGGCTTGAATGCGACAGTGGGAGAGCTGTGCTCTATCTATCCCAAGCGTGGTGAATATCAGGGCAATGAAGCTGCTGAGCCCATCATTGCCGAGGTGATCGGTATAGGTGCTGGTTACCTGACCTTGATGCCCTATGGATCGGTACAAGGGCTGGCGGCAGGTTGCGAAGTCGTAGCCGATGGTGCCTATGCAGAGATCGGTGTCGGTCAAGAATTGCTGGGTCGTGTTATCGATGGTTTTGGGCAGGCTCTGGATGGCTTGCCACAAGTGCGGACGCAATTGAAAAAGCCTTTAAAAGCGGCACCTATCAATCCCATGCAAAGGCCAAGGATAGAAAAAGTTCTGGAAACCGGCATACGCTGCATTGACTCCTTGCTGACGATAGGCAAGGGGCAAAGGGTCGGAATTTTCGCCGGCAGCGGTGTCGGTAAAAGCACACTGCTGGGTATGGTTGCCCGTCATGTCAAGGCGGACGTCAATGTTATTGCCTTGATCGGTGAGCGTGGCAGGGAAGTACGGGAATTCATCGACAAGCAACTGGGGGATGAAGGAATGAAGCGCTCGGTAGTGGTGGTGGCGACTTCCGACCAGCCAGCTTTGGCGCGTATCCGCGCAGCTTATGCTGCCTTGGCAATTGCCGAGTATTTCCGGGATCAGGGCCTGCAGGTTTTACTGACTATGGATTCGGTCACCCGTTTTGCCATGGCCAGGCGTGAAGTCGGTTTGTCAGCGGGTGAACCACCAACAGCGCGAGGTTATACCCCTTCTGTTTTTGCAGAATTGCCCGAGCTATGTGAACGCTGCGGTACTGCAGATAGCGGTGGTGCAATTACAGCACTGATGACTGTGTTGGTGGAGGGTGATGATCTGAATGAGCCTATCTCAGACAGCCTGCGTTCGATACTTGACGGCCATATCGTATTGGCGCGGCAACTGGCACATAAGGGGCAGTACCCGGCAATTGATATTTTGAAGAGTGTCAGCCGGGTGATGCCGGATATTGTCAGCCAGGAACAAAAAATGCTGGCGATTGAAACCGTTAAACAAATGGCCGTACTGGAACGCAACCGTCAAATGGTGGACATAGGTGCATATCAAGCAGGCAGCAACCCGGCATTGGATCAAGCCTTGCAGATTGAAACCCAGTTGTTAAATTGGCTGAAGCAGGATGAAGGTGGATTCCTGCGCGATCAGGCAATACAGAATCTGGGTAATATTGTAGGCAGGCAAGCGGCAAGAGGCCGCGTATGAGTTCCAGCGTGGATTTGCGTGGCTTTACCTATCAGTTGGATCCTGTCCAGAAACAGACGCAATGGAAGCTGGATATACTCGAGATTGATCTGGCCCGTGTGCAACACGAAATGCAGCAATGCGAACAATTGATAGAGCAACTGAAACTGCGTGAACAAGAGCAGGCACAATTGGCGCGTACATCATGGCATAGCCATATGAATGTTTCGGTGCACCAATCTGCCTTGGAATTTTTATTGACACTCAAAGCCGAGATGTTGATCAAGCAGGAAGAACTGATTGGCTTGCAAAATAAATGCAGTTTAATCCGGCAGGAATGCATTAACTTGCAACAAAAAATGGAATTATTTGATTCGCATCGCCAAGAATGTTTAGACGAATATATCCTTGAGCAATTGCATCAGCAAAATGCAGAAATCGACCGGGATTGGAATGCCAGAGGTATGTGGAGAGCAAAGAAAAGAGAGGCAAACGTATGAGCGTGACGACATCTTTGAGCTTGAATCAGGATTTGCCCGCCAAAAACCTGCGCCTGCGCACGGACAATAGTGGCGCGCCGGATATGGCGAAGCAGCAAGCCTGGTTAAAGGCGATGGAACAGTCGCAAATGCAAGAGTGGCTGAGGCAAGGCCTGACTGCCAGAGGTGGTCACGACACGCCCGTAGCTGAGGGCACATCTAATGCGCGTGAGCTAAGTCAAGCGCATCGTCATGGCAATGCTGAGAAAACTGCTGACCGTGAAACAGAAAATGATACGCCAGCGGATTCCCGGTCAAATCGAACCGACAAGCAAGCGGTACCTACGAAAGTAGCTCAAGAAAGAGATCTTGGCACTCGGGATGTAAAAGCAAGCGAGATTTTGACGGCTACAAGTTCAGTTCAGCGAAGTTCTGCTGACTCAATGGCGGCTGAGTTGAAAAATGAAAGCTTCCAGCTAAAGCAGCAGACATCTGCAGCGGGCATGAGAGCATTTGCTGCGGATAGTTTGACCTCTTCGAGTGCCTTGGTGCAGTCATCTCTTGCCAATGGAAGCGTCATGCCATTAGTAGAGGAGTTTGCTCAGAACGAACATGCTGTGCAAACCATTAAAATGGTGTTACAAGGCATGACAGGCATTGAAGCGAGAATCGTTTCTGCAGAATCACTGAATCAAACAACTGAGATGGACAGACAGGCAAGTCAGGCAGTAAGCAAATTGGCCGCTAGTTTGTCTATAGAGTTAACCGATACGGCTGTACTGGAAAAGAGCGAGATCAAAGAGGCGCCTTCAAGCGCTGAAGTGGCGGATAAAGCAGAATCTCTCCCTGAAGAGCATCAGACTATCCGTTTCCATGCAGAATGGAGTGAAGAAGGTTTGCGCCTGTGGTTGGGTATAGACAGCAACGCCAACGTTGATAAAGCACAACTCGCAAAGCAATTGCATGACTGGGTTGCCAAACAGAATGTGCAATTGTTAGCTCTGATATGGAATGGTGAACAATTACCCAAGAATGTGATTGCGCAGTTGCTGAAAGACGGTGGCAAACCATCAACATTGGCTCTCACCAATACCAAGGCTGGTGACGTTGCAAATGGACCAACTGTTGTAGATGCGCATTATTTTTTAAATTCTTATTTACAAGCAAAGTTACAAGCAAAGGAGATGCAATGGCCATCAGTTCAGTAGGTAGTGCATCATCTGCTACCAATAACCTGCAAGCGAATAATCTGGGTATTCAGGATTTCTTGAAGATTTTGCTGACTCAGCTTAACTATCAAGACCCAATGAAACCCATGGACAATCAACAGTTCATGGCGCAAATGGCGCAGTTCACCACGTTGCAGCAGACCCAGCAATTGAATACGAATATTGAACACCTGATCAATAACCAGGCGTCTTTGCAATCGGTGGGTTTGATTGGGCGCACTGTGGATATTGCAACACAAACCGGGACTTTGACGGGCGTTGTCGCTGGATTGTCACTCAGCGGTGATTCACCGATGTTGACCTTGACTACCACGGGTGGATTGAAGATAGACAATATTGGCCTGGACCAAATCATTAACGTACGCTGATTGCTTGTGCTCTGAATACGTTTGGCGCGCTTAAAATATTTCGAAATTAAAGAAGGAAAAATTATGCTTGATTCTATCTACATTGGTATGAGTGGTTTGCAAGGTTACTCCCGCGGTCTGAAAGTGATTGCAAATAATACGGCCAACATCAACACGCCTGGATTTAAAAGCTCCAGCATACAGTTTGGCGATATGTTCTATGCCAATGGTGATCAGAGCGGCACTTCAAAAGGTACTTTCGGCTCTAGTGGCCACGGCCTTGTGACTGGTGGAACTACGCTGAACTTCAAGCAAGGAGAGCTCAGGCAAACTGGTAACACTCTAGACCTGGCAGTGGATGGTGAAGGCATGTTCACTCTGAAAGATGCCAACGGCAAGCTGCACTTCACACGTGCTGGTCAGTTTGAATTTAATTCCAGTGGCGTACTGGTCAACCGTCTTGACGGCAGCAAAGTCATGGGGCGTGATGCCAACGGCGCACTGGCAGAAATTACTGTCAACGGCACACGTTCTTCCAATTCCAAGGCAAGCACATCCGTTACTTTTAAAGGTAATGTTGACATCAACAGCACCACGGTCAGTGTCGGTTCTGTCAAGGTCATCGATAACGCTGGTGGCGAACATAATCTGACGATCAAGCTGACAAAAACAAGTACAGATAACTGGTCTGTTGACGTTTCTGAAAATGGCGTTTCAGTGGGCACTGGTGCTATCGTATTCTTGAATGGAAAAACCGTTCTTGCCAATTCAAAAGTCACGATCAACTACACACCGGCAGGGATGACCAGCATGCCATTAACGCTGGACTTCAGTACCGATGTAACCTCCTTTGCAACCAGCCCTAATCTGACAGCACTGGCATTCAATACGCAAGATGGCTTCTCTGCAGGCAATTTGACAGGTGCAAGTTTTGATGCAAATGGTGTGTTGGTCATGACTTATTCAAATGGCCAGACCAGCAAGGGCAATCGCCTTGCATTGAGCCGTTTTGATACTGTGGATGCTGTCCAGGCAGTAGGTGGCAATCAGTTCGATTCGACGGATCCTACTGCTTGGCATTCTGGCAGCGCTGGCGAAAACGGCTTTGGCAGCGTCAAATCAGGCGTTGTTGAAATTTCCAACGTTGATCTTTCACAAGAGTTCAGTGACCTCGTGATCATGCAACGCGGCTATCAAGCCTCATCGCAAATTATTACGACTGCGAATGAAATGTTGCAAGAACTGTTTGCAATGAAGGGTAAATAGTAGTGTCTGAAGTGAATGCTAAATCTCAGATCTTAACGCCTGGCGAACTGTACAAGATGCGTTGGTGGGCTGCCGGGCAGCTGGATTTGATTTGCAAAAAAATTGATGCGGTCAATGCTGACTGGAGCAAGGACTGGCTGGCGAATGGCGAAAACCATTCAGTCCAGGCCAAGCTCGCTTCAGAATCACCAAAAAATCAAGCGATGCTGGCTGGTTGGCGTCAGGTATCCGGGGCGGGTGCACAAATATTCTGGATGCAAATCCCTCCAAGACATCTTGAACATCTGCAAGATGCCATGTTCTCTGCAAGCGGGTCAGCAGCTATCTCTTCCAAGCCTAAGGGCGTTATTGGCAAGAGTGTGGCAAGCCAAGCCTGGGAAGAATATCTGGGCAAATTGAGTAACTTGCTGTCGCCCGCACAAGTCGATATGTCAGCCGGTGCGCCGCCAGAAAATCTGTTCAAGGCATGGTCAGGTGCTGTGCAACTGGAAATGCAATGGTGCGGCGTGAAGCTGGTGCTGGTGCTGAATCAAGCCTGTGTTGAGCAATTGCTGGGGCAAGATGTATTGGTAGAGGGCGAAAACAAGCGCAAGTTGTCACGTACCGCGCCGACCAGTAAGTTGCATTCGATCGCACAAGCTGTTCAGCAAAAAAAAGTACGTATTCGTGTCGAACTTAGCCCTTGCGACATTGAACTCGGTAATTTGCAGCAGATACAAGTGGGCGATGTGATTCCATTGCCGCATGGCCTTGAACAACCTTTACAAGTCAAATTTGCCAGCGGCGAAGCGCTTTGCCTGGCATTTCTAGGGACAAGGGCAAATAAAAAAGCGATAGAAGTTTTAGCTCCATCCCCTGCGATAAAGTCCTGACAGGGGTAAATTCGATGGCTGTGTAAAAAGCTATTGTTATTATTCCCAAGCTTGCTCTTGCTGTTTTGCAGTATTTAAGAAATGAATGAAATATGAACCAACATCCTGAAACCTCCGCATCCAGTTCCGGAACGCCAACGGCCGCACAAGATGCAGTTGAAATTCAAATGATCAAATTGCCGGAGCTTGAGGCACAAGACCAGGCTGCCACAAATAAGTCTGCGCCAGTAATGACGACAATCAATCCATTACATACAGTGAAGGCAAGGTTGCAGGTCTATGTCGGTGAGGTTGAAATGACCGTGGGTGAATTATTAGCCTTGAAGCAGCATCAGATCGTCACGCTAGGTACTGATGTAGAGCAGGCAATTGACCTGGTTCTGGAAGGGTATACCGTTGCCAAGGGAAATCTGGTCGCTGTTGACGGGCAATTCGCAATTCAGATTTCTGAATTACCTGTTCCCTTGAAAGCCTGACCTCAGTACCAGGCAATGATCGTGAACTCCTTTTTGAAATTTTCTCGTCAAGTTGGCGGCCTATGCGTCCTTAGCCTCTTGATGTTGTGTGTAAACGCGAAGTCGCAGACAGCAGCGGGGGGGAGCACGCCTGCTGTGCAAATTGCAGCTGCTGCGTCGATCGCATCAGCTTCGCCAGCTATATTGGCAAACTCTGCTTCACCAATGCAGTTGTCGGCGAATATCCCTGTGATCCGTGATAATGGCAAAGGTAAAACAGATGATATTTTATCTGCCTGGCTGATCACTGTGCTTGCCTTGATTCTCGCCTTCGCCTATGTCGTCATTAAATTTAAATCGGGTACATTTAATTTAGGTGGGCGACTTCCAGGGCTGGATAAGAAAAGCACCAATTCAGAATTGAAAATAAAGAAGCAACTCATGTTAACGGCAAAAACCAGTATCCATCTGATTAGCTGGAATGGTGACGAATTGCTCATCGCCTGTTCAGATAATCAGGTAACTGTACTCGACAAAAAGAAAATGGATTTGCCAACCATACCTGACGCTAATGCAGAGGCTGAATTTTCGCCTCAACAAAACGGACAGACATAATATGAGCAATAAAATGTCGATCCACCGCTTTTTACTTTGCTGCTGCCTGCAATTATTTTTCTGGTGCAGCTTTATATCTCCAGCGCACGCGCGAGATGCCGCTTTAGAAGGCTTTGTGACTCAAAGTACATCCGAAACGACGACTCCAGCAACAGAGCAAAACAAAGAAGAGATCAAGGAAAAGACTGAGGCTTTGCCAGCGGTTAAACCTGCTGCTACCAGCACGGTAAAAACTGTCACTGCCATCGCTTTGCCTGATGAGTCACTGTCGAACAAATTAAAACCGTCCATCCTCGCTGCTGGCGATACCAATCAGGCCCTGCGCGTGATTTTAGGTTTGACGGTATTGGCGGTCTTGCCTGCGATCCTGGTCTCTATGACAGCTTTTTTACGCATCATCATCGTGTTGTCGATGTTGCGTCACGCGATTGGGATGCAAGAAACACCTCCTAATTCTGCCATGATAGGCCTGGCTTTATTCATGACACTATTTACCATGGCACCGACTTTGCAGACCATTAATGATCAGGCTTTTCAGCCTTTCATGTCCGGCAAGATGAATGCAGAGGTGGCTTATGAAAAAACCAGCGTACCCATGCGCGAATTCATGGTCAGGCAAACGCGGGAGCAAGATTTGGCATTGATGGTGGAATTGTCAAAATCCAAGCCACCTGAAACCATGGACGATATCAGCAATTTGCAATTGATACCGGCATTCATGCTTTCAGAACTTCGAGCAGCTTTTCAAATTGGTTTCGTTATTTTTCTGCCTTTTTTATTGATAGACCTCGTAGTATCGAGCATCTTGATGGCGTTGGGCATGATGATGATGCCCCCCATCTCGATTGCTTTGCCTTTAAAGATACTCATGTTCGTATTAATAGATGGCTGGAGCCTGGTATTAAAAGCACTGGTTGGTTCTTTCCATTAACGTTCTAATCACGGCTCACGTAATGGCAGGCTCTGCTCATCTGGAGGCGCTGGTGCAAGGGACGGGTTCTGAGGAATCCGAAGCAGTGTTATGGACGAAATGGAAAACAAACGCAGACTTTGCTGCCAGAGAGCAGCTTATTGAAATCTACATGCCGTATGCCAAGTCGGTCGCTGCATCGATGTACGTGAAGCGCTATGGAAATGATGTTGAGTTTGCCGAATACAATCAAATTGCTCTGGTCGGCATGCTGGACGCGATGGAGAGATTTAATCTTGGGGCAGGAGCAAAATTTACCAGTTTTGCCGGGCCAAGAATGCGCGGTGCCATCCTTAACAGTATGGAAGTTCATTCCGAAAAACATCAACAAATCAGCGTGCGTCAACGCCTTAATGCACAACGGATGAATGCCAGTAAGGAAATAGCTTTACTGGCAGATAGTGCAAATCCGGATGATAGCGAACACATTTTTCGTCGCTTGGCTGAGGTTGGCCTCGGGTTGGCACTCTCTTGGTTGCTCGATGACAGTGGTATGGTTACCAATGAGGGACTCACATCTCTGGTGTCACCAGTTTATGAAAGTTTGGAACTGAAACAATTGCAAGGGCAAATTCGTTCTCTTGTAGAGCAGTTGTCGAGACAAGAGCAAAAAGTTGTGCGATATCATTACCTGCAAAGCACACCCTTTGAAGAAGTCGCAGAAATAATGAATGTAAGCAAGGGAAGGGTTTCTCAAATCCACCAATCTGCTTTGAAAAATCTGAAAAAGCTTTTGGCCGCGCAACGGGATTGCGACTTGGCCTGTTGAGCGGACTGCTAAGTCTGACCAAGCAATAAAATGCGAGAATATAATCTTCCCGGCATGGGAAACGAAAGAGATAGATGATGACCAACAAAACGGCCGCGCAGGAGAATACCTTGATTCCAAAAAATGCATTAACTGAAGTACAAACAATACGACAACAAGAACTCAGTGCCAGAGTCGCACGGTTGGAATCTTACTTGAGCAGTGATCCTGACAATAATGTCTTGTTGGTAGACGCCTTTGAAACCGCTTTGCAGGCTGCCTTGTTTTCAAAAGCCGAACAATTCCTCACTGTTGCGCAGTCCAGACAAACTGACACCACTGCCTGGCAATTCCGCGCCAGTAATTTATACCTTGCTCAAGGGCGCTTGCAGGACGCTCAGACGGTACTGATCAGCCTTGAAGAACTGCAGGGGCCGCATCCGGCAATTATCCATAATCTTGCTTATATCTATTTCCATAAAAATGACTTTGGTGGAGCTCTGGAACTGCTGGGCAATGTACTTGATGATGCTGGACATACTGTTCAAGATATCAGCCAGCTTCAGGTGTTGTGGCTCAGGTGCATGCACAGATCGCTCAGACTGGAAGAAGCGCTTGAGTATGCCTTGCAACAGCAAAAGGTAAATCGTCTCTCGGATCAAGCGGCAGGCATTGCCAGTCTGGTTGCGGTTGATTTAGGGAATATGGAATTGGCTGCCACATGGGCAAGGCAGGCACTGGCGTCAGACCCTGAGCAGGTCGAAGCGCTGGTGGTAAATGCTACAGTAGCGCTGTCGCAAAAAAATACAGACCTGTCCCGCCAATGTTTACTAAGAGCGCTGACAAAGAATTCTACTGATGGACGTGTCCTGTCAATGCTTGGTTTTACTGAAATGTATGACATGAAAATCGACCAGGCTTTACCCTATTTACAGGATGCAGTCGTGTATATGCCTAAACACATAGGGACACATTTAGGTTTGGGCTGGCTTTATTTTATACAAAGAGATTTGGGTGCGGCCAGTGCAGAGTTTGAAACTGCGTTGGCACTTGACCGCAACTTCAGCGAAAGCCATGGTGCTATCGCTGTAATAGCGGCAATGCAAGGCCAGGTTGAAAAGGCTGAGCAGCACATAGAGTTGGCTTTACGCTTGGATAAAACTAATTTTTCAGCGCCTTATGCACAAGCAATTTTGTCTGGAGAAGCTAATGATGCAGAGGCGATCAAACGCTTGGCTCAACGTCTGATGAAAAACCGTTTTAACGCCAATTAAGTTTGCACATTTTTTCATATTGCCTCGGTTTAATGCTGCCGTTACTGTCTTTATAAAACCACATTACGGATAGCATAAGGCCGATTTAAAGACCACCAACTTTTTATATAGACGATGGTACCAGCAGCAAATCTATGGCTTGTTCAATTATAGGAGCCAGTTCCTGGTCAGCCTGCATTTGATTCTGAATATCTTCTACCATGCGAAAGAACCGGGGGTCTGCAATCAGTTCTTCCCCGAGTTCATCCAACAATACAGACTCTAAAAACGCACGGAAAGCCTTCCTTCGCCTGTGTGGATCTTCAAGGGGAATACCTGCGACTCTTTGAACAATCAAATGTCCTAAGTCTTTTTTTTGGGGGCGGGATATTTTTTTTGTTTTCACGGGTTCTTTTTTTGAACCGATGCTACTCGTATGCGGTGCTTTATTAGCTTTGCGCATAGAATCAATCTGACTGCGAATAATACTTGCTAACTGGCTAGTGCTTTCTATTTTCATATTGTCTTAAGCTGCTGATTTCAACAAAACACGATCCCGCACAGACGGATGATTAACTTTATACAGAATATATTATTCCCTTACGTCAGAGGATGTCTAACGCATCATTTGCCATGATGTGTTTGTAATAAGTATCCTTTGGAGGAGGTGATTGTACTTTATCTCCGCAACTCTGAGATCAGACTTCCTATGATGCCGTACCAACTGTTACGCAAGTTGCCTGCCCGTTGTTTATATTTTACGTCGAATGTGGAGTTTTCTTGGGTGCTATGGTAGTGAGAAAAGGTGCTCCCATATCGAAACTAGCGCTAATCGCAGAGGCCGCGATGCTGCTGTTAGAACTACTGCACTGAAATTGCCCTGTGGACTTTTGCTGGTCGGTGCCAGTGAGGATCAGTTGGCGTGACAATGTTGACTACGCATACACAAACACCTAAATATCTAAAAAGTGCTAATTCTGGAAAATCTCATTTTATCTGACAGAAACGAAGAAAATCTCAACTATTGCGACAATCAATCTCAAGTTACGTGACAATTTTCTGTTAATCAGTGCGTTGCTTACCAATTCCAGTCTCAACTTTCGTGGCACTTTACGCCACTTTCTGGCGAAGTGCCACATGGTCATATGACCCTGCAAATCCCAGTTCTTTCAAATCCAGATATCTAGAACTCATTTCATCAATAGGATGAGTGCGAACAAGACGATTTGGGATGCAGTGCAAGGTCTAAGGTGTGTACCCTGTGAAGCTAAGGCTGGTGCCTTGGCGAGGGCGAGGTAACAAACTGCACGCTGCAATGCGCCCAAATCGTCAGTTCACTAAGGGTTTGCCTCATAACGCGCGCTGGACTGCGTTGGACTCGTTATCAATAGCACCGCTATTGACTGCCTCGTCCGTCTTGCCAGCCCACGTTATGAGACAAACGCATCTCACCCTATTGATGAAATGAGTTCTAGTCAGCAGATGAAACGCCGTTGGCAAGGATTACCCTGCAGTCCGCACCAAGTAGTCTGTGAGCTTTTGCTTCTTGGTACGCCGGACTGTCGTACCATGCTTTGGCCGCATCCATGTCCTTGAATTTCAGGATGACGACACCGTCCACATCAGGGCCTTCCAGAGCAAGGGCTTCACCGTAGTAAGCCAATGGTGTCGGTGGCTCCGCGCCACGGGCTTTTCTGGCCATCGACGCGTAAATGTCGAGTTCACTTTGGTTGACGATGCTGTTTCGAATCAGTATGACGTATGCGGGCACGATGGCTTCCTTTGTTTGTGGATTGGGTTAATCAAATCGAAAAGAGGAACACTGCTAATACACCATTCGCGGCCATAAGCGAGAAGTCCATAAGAAAAATAAGCAACATTGAACCCCTCAGAACCGGCCAATAGGGAGCGCCACGGCTGCTGTACAAGAGGGCAGAGGGCACATTGGTCGCGAATTGAGTGCCGTGTGCAAGCGCAAGCACAGAAGTCAGCGTGGCCATTTGCGCCGCCCCGGGAAACAGCGTTCGGTTGAACAACAGGACGCCAGCAAGGACCGCGAAGCCCAGATTCAATCCCCCCAGAAAGCGCACCGCTGCAAACACGGCTGAAAAAAGAGGTGACTGTCTGGCGGATCGTGAAACCAGGAGTTTGGTGGCAGAGTTCGTCGCAACTCCGAAATACAATGCCCCAGCGCCGAACCATAGAACGTTCAGTGCCATCAGGATGTCTGTTAGCAATGACATATGATCAGTCTCTGAATAAGCGTGGACGAACGACAACTACTTTTCCGGCATGCACCGCAAGTGCATCCGGTGCCTCGTCCGTACTTACGACGGTCGTCAGCGACATCGGATCGCACTGCCCTGTGGCCACCAGGTCGATGACCTTGGACATGTGAGGCCGCACGCTGCATAGTCCCACAGACAGGGTGACATCGCGCAAGTACATCGAGAATAACGGAATCTTCGGATCGTCGAAGATGATCCCAATGCAGGAGCAGTGTCCGCCGGGAGCCAGTGCTAGCAGCGATGCACGAAGTTTTTCGGGGTCGCGGGTTGCCGAAATCGTGAAGTCGAACTGTTCGTGCAGCAAGCTTTCGTCCCCCTGGTGGATACGTGCCCCAGCCCTTGCCGCTATCTCATTGCGCTTTGCGTCAGAATCGTAATAGGTGACCTCGGCGGCGCCTGCGGCGACAGAAAGCTGGGTGGCTAGCACGCCGATGCTTTCTGTTCCACCGACGACGAGAACGCGCGCGTCCTTGTTGCCAGTGACCAGTGGACGCCGGGCAGCGACCCAGGCATCGGTCAAGTTATCGCTGACAGCTGCGACCGCGGCTGGCTCAATACCCTCCGGCAACGCTACCAGCATCGCATCGGCGAAAGGAATATTCACCAGTTCGGAAAACAGGCCGCCCCAATGTCCACCAACGGGAGTCCCGTAGCTGGCATGCTTTCTGACCGTAGTGCAGGCTGAGGTCCGCCCAAAGAGGCACTGGGCGCATTTTCCGCAAGAGATTTTCCAGGGGATTGACACCAGGTCACCGCGTTGGAATCCTGTAACTGATCCACCCACTTCAACAACTTCCCCGACAGCTTCGTGACCAATGGCGAAACCCGGTGGAAAAGGCGTTACTCCGGCGCGTATGCGTCGATCAAGGTCGCAAAATGCTGATGCAATCGGACGCACCAAAGCCTGGTCGGATCCCGTGATCGTTGGTTCCGGCGTCTCCACCCACTCCAGTTTTGAGGGCTTGCTATAGATCAGTTCTTTCATTGTTCATTTTCACTTGTTGAGGTCAATAATATTGACCTAATTGGGAAATGTCAGTTATCCTTCTTCAACTTTCAGATGCTGCAACGGGAATTCATCATCAGTTTTTATTTTTAAGGTCAACTATATTGACTTGAAGGGACAGTGTCAAGTATTCTTCCGCAACTTTTTGGAGCGCACTATGAGAACATCAGGACTTGAAATATTGAAGAAGGCCTTTGACGAAGGCGGTTTTGGCAGAGGAATCGGGCGAACCCTGGGACTTGTGGGAACCAGTGTTGCCCATGGAAAAGTTACGCTGCAGGGCCACCCTACGCCTGATCACTACAACCCGGCTGGCATGGTGCATGGGGGATACGTAGCGACCATGCTTGATGGGGCAATCGCTTTGGCTGTCTATAGCACGCTGGCTGCAGACGCTCTATACAGCACTCTCGATCTCAAGATAACTTATCTGCGACCTTTGACTGAAAACTCCGGGCCTGTCAGGGCAGAGGCAACGGTCATTCACAGTGGTCGTACCGTCGCAGCAGCGGAAGCCCGCCTCCTTGATAAAGACGATAAACTCTGCGCGCATGCGACGGGAACCTGCATGATCGCAAGCGCGAAGTAGCGATCAAGGAGCCCGTCAATTATAATGGAGCGATGACCAAACTAAACTCCATATTCGAACTGCCAGCTGTACAAAAGGCTGGCATGAACGAGATCCATACGCTGGATGGAGCCCTGCTTCTGATGCATTTTGCTTTTCGTGGGCTGGTCCTGCAAGCGGACCGATACCTTGCAGAACATGGCTTATCACGTGTGCACCATAGGATTCTTTACGTTATTGCACGTACCGATGGTATTTCCGTGGGGAGCTTGCTGGAAACCCTCGGCATCACCAAACAGGCACTTCACCGCCCCATGAAATACCTGCAGGAAAACGGCTATGTCGTTGCAGAAAGAGATACCGTCGAGCATCGCGTCAAGCGACTTAGGCTGACACCGAAAGGTGTTCGCATGGAACGCACCGCGTCGGATCACGAGCGGGCGGCGATGCAAACTGCCCTGGGTGAAATGTCGGCCTCGGGGCAGAAAGCCTGGCGGGAAGTGATGATCGCTCTTGCTAAACAGGCTTGATTCTTAACCCCTGCACCGCAAGAAATCGGCGGATGGCTATGATTACTCCATCCCAAATAAGCTTATCCGCACATATTCTTCGCGTACGTTCCTCGCATACATTTCTACTTATCAGATAAATTCTGATATTCGGGAAGTCAATACCTCGGGTTTTTCAGGAAGCTTGACAGGGGGAAAGCGGTCGAAGCAACTGCCTCTGCCATCCAGGACGAAGCAGACTTTTGAGGATTTGAATCTGCAACATTGGCCATGGCTGATTCCTGGCGATATTCTTGCGGCATAGTGGCAGACTGATGCCCCCGGAGATGCAGAGTTCACCACTATGACATTCAGCTTGGATGAGAGTTTTAATTCCAGAGTCGGCAATAGGTTTCCAGACTCTCAAGATTGTCGCTGCTTGTGCCATCTTTTTGGACGATCTTGATGAATCCATTCGGCTTGCTGGGACTTGGCGTTTGCTGGCAGTCGGTATGCACCCAATGGATGCCTTTTGTGCCGTCTGTATATTCCTGTCCGCACAGTTTCAAGTTGTCGCCAACTTTGATCTGGCTCAATAAAGGGGGCACTTTTTTGCTGTTCTTCACATAGCCTGTAGCAAATACATTATCTATTGCTACGTCATAGATATCACCAGATCCATCAACTTTCACGCTCAGGTGGGTATGCGAGAGCTCAACGCCCTTAAGGAATTTCCCGCTTGTGAACTTTGGACCTGATGTGACTGTGCCAGTGATATAGCTCCCTTTTCCAGCATCACAAATTGCTTTGTCATCTGCATGGCAAATTGAACTTGACATGATCAATCCCAGAAATGCTGCTCCAAGAATCGAGATTTTCATATTATTCCTGTATTGAATTGGAGGTGCGATTTGATTACCGAATATAAAACTGAGAGAAAGCTCCGATGAGTCTCTATAAAGAATCAGGTGAGGATCAATTGAATAATATCTTGTTATATTTTTCAGATAAATTATAAATAAGACTAGATTTTCAAATATTTGTTAAATCGTTGTAAAAACGACTTAATTTTTGAAGAGGGGAAAATCTCTTCTATCCTGTGGCGTTTCAGGATTGCTGAGGTATCACCCATAGCGAAATTCAGCGGGATTTGAAAACTTGAAAAGCCTGCTTCAAGCAGGTTTTTTGTCTTCCGCCATGGGCCATGTGAATGGTTTGAAACACTATGAATTCGTGTTTGCAAACATTTGTCATTTTCTGTTTCGCAATGATAAATTACTCTGATGCACTGTATTTTAAAAACGGGATTCGTTTTATCCTGCAAACATAGAATTTTGTTTGTTGTTAGGGGAGTTAGCCGTGCATCGTAGAACTTTATTACAACTTGCCTGCCTGTCAGGTTTATTGCCAACGATTGCCCTGTCGCAGGACAGCAAGCTCCTGCAAATTTCAACGCTGATAGAAAAAGACCCGGCCACAAAAATAGCGGAAAGGATCATGGAGATCGCTTACCGCAGACTGGGCATGAACATGAATGTCCATTATCTGCCTGGCGAGCGTTCCCTGCGCAGCGCCAATAATGGCGAAATGGATGCTGAGCTTTATCGCAAGCTGGGCATGGACAGGGATTACCCTAACCTGGTCATCATCCCTGTACCATTACTGACCTATGAAATTGTTATTTTCACCAATGGTACCAATTTTGTCGTCAATGGCTGGGAGAGTTTGCGGCCCTACACGATAGGCTTTGTCAAAGGCATCAAGATCATTGAGCAAAACACGATAGGGATGAAGCTGGAGTCAGCGCCCACGGTGCGCCAGGCGTTTCAAAAAATGCTGCTTGGGCGTTCCGACATCGTGGTCTCAAATCGTATCTCTGGCCAGGCTGTGCTGGATGAGATGAAGCAGACCGATATCACAGCTCTCGCACCTCCTTTGGCTACTTTTCCGGTATTCCATTACCTCAACAAGAAGCATGCAGCGCTGGTACCTGCCCTGACTGAGATTTTGCAGAAGATGCAAAAAGATAAAACCATTGAGGGCATACAAAATGCCGTCATGGCAGAGATGCAGCGTGGGAATTAGTGCCGGATGATGATGTCTGCCGGATAAAAAAACGCAGCAAAGTTTTCTTTGCTGCGTTTTTTCTTTATTGTATTTTTTATCGGTTACGGTACAGGTTCACTGCAAATTGCGCATGCGTGCACGCATGGGTTTGAGTACGGCCAGTGCCATGATGGCGGCCAGGGCATTCAAACCTGCGGCTATATAGAATACTTCGTGCCAGCCTTTATAGGCTTCTACTACATAAACAGACAGTGGCACCAGCAAGGACGCAGTACCCTTGGCTGTGTAGAGCAGGCCGGCATTTGTTGCAGCAAATTTGCTGCCAAAGGTGTCGCCGCAAGTGGAAGGGAAGAGGCTGTAGATTTCTCCCCAGCCAAAAAATACCAGGCCGGTCAGCAAGACGAAAAGGACAGGGTCTTTACCAAAAATACTCAGTGCCAGGATACCCACAGCCTCCATCGTAAAAGCGATGAACATGGTGTTTTCACGACCTATATTGTCGGATACCCAGCCAAAGAAGGGGCGCGTGATGCCATTGAAAATGCGATCCAGGGACAGGGCAAAGGTCAGGGCAGGCAAGGTGAAGCCTATCAGCGATACAGGAATTTCAGCAATTTTAAAATCCTTGGCGATAGGGGCCAGTTGTGCCGTGGCGACCAGGCCACCAGCAGCCATCATGACGAACATCAGGTACATGACCCAGAACACCGGTGTCTTGATCATTTGCTTCCAGGTGAAATCTACCTTGGTCTGGCTGATGCGTGCCGCTGGTGTTGCTGTAGTCGGGGCTGTTTTTGGCGTACTCAGCAAGAAGGACAGCAAGAATACGACCAGGCCCTGACCCAGGCCAAAATACAGGAAGGCTGATTCATAGCCGCTGTTCTTGATCATGGCTGAAATAGGGATGATGGTCAGCGCCGACCCCATGCCAAATCCGGCGGCGGTCAGGCCTGCTGCCAACCCGCGACGGTCCGGGAACCATTTGAGCGCATTCCCCACACAAGTGCCATATACAGCACCAGCGCCAATGCCACCGATTGCTGCAGCGATATACAGCATGGTCAATGAATCTGCATAGGAGTTCATGACCCAGGCCAGGCCTATCAGCAAACCACCGACCAGCACTACCGGACGGGGACCGAATTTATCAACCAGATAGCCTTCTACTGGCACCAGCCAGGTTTCGGTAAGCACAAAAATAAAGAATGCAACCTGTATGGCTTTGCGACCCCAATGGTATTTTTGATCCAGAGGGTCAACAAACAAGGTCCAGCCATATTGAAGATTGGCGATCATCGCCATGCAAATAATGCCTAACAATAATTGTAGCCAGCGATACTGTGAGGCGGTTTCTACCAGAGGGATTTCTGGCTTGAGGGATATTTCCAGAGTCATGCGCCTGTCCTTTAATCAAAATCTGAGAGGTGAATAGAAGCAATGCAGGGCCATACTAGGGTGCACAATCATATGCAAAAAATTTTGTCGAATTTGCTAGCCGATTCGACTAGACTATAATAATTCATTTAATGTTATTTAACAAAATTACCTTTAGCATATGCTTATTTGTTAAGAGATTAAAACTGCTTCTTAATCCTAGGTATTTTTATCGACATGACACATTGGTTACGCTTTGAACATGCAAATCAGCCCGGCTTTGGCAGTCTTGACGCTGGCATCATCACCGTCTTTGAGGGTGATCTGTTCGATAATCCCAGGCCAACTGGTCAAACGCTGGCATTGAGCGAGGTGCGTTTGCTAACACCAAGTCTGGCCTCAAAAATGATAGGCCTGTGGAACAATTATCATGAACTGGCTGAAAAGCTGGGGCAGGCCATTCCTGCCGAGCCTTTGTATTTCATCAAGACTTCCAATTCTTACTTGCCGCACGATGGCATCATCAAACGCCCACCGGCATATGAAGGAAAGATCCTGTATGAAGGCGAACTGGGTATCGTGATAGGCAAGACTTGCACCAATGTGGATGAGGGCATGGCCGTCGCCAGCATTTTCGGCTACACCTGTGTCAACGATGTGACAGCATTGGAATTGCTGCAGCGTGATACGACATTTGCACAGTGGTGCCGGGCAAAAAGTTGTGACAGCTTTGGTGTGTTCGGACCCGTGATTGCGACCGGGCTGGATCCGCAAACGCTGACAGTCAAAACATTTTTAAATGGCAAGGAGCGGCAAAATTATCCCTGTCGCGATATGATCTTTGCGCCAGCGCAGATAGTCAGCATGATTTCACGCGAGATGACTTTGTACCCGGGTGACGTGATTGCCTGTGGCACATCGACCGGCGCTGGCCCCATGCGCAGCGGTCAGGTAGTGGAAATCGTCATAGACGGTATAGGCAGTCTGCGGAACAATTTCGAAAGCCTTGAGGAAAATACTAAATGAAAATAGCAGTCGTAGGCGCAGGCGCAATTGGTGGTTACCTGGCAGTCAAGCTTGCCGGGTTGGGGCATGAAGTCAGCGTCGTGATACGCGGTGCCAATTTGCAGGCGGTGCGTGAAAACGGCATGAAACTGATCATGGATGATGGCAGCGAGCATGTGGCAAACCTCTTCGCTACGGACCGTATTGCTGATTTGCCGGTGCAGGATGTCGTCATCCTTGGCATGAAGGCCCATCAGGTCGCAGCAGTGGCTGCTGACATACCTGCCTTGCTGGGGCCAGAATCTATCGTAGTGACGGCACAGAACGGCGTGCCCTGGTGGTATTTCCACAAGCATGGTGGTGACTATGAAGGGCGCAGGGTAGAAGCAGTCGATCCTGGTGGCGTGGTAACTGCCAGCATCGATGTGAATAAAGTCATAGGCTGCATCATCTACCCTGCCTGCGAGATCATCGCGCCTGGCGTCATCAAGCACATAGAAGGCAACCGCTTTTCACTGGGTGAGATTGATGGCAGTGATACACCACGCATACACATGTTGGCTGATGCCTTGCGCCAGGCGGGTTTCAAGGCACCGATCTCGTCTGACATCCGCTCAGAAATCTGGCTCAAGCTCTGGGGTAACCTGAGTTTCAATCCCATCAGTGCGCTGACTCATGCGACGCTGGTAGATATCTGCGAATTTGCACCGGTACGCGAACTGGTGGCGCGCATGATGCGTGAAGGGCAGGTGATAGGTGAAAAGCTGGGTGTGAATTTCAAGGTCACCATAGACAAACGTATCGCCGGTGCTGCTGCTGTTGGCAAGCACAAGACTTCGATGCTGCAGGATATTGAAGCTGGCCGCCCCATAGAGTTGGAGGCGCTGGTTGGCACTGTCATAGAAATGGGCAAGATTACTGACACTGCCACGCCGAACATAGAAGCGGTGTATGCACTGACTGCGCTGCTGGCACGTACGGTGCAGGAACAAAATGGCAAACTGCGTATTCAGTAGTCAGTAAGCAGAAGAAGTAAGCGACTGAACTGTACTGCATCAAGGGATTTACTTTTTATCATAGAAAGCAATCATGCAAAGATTTTCCACACTCGTCGAATTACTCGCCGTCGGCTCTGACAATGCCATCGCTCTGCAAGCGCCAGGTGCCAAGCCGCTGACTTACCGTGACCTGCGCGCCAACCAGCAAAGAACCCTGGCTACCCTGAACAGCTTTGGCATAGGCCGCCAGGACAGGGTTGCCATCGTCCTGCCGAATGGCCCGGAAATGGCCAGCGCCTTTGTCTGCATTGCTGCGGCTGCCACTGCTGCACCGCTGAACCCTGTCTATCGTGCTGATGAATTTGAATTCTATCTGTCTGACCTGCATGCCAAAGCGCTGGTGGTAGAGAAGGGCAGTACTTCACCTGCGCTGGCAATTGCTGACAAGTTGAAGATACAGGTGCTGGAACTGACTCCCAGTGACGAGGGCACAGGTGCATTCACGCTGACGCAGGTCAATCCGCAAGCTGCCAGTGCATCCTTCACTCCTGGCCCTGCTGCGCCTGAAGACATAGGCCTGATATTGCATACCTCAGGCACTACCTCACGTCCCAAGATCGTGCCACTGTCGAATATCAATATCTGTGCCTCTGGCTGCAATGTACGCGACAACCTGCAATTGACTGCGGCTGACCGTGGTCTCAATATCATGCCGCTGTTCCATATCCACGGTCTGATCGCGGGTTTGCTGGCACCCTTGTCGGCTGGTAGCAGCATCTTTTGCACACCAGGCTTTAATGCCCTGAAATTCTTTAGCTGGATGACAGAAGCGAAACCTACCTGGTACACCGCCGTGCCTACCATGCACCAGACCATCGTTGCGCGCGCAGCGCAAAATCATGACGTGATTGCGGCCAATCCCTTGCGCTTCATACGCTCATCATCATCTTCCATGCCGCCGCAAGTTATCAGTGAACTTGAAGCTGTTTTCAAGACCCCTTTGATTGAGGCCTATGGCATGACCGAAGCCGCACATCAGATGGCCAGTAACCCACTGCCGCCTGCCAGGCGCATACCCGGCTCGGTCGGCATTGCCGCCGGCCCTGAAGTCGCGATCATGGACGTGGATGGTAATTTGCTGGAGCGTGGACTGACAGGCGAAATCGTTATCCGTGGCCCGAATGTGACGGCAGGCTATGAAAATAATGCCAAGGCCAATGCAGAAGCTTATACCAATGGCTGGTTCCGTACCGGTGACCAGGGCATCATGGATGTGGATGGCTACCTCAGCATTACTGGTCGTCTCAAGGAAATCATCAGCCGCGGCGGCGAGAAAATCTCCCCGCGTGAAGTTGATGAAATTTTGATGGATCATCCTGCGGTACAGCAAGTCGTTACTTTTGGCATACCCCACGACAAGCTGGGTGAAGAGGTAGGGGCTGCCGTGGTATTGCGTGAAGGGACGACAGCTACAGAAAAGGAATTGCGAGAATTTGCCGCCATACGCCTGGCTGATTTCAAGATACCGCGCAAGATATTGTTTCTGGAAGAAATACCCAAGGGTGCCACCGGCAAATTGCAACGCATAGGCCTGGCTGCCAAGTTAGGATTGTAAGCGTAGAAGCAAACAAATCAGGCGCTACAATCAAAAAGGGTACAGATGTAATCTGTACCCTTTTGCTATGCCTGGACTATTTTACAGGCCAAGTCGCTTGATTGCATCTGCCATGACTGCATTGTCCCATGGCACAAAACCCTTCATATTGATGCTCTTTAATGCCACTTTCCCGGCATCGTTTTCGCTGAGTTTAAGCAAAATATTTTGCAGCTTGTCACGTTGATCTGTACTCAGTTTTCGTGAGGCCAGAAATTGCTTGATAGGGACAGGTTTTGTTTCTCCAATCACACGCCCGCCTTTGGCGACCCAGTCTTTGGCAACAGCACCTGAACCTGTAACGCCAGCTTCAACAAAACCATTTTCTACCATGAAGGGAACAGCATCCTGGTAGCGGGTAGCGCTAAAGCGTGAAGCCGGATCGCGAAAGCCTAACTCAGTCAGGTTGGCCGTGAACATGACCGTAGTGATGGATTCCAGCGAGGGTACCCCTACTTTTTTATCGCGCAGATCAGCGATGGTTTTTATAACAGAGTCTTTTTTGACGAATACGCGGGCACGGTATTCAGTAAAATCTTTGGCGCTGACCAGTCCAAAATATTTCCCGCTCTTGGCCGCACGCAAGCCTATATGTGCAGGATGGATAAATACCAGATCATAACGTTCAGCGTCGAGACCTGCCTCGAAATTACTGTATCTGTCCACTGCCTGCACTTTGATGGGATGTTTGAGTTCTTTCTCCAGCAGGTCGACTAATGGCTTATAACGCTCGCTGATAGGGCTGCCATCTTGATAGGTTACACCTTCATTCACTGCGAGTACCCACTCTTGCGCAATGCTTACCTGTGCCACGAGTGTAAGAGAAACAAAGATAAAAGCGCGTAGGGAAAACATGGATAAGGTCCAAAAAAATGGTAAATAAGAAAGAATTGCAAGCATTGTAATACAATTTGGCAAAAACACAACTTTTTCTAAAACTTTTTCCAGAGAACTACTCACAATAAAGAAGCAAGTGCTCTTATAAAATGGCCTGAAATTTTAAGTGCGAGAAAAACAGGCACGCAATATCTGCACCTGTGTCATCAAAGCGAGGGACAAAACATATCGATTTGCTACGAAATTATTCTAAGCCACATAAGGCATAGTGTTTAGAAGGAGTTGTAATAAGCATCGAAGGAAATGCAACTTCGTTGGGCCTGGCAGGGCAGTTAAAATGCGTGTTCAAGGCGATTCTGATCAGTCCCAGGCTCAGGCTAATTCATTGTCGGCTATTCCAGATAGCCATCTCATCTACGCAGGCAAAAAGCGCATGTATCAGCAAACCGGGATTAATAGTCAGCGACCTCTGCTAATTACGGCTCCGTGCATGCCAATCGAATTCGAGGCCAGCCAGGTGGCATGCCTCAAGGGACATCGCTACCTGTTCTCGGGTATTCAGATTCAATTGCGTGCCGGTCATGCCCTGTATGTCAGGGGTAGTAATGGCAGCGGTAAATCAAGTTTGTTACGCATACTCTGCGGCTTGGCCAGCCCGGCAACAGGTTCTGTATTGTGGCGAGGAAAAAGCATACAAAAACTAAAAGAAGAATTTCACCAACACCTGCTCTTTCTTGGTCATGCAAACAGCATCAAGGACGATTTGCTGGCCTGGGAAAATATCGCTTTCCATGCCAGACTGGCCGGTCAGTATTGTTCTTATGCGATGGCTTGCGCGGCACTGGATGCCATGGGCTTGCTACAGACTGCGCTATTGCCCGCAGGTCAGTTATCACAAGGGCAGCGTAAACGTCTGGCATTGGCCAGATTATATTTGCCGGATCTGCCGCAGCTATTGATACTCGATGAAGCCTTCAGTGCACTGGATCAGAAAGCTGCTGCAGCGTTAACAGCGATATTGCGTGCACACTTGCAACAAGGTGGCTTGCTGATTTACACCACGCATCAGGACATCGATTTGCAGGTAGCTGATCATCATGAATTGTGGCTCGGTGAACCTCCATGCTGATGCTGATGCTGTTTCTGGCTGTGGCCGGACGTGATTTGCGACTCGCATGGCGACGTCGTTCAGATGTGTTGAGCACCATGGTTTTCTTTGTGCTGATTGTCAGCCTGTTTCCGTTGGGTGTGGGAGCTGATAAGGTTTTGTTGCAAACGATAGCACCAGGCATCATCTGGGTGGCAGCATTGCTGTCATCCATGCTGGCAGCACCACGCTTGTTTGCCAGCGATTATGCTGATGGTACGCTGGAACAGATGCTCTTGTCCTCAGAACCACTGGTTGTCATTGTCAGTGGGAAAATACTGGCACATTTTCTGGTGTCTGGTTTGCCCCTTGTTTTTGTGGTGCCCTTGTTGGCGTTGCAATTTGATTTGCCTTTTGACGCCATAAGTGTGCTGGTACTCAGTCTTTTGCTCGGTACACCTGTACTCAGCCTGATTGGTGCCATGGGTGCTGCATTGACACTGGGCACGCGTGGTAGTGCGGTCTTGTTATCTTTGCTGGTCTTGCCTTTGACCATACCCGTGCTTATCTTTGGCTGCGGCGTATTTGTTGCGCACAACGCAGGTCTGGATACTGCTGCCTACTGGTATGTCCTGGCCGGAATGCTGGCTGCTTTAGCTGTTCTTTCTCCTGTCGCAAGTAGCTATAGCTTGCGCATCATGCTTGACTGATGCCTGACTGATACCTGGTTTGGTTATCAGCTCAATTCTCAACATCCCTTGTGTTTATCTGCTGTATTCGCAACATGCAGCTACATATTCATATCTGAATTAATTCGCATACTTTTTAAAAGCCGCAAGGTATATTTACTACGTCGTACATCTCTAGGGGTTCATTTTTGCTCGCTTTACGGCGAGCATTTTTTTCATTTTTTTTTGATGACATTTTTAGTTTGATTACCCTTTCAAGGCAAACAGCAATCGCATGAACACGTTGAGTCTGGATCACTTTTCAAGTACAGCCAAAAGCAGCAGCTGGTTTGCGCTGGCTTCGCCACCGGTTTTTTATCGGGTGGCAGGAAAATGCATACCCTGGCTGTTTGCGCTCGCTGGCGTGTTGACTGTTGTTGGCCTGGTGCTGGGTTTTCTGATCGCACCGACTGACCGGCAGCAAGGCGAGGCTTATCGCATCATTTTCATTCATGTGCCTGCTGCCTGGCTGTCCATGCTGATCTATCTGGCCCTGAGCTTCTGGTCGGCGATCAGCCTGATCTTCAATACCCGTCTCGCTGCATTGCTGGCGCGTGCCCTGGCACCTACGGGCGCTTTGTTCACTTTTTTGGCCTTATGGACAGGGGCATTCTGGGGCAGGCCTACCTGGGGTGCCTGGTGGGTCTGGGATGCGCGCCTGACTTCTGAATTGATCTTGCTGTTCCTGTATCTTGGGCTGATCGCCTTGCAAGCGGCGATTGACGATAGCCGCCGCGCTGACCGTGCTGGTGCAGTGCTGGCGCTGGTGGGTGTCGTGAATATCCCCATCATTTATTTCTCCGTCAAGTGGTGGAATACTCTGCATCAGGGGGCATCGGTCAGCCTGAGTGCAGCACCCAAGATGGCCAATATCATGCTCAGCGGCATGCTGGTGATGACCCTGGCATTGTGGGCATATGTCATTGCCATCGTGTTGTGGCGTGTGCGCCTGTTGATACTGGACAGGGAAAGGCATAGCGCCTGGGTGCAGGCTGAAGTGGGAGCAACATCATGATCTGGCAAAACTGGTCAGTCTTTATTGCCATGGGTGGATATGCCTTGTATGTGTGGGGGGCTGCGCTGGTATTCTTTGCCACTCTCGCGCTGGAGCTGTTCAGTGTAGGGCTCGCAAAGAAAGCGCTCTTGCGTGAGCTAAAGCTGGAGCAGAAAATCCGTGACTCTGAAGCTGGCGGGGCAACATGAAAGCACGACACAAGCGCCTGCTGCTGGTGGCAGTCAGCCTTTCTTTACTGGCATTGGCGACATTTTTTATCTTGAATGCCTTTCAAAAGAATCTGGTGTTCTTTTTTACACCTACACAAATCAGCGCAGGCGAAGCGCCCTTGCAGCATAGTTTTCGTGTCGGCGGCATGGTTGAGAATGGCAGCCTGAAAACACTGGAAGATGGCATTACAGTACGTTTTCTGGTGACTGATACACGCAATAGCCTGGCGGTGCAATACCGCGGCATCTTGCCCGATCTGTTCAAGGAAGGTAAGGGCGTAGTAGCACAGGGTAAGCTGGCACAGGCGGGTGTATTCATTGCCGAGCAAGTGCTGGCCAAGCATGATGAAAATTACATGCCGCCGGACGCGAAATATGCGATAGACCGGGCGCAAGCCAAGTCCGGAGTACCACTGCCATGATCATCGAACTTGGGCATTTCGCCCTGATACTGGCACTGGTTTTCTCGGCCCTGCAAGCGGTCATTCCAAGTCTGGGGATAGTCAAAAAACAAGCTGTCTGGATAGCAATGGCGAGGCCGCTGGCAGCTTCACAGTTCTTGTTGACCTTGTTGTCTTTTGTAATTTTGATTGCTGGCTTTGTCAGTGATGATTTTTCTGTTGCCTATGTCGCAGCACATTCAAATACCCGCTTGCCCGTGTTTTATAAAATTGCCGGTAGCTGGGGTGGACATGAAGGCTCACTCTTGCTCTGGGTTTTGATACTGGCAGGCTGGGGCCTGGCAGTTGCATGGCGTAGCCGTGCTTTGACTGCAGTTTTCCTGGCCAGGGTCTTGGCCTTCATGGGCGCAATCAGTTTTGGTTTTTTAAGTTTTATCCTGTTCACTTCCAATCCATTTACCCGCGTCTTTCCTGCTGTAGCAGAGGGGCGCGACCTCAATCCTCTGCTGCAAGACCCGGGCATGATTATCCACCCGCCTCTGCTGTACATGGGCTATGTGGGGTTTTCCGTGGCATTCGCTTTTGCCCTGGCAGCGCTTATGGATGGCAAAGTTGAACGTGACTGGGCGCACCAGGTGCGCCCCTGGACTTTGTCAGCCTGGACCTTCCTGACGTTGGGCATTTTCATGGGCAGCTTCTGGGCATACTATGAACTGGGCTGGGGTGGCTGGTGGTTTTGGGATGCGGTGGAAAATGCCTCCTTCATGCCATGGCTGGTGGGCACGGCTTTGCTGCATACCCTGATTGTCAGTGAAAAGCGCGACAGCTTCAAAAGCTGGACCATCCTGCTGGCGATATTGGCTTTCTCGCTGTCACTGCTGGGCACTTTCCTGGTACGCTCAGGTGTGCTGACTTCGGTACATGCTTTTGCTTCTGACCCTAAGCGTGGCGTGTTTATCCTCATCTTCCTGGCGTTGGTCAGTGGTGGTGCTTTGGGTCTGTACGCATGGCGCGCACCGCAAATTCGTTCGAATACAGCTTATGCACCTGTATCAAAAGAAACGGCTTTGCTACTGAATAATGTGCTGCTCCTGGTGGTGGCAGCTACAGTATTGTTGGGAACACTGTATCCCTTATTTCTGGATGCCCTGCAACTAGGGAAGATTTCGGTAGGGCCGCCATATTTTGAAGCGACTTTTGTGCCTCTGATTCTACCGGTGCTGTTTCTCATGGCATTGGCACCTTACCTTGCATGGAAACAGGTGAAGCGAGAAAATCTGGGCGGGTTTTTACTGACTGCCCTGTTGCTGGCTTTGTCTGCGGCTGGTGCGCTGACTTATCACTATAGCTTCATGCTCGGGCTTGGCGTTGGCCTGGCGGTATGGATATTACTGGCTACTGCAGGGCAAGTCATTAAGCGGGTGTACAGGCCTGCCGGTGATGCAAGCTGGTGGGAGAGCCTGCACGCGCCGTCACTGGATTTCTGGGGTATGGTCGTGGCCCATGCAGGCGTCGCCATTTTTACGATAGGGGTCAGTGCGGTCAAGAGTCTGGAAACCAGCGAGGATTATCACTTGCGCCCCGGAGCGCATGTGCAACTGGCAGGTTATGACGTGTTTTTCAAGTCGCTGGAAAAAATCGATGGCCCGAATTACATTGCAGCCAGGGGCTACTTTATAGTCAGTAAAGCAGATACAACTTTACAGCTGGAACCAGAACGCCGCATCTATACTGCACAAAACATGCCCATGACCGAGGCCGCCATTGATCGCGGCTGGCTCAGGGATGTGTACATCTCTCTGGGTGAAGCCAGTAAAGACCAGGGTTGGATGGTCAGGGTGCAAATCAAACCTTTCATGAGCTGGATCTGGGCAGGCTGCCTCGCCATCGCCTTGGGTGGCTTGCTGGCTGCGCTGGTGCGCAGATATAAGCCCGCAGCTGTGATCGTCACACAGCAGACTCGCGCCCCTACACCTGCAGAAAACTTCCAGAATGCGGAGCCAGCATGAAGCGCTTTTTACTGCCCTTGTTAGGGTTTGTGATCTTGCTGGCCTTCCTGGCGACAGGTTTGCTCATCAAGACGGACGAGCTGCCTTCTGCCTTGATAGGCAAACCAGCCCCCGGTTTTTCATTGCCGCAAGTTGAACAGCAAGGACACTTTCAGTCATCCAGTCTCAAAGGCAAGGTATGGCTGCTGAATGTCTGGGCTTCATGGTGCGAGTCTTGCCGCCATGAGCATCCGGTACTGATCAAATTTGCCGGTCAGCTCTCTGCGCCAGTCATAGGGCTCGATTATATGGACAAGGCAGCAGATGCCAAACGCTGGCTGAGTGACTTTGGTAATCCCTATCAATTGTCCGTACAGGATGTCGATGGCCGAGCTGCGACTGACTACGGCGTGGTCGGTGTGCCCGAAACCTTTGTCATCGATAGCCACGGTCTGGTGCGCTACAAGCATGTAGGCCCGCTGACCGAGCAAATCGTATTTGGCAAATTACAACCCTTGATTGATCAACTGCAGCGTGAGCAATGATATGAATCCGCACTTTAAAAAACTCATGCGGTGGGTACTCAGTATCACCCTCGTGCTCATGGCAACTGTCAGTCAGGCAGAAACACTCAGCATCGATCAACGCGTACAGAAACTCTCTGAGGAATTGCGCTGCCTGGTTTGCCAGAACCAGACTCTGGCAGATTCACATGCCGAACTGGCGATGAACCTGAAACAGCAAATCCGCGAAAAATTCCAGCAGGGACAAAATGAACGAGAAATAACCGACTTCCTGGTGGCACGCTATGGTGACTTTGTGCACTACCGCCCGCCATTCAATTATCAGACTGCATTGCTCTGGGTAGGCCCCTACTTGTTATTGCTGGCTGCGCTGGTATTCCTATTTACCAGGGTAAAAATCATGTCTGGTAACGACGATGATCTTGAATCAGTGGAATCAGCGAAATTGACAATAAGCAGGCGACATTTTTCTGATCCCTTGCCTTGATTTTAATTATTGAATTTGGTCATGATTTCTTTCTACATGCTATGTCTGCTGTTGCTGGTACTGGCCAGTGCTCTTCCCTTGCGCGTATTGCTGGTACACCGTGCTCACAGTGACAATGCCAAGGAAAACCAGTTCAAGACTTGGCTGTTACGTCAGGCTGGCGCGTTTCTCATTGCCGTACTATGCTCGGCAGCTATCCTGTACGCCTATCTGGGTAACATCCAGGCAATCACCCAACCCCAATTTGACAAGGAAATAAATGCTCAACAAGGGAAGCAGGGAATAGGACAGAAACAGATATTGGCTATGGTCGATGGCCTCGCTGCACGTTTGCAAAAGCAGCCTGATGACGTAGAAGGCTGGCGACGTCTTGCACGCTCCTACGAAACCTTGCGACGCTTTGATCTTGCCGTGAACGCCTACCAGCAGTTGATACGCTTGCGGCCAGATGATGCTGACGTGCTGACTGATTATGCAGTGACCCTGGCGGTGAGCAGGCAACAGAATTTATCTGGCGAACCTGAGCAATTGCTGCAAAAGGCATTGATCATTAAACCTGGCCATATACAGGCGCTGGCTCTACTTGGCAGTGCTGCCTATGAAAAACAGGATTACCAGGCAGCTGTCCTGGCATGGAAAAGAATAGTCGGGCAATTACCGGCAGATGATGGGATGGCAGTGTCCATTAATGCCAGTATCAGCAAGGCAGAAAAATTGGCGTCGCAAAAGAAATAAGACCCCTGATACTCATTGAGCATCAGGGGGAGATGCAAATTACTCGTCCTGCAATGCACGATAGCGGTCAGCCTGAGCTTTGCCATCGACGGCATGCGTTCTCACGTCTTTTGTGATAGGCAGCATTTGCGCATTCCAGTTTTCCCAATCCTGTTTTAATTTTGCAAATACCTGAGGATTCTTTTGGGCCAGGTTAGCCCGCTCACGCGGATCACGCGCCACGTCAAACAGGAATTCATTATCCGCAATCTTCAGATACTTCCAGTCGCCAGAACGCACAGCTTTTTGTTTGTTGGCCTTGTAGCGCCAGTACAAGGTACGGGGCTGCACTGCCTGTGTACCGAGGATGACTGGCAAAAGATTCTGGCCATCGCTAGGGTAGGCCGGGTCGGGCGCGCCACCGGCAGCAGCCAGCAAGCTGGGTAACCAGTCCATGCTGATGGCAACCTGGCTGCTGACCTGGCCAGGCTTGATCTTCGCAGGCCAGCGTACGATTGCCGGTACGCGTATGCCGCCTTCCAGCAATTCTGTCTTTTGCCCACTAAGCGGCCATGTTCTGGAAAAGCGTTCGCCACCGTTGTCACTGGTAAAGATGACGATGGTATTGTCTGCCAGCCCCTGTTCCTCAAGACTCTTTAATACCCGGCCTATGGCAGTATCCAGCGACACCACCATTTTCCCGTAAGTTTCCAGACTGCCGCTATCGAGATGGAACAGAGATTTGATTTCGCGTGATACCGCTTCATCATCCGGTGTTTCCCACGGCCAGTGTGGAGCTGTGAAATGCAGGGACAGGAAGAAAGGCTGGGCTGCGCTTTGCTGCTTGACATAAGCCACAGCCCGGTCAGCGATCAGGTCAGTGTAATAACCCACTTTGTTGACAGGCACTTCATCTTCAAACAAGCCGTCTTTGGCATCCGGCCCTACACCGGTTTTGTGGGTGAAATAATCAATGGCACCACCATAATTACCAAAGAACACATCATAGCCACTCTTCAGGGGGCTGAATTTTGGCAAGAAACCTAAATGCCACTTGCCAAACAAGGCTGTTGCATAAGACTGTTTTTTCAAAAGGGATGGCAGGGTAGGGTGTTCAGGCGGCAATCCTATGGTATCTGATGCACCCGCGATAGGCTCTTCCAGTCCACCACGTAAACGATACTGATAGCGTCCGGTAATTAAGCCAAAGCGAGTGGCCGAACACACCGCCGAATTGGCATAAGCCTGGGTAAAACGTAAGCCTTGCCTGGCCAGTTGATCCAGTTGTGGTGTCTGGAAGTCGGTCTGCCCGTAGACGCTGAGATCTGCATAACCCAGGTCATCGGCAAGGATGAAAATGATGTTTGGTTTTTTTGTAGTTGCCGCATTGTCAGCAGCATTGCTGGTTTCACTGATCAGGGAACTTAGCGACAGTGCTGACAGGCTGCCCAGCATTTGCCGGCGTTTTTTATTGAAGTGGCTCATGTGTATCTCAATTGAAAGAATGCTGACATTGTAATTTTGATGATGCAGCTATTTGCGATGGAGGACAAGAATATCTTTGCATAAGCACATGCAGTTTACTATCTATGCATAAAACGTAAAAAGCCGGGAATGCATTTCAACATTCCCGGCTTTGCATACAGACTAATCAGATTAATTGATGCGGATTAGTTGATACCATTCAGTTAACCCCTATATAGCTCTGCAAATCAGCCAGCTTGACGGCTTTCTGACCGTGCAAACCAGCAATCTGGTCAACATCCAGTTTCAATTTTTTAAGATTGTCATACAAATTGACTGAGTAAGGATTCGCAGGTACCAGTGCCGGGGCATTGGCTGCCGGTGGGTTATACGCATCAGCCTCAACCAGGATTTTCTCGGCTGGCAGATACACCAGGGCGAAAGCATCATTGTGGGTATTGCCTGCAATAGGATAAATTTCTATCGCACGTTTGCCATCAGTCAAGACATGCCTGGCCTTGAAGGTATCGAAACGTGCCTTGGTTTTTGACGCAGCCAGACGGTCAGGATTCAGGCTGTGTTGATTGGCCCAGATTTTTTGGTAATAGCTACGATTTTTCTGATGGGTGACGATGATCGTCCCTTCATCGACATAGGTGCGCAAACCACCGGAATGATCAAAGTGGGCATGGGTATTGATCAGGTATTTGATGGGCTTGCCGGGGATGATTTCCTTGGCTTTGGCAATCACTGCCAGCGATCTCTCTTCGCTTAAGGGCGCTTCGACAATGACGATATGATCAGCCTGTTCTATCGCTACGCTGTGATGTGTCCCACCGGTCAGGTGATGCACACCATCTGCCAGCTTGGTCGACGTCACGGCGATGACAGGTGCCGTTGCATTCACGACTTCTGCCGGTGCGCTGATATCTACTGGAGTATTGACTTGCAGTTCAGCGACTTGCAGATCCAGCACAGGGTGACCACCCAGACTACGGACTATATGTGCAGGATATTGTTGCCCGCCAAAGTCCTTGTACTGGCTGAATTTGGTCAGTAATTCAGTATCACCCAGCACAGGATTATCTATCCAGGTTTTTACCTGTTCCAACTGGTTATTTTTGTTGATGAAACCGACATAACGGTATTTTCCATCAGCGTTGAAGCTGATTTCTACGCCCCCCTTGCTTGCTTTGGACGTGGCATTGTTTGCCAGTGCCGCGCGGATGAAACCATGCGGAGTAGACCAGATTTCGGCGCGGCGTTCTTCCAGCGCTGCCCTTTGCGGATTGTAATTGCTGCTGCCATTGGTTGCCGTAGTTGCATTCCAGGCCAAAGCGCCACTGACATATTGGTCAGGTTTTTGTTCAGTGGCAGTGGGACGCGCACGCTTGGGGTCAACAGTTTGCAAGCGCGTGATTTGTACCCGCGCCGCGGCCTTGTCATAGTTGATGGATGTCTTGTAGCTGCTGACATCAAATTCTGGCCAGGCCAGACTTGGTGCCGGTGCCTGGCCAAACTGGAACCACTTGCCAGTACCGATGAGGCTGACAGATTGCGTATTGGCTGCATTCAATGCGTCCGCCGCTGCCTGCAAGCTGGCGGCTTGAGACTGCCCTGCCAGCAAGGCAAGTGGCAACAGATAATGCGCCTTGATTTTTATTGTATTCATAATGCTTCCCTATTGTTTTGTCTGCTATTTTTAGTTTTGACTGATTTTCGCTGGTTGATAGATTTGATCAAATACACCGCCATCGGCAAAATGGGTTTTCTGGGTCTTGGTCCAGCCGCCAAAGGTGTCATCTATGCCAAACAGTTTGACTTTGGCAAAGGTGTTCGCATATTTCTTCAGCGCTTTTTCAGTCGTTGGACGATAGTAATTCTTGCCTATGATGTCCTGTGCTTCATCTGTGTACAGATAGTTCAGGTAGGCTTCAGCGACCTTGCGTGTGCCATGCTTGTCAACCACCTTGTCAACAATGGCTACTGGTGGTTCTGCCAGCACGCTTATGGATGGGGTGATGATCTCGAATTTATCCGCGCCAAATTCCTTCAATGCCAGATGCGCTTCGTTTTCCCAGGATAGCAAGACATCACCTATACCTCGCTCGGCAAAAGTGACTGTTGATCCGCGCGCGCCAGAATCGAGTACTGGTACATTCTTGTAGACCCTCTGCACATAGTCTTTGGCCAGTGCTTCAGAACCACCCGGTTGTTTCAAGGCATAACCCCATGCTGCCAGATAAGCCCAGCGTGCGCCACCTGAGGTCTTAGGATTTGCCGTGATAACGGACACACCAGGTTTGGCAACATCAGCCCAGTCCTTGATGCCTTTGGGATTGCCCTTGCGCACCAGGAAGACGATGGTAGAGGTGTAAGGCGATGCATTATGTGGCAAACGCTTTTGCCAGGCTTTGTCGAGCAAGCCAGCTTCTGCAATCGCATCAGTGTCATAGGCCAGGGCCAGTGTGACCACGTCTGCATCCAGGCCATCGATCACCGTCCTGGCCTGTTTGCCAGAGCCGCCATGCGATTGCTTGAAATTCAGGTTATCGCCACTCTTGGCCTTCCACTGCTTGGCAAAAGCCTGGTTGATATCCTGATACAGTTCACGGGTAGGGTCGTAAGAGACGTTGAGTATGTTGATATCTGCCGCAATGGCTGCTTGTGTCAGCGTGCCCAGTATCAGGGCAGAGATCGCCAGTTTTTTTAACAACATGGATAGTCCTTTCAAGAATAGCTAGAGAGATGAATGAGATAGATGAGTTAGAGAAATGTGTTAGGGAGTTTTAGCCACCAGTAGGGGCAGTAAGTACGGAGAGTTTGCTGACACCTGATTTTTGTATGGTCGCCATGACCTTGGCGACCGAGCGATATGGGACGCCTTCATCAGCCTGCAGGCTGAGTGCCAGGTCAGGACTGGCGCTGACTTGGGATTTCAATTCAGCTTCCAATGCCTCTTGCGCGATTTCGCGCTTGTCGATAAACACCTTGTTGGCTGCATCTATGCTGACTGTGACCGACTTGGTTGTATCAGGTGTAGACGTTGCAGCCGTTTTTGGCAGGTTGATACGTACTGCGTTATTGAGCAAAGGGGCAGTGATGATAAAGGTCACCAGCAAGACCAGCATGACATCCACCAGCGGCGTGATATTGATTTCGCTGACCACATCACCGCGGTCATTTCCAGTTGAGAAGGCCATTATGCGAGCGCTCCTGTGACAGGGATATCGTTGGTAGGAGCAGCTTTGCCAGCATCAACAGATTTATTGACCGGTTTGCTGACGCGGAAGGCATTCTTTTGTGCCAGGTTGACGAAGTCAGTCGCATAGTTATCCAGCTCGGCAGCCGTGACTTTCAGACGGCGGATATAAAAGTTATAGGCCAATACGGCAGGTACGGCAACGGCGATACCTACGCCAGTTGCGACCAGTGCTTCACCGATAGGGCCAGCCACCACGTCTATGCTGGCCGAGGCGTTTTTACCTATCGCACTGAGGGCATGGATGATGCCGAATACCGTACCAAACAGGCCGACGAAGGGTGCAGTGCTGCCTATCGATGCCAGCACCGCCAAACCGCTTTCCAGCGACTGGTATTCTTTCTGGATTTGCTGGCGCAAATGACGCTCCAGTAATTCTTGTCTGTCCCAACTATGTTCGAGGTCGTGGCCTTCGCCATTTTTTTCATTGACGTACAGAGCACCGAACCCAACTTTTGCCAGGCGGGACTTGGGGCTGGCATCACTGGCAATGGCAGTTGCTGCATCCAGGCTGGTCGCGCTCCAGAATTTTTTTGCAAACAATTTGTCCTGTTTGGACAGACGCCAGTGTTGCACCGCCTTGGCGAAGATCAATATCCAGGTGACGACAGAAAACAGCAACAAGGCATACAAGGAGGCTTGGACGATAAGGTTCAGGTAGTAATCATTCATGATGCGATCTCTTTACAGTTTAAAAATAAGGGGAACGTGTACCCAGCCATCGATAGCCGTCTGTCCGCGCTTGGCAGGCTGGAAAACCCAGGATGTGACTGCCTTGATGGCTGCTTCATCGAGTATTGGATGGCTGCTGGATTTGGCGATCTGGATATTGTCGGGATGGCCGCTGGCGAGTACATGCACTTTCAAGGTGACCTGACCTTCCAACCCGCGACGCTGAGCAACTGGTGGATAGTTGGGCGCAGGGTTTTGCAAATAACCTGCATAGCCTTTGGGTTCTGTGATTGGCTCAGGCGGTGCCGGCGCTGCCACTGGCGCAGGCGGTGCTGTTGGTGCAGCCACAGCAACAGCCACGGTATTTGCGCCGGGTGCGGTGTCCGTTGGTGCGGTGTTAACTACAGGCACATTATCTGGCGGTGGCGTCCTTGCCGGCGCAGCCACAGGTTTGATCTGCGGTTGCAGCCTGGGCTTGATTTCAGGTGGAGGAGGTGGCGGTGGCAACTCTTTCACTGGTGGTGGTGCAATTTCTATGCTGAGTGGCACGACCTTGGCTTTCTCAACAGGGCTGACATTTATTGGCTGGTGCAAGCCATACACCAGTGCGACATGCACACCAGCGACAGCTACAATCAGCGTATTCAGGCTCCAGTTGAGCTTGCCGGTTTTATCTTGCGCAGGTAAAACCGCCACTACTTTTACCGGTGGTAATTCTTGCGCTACTTTTGGCTTGGGTATTATGCGATTTGATCTTCTCACTGCGGACTTACGCAAGAAAAAGTCACTGCTTTCAAACGTCATGCTGGTCATGTTTTTTCCCTTTCTATGTACGAAAATCTGCTTGTGATATTCAGGTTTTGACTATGAAATGCGCAGACAAATTTTCCACTGGACTTGCATCTTCTATTGCAGGAAGTGTGCCAATGGATTTGCACAGAAATTGCTGGTATTGGTATGGGTTATGTACGGAATTCAGCTGCCTGGTCGCGAGACGCTGCTGCAATCTCAACAACCTGATGAAGTTGATACATGCTGAAATAATTCGACTATTCAAATGTATTTCTCAAATAAAAAAGCTACCGTCCAGGCAGCTTTTTCAGAAACAGCGATTGGATAAACTGATTACTTACCAGGCTGGTTTTTCGTGCACCACTTCCGGCGCTTTGACTTGAGTGAAATATGTGCCGCTGGCAAAGTAGATAGTGATTGCAAGCAAAGCCAGTGACAATATCAGCGCCAGCCAGTTTGGTTTGCTTGCTGCTGACCGGGCATCTTCGTCAACTTCTTTCCAGCCAGTGACCATGGGCGTGAGCAGGTTCTGTTTTTTAAATCTCAAGTACCAGAAGATGGCGAGTATGTGCAATGCAATCAATGCCAGCAAGGCATAAATACTTAGTTTATGAAATGAAGTCAGTGCAGCTGCAGTCTTTTCTGTGACAAGGCTAAACAAAGGGCCGGTAAAATCGATGTCGTTATTGCTGAACAAACCGCTGCCAGCTTGCGCAGCTACAGCCAGCAATAATGCAAAGACTGAAATGGCACCTAAAGGATTGTGACCTGGCGTTGACCATCGACCTTGAAAAAATAGACGGATCTTTCCCGGTGATGGAAAAAAATTGCTGAAGCGGGCATAAGTTGTGCCGACAAATCCCCAGGCAAGCCGAAAGCCGAGCAAGCCCAGGATAGCGAGGCCTGCCTTGGCATGCAAATTCATCCAGTTACCACCTATAAAACCAGTGACGCTTGCAATAGTGATGGCTAACACCAGCAACCAGTGAAACAGGCGTAGAGGCAGGTCCCATAACAGAATATGCTTTTTGTTACTGTCTGGTGTATTGCTCACCGTGCCTGCCGTGTCCGCCGTATCACTAGCCGTCGTAGAAGTAATGGATGAAGTCATACTGTATTCATTTCTATTCTTGCCGTATCAATTACCAGTCTTTCTTGACTGCAGCTGCAGCCGTGGTTACTGCAGGCGCGGCTGCAGGTGTCCCTGTTGCGGTACGCGGCGGTGGCACTGCTATCTTGGTGATCGTGCCACCTTGTGATTCATAGTCTTCAGAACCGGTCGCACCAGCAACGGTGAAGCCCTTGGCTGCTAGCAGGTCTCCTGCTGCACCGGCGCGTACTGCATGATTCGATACTGTTAATATCACGCGGTCTTTTGGTATATAAGCCAGACTTTTTTCCAGTTCCTTGTTCTGGATGTTCAGGTACACAGGGAAACCGCCTTTGGCCGTCAATTCATCCGGGCGACGTACGTCAATGACGACCAGTTTTTCTGGCTTGGCCAGCAAGGCATCAACTTCGCTGCGTTCCAGGCGTTTGGTTTTGTATTTCCATGCCTGTTCGGCAGCACTGGTAGTACCAGCAGCAGGTGTGCTTGCTTGTTGAGCCATGGCACTGGCAGCGGCGACACTGAGGACGAGGGCGATAAAGTTTTTACGTTTGATCATTTTTGGCTTTCAAGAGTTGGAATGGAAGACGATCAGTCTGCGCTGTTAGTGCAACTACCATGCCAAGTTGATTAGTTGGCTGTTTACCCCTGACAAGAAAATTGGAAACGATGCGACAAGTTGCGTAGTCAACACGGGCTGATGGCTACGCAACAGCTGCAAGGTTTGACGCTGTTCATGGTCCAGCAGTACGTGGAATATGCATATGTAGCGGCATGCCTGATATGCAGCAAAGTGCGGCAAAAATCTTGCTGCACGCGCAGCAACGCAGGAACAATATCTTTGTATGTGACTGGTATTCAACAGGCGTGGAATGGATCGCGATTTGGATCAGGATTTTTGCATGTCTTCCCGATAAGCGGATCGCGTGGCACGCTCTTTGCGATAGCACAAGGAAACATTTCCTTCAAATGCTACAGGAGCAACACGCATGAGTCTCAATTACCAATCAACAAAATCAGCACGAACGCCGTCCTTCTTTTCTCTCCGTCGCGGGCAAGTACCATTCCGCCGCTCACCCATCGCCAGCGTATTGGCTGGTGCTGCCTTGCTGGCGTCTGGCAGCCTGCATGCAGCAGATGGTCCCAGCGTCGCCGAATTACAGGCAGAGATCGCCCGCCTCAAGGAAATTATCGCCAAGCAGGCAATCAGTAATGCACCAGCCACGCCAACGGCTACTGCACAGGCTAATCCATCCGCCGGTACAGCAACTGCGCAAGCAGCGAAGAGCGCTCCGGAAGAAGTCGATACTCTGGGTGCAGTAACAGTACGCAGCCGTAACCGTATAGAACGTCTGCAGGATGTACCTCTGTCTGTTTCAGTGGTTACTGGCAAGGAACTGGATCGCTTGCAAGCTACCGACATAGGCGCGATTGCCCAGCGTGTGTCGAATGTATCCTGGAACCAGGGTAACCAACGCACCAGCAGTCTGTCGATACGTGGCATAGGCAAGCAAGGGCAGACCGAGGCGCAAGATCCCAGCGTGGGCCTGATCGTTGATGGTGTCAATTATGCTTATAACGCGCTCTCATCCAGTTATGACTTTACCGATGTCGATGCGGTGGAAGTTACGCGCGGCCCTCAAGGTACCTTGCTGGGCAAGAATACCAGTGTGGGTGTCATCAATGTAACGACACGTCGACCTTCATTTACACCTGATGCCAGCTACTCCCTGACTTTTGGACAGAACGATACCGTGCAAGGTCGCTTCTCTGCTGGCGGCCCTATCGTCGATGATGTGCTGGCATGGCGCGGTACCCTGAGTGTCAGTAAAGGTGCTGGCGATATCACTAATCTGTACAACAAGAATATTACCTACACCAATAAAGACAGGGTTTCTGGCCGCGTGCAGTTCTTGTTGACGCCAACCAAAGATTTTAGCGCACGCATTGCCTTTGATGCCCAGCCACGCGCAGGCGAAACCACCAATGGCCGCACCATCAATACCGCAACACCAACTACCTATGCCAATGGCAGTGTGAATACTCTGAGCACAGATGCCAGTGTACGTCTGGCACGCCGCTGGTTCACACAGCAGAGCAGCTATACTTATCTGAGGGACTATCTGAATGGAGGCGGGCAAAATGCAGTCAACAATGATTACCAGCGTCCCCTGATTACCGGCAGCAATGGTGCATCTGCCGAGTTGAACTGGAACCTGGGTACGCATACGCTGACTTCGATTACTGCCTACAAAGATTACCATTTCAATGCTGTCAATGACGAAGGAACACCATTTGACATCTACCGCAATGCAGGTGGTTTCTGGAATGATTATCGCCAGGCCAGCCAGGAAATTCGTCTGACTTCTCAACCTGGTGGCAAGGTCGATTACCAGACTGGCTTGTTCTTCCTTAATGTGACCAATAGCGCGGATTATCGCCGTCAATGGGCGAATGATGCGGGTGCCTGGTTTGCCAGTGCCAGTCAGTACACCACCCTGGACAAGGATACTGCTGGCCGCTATCTGCTGCAAAACTCGCTGGATGGCTTGAACATGTCCTTTAACAGTCCGGCTGGTCTGCAAAAAATCAAAAACAAAAGTGCTGCTGCTTTTGCCCAGGCCGACTGGCATGTCAGCGATGACTTCACTTTGACCACAGGTTTGCGTTATACCTATGAGAACCGCAAAAATACTGCCTCCACGCTGCTGAAAGACTATGGCAATGCTCCCGAGCTGAACCCTGTTGCCATCAATGGTGTGCAACTGGGTGGCTTTTCATCGAATAGTGCAGGCTTGCTGAATGCCGGTAACACCGACAGCCAACTGGCCCTGGCTGATCTGGCGGCCAGCAAATACTTCGGGACAACAATCACAGGCGCAGCTGGTACTGCCTACAATAGCTTGACGACAGCACAAAAAGCCCAGGTGGCAGCCGCCAAGGCCTTGCGCCAGTCACAAATCGGGGTAGTATTCAATCCAGTGCAGGCAGAAGCTTTCAAGGGTGGTTTGCCAGCTTTCGTGATCAGTCCATCTTATAAAATCAACGACAACATCACTGGCTATGCTTCCTGGCAGTATGGTGAAAAAGCGGGTATATCCCAGGTTACCAATGGGGTATCCAATCTGGTCAAGGCAGAAAAGACCAGTGCCTTTGAATTCGGTTTGAAATCCGCCTTGCTGGACAATAAGCTGATTTTGAATGCAGCATTGTTCGTCATGGATATCAAGGATTACCAGCAAGCCGTGCGCGTGCTGGATGTGTACACCACCAATCTGAACAATGATGGCACCAACTACTACACCTCGGCCACCGGCAATGTACCAAAAGTCAGGGCGCAGGGTCTTGAAATTGACGGCGTCTACAGTGGCTTGCCCAATACCCTGGTACGTTTCTCGGGTGCTTATAACGATGCACGCTATAAGAGTTTCACTAACTCTGCCCAGCCTGCTGAAAATGGCTATACCGGCGCTGCGCCATATCGTGATGTTTCGGGTCAGGCCTTGCCGGGAGCTGCAAAATTCAGCTTTAATGTGGGCGTAGATTATCGCTTGCCAATTTTGGGTAACAGGGAATTCCATGCCAGTACGAATACCCTGTATAGCAGTAAATATAATAGCGATAATTCCTTGTCGGATTATGGCTGGATATCTGCAAAAAGCGTTACTGACATAGCGATAGGCATAGGCAGTCGCAATCAATCCTATGACCTCAGTCTGGTCGTCAAGAATGCTTTCAATGACAGTACACCTATACTGAAAACCTGGAATAGCTATACTCCTGCAGTACCGCGCTGGATAGGCGTGACATTGAGTGGCAAGCTGTAGTTTTATTCAAGCAGAACAAACTGAAGCAAAAAACCCAGGCAGATGCCTGGTTTTTTTTGTTTTGACGTTACAAAACGATACGTACTGTTGGGCCTGAAACAGGTCGCAATAGCTGCTTGTTTTTAATTCAGCAGGGTGTTTTACAAATGTTTGAAAAATAAGCAGCGAGGAAATCCTGCTGATTACGGAAGGTATATTGAAAAATCCATATTTATCAAAGACTTATATTAAATTTGGCGTGAGTTTTAATGGTGGCGCGATAGTTGCTATTGATAGTGAAAATCGTTGTTTACTAATTATTTCCAGGGAGTATTTTCATGATTAAAACCCAGCATCAGCAAGGAGCACTTGATGTATAAGTCACTCAATAAGCCACTTGCACTCGCCGTCATATTAGCTTTGTCAGGCACAGCAATCAGTTTGAGTGCTGCAGAAGACAGCAAAGTTATCGCCAAAACCCAGGCTGCTGTCGCCCAGGGCTGGGCTTACCAGCCTTTGAAAAATCCTGAACTGCCAGCAGTCAAACAAAAAGGCTGGGTACATACTCCAGTCGATAATTTCATCCTGGCACAGCTTGAAGCGAAGAGCATCAAGCCCTCGCCAGATACTGACAGGGCCAGCTTCATCCGCCGAGCTACGCTGGATACCTGGGGCGTGATACCGACACCGGAAGAGGTACAGGCTTTCGTCACAGACAAGTCTCCCAAGGCTTATGAAAAGCTGGTGGACAGGCTGCTGGCATCAACCCGCTATGGCGAGCGTTGGGGCCGTCGCTGGCTGGACCTGACCCGCTATGCTGATAGCGACGGTTTCAATGCCGATGGCACACGCCCGAATGTCTGGCGTTACCGTGATTACGTCATCAAGGCATTTAACGAAGACAAACCATATAACCGCTTCGTACAGGAACAGCTGGCCGGTGATGAGCTTTTCCCCGGCAATCAGGAAGCCCTGATTGCCACAGGCTTCCTGCGTAACTACCCGGACGAAGTCAATGCCCGTGACCTCAATCTCAAGCAAGTCGAAATTGCGACTGACCTGACAGACACAGTTGGCTCGGTCTTCCTCGCCACCACAGTAGGTTGCGCTGCCTGCCACAATCACAAGTTCGACAAAATTTCGCAAAAAGAGTATTACCAGTTGCAATCCTTTTTTGTGAATGCCAGTGCCAGCGATGACATCCTTGCTGCAACTGGCAAGCAAAAAGAAGAATATGAACTCAAGCAGGCGAAATGGGAAGCGGCCACCAAGGATATCCGTGACAAGCAGGAAGTCTTGATACGCCCCATCATCGATAAGGCAGAAGCTGACCGCCTTCTCGGCTTTGTACCCGCCACGCGTGAATCCATCACCAAGCCAGAAAATGAACGCTCTGCCTATGACCGCTGGATTTATCACCGCAATCTCTGGACCATGCAGGGCCGTACCCGCAATGCTGTTAATCAGTTGAAAACCAAGGATAAAGAAGGCTACGAAAAATACCAGAAACTGGAAGCTGAGTTGAAGAAATTTGACAACATCAAGCCCAAGCATCCTGGTTATATCTCTGCCATGACTGAGCTCGGTCATGCGGAGGCGCCACCGACTTACATATTGGCGAATGGCATCTATGACAGACATCTGGAAGAAGTACAGCCAGCCTTCCTGTCACTGTTGACCAATGAAAAACCAAATATCGTGCCGACTGCCACCTCATCTGGCCGCCGCACTGCCCTGGCTAACTGGTTGACCAGCACCACTAATCCGCTGCCTGCCCGTGTTTTTGTGAACCGCGTCTGGGCACAGTATTTTGGCCGCGGCATTGTTGAATCAGTCAGTGATTTTGGCAAGATGGGTACCAAGCCCAGCCATCCTGAATTGCTGGATTATCTGGCCAGCAATTTCATCAAGGAAGGCTGGAGCGTCAAGAAATTGAATCGTCAGATTTTATTGTCCAAGGTTTACCGTCAATCCTCTGCAGAACGTGAAGACACCAAAGTAACAGATCCGACCAACAAGTTGCTGGCATCTTTCCCAAGGCAACGTCTGGATGCAGAACAGATACGTGATTCATTGCTGTTGGCTTCTGGTTTGCTGGAAGAAAAACTCGGTGGACCCTCTGTCTTGCCACCAGTGCCGAGCAACTTCAATGCTGGCAATGCCTGGGTCACATCGACCGACCCGCATGATTACCACCGCCGCAGCGTGTATGTCTTCACCCGCAGGAATATTCCTTACCCGTTGCTGGAAACTTTTGATATGGCGAACCCGCAACTGGTACACAGCAAGCGCGATGTGACGACGACAGCGCCGCAGGCACTGGCATTGATCAATAGTGATCTGGTGTTCCAGTGGTCACAGGCATTGGCAGGCAGGGTCTTGCGTGAGGCAGGCAATAGTGAGTCGGCGCAAATCGACCGTTTGTACCAGATTCTGTATGCCCGTTTGCCAGATAAAACCGAGAAAGCGACACTGTTAGGTTTCCTCGATAACCAGGAAAAAATCACCAGGAAGCAGATTGCTGACGGCAAAAAAGTGGGTGTGCCTGAAGGTTTTGGTGAGTCAGCCGAACTCAGAAGCAATATCGACAAGCTATATAAAACTGCTTATGGACGTTCTGCAGACCGTTTCGAAAAAATCGCCTTCCTGGAATTCTTAGAAAAACAAAAGCAGGCCAAAGCTAAATCTGGCCAAGGCGATGATGATGCTGACGCCAGCAGTGCTGCAGCCAGGGACGATAGCCAGAAGCTCAACAAGGCCAGGGCTGCTGCCTTCCTCAGTCTGGTGCATGCTGCGGCGAATTCAAATGAATTCAGTTACCGGTTCTGATGCCAGGTCATCAGCTTAAGCATACAAAATAAACATACGAAAATTACGAATAGAGTGAAAAGGGAAATATCATGACCAATAAATCACGCCGCGACTTTTTGTCACATGCTGGACTTGGCTTGGGTGGCCTGGCTGCCGGGGGGCTTCTCGGAGGTGGCTTGCTGTCTGGTGCGCAGGCCGCGACATTTGATGATCCGCTAGCCTTGAAAGTCGCGCACCATGCGGCGAAAGCCAAGTCTGTCATCTGGCTGCACATGGCCGGTGCGCCAAGTACGCTGGATTTGTTTGACTACAAACCTGACCTCATCAAACTGGCAGGCCAGCCCATGCCAGATTCATTTTCCAAAAATCTTAAGACCGCGACTGACGGTGGTGTCGGTGCCCTGTATGCGACAAAACGCACGTGGAAACAGCATGGCGAAAGTGGTGCCTGGTTTTCTGACCTGGTACCGAATATCGCCAAGCAGGCGGATGATATCTGTTTCATCAAAGGCAGCAAGACTGAAGGTAGCACCCACGTGATTTCTTCCTTGAAATTGCATACCAGCGCCCTGACGCCTGGCCGCCCAGCATTGGGTGCCTGGATCACTTATGGCCTTGGCAGCGCCAATCCTGACCTGCCCAGCTTCGTCGTTTTGCCAACCGGTTATGACAATAGCGGCGGTGGCCGTGGCCAGACGATCTGGAGTTCCGGTTTCTTGCCAGCGACTTATCAGGGTACGGCTTTCCGTCAGGGTGATTCACCCATCCTGCATCTGGACAGGCCAGCCGTGGTGTCATCTGCCGAGCAAAAAAATACCCTGGACCTGATACGCAAGCTGAATGCACAGCATGCCTCACGCTATCCATCTGACAGTGAACTGGAGGCGCGTAACCGCTCCTATGATCTGGCCTACCGCATGGAATCATCTGCACCTGAAGCAGTCGATCTGAACAAGGAGAGTAAAGAGACCAAAGCGGCTTATGGTCTCGATGATGACGCAACCAAGGACTATGGCACCAATCTCTTGCGTGCGCGTCGCCTGGTGGAACGTGGTGTGCGTTTTATCCATGTCATTTCAGGGTCCAATGACAAAACCTATGGCAGCTGGGATGCCCATAACAATATTGAGAAAAACCACGCCGTCATGGCCAAGTCCGTTGACAAGCCGATTGGTGCCTTGCTGGCTGACCTGAAAGCCCGTGGTTTGCTCGATAGCACCCTGGTGGTATGGACATCTGAATTTGGCCGCACACCTTATGGCCAGACTGGCGATGGCCGCGATCATAACCCCTGGGGTTACACCACCTGGATAGCAGGTGGCGGTTCCAAAGGTGGCTATACCCACGGTTCTACCGACGCGATAGGCTTGCGGGCTGAAACTGGCCTGGTCGATACCTATGATCTGCAGGCAACGGTATTACACCTGCTGGGATTGAACTACCGTAACCTGACTTATACCCACCAGGGGCGTTCAGAACGCGCCACGACCGTGTTTGGTGAGGTCGTCAAGGAACTCATAGCCTGATCGCTGATGTGGGTGGTTCTTGACCTTGTGGAACCGCCTAGTCTGCGAAATGGCCAGGAAACAACAGGATGTAGAAATGAAAAAGAAATTGATGAAAGCAACATTCCTGCTATTCAGTTTACTGGCAGGCGTGGCAGTAGCGGTAACTGAAGTGGATATGGACTTGATGCAGAGAATAGAAGAATCCACAAAAAGTGTGGATTCGAATATCTCTCTGAAAGATGGCAAGGCGGCTTTGGCTGATGCCCGTGAAATAGAAGAAATGTTCAGCCAGGTTGAATTATTCTACAAGCACAAAGGGGACGCTGCTGATGCGATTGAGTATGCAAGGAAGAGCAAGAATTTCGCCAGGGAATTGATACGGCAAGTCAGTGAAAAAGACTTTGACAATGCTTCCGCCACCGTCAGTGCACTGGCGAAATCATGCAAGACCTGCCACCAGGTTTATAAGAAAAGTTGAGTAAGAAGCTGCTGCAGACAGAGGGTATATGAAAAGAAATGTAATCAGATTCAGTTTATTGTTGGCGCTGGCAGCGATGACTTCCATTGCCGTGGCTGCCTTGAAAGAAGGTGATACTGCACCTGACATCAAGGCACAGGCCTCGCTGGCAGGAAAGAGTTTTACTTATTCACTGAAAGACGCCCTGAAGAAGGGGCCGGTGGTGGTGTACTTTTACCCTTCGGCGTTTACTGGCGGCTGCAATATACAGGCGCATAGCTTTGCTGTCAGTCATGAAAAATTTCAGGAAGCCGGTGCCACCGTAGTCGGTGTTTCCCTGGACAGCATCAGCCGCCTGAATGATTTTTCTGCCGACCCCGATTATTGTGCAGGTAAATTTCCTGTCGCATCTGATGAGGATGGCAAGATTGCCAAAAGCTATGATCTTACCGTAGCCGAGACGCCAGCAGGGCGCAAGGACACACGTGGCAATGAGATTGACCATGGGCGCGCGGAACGCAGCACTTTCATCGTCACGGCCAATGGCAAGGTCTATGCAGCGATAGGTGGACTGACACCAGAACAGAATGTGGCCAAGGCGCTGGAAACAGTGCAGAAACTTGCTGGTAGCAAAGCTGCCAGGTCATGAAGTCAGGCACTGCAGTGAGGAAATATGCATTGCTGTTGGCTTTGATGGTACTGGCAGTGGGTACATCATCTGCTGCCAGCATGCTCGATTTTGATATCTGGATGCGCAAGATAGACAAAAAAATAGTGGACGTGCAAAAACGCATATCGCAAAAAGACGACGAGGCAGCCATACAAAGCGCAGAAGAAATCGAGGATCTGTATTTGAAGATGGAAAACTACTTCATACAGATCAGGCATCCTGAAGAGGCCGTGCAGATGTCCAGAGATGGAAAGGAAGCTGCTGCCATCATCAGTGCGTCTGTACGCAATCAGGACTATGATAAAGGGTCGCTGGCCGCAGTCAGTATTGCCAAAGCCTGTAGCGCTTGCCATGACAATTACCGCCCCTTTAAATAAATCAAAGAACCAGGAGAATAAGATGACCCGTCAAACCTCAGATGATTTCAAACCAGAAGTATTGCAACTGTTCGACCAGTATGTCCATGGGCAAATCGACAGACGTGGTTTCTTGCAGTCGGCCAGTAAGTTCGCCGTAGGTGCGGTAACGGCAGAGGTATTGCTGCAGCAGTTAAGTCCCAATTTTGCCCAGGCGCAACAAGTACCCAAGACCGACGCACGCATACAGGCGCGCTATGTAGAATATCCATCACCACAGGGGTATGGCACTTTGCGTGGTTATCTGGTCACACCAGCAGAAGTGAAAGGCAAATTGCCTACTGTGCTGGTCGTGCATGAAAACCGTGGTTTGAACCCACATATAGAAGACATCGCCCGTCGCCTGGCACTGGATGGCTTTATCGCCTTTGCGCCAGATGCCCTGGCACCGCTGGGTGGTTATCCCGGTGATGAAGAAAAAGCCCGCGAGCTTTTCCCCAAACTGGAACAGACCAAGACCCGCGCTGACTTTTTGGAAGCAGCAGCGATCCTGAAAAAACTGCCAGAAGGGAATGGCAAGGTTGGCGTGGTCGGTTTTTGCTATGGTGGTGGCATTTCCAATTTCCTTGCTACCAAGGTCCCTGATCTTGCTGCAGCCGTACCTTTCTATGGTGGTCAGCCAACCGAAGAGGATGCCGCAAAAATCAAGGCACCTTTGCTCATCCATTATGCCGGGGTTGATGAACGCATCAATGCTGGCTGGCCAAAATATGAAGCTGCACTGATCAAGGCAGGCGTCAAATACCAGGCCTTTGTCTATGCCGGCGCCCAGCATGGTTTTAATAATGATACGACGCCGCGTTATGACCAGGCAGCAGCAAGCCTGGCATGGCAGCGCACGGTAGATTTTTTCAAAGCCAATTTGCGGGCCTGACAAAGCCTGAAGCAAGATTTTTTAACCACGATAGTCCGGGAACATCCATGAAGAAAATTGCATCAAGAATATTGCTCAGCTTAAGCGCAGCCACCGTTCTGGTTGTATCAACATCCGTGTTGGCGCAACAGGCACCCAAGCCGGAAACGCTGATCAAATGGCGGCAATCTGCTTATCAGGTCATAGGCTGGAATTCAGGCCGCATCAAATCCTCGCTGGAAGGACAATACAACAAGGAGGAGGTCATCAAGGCTGCCAATACTATTGCGGTTTTGTCGAATGCAGGATTGGGTGCCTTGTTCCCGGCAGGAACCGAGCAGGGCAAAGGCTGGCACGACACAGCAGTCAAACCTGAATTATTCAAGGATGGCAAACGCGTGGGTGAGCTGGCAGCGAACTTCAGCAAGGAGGCCAATGACCTGGCAAAGCTTGCGCTGGCAGGCGATCCGGCCGCTGTCAAGGAACAGTATGGAAAATTGACCCGCACCTGCAAAGCTTGTCACGATGACTTCAAAGTATCGAATTAGAGGCTCAGTCAGTGCTGGCTTAGTGCTGGCTTGGTGCAGAATTAAGTGCAGTGTCGTCATCACACAACAAATAAAGGACGGGCATTTTTTGCATTCTGTTATGTGAAGAAAAAGATGTCTTTCCAGATGTTTTCCTCTCACTGGTATTGAATTTAATTTTCTGACAGAAATATTCTAAAAAAAATGGATAAGAAAGTTTGGAAAAATTCGTTTTACTTGCGGAACTCGCACGTTAGTCTGGTGTCGTCGAATGCAGATGTAGCGGAGTAGGAAAATTCCAACTCCTCTTTACCATATTCATTTCTGCATTCATTTTTCTTTCAGCAGACTCAGCCAGAAAGCGCGTCGTGAACAAATTACTGACTTTTCCTGATAATCAAAACATGATCTTGTCCATCCGGGCCAAGGCCATGATGTTTAATGATCCCCGTTCTGCCGCTCTCTTGCTGCAAGTCGAACGCATTGCCCGCAGCGAAGCCACTGCATTGATCATAGGCGAAACCGGGACAGGCAAGGAATTGGTTGCACGCCACATCCATAATCATAGTGGCCGCAAAGGCCCCTTCATTGCCGTGAATTGCGGCGCATTCAGCGAAACCCTGATAGATGCTGAATTATTTGGTCATGAAAGCGGCGCGTTTACTGGTGCCACACAATCACGCTCAGGCTGGTTTGAGGCAGCCAATGGCGGCACTTTATTTCTTGACGAGATTGGTGACCTGTCACTGGCATTGCAAGTGAAACTGCTGCGCGTATTGCAGGAGCGCCAGGTCGTCAGGCTGGGTTCGCGCAAACCGATACCGCTGGATGTCAGGCTGGTGGCGGCCACCAATGTGGACTTGCACAAGGCCATAGAGGCCGAACATTTTCGCTCGGATTTATATTACCGTTTGAGTGTGGCAACCATCAACCTGCCGCCGCTGTTTGAGCGAACGGGTGACATCTTGCCGCTTGCCCATCATTTTATCGCTCTGTATGGTGAAAAAATGAAGCTGGATAATGTACGTCTGTCGCCCGAAGCAGAGACAGCTTTGTTGCAGTATGACTGGCCAGGCAATATACGCGAACTGGAAAACGTCATTCACTTTGCCCTGATTGTTTGCCGCGACCGGATGATCGTGGCAGAAGATTTGAAACTCGCTGGTGCCGCAAGAAGACGTGGTGCTGCGCTGACGGCAGTGGCAACGGTGGGTGCCGCTACTACCCATCAAGCAACAGCCGAAGTTCAAAGCCATGAGGCCAATGTGCCGCAATTGCCTGCCAAGGAAGTTACCCTCAAAGAGCGGCTGCAATCCCTGATCGTTGAGAGCATAGAAACCGGAGATGCCGGTATTTTTGAGTTTTTTGAGCAGACGCTGATACACACGGCATTTCACTTCTGTGCACAAAACCAGGTGCAGACTGCCAAGCTGCTCGGCATCTCCAGAAACATTTTGCGCACACATTTAAAGCATCATGGCCTCATCGGTTTTGATGTGGAACCGAGACATCATGCAGATGGCAATGCGCAGTTTGGATTGGCAGTGCAATAAAGAGTTGCGACCAAATCATGTGTAATCTCAGAACTCATTGCATCATTGATGCAACGAGTTCTAACGCCAGGCTTATTGTTTTTGCCATCGTCCACCGATATTTTTCAACAGTATATTAGTTGCAGCAAGCTGGCGGTTGCGTATCGACAGCAAATTGGATTCGCTCGACAAGGCAGCATTCTGCGATGTGACCACATTCAGGTAACTGACTGTACCTGCCTTGTATTGTTCCTGAGTGATCTCCAGGTTGCGCTGGGCGGCTTGCAAGGCTTCTGTCTGTAATTGCAGTTCCGCATCCAGCTGCTCCAGCACCACCAGATTGTCTTCCACTTCCTGTAATGATGTCAGTACTGTCTGGCGATAAGCAGAGGCGGCGATATCTGCTGCCGCACGTGCCTGGTCACTGGCAAGTTGACGTGCACCACCATCAAAAAAAGACAGCAATATCGAAGGACCCAAAGACCAGACCAGGTTTGGTGAGTCGATTAATTTACTCAGGGAAGAGCTGCGGTAACCCGCATTGGCCGACAAGCTGATGTCAGGGAAGAAGGCCGCATCCTTGACACCTATCTGCGCATAGGCGGCGGCCAGCTTACGTTCAGCCGCTGCGATATCTGGCCTGCGTTCCAGCAATGTGGACGGGATCAATACAGGAACAGCTGGTGCTGCTGGCAACGTTGCGGTGCTGCTGATATTGAGCGCAGCGGGTGTCACGCCCAATAGTACGGCAATCGCATGTTCCAGTTGTGCCCTTTGTGCCACGGCATCTTTCAATTGCACCTGGCCGGTCGTCACTTGTATTTTTGCTTGCAAGACATCGCTTTGACCGGCGACCCCGGACTGGTATCTGGCCTCGGTCAATTCCAGGCTGCGTTGATTGGAGGTAGTAGTTCTTTGCAATATGGCTTGCTGGGCCTCGGCCACGCGCATGGCAAAATAGGTTTGTGCGAGTGTCGCCTGGGCAGACAGGCGGGCAGCATCATAGTCGTCACGGCTAGCTTGCAGGCTGGCGTTTGCCACATCAGTTGCTTTGGACAGCCGGCCCCATAAATCAATTTCCCACGAAGTATCGACGGCCAGTGAATAACTATTACTGGTAGTGCGGCCATTCTGGCCTGAACCGGGGTTGCCGCTGCGCGTGCCACCCGCATTCAGTGACACTGTTGGCCACAATGCAGACTGGCTGGCTTTGAGCACGGCCTTGGCATTGGCGATCTGGGCGGCGGCTGATTTCAGGTTTTCATTCCCCAGTAATAGCTTTTGTTGCAGTTCATTGAGTACAGGATCATTGAACATTTCCCACCAGGAATCTGATACGGCAGCTTCAGTATTGGCACGTGTAGCCTGTGCTGATTTCCAGTAGCTGGCTTCCTTGAATTCTGCTGTCAGTGGGACAGTGGCCGGTGGCGGCGCGTTTGTCTGTGCGCAGGCCGATAACAGCAAGACCAATGTCAGCATAGCCAGGCGAGGAACAGATGAGCTTGGAAAAGATACTGGATGCAAGTTAATATTTTTTTTCATAATCGCTCTCATGCAGTATCCAGAGCGCCAGCGCTCTCGACTGCTTTTACTGGTTTTTTCTTGCGGCGTAATCTATCCATGCAGACAAAGACGACAGGCGTGGTATACAGGGTCAGCAACTGGCTCAATAGCAGGCCGCCGACGATGGCTATGCCTAGTGGCTGGCGCAATTCTGCACCATCACCCGTGCCCAGTGCCAGTGGCACGGCACCAAAGATTGCTGCCAGGGTAGTCATCAGGATAGGACGCAGGCGCAGCAGGCTGGCGCGGTAAATTGCCGCACCGGCAGTCACGCTGCTACCCCGGCTGTTGGCTGCATGTTGCGCAGATATTGCAAAATCGATCATCATGATGGCATTTTTCTTGACGATGCCTATCAGCAGCACCACACCGATCAGGGCGATGATGGAAAAATCAGTCTTGAACAACATCAGCGCCAGCAAGGCACCTATACCTGCCGAAGGTAAAGTTGACAGTATGGTCAGTGGATGGATCAGGCTTTCATATAGCATGCCAAGTACCAGGTAGATGGTGATGATGGCAGCCAGCACCAGCAGAGGCTGACTGCTCAGGGATGACTGGAAAGCCTGCGCCGTACCCTGGAAGCTGCCATGCACGGATATCGGTACACCCAGTTTGCTGATGGTGTCATTAATCGCGTCCACTGCCTGCGACAAGGCGACATCCGGTGCCAGGTTGAAGCTGATCGTGCTGGCTGGCGAACCGCTCTGGTGATTGACAGCCAGAGGCGTATTGGTGGTTTCCACCCGTGCTACGCTGGCCAAAGGTATGCGCACACCCTTGGACGTAGTGACATACAGGCTCTTCAGACTCTCGGGGCTCTGCAGATAGGCTGGTGCCAGTTCCATTACTACACGGTATTGATTCAGCGGGTTATAGATGACACCTATCTGGCGCTGCCCAAAGGCATTGTTAAGTGTGCTGTCGATGGCACTGACAGTCAAACCCAGCCTGGCTACGGCATCGCGGTCTATTACCAGTGAAGTCTGTATGCCCTTGTCTTGCTGGTCACTATTGAGGTCAGCCAGTTCAGGCAGTTGTGACAAGGCCTTGCGTATGCGTGGCTCCCAGGTACGCAAGTCGGTCAGATCATCTGCCTGCAAGGCATATTGCCAGGAGGCGTTACTTTGCCGGCCACCAATGCGTATATCCTGTACCGGTGACAAAAACAAATTGGCACCCGGCAGATGCGCGAGCTTGCCGCGCAAACGGTTGATGACCTGGTCTACACTTTCTTCACGCTCAGTCCTGGGTTTGAGCGAGATAAACATGTTCGCACTATTGCGCTGGCCGCCACCGGTAAAACCCGTCGCATTGGCCACCGCAGGGTCGGCCAGCACAATTTTGCTGAAGGCATTGAGTTTCTCTTGCATGGACGTGAAAGAGCTGGCCTGATCGGCCTGTACGCCACCCATCATCAAGCCGGTATCCTGCTGCGGGAAAAAGCCTTTGGAAATCGTGATGTACAGCGATACATTCAGGGCAATCACGCCAGCCAGCACCAGCAGTGTCAAAGGCTGGTGCCGCAAGGTCCAGCGCAGGCTGCGTCGGTAGCCACGCATGAGGCCACGCTGGAAGCGGGAAAGCGCGCGTGAGAATTTACCCGGTGCCTTGGCTTTTTCCACAGGTCGCAACAGGGCCGCCGCCATCATGGGCGTGGTCGTCAGCGATACCAGCATGGATACCAGGATGGACACCGACAACACCACCGCAAACTCGCGGAACAAACGCCCGACTATGCCACCCATCGCCAGGATGGGGATGAAGGCGGCAATCAGTGACAGGCTGATCGATACTACTGTGAAACCAATTTCGCGCGCACCCTGCAATGCAGCTTCCATCGGTGTCTTGCCACGCTCTATATGCCGCGAAATATTTTCCAGCACGACGATCGCATCGTCCACCACAAAACCGGTTGCTACCGTCATGGCCATGAGCGAGAGATTATCTATGCTGTAGCCTAGCAAATACATGACGCCGAAAGTGCCGGCCAGTGAAACTGGCACTGCCACCGCGGGTAACAGGGCCGCGCGGAAATTACGCAAGAAAGCGAAGACCACCACGATGACCAGACCAAAGGCAATCGCGAGTGTGCGCTGCACTTCAGTAATGGATGCGCGTATGGTCGGCGTCCTGTCCATGACCACATTCACATCAATGGCCGGTGCGATGGACGCACGCAATTGTGGCAACAAGGCACGGATGGTATCCACGGTCTTGATGATGTTGGCACCAGGTGCCTTGTTCAGTATCAGTAAGATCGCAGGCGTGCCATTCGCCATACCGTAATTGCGCACGTCCTGTACGCTGTCTACCACTTCAGCGACATCGCGCAGGCGCAGTGCAGCACCATTGGCATAGCTGATGATGAGCGGTGCATATTGTTCGGCTTTATAAGACTGGTCATTGGCACTCAACTGCCAGTAATGTTGCTGGTCTTCGACCGAACCCTTGGGGCGGTTGGCATTGCTGGCGACGACGGTAGCGCGTACATTTTCCAGCGAAATACCATTCGCTGCGAGCTTGTTGGGGTCTACTTCTATACGTACCGCAGGCAATGCACCGCCACCTATGGTGACCTGGCCTATGCCATCTACCTGTGACAGGCGTTGCGCCAGCACGGTGGAGGCAGCATCATACATCTGGCCGCGTGTCAGCGTCTTGGATGTCAGCGCGATGATCATCACTGGCGCATCAGCTGGGTTGACCTTACGGTAAGTGGGGTTGCTCGGCATGCCGGACGGCAGCATGGCACGCGCCGCATTGATGCCAGCCTGCACATCCCGTGCTGCGCCATCAATATCCCGGCTCATGTCGAACTGCAGAGTAATGCGCGAACTTCCCAATGATGAAGAAGAGGTGATTTCATTGACACCGGCAATGCTGCCCAGTGCACGTTCCAGCGGTGTGGCAACGGTGGCTGCCATGGTATCCGGGCTGGCACCCGGCAATGAGGCATTGACGGAGATGGTAGGAAACTCAACCTGCGGCAACGGCGCGATGGGCAGCAAGAAATACGCGATGATACCCGCTAGCGCCACACCCAGTGTAATGAGTGCAGTGCCGACCGGGCGTTCTATGAAGGGACGGGAGAGATTCATCTGCTCACACCGCAGTTTCTGCTGCAGTTCCTGAGCCAGGCTTGCCAGTAAACCTGCTCGCCAGCGCCGTGAAGCCAAGATAAATCACCGGCGTGGTGAACAGGGTCAGCAACTGGCTGACAATGAGCCCGCCCACCATGACCACACCAAGTGGGTGACGCAATTCACTGCCCACGCCCGAACCCAGCATCAGTGGCAAGGCACCCAACAAGGCTGCCATGGTAGTCATCAGGATGGGGCGGAAGCGCAGCAGGCAAGCCTTGTGTATGGCTTCGCGCGGGTTCAGGCCTTCTTCACGTTGGGCATACAGGGCAAAATCAATCATCATGATGGCGTTCTTCTTGACGATACCGATCAGCAACACAATACCGATGATGGCGATGATACCCAGGTCCAGCCTGAATACCAGTAAGGCCAGCAAGGCTCCCAGGCCTGCTGAGGGCAGGGTGGAAAGAATAGTCAGTGGGTGTATATAGCTTTCATACAAAACACCCAGCACGATATACATAGTGACTATCGCAGCCAGTATCAGCAAGAGTGTGCTGGACAGAGATGCCTGGAAAGCCAGTGCAGCACCCTGGAAGCTGGTTTCCACACTGACGGGTAAATGCAAGGCTGCTTCTTCTGCCTTGATGGCATTGACCGCATCACCCAGTGCCGCACCCTGGGCAAGGTTGAAGGAAATAGTCGCGGCAGGGAATTGCGCTGCATGGTTGACCGCCAGTGGCGCTATCCTTTCCACCACTCTGGCAATAGAAGACAGCGGCACCTGCACACCATTCGTGCCCGGCACATACAGGTTATTCAAGGCTTCCATACCCATTTTGTACTGTGGTGCCACTTCAAGCACCACGCGGTATTGATTGCTTTGGGTAAAAATCGTTGAGATCAGGCGCTGGCCAAAGGCGTTGTACAGCGAGTTGTCTATTGCTGCGACACTGACGCCAAAGCGACCTGCGGCATCCCTGTCTATATCCACATAAGCTTGCAGGCCCAGCTCTTGCTGGTCACTGGCGACATCGGCCAGTTGCGGCAGCTTGCGCAGGCGTTCCAGCAGGGCGGATGTCGAGCGTGACAGTTCAGCAATATCGGGTGAACTCAGCATGAACTGGTACTGCGTCTTGGCTATCCTGTCTTCTATGGTCAGGTCCTGCACTGCCTGCATATAGATGGCGATGCCTGGCACCTTGCGCGTCAACTCAGCCAGGCGTCTGGCGATCTGGGTAGCCGATATCACGCGTACATTCAGCGGTTTCAGCACGATCAGCATACGGCCTGCATTCAAGGTCGCGTTTGCGCCATCCACGCCGATGAAGGACGATACGCTTTCCACTGCCGGGTCAGTCAAAATTACGCTGGCCAGTGCTTGCTGGTGTTCAGCCATGGAAGCGAATGAAGTAGATTGCGCTGCCTCGGTAATTGCCTGTATCTGGCCGGTATCCTGCACAGGAAAGAAACCCTTGGGGACAAAGATATACAGCAAACCAGTGAGTGCCAGTGTCGCCAAAAACACCAGCATGGTAGTTTTTTGCCTGTCTAATACCCAAGTCAACATGCGGCCATAGCCTGCAATGGTTCGTTCAAACATCCGTCCCACGGCACGTTTGACCGGGCCAAAGTCTTCTTCTTTTTCATGATGCAAAAGACGTGCACACATCATCGGTGTCAGCGTCAGGGACACGAAGGCAGAAATCAATATCGAGACCGCCAGTGTAATCGCAAATTCATGGAACAGGCGGCCTACCACGTCCCCCATGAACAGCAGCGGTATCAATACCGCAATCAGCGAAACGGTAAGGGAAATAATCGTGAAGCCGATTTGCTGCGATCCCTTCAGCGCTGCGGCCATCGGGGTTTCGCCTTCTTCTACATAACGGGCGATGTTTTCTATCATGACTATCGCGTCATCAACCACAAAGCCCGTTGATATCACCAGCGCCATCAGCGTCAGGTTATTGAGCGAAAAACCTACCATGTACATGACGCCAAATGTGCCTATCAGTGACAAGGGTACGGCAACACTGGGGATGATGGTGGCAGGCACGCTGCGCAAGAACACAAAGATCACGAATACCACCAGGCCTATGGCCAGCAACAATTCGATTTGTACATCATCGACTGAGGCGCGGATAGTCGTGGTCCTGTCGCTCAGTACCCGCACATCGACAGAACCTGGCATGGCAGCCTGCAAACTGGGCAGCAAGGCCTTTACGCGGTCTACCGTCTGTATCACATTGGCGCCAGGCTGGCGCTGTACGTTGAGAATAACAGCCGGGGCCTTGTTGGCCCAGGCTGCCAGGCGCATGTTTTCAGCATCATCGACCATGGTGGCAACATCACGCAGGCGGATGGGGTTGCCGTTCTTGTAGGCAAAGATCAGGTTGGCATATTCTGCCGCGCTTTTCATCTGGTCATTGGCATCAATCGTCGATGCGCGCAGGGGGCCATCAAAGCTGCCCTTGGCCTGGTTCACATTGGCGCTACCTATGGCAGTGCGCAAATCATCCAGCGAGAGGCCAAGGTTGGCCAGTGCCGTAGGGTTGGCCTGTATCCTGACTGCGGGCCTGCGCCCACCCGCAATACTGACCAGACCCACACCACGTACCTGCGATATTTTTTGTGCCAGACGGCTCTCGACCAGATCATGTATGCGTATCACAGGCAGGGTGGTCGATGAAACCGCAATCGTCAATACCGGTGCATCAGCAGGATTGACCTTGCTATATACCGGGGGCATCGGTAAATCGCTGGGCAGCAAATTACTGCCCGCATTGATGGCGGCCTGCACTTCTTGCTCGGCAACGTCAAGCGACAGGCTCAACTCGAACCGCAGGGTGATTACAGATGCACCGCCAGAGCTGGTCGATGACATTTGTGCCAGGCCCGGCATTTGACCAAACTGGCGTTCCAGTGGTGCCGTGACTGACGAGGTCATGACATCCGGGCTGGCACCGGGATAAAGCGTGGTCACCTGTATGGTGGGGTAATCGACTTCCGGCAAGGCCGCGATAGGCAACAGGCGATAAGCCAGTAAACCGGCCAGCAAAATCGCCAGCATCATCAGCGAAGTTGCGACCGGTCTTTCAATAAACAGACGTGAGGGGTTCAGGGTAGCCATGATGTGATGAGCTAAGTGCCCTTATTTCCTGGTTTCTGCTGCGGAGGCTGGAGCAGGTGCTGATGCCGATGGTGACGTAGATGCTGAGGCAGATGCAGAAGCACCACCACCTCCTTTACGCCGTTTACCACCGCGAGGTTCATCACCGCCACCAGATCTGGCTGATGCCGCGATGACTTCCACCTTGCCACCATCGCGCAAACGGTCTGCACCATCGGTCACCAACTGGTCACCTGGCCTGAGTTCAGCCTTGACAGCCACCCAGTCGCCATCGGTCGCCAGTGTGGTGACCGGCTTCAGGGTGACCACACCTCCTTCACCGACGACATACACAAAATTGCCTACCGTGCCGCGCTGTACCGATGCCACTGGCACTGCCAGCGCATCTTTCATGGTGTCGAGTTGCAGACGTACATTGACAAACTGGTTGGGGAACAGGCCATTGTCCTTGTTGGGAAACAGGGCCTTGACTTTGATCGTGCCTGTCGTCAAATCTATGCTGTTATCGGTATTGGCGACACTGCCTTCTGCCAGGATGTTTTTTTGCTCCCTGTCCCATGCTTCTACTCTCAAAGGCACATCATTCTTCATTTGCTGACGCAATTTATCGAGGCGTACATCGGGGATGGCAAATACGATGGCAACCGGTTGGGTTTGCGTGATCGACACCAGGCCATTGGTGTCTGAGCTATGTACGATATTGCCCAGGTCAGCCTGCTTCAAGCCAGCCAGGCCAGAGATAGGAGCAGTCACACGGGTATAACTCAACTGCAGTTTGGCATTGTCAACAGCAGCCTGGTCTGACAGGATGGTGCCATGCAATTGCTGCACCAGTGCTTCTTGCGTATCCATTTGTTGTTTTGGTGCGGCCTGTTTTTCAACCAGGTCTTTGTAGCGCTGCAAATCAAGCTCGGCATTTTTTAACTGCGCCTGGTCACGTGCCAAGGTACCCTGTGCCAGTGACAAGGCAATCTGGAAAGGCTTGGGGTCTATCTGCGCCAGCAACTGTCCGGCCAGCACTGCCTGGCCTTCCTTGAAATAAATCGCTTTGAGTTCGCCATCAGCCTTGGTGCGCACAACAGCAGTATTGGCGGCAGAGATATTGCCTATCGCCGTAACAATGAGGCGTATGTCACGTTTTTGTGCAGGTACAACGGACACCGGCTGCACTTTATTGCCGCCATCACGTCCGCCGCCTCGCTTCCCTGAATTCCCTGAAGGGCCATTGCCTGCATTTGCTGGTGTGCTGGCATCCGTGCGGTGGTAATACCACCAGCCACCCGCTGCGGCAGCAATAACGACCAGTACGGCAACAGCCGATTTCCAATTGACGATTCTTGATGTCATCTTAATGCCTTCACACTGTCAGTACTGAAACGAATAGCAAATCACTGTATTTTTGCGTGTATTGCGTGTATTGCAGAGAACTTCTGGCGTCTCAAGCACCTTAACGAAGGTGAATATGGCGTGAGTTGCGCAGTTTATTTCGTGAGACTTTACGAAAACTTAAGGAGATATCAGAGAGCCGTATGGCTATATCCATAGTTGCCGATGTGCGTAGCAATGTCAACGACAGTCTGGTGTGGGAAGGTAAGCAATCCCGCAAGAAATTGATTAATGCGCTACCGGCAAATCTTGATCATTCCCTCAAGAAATAAGTTCTGATTGAAACTATACTATCGGAAAACAAGCCGTCTATTCAAGGCAGAATTCAATTCGTTACGAAAGTGAGAGAATACGTTACTTGCGAGGGCATGCATTAGGTTAATAATATTTCCAGACACGAGATAAGCGTTTGCTTATTATCAGTTTTAAGGATGCATGCGTGGAAAATACGATATTCTCGGAATTGAAATTTTGGTTGATGATGATAGTCTCATTTGTCCTGCCTTTCGGGATATACAGTTTCCTGATATTGAAAAGAGCTATCTCCAAGAAAACCACCCTGTTTTTTGGTTTTGCACTGGTGGCTATCGCAGGCCTGGATGTTTACTTTCTCAAGGTGCTCTCAGCCGCTGCAAAACTGTCGCCCTCACTTGCAGACGACACGATATTTGTCTCAGAGATTTCGCTGGCCCTGTATCTCGTGCCCGCCATGTTTGGTGGTATTGGGGTCAATATCATTTCGCATGTGTTGATACAACATCTGGATGAAGCGAATCAGCGTTTCAAAAGCGAACATCCTGAATCGTGATTGTGCAGTCTTTCAAGACAAATGCAGAATATTCTTAGGAGCAATGCAGCGTCCAGATGGACAAACTGCATTGCGGGTATCAACTTATTTGAACGCCTTTACCAGCGCTTCAAATTTCGTGCCCAGGGATTTATCATGGGCCGTAATTGGTGGTACTTCGCGATTTACACCCAGCAACTGATACACAGCCATCTGGGCAGCACGCACTGAGTATTCCACCGTGAAAACCACGTCATCCGGCACTTCGACAAACTGGCTGATGAAAGCAAAGTTTCGTGTGCCAGGTGGCACTGGCAAAGGCCGATCGCCAACTGAACGTGGCATGAACATGCTGGTAATGTAAGGCATACGGCAAGGAATGCAATTGGCATTATCAAACACCTCGGCATCAAAGCGCAGGTGACCCAGCAATTCTTCAAGGATTTCTGCACCGCTGCATTCGCTCATGGGTTTCGCCACATAGTCACCTATGCGGTCAGGGTAGAGCGCATAACCCCAAAATACCTGTACACCAGCGGGCTGGTTGATAAAGTGTGGCTGGTGTGCCAGCACGATGGACATCAGCCAGTTAGAATCCTTGAAAGTCACCAGTCCACCTGTACCAGCTTCGTTACCGCTGAACTTTTGCATCAGATCAAAGAAGCGCGGATCTTTGAGTGTAACCGTGAACGATTCCCACCAGGATTGGGCGATGCAGGTATTGAAAGCTGCCGGATTACCCATGTCAGGTCTTTCAGCCGCAAGCTGTTCCCACAAACGCCAGCCGCAACTGTCCAGCTTGCTGCGTTTTTCCGGCGCGCTGCCCATGGAGCCCAGACTGGATGCATCGGTCATGGAACCGTTTTGCAGGAAAACCAGATCACCATCAGCAACCGTGATGCTTTCTGCTACGCCATCACGCAGGCATTCGAGACCAGTGACCTGAAATTGTTCATTGATCACACTGTGCGTCAGTTTTTGCACCTGGCAATTCGTGATGAATTGCACGCCATTTTGTTTCAGCCAGGTTTGCAGTGGCAGTACCAGCGAATCATATTGGTTATAGATGGTGCGCTTGACACCCGCCAGTGTCTCTATGCGCGAAAATTCCATCATGAATCTGTGCAGATAGCGTTTGAACTCAACAGCGCTGTGCCATGGTTGAAAGGCAAACGTGGTTGCCCACATGAACCAGAATTCAGTCTCAAAGAAAGAGGGTGATAGCCAGTCAGTAATGGTGCTGTTGCCCATGTCTGCCTCATCTGCCTGACTGAGTTTCAGCAATTCCATGCGGTCTTGCATGGAGAAACCCATCGACGATACCGGCACCTTGGCGCGGCGCTTGTCTACCAGCCTGGCTTTTGAGTTGGACTTGTAGTGTTCATTGAACTCTAGCGTTTCTTCAAATACCGATCTTCCCGGATTATGCAGTGAAGGGATGGATTTGAACAAATCCCAGGTGCATTCATAATTGTCGGTCGTCAACATGCGGCCACCGCGCAATGAATATCCCTGGTCTGGATTGCCTGCGCCATCCAGACTGCCACCTATCAGTGAGCTTGCCTCGAAGATGGAAATATTGTCGCCCTTGATTTTTCCGTCGCGTATCATAAACGCGGCAGCTGCCAATGAGCCTATGCCGCCACCGATCAAATAAGCCTTTGTATTGCTGGTCATGATTTCCTTTTTTATTTATTGGATTTGCGTCGAATGTTTGATATATGACATCCTCGCATGCGTGCCCTTGCATGTTTTGCGCTATGACAAACAAATGAATTTTTGCTGCCTGGCAGATAGAATGAACCAGGCTTCTCGCAAAGCAAGATCTCACATATCAGTGCAACTATCTGCGCAGGTCCGGCACGCTTTTGCGCACTCACTCATCATACCGTCAGCATCTGCATGGGCTTCGCAAAAGGTCGCGCAAGAAAGACAAATCTCTGCACATTCCCTGGCCAGGTGCATATGATGCGGCGAACGGCGCGCCATGAAATCTGCATGCACCAGGCAAATCTGCGCACAGTCCAGCAGGCTGACAAGATGCAAGACCTCACTGTGATGACTGTCGCCATGCATGACATGGGCAGCGGTTTCAGTGCAAACGCGGTGACATGCAAGGCAGTTGGCCAGACATTGTTCCATTTTTTCATTAAGGGGCGTGAGTTTCATTTTAATTCTCCTGAATGACTGAGTGAGGCCAAGTTAAAAAGCTAAAAAGCCAAGACATGAGAATTTATACGCCGTATTGACGAAAATGAATGTGCGCTGTCGTACACGGCGGCCTGTAATTGTTTTCATTAAAATTGATTCCGCTAAGAAACCCTGCTATCAAACCCTGTCTGTCGACTGCACATAAAAAACACCTTTAATAAATCTATCTGTATCTGTTTGAATCTGGTCCAACAAGTGCTATAAATTTATGTGTGGCAGCGTACAGAAGGGATTTAAAAAAAATGGGATGCTGTGATTCATGGTGCCCCGGTATGGACGTATCGCCCATACTGGCTCTCTTGCTAAGTCTGAATGGCGGGACAGGAGCATCCGTCATCCCTTGTTCAGATTTCAACCTTGGAGAAACAAATGAAACAACAATTAAAATTCATCTTTGGTGTGTCCAGCCTGTTACTGGTTGCTCATGCGAGCGCGCAAATTGTGTTCTATGAAGGCGAAGGCTTTCGCGGACGTGCTTTTAGTACCAACGTGCAACAAAACAATTTTCGTAATAGCGGTTTCAATGACCTGGCTTCGTCAGTCGTTGTTTCTGGCGGACGCTGGGAAGTCTGTGATGATGCCAATTTCGGTGGCCGTTGCATGATTTTGAGCAGGGGCAGTTACGATACACTTTCAGGTATGGGCATGAACAACCGCATTTCTTCAGTCCGCCCTATCAGTAACAGGCGTCGTTACGATAATGAAATTGAAGCGCCTTTGAGTTCGCCAAATTATGATTACCGCCGTCGTCCAAATGAAGGTGTGTATGATGCACCTGTGACTTCAGTGCGTGCAGTGGTCGGCCCACCTAATGAGCGCTGCTGGGTAGAACGCCAGCAAGTGCAGACAGAACGTAGCGAACCAAATGTTGGTGGTGCCATTGCTGGTGCCCTGATAGGTGGCATACTTGGTCATCAGGTTGGCGGCGGTACCGGGCGTGACCTGGCAACGGCCGGTGGCGCTGTCGCTGGCGGTGCATTGGGCGCAAATGCAGGACGCAGTAATGGTGGTACTTATGAGCGGGATGTACGCCGTTGCCAGACCGTGGCCAGCACCAAGCCTGAATACTGGGATGTGACTTATAACTACCGTGGTGTTGAACATCACGTGCAGATGAGTTCTCCTCCAGGATCCACCATAGCAGTGAACCGGAATGGCGAACCCAGGCAGTAAGTGATTGAAATAAGTAGCTTCAAATGAGAAAGGCCAGATGCGAATTGCATCTGGCTTTTTTCATTTCAGGATTCGCGTTAATTGCTATTGCCAGCATGTATCAGACGATAAACCCATTCATGCCAGATGGATTTATCGTCGGGTTCTTAAGGTGAATTACAGGACGACAGGAAAATATTCTCAAAACCTGTCCTGGTTACTTCTGAACCGGCTGCACATAGTTGAGCTCCACTACGTGCTCACGCTGATCATCCATCAGAGGGATCAATAAACTACCCATGGCAATGTCATCAATAAACAGCAGGCTCTGTCCATAAGCCACATCCCTGAGTTTGACGGTGATCTGGTAAGTGCTGCTCAGATGTTGGTAGCGCAGGCTGAAACTGGTCCATCCTGCTGGTACACATGGTGTCAGGCTCAGATGCCTGCCTTCGCGCTTCAATCCCAGTAATGACTCCATCATGAAGGTATACATCCAGCCTGCCGAACCTGTGTACCAGCTCCAGCCACCGCGTCCAGTATGTGGTTCGACTGCATATACGTCAGCGCAGATGACATAGGGCTCGACCTTGTAGCGGGCTATGGTATCTGGAGAATTACCATGATGTATGGGATTGATCATGTCAAATGCCTCCCAGGCACGGGCGGCATCTCCCATTTTTGCAAATGCCATGCCAGTCCAGATGGCAGCATGGGTGTATTGCCCGCCATTCTCGCGTACTCCGGGCACATAACCACGGATGTAGCCGGGATTTTGTCCCGAGCAATCAAAAGCGGGATCGAGTAATTGTATGATCTGCTTGTCACGCCGCATCAGGCGTTTGTCCAAAGATTGCATGGCCTGTGCAGCCCTTTGCGGGCTGGCTGCCGCAGACAGTATGGCCCAGCTTTGTGAGATCGAATCTATCTGGCATTCAGCATTTTGTGCCGAGCCCAGTGCGCCACCATCATCAAAGTAAGCCCTTCTGTACCAGGCACCATCCCAGGCGTTGGCGTCAATATTTTTCGATAACTGACTTGCCTGGTTCAGACAATGAGCTGAAAACTCCTTGTCATTACGGTTAAGCGCAATTACCGAAAATCTTGTCAAAACCTGATGCAGGAAGAAAGCCAGCCAGACGCTTTCGCCTCTGCCCAGATGACCAACCTTGTCCATGCCGTCGTTCCAGTCGCAGGAACCGATCAAGGGTAAGCCGTGGCTGCCAAACCTCAAGCCGTGCTCTATAGCTTTGACACAATGCTGATACAAACTACCCGTCTGTGCTGATCTGGCAGGCAAGTCGTAATATGAATCTTCTTCCTGATTGACTGCACGTCCTTCCAGATAAGGCAGCTCTTCATCGAGTATACCAAGGTCACCACTGCTGTTCACATAGCGCGCCACGGCCAAAGGCAGCCATAAATAATCGTCTGAGCAATGCGTGCGTACACCACGGCCAACCGGCGGATGCCACCAGTGCTGTACGTCGCCTTCCAGAAATTGATGCGCAGCAGATAAAAGTATTTGTTCGCGCGCCAGGGTTTGCCCTGTATGCACCAGGGCCATGCTGTCCTGTAACTGGTCACGGAAACCAAATGCACCACCAGACTGGTAATAACCGCTACGTGCCCACAGGCGACAGGCGATGGTTTGATACAGCAGCCAGCCATTGGCCAGCAGGTTCAAATCCTGATCGGGGGTAGTGACCTGTACCGTACCCAAAGTGTTGTGCCAGTACTCATGGACTTTGTTCAATGCCTGCTCAGCTGCAGCAATGCCCCTGTGCTGTTGTATGAATTGCGTGACATTACCGTGCTCTGCCATTGCCATGCCCAATACAAATACCAGGTGTTTTTCTTGCCCCGGGCTAAGTTCAAATTCTTGCTGTAAAGCTGCACAGGGATCCAAGCCTGCTCCGGTTTTTCCTGACAGGCGCTGTCTTTCCATGGCAGCCGGGCTGCGCAGGCTGCCGTTGCGGCCTATGAATTCATTGCGGTCACCACTGACACTGCGGTTACTACCATCCAGGTCAAAGAAAGCCCTGCGTCCGGGGAATTCGGTATTGTATGGGTTGCGTGCCAGCAGACAGCCACTGACAGGATCAATTTCCGTGGCGATATGCATCAGGGATTTCGGTCTGAGATCACCGAGCACCCATTCCACATAACCGGTAGCCGACAATTTTCTTTGTTCATCCGAGTCATTAATGACACGCAGTATGGAATATTTGGCTGCCGTATCTATACTGACAAACACCGTCAACTCGGTGCGTATGCCTTGCTCCTGGTGCGTGAAAACACTATAGCCAAAACCGTGACGTGTCACATAGTCACCGCTGCCACGGCAGGGCAGGGCCGTAGGTGACCAGTATGCCCCTGTGTCTTCATCGCGTATGTAAAATGCTTCACCGCTGCTATCGCAGACAGGGTCATTATTCCATGGGGTCAGGCGGAATTCATGGGCATTTTCAGCCCAGGTATAGGCCTGTCCGCTTTCAGAAATCACACTGCCAAATTGCGGGTTAGCCAGCACATTGACCCACGGTGCAGGGGTTACTTGTCCTTCCCTGGTGGTGATGACATATTCGCGGCCATCTTCAGAAAAACCACCTGTGCCATTAAAACTCTGCAGTTTTTCAGATGGATGACTGAGCTTGTTGCTGGTCAGTGATTGATATCCGGTTTGTTGATACATCTGTCTGGCAGGCAACAGTTTTGGGGCACGCAATTCCACCAGGTCACGGCGGTTCAATTGCTCCAGCAAGCTACCACGATGATCATTCAATATTACTCTGGCCACTGCCTGGAACAGGATTTTGTCTTCAGGTGAAATCTGCTCTGCCATTCTGACAAAGATGCCGCCCGGACGCTCTATGGCATGGGTGCCGATGACCGAGGAGATCATGCCCATGATCTGTTCCTGCAGTGCCTGACGATAAGTGGCATGGTCTTCATTCCAGATCACCAGATCTACTGCCAGGCCTTTGGAGCGCCAATAGGCGTGTGCCTGCACCAGTTGCCTGACCAGTTCTATATGATCCTGGTGATTGATTTGTAGCAGCACGATGGGCAAATCGCCGGATATGGCATAGCCCCACAAACCAGACTGTCCACGGTGATTGCGGCTGAGTATGCTGGTATCGGCGCGCAAAAGTGGATTCATATAGATAACAGAATTGGCCAGGCGTCCATATAACTGTGCATCAGCTTCACTGATATTTAACTGACGTAATACGACCTGGCTATGCGTCCAGGAAAGTTCGATAACCCGGTCAGCCAGATGCTTGTCCTGGTATTTTTCTATCAAGGCCAGGCAGAGTTCGCGATTTTCTGCCACGCCGGTGACCACATCCATCGTGGCAGCCTGTTCCGGTTCCAGCGTAATCTGATAGCGTATGGCAACCACCGGGTCGAGTACCGAACCCTGGCTGTCTGACAGACGGCTGACGCGCATGGCGGCGGGGGCTTCCAGCGTATTACCACGTCCTATGAATTGGGCCCTGTCAGTTTCATAGGAAACGCTTTCCATGCTGGCGCCATGCAAGGCCATCAGATGAAACATGCTGGGTATTTTTTCATCGACAGAACGTGGGCGGCGAGTACATAAAATCGCATGTTGTCCGTCCAGAATTTCTGTTTCTACAAACAGCTTGCTGAAGGCCGGGTGCATGGCATCCGCAGCTGCCGGTGCCAGCACAACTTCTGCATAGCTGGTGAAGTCTATGGTGCGAGGATGGCGCGAGCGATTGACGATGCGGGTGCGGCGCAACTCTATATCGTCTTCGGGCGAGACGACGATCTCGGTATGCATGTCGAGATTATTGTCACTGCGGCGGAATTCTGCCCGCCCTTCAGAAAAAATCACTTCATAGGTAGGTGAATTGACCAGGCAAGGCTGGAATGCGGTTGACCAGTAACGACCATTGCTGACATCACGCACATAGCAGAAGCTGCCCCAGTGGTCGCGGGTACTGTCTTCATTCCAGCGGGTGACGGCCAGATCATTCCAGCGGCTATAGCTGCCGCCCACACTACTGATCATGACGTGATAACGACCATTGGATAGCAATTGCACTTCTGGTGTGCGGGTATTGACATGATGTATGACACGCAAGGGGACTTCCTGGCCGCTGCTGGCACTGCGTATGTCTGCCAGTTCGGTGGTATTGGAATAAACTGCCGTGGCTTTAGGTACCCGCTCATGCAGCAGTGACATGGTCGCCTGGAACAGCGGGTCGGATTCAAAGCGTTTTTGCAAAGGCTGCCCCAGTAACAGATAGGCCAATGACAGGAAACCCATACCCTGATGGTGAACCATGAAAGAGCGTATCAATGCATGCGTTTGCCCGCGCGGTAAGCGCGAAGGGGTATAGTCTATCGCTTCGAAGAAGCCGTACATTCCTTCAAACCCCTGGGCCGATAATTGTTCCAGATTGCTGCAGGCCTGTTCAGGTGCGACCATCAAGGCCATCATGGAAGCATAAGGCGCAATCACCAGATCATCGCCCAGGCCACGCTTAAAACCGATACCGGGGACTCCAAAGGCACGGTACTGATAATTCAGATGTGCGTCAAAAGTGTTGTAACCGGACTCGGAAATCCCCCAGGCCACACCGCGCTGCTGCCCATACTCAATTTGACGTTGTACGACGGACCGGTAAGTCTGATCCAGCAAGGTGTTCTGAAAATTTGGCATGACCAGCAAGGGCATCAGATATTCGAACATTGAACCACTCCAGGACAGCAGTATTGGTTCGCCGCCTGCAATGGTCAGTTGACGCCCGAGTGCGAACCAGCTCTCCTGTGGTATTTGTCCCTGGGCGATGGCAACAAAAGTGGCCAGCCTGGCTTCTGATGCAAGCAGATCGTAGCAGGCTGCATCCCGCCTGCGTTCATTGACGTTATAACCTATAGTCAGCAAGTGCGTGTTGGCATCATAGAGGAATTCATATTCCAACCGGGCGAACTCGCTTGTTTGCTGTACCAATTGTTCAATTTGCAGGATGCGCTCACCGGCACGCTTCCTGGCCATCATCAGTAATGTTGCCAGTCTGGTATTGTGATTTTCTACTTGTGCAGCTTGATCAAGCGGGATACCACCTTCTGTGGGAGAGACATATCCAAGACCTAACTGTGTCAGTTCTTGTAAACTGGGGATGGTATCAAGCAAGGGAAATGCATGTAACCAGTTGCCAGGGTCCGGCAGGCTCAGCCATGGCGCCAGGTAAAGCAGCTCTTCCAGTTGCGCATGGGTTTGCCTGCTCAGGGCGCTTGCCCAGATATGGCTGGCGTTGTCGGCAGTCACAGTAACGCTGGACAAATAGGCATCTGCATGATGCGTCAGTCGCTTCAGGCAATCATAGATGACGATCAATGACTTCGGTACCCCCAGGCACAGTACATCCAGGTCTGTTTCAAAATCCGCCAGCCTGTTTGCAATATTGGGAGCAACCGAGTTGCGCAGCAGCAGATAGGTGTCATGCAAGCCGCAAAACAGGCGGAGCTGGCAAATTGGTGCGTCAATTAATTCGCTCAAGCCAGGCCTCAGTGTCAGCAAATGACCGGCCAGATTGCCACTATCTACCGTTGATACATACAAAGGCTGCAAGGGTTGCAGGCTCTTGGTGTCATACCAGTTATAAAAGTGATCTTGATAACGTTCCAGCCTGGCCAGACTGGTGTAAGTATTTTGAGTGCGCTGCAAGAGCTGTCCAGCGGGGATATAACCAAAATCATACGCTGCCATATTGGCCAGCAGGGACAAGCCTATATTCGTTGGCGAAGTACGGTGTGCAACTACACCTACAGGCTGGAACTGCACATTGTCCGGCGGCAGCCAGTTATCCTCGGCACCGACATAAGTTTCAAAAAACAACCAGGTCTTGCGGGCTGTAGCTTGCAAGAACTCTACTTGCTTCGCGCTTAACTGTGATGCACGCCTTTGCTTTGCACGGCTCATCTGATATGCGATGAGTGGTGAAATAAACCAGAGCAATAATATTGGCGTTGCTGCCTGCAAGGCAAGCGGATTGATATGCCGCAGGAGGAAAAACGTTGCGATGGAAAACGCCGGAGCTATCCACATGCTGCGAATATTATTCCACAGGCTATTCTTGAACTGATGATTGCTGAGCGTGGATGGATTCCACTCCAGCAAATGCCTGCGCGAAATCAGTATGCGCCATTGCGTGCGCACTATCGCATCAAGATTGACCCATGCTTCATATGGCAAGAAAACCAGGCTCAGGGATGCATGGGTGACATGCTGGGCACTTGAACGCAACAGGGACAGCAGGTGCTGGCGAAAAAAAACATCATCCGGTTTTTTACTCAGGCTCCATAAAAATGCACTGGCAGCGGGAATCAGCAAAAAACCGATAGCGGCTGCGGACCAGAACCAGGTGCTGGGAAAACTGCTCCAGGCGATCAGTAAAAAGGCCGTCAGAGCAAGTGGCACCATACTGCGGCGCAGGTTATCCAGCAACTTCCAGCGTGACAGCAAAGACAGGGAATTACCAAGCTGACTGGATTGTCCGTTGGTTTCATCCCTGGGGCCGGGCACTTTGGGTAACAACCATGAAGCTATTTGCCAGTCACCGCGTATCCAGCGATGGCGACGGCGTATGTCGGCCAGATAGCTGGAAGGATATTCTTCATACAGTTGCACGTCGCTTAACAGACCTGCCCGTGCATAGCAGCCTTCGAGTAAATCATGGCTGAGTATGCGGTTTTCCGGCATGCGGTTTTTCAGGGCTCGTTCAAATACATCGATATCATAAATACCCTTGCCTATGAAGGAGCCTTCATCGAATACGTCCTGGTAGACGTCAGACACGCTGCGCGTGTAAGGGTCTATACCAGCTTCGCCGCCGCAGAGCAATTCATAGTAAGAGGCATCGCTGGCCGGCAGGCCGACTGCTACGCGGGGTTGCAGAATGCCATAGCCTTCGGTCACTCTTTTCAGAGCCTCATCGTAGTGTGCGCGATTCAGCGGATGTGCCATGGTGGCGACGAATTTGCGTGCCGTATCGCGTGGTAATTCAGTATCGGTATCCAGCGTAATCACATATTTCATGTGCTCCAGTCCAGCCGTATTACCGATGATAAGCATGAATGCTTTCGTGCCTGCGCCGCGCAGATAGGCATTCAGTGCCCCCAGTTTTCCGCGTTTGCGCTCATATGCCATCCATATTTTTTCTTGTGCATTCCATGCTCTTGGTCTGTGCATGACCAGAAAATGATCGCCATTCGGGCGGGGATATTTTTTATTCAATGCTTTAATGCTGTTGCTGATGTGAGTCAGCAAGGCTTCATCTTCTGGCAACTGTTCCTGATCTGCATCGGTAAAATCAGTCAGCAGGCAAAAGCGCAAATTGGCATCGCAGTTTGCCAGAAAGCGCACTTCCATGGCTTCACATAAAGCATCGATATTGTGCGGGTTGAACAGCATGGTGGGGACCACGACCAGTGTGCTGGACTCCAGCGGTATTCCCAGGGAAAAATCCATGCGTGGCAAAGGGCGGGGCAGGGCTATGCAGGTCACCAGCCAATTCACCATGGACAAGGCAAACTGACTGCTGGCAATCAGGCTGGCGACGATGAAACAAGCCAGTAAATAAGGATTGATTGCAGTCTTGCTGGCCTGGTGCAGGAATAATCCAGTACTCAACAGACTCAGGATAGTGATACTGCCCAGATAAATACTCAAGGCAGATTCACGCCCTGCTCGTTTCACAGACTCAGGGAAACTGTGCTGCATGGCGGTGGAACGTTCCAGCTCGGGTCTGCCTTTTCCTATCAGGAAATAACCTATATGGGCACTGCGCGCAGCCTGACCATACTTGATGGCTGCTTCACGTGCAAAGCGCAAGGCATTGTGAGCGACATCGGCTTCAGAAAAGCTGCTGTTCTTGGCAATTTTTTCAACCGCATGACGGTACAGATCGCGCGTAGCGAAATCCATGCTGCCATAGATGCCGGTTGGGTCATCGCGCAGGCAACGATCAACCACACTCATGTTTTCTACAAATTCGCGCCAGTCCATGGATGTCAGCAGACGCAAGCTACCTATGCTGTTGCTGATGGAAATCTGATCAGCAGCTTGTTGCTGAGAATCCAGATGTACCAGATGTTCTATGGTTTGGCCGGTCTCTGCCAGTCGCTGTGAAAGCCAGTTCAAAGGTAGCGCGAGGGCAGGCCCCTGACCTTGCAGTCTTCTGAGCATTTCCGCCACGAAGGAACTATCCAGTGGTGGTTGAGAGCGCGACATGTCGGCCACCAGCAAGATCAGGTTGCTGGGATCTTTCTCGGCAGTCTCTGCCATCTCCTCTGCCCATTTGGCGGCCAGATTACGGTGATTATGGGTTGTCGTCAGATTGGTGGCGACCCTGCGCAGGTTTTCTATCAGTGCCAGGCGCAACATGATGGGTATGGCCCAAAGCTCACCTAGCTTCAAGACAGATACCAATTGATAAGCGCTGATGAAGCGACTCAGGTTTTCAGGATCAACCCTGCCATCTCCATGTGAAATAGTTTCCAGTGCTATGTCGTATACCCTGGGCCGTCCAGCTGAGTTGCCGCGCAATAGCCTTGGCAATTCCTTGCTGTAATCTTTCGGCAAATGACGCTTGGCTGTTCGTATCTGTTCTTCTATCAGGTAGTAATTATCCAGCAGCCAGGCCGCAGCTGGCGTTACTGGCCGGCCATCCTTGATAGCTTCCGTCAGCAAGGTGCAGGCATTCATGATCACGTCCTGATTATCCGCCAGACGCGACAAGAGTTGATCCTGACCAAAAACAGAACTCAGTTTATGGCTGTTGGCCAATATGCGGCCATGCTGTTCCATCTGCAGGGCGCTGTATAAATCTGCCCGTAAAGGCAGTTCTGCACCAGCCTGCGCAACATAGGCGCGCAAACGTATCTGGCTGTCCTTCAAAACATTTTTTAGCTGATGCAGGCTGGATGACAGCATATCTTTGGCTGATTTCAAATCGCACACTTCTTTCTTTTATTGGGATTTGTCAGTGACCGTAGTGATTGGTCGTCGCTGCCACGCCTTCGGCCATATCTGCATGTGTGGGGTTTCAGCATGCAAAAAAAAGAGGGTATGACCTATGGGAGCGGCTGTGCTTTGATAATAAAACATCAGCACGGGAGTGTAAGTTCGTTAGCGTACATACGCGCCTGCCTTAGCGCACTGCGTGCGCATATCCTGGCACATGGTGGAAGTGTGCGGCAACGAACAGACCCACTCTTGTCGTGAGCGGTATAAAGACTGCGAAGATCACAATAAATGTGGCTTGCGAGAGTACTTATCTACCGGAGAAAAAAAATGAACAAAAACTTGAAAAGTGGTCTGTTGACCGTATGCAGCGTGAGCTTGGTAATGATGATGGGTTGCGCCAGCAGCATGAAAACACCGGCGACGGCAGAAGTGGCTGTTTCTAAAGAAGCTGTCGACAACGCTGCAGTTGCTGGCGGCAGTGAATTTGCTCCGGCAGAAATGAGTTCTGCGCGTCAAAAATTGGCATTGGCAAACAAGGCCATGCAAGACAAAGACTATAAGCTGGCCAATGACCTGGCAACCCAGGCTCAAGCTGACGCCAAACTGGCACAAGCCAAAGCGAATTCTGCCAAGGCAGAGAAAGCTGCTAATGCATTGCAAGATGATATCCGCGTTTTGCGTGAAGAATTGCAGCGGGCAAATAACAAGCAATAAAAATAAGCAATAAAAACATTGTCAGCAACTCTGATACAGAGCTTGCAATTAAATTTTTTAAGGAAAAATCATGAATAAGAACATATTTGCACCAATGGTCCTGATGACAGCAATGCTGCTTTCAGCTTGCAGCACAGCACCAAAAACTACCAGCCTGCTGGACCAGACCCGTATGGATTACCAGGCTGCACAAAATAATCCAAATGTGCAGACTCTGGCACCTTTGGAAATGCGCCAGGCTGACGTGGCAATGAACGATGCCAATAAGGCAGCCAAAGATAATGAGAGTTCAGAAAAAATTGACCGTCTGGCTTACATAGCCAAGCAAAAAATAGGCGTGGCACAAGAGTTAGCCAAGCAGAAACAGGCAGAAGCCAGTGTTGCCGATGCCGCAAAAGCGCGTGACCAGATCCGTTTGGAACAACGCACCAATGAAGCTGATAAAGCAAAAATGCAAGCCGACCAGGCCAAGGCGCAAGCTGACCAAGCCAGACTTGCAGCACAAATAGCGCAAGGTGAAGCCAGTGAAGCCCAGCGCAAGGCGCAGGAAGAACAGGCAAAGGCATTGGAGATGCAAAACCGCAATGCCGCATTGGAGTCACAACTGGCTGACTTGCAAGCCAAGACCACCGTACGCGGCATCATCATTACCCTGGGTGACGTCTTGTTTGGTGTGGATCAGGCCAAACTGAATCCTGATGGCATGCGTACCGTGCAGAAACTGGCAATTGTCTTGCAAAACAATATGCAAAGAACAGTACTGGTTGAGGGGCATACCGACAATACCGGTACACAAGCACATAACCAGGATTTGTCAGAGCGTCGCGCCAACGCCGTGCGCAGTGCCCTGGTCTTGATGGGGGTGTCACGCGATCGTATTGAAACCAAGGGTTATGGCGAAGCATTTCCTGTTGTAGAAAACAATACAGCACAAAACCGTCAGTTTAACCGTCGTGTGGAAATCATTTTGTCTGATGTCAACGGCAAGATATTGCCACGCTAATTGCCAGAGTTTGAAAAGAAAGGAACGATGATGAGTTACTTACTACATACAAAATGCACTAAATATATCTTGCCCCTGGTATCTGCTTCTCTGCTGGTACTGGCGGGTTGCAATAAAGCGCCAGATGGCACCGCATCAAATGCCTCCACTACTATTGGTGTGGCAATTGATGATTCTGTCATCACCACCAAAGTCAAAACTGCATTGATGTCTGACGATATCATCAAAGGCACGGACGTAAAAATTGAAACCCGCAAGGGCGAAGTTTTGTTGAGTGGCTTTGCCGACAATCAGGCACAAATTGACCATAGTGCCGCCGTAGCGATGGCTATAGAGGGCGTCAAGAAAGTCGATAATAAGCTCGTGCTGAAAGAAGGCAAACAGACAGTGGGTAACAAGATCGATGATAGTGTCATCACTGCCGGCATCAAAACAGCCATGCTGCAAGACACGCAAATGAAAAGCATGGATGTAGCTGTAGTCACCCGCAAAGGCGAAGTCCAACTGAGTGGTTTTGTCGATAGCGAGTCGCAGGCAACGCACGCAATTGAGGTTGCCAAGAGCGTTTCGGGTGTGCAGAGCGTTATCAATAATCTGAAAGTAAAAAACTGATCGGATATTTACCAGATATTTGCAGTTCAACACTTCCCCTCATCTTTCAATGATGTGGGGAAGTTTTACCAATTAATGTGGGGTAATGTGATGATCAATGATAAAAACGAGAAGCTAGTGCCTGTTAAGCCTGAACCAGAAGAAAAGAAAAAAGTTATTAAAAAGAAAGAGGACGATCTGGACGAGGCTCTGGACGAAAGTTTTCCAGCCAGTGACCCGGTGGCTATCTCAATTACACCGCAGAAAGTGGCAGATATACCCGTGTCTGACAAGAAGAAATAATTGTTATTGCCGACGGCAGGCGAGCTGGAACCTGCATATTTGTTGTATGGTGGTGAGCAGCGATATTAGTCCTGGTACTTATTGTTACGGTGACTCCAGTATGCACAATGAAACAAAAACATGTCCGTCCCTATCATGACCATATCAGAGCCAGTATTCAAGCCGCCTGGCCAGCCATTCCTTCAGCTTATTCATGTGCGGACGTTGTTGCCAGATTTCCAACGTGATCTCTGTAGACAGGCGTAAATCTTCTTTAAACGCATTTTCCATCGCTACCGCAAACTCAGTGTCAATGACGACGACATTGACTTCTTTATTATGCAAAAAACTGCGGGTGTCGATATTGGTTGATCCTACAGTTGACCACACCTGGTCGATGACAGCGGTTTTTGCATGCAACACAGAAATATTCAATTGATAGACTTTGATTCCGCCAGCCAGCATCTCATCATAAAAAGATTGACCTGCATGAAACACCAGGCCGCTGTCCGTCACGCCAGGCATGATGATTTTCACGTCCACGCCACGTTTGGCCGCTGCAATCAGCGCTTTTAATATCTGTGCATCAGGTACAAAATAAGCGGACGTTATATGGATACTGTCCCTGGCCTCCTGTATCGCCAGTAAATACGCTTTATAAATGGCAGGGTTACTTTCTGGCTCACTGGCAAGCACACGAACCATTTTATTGCCCTGGTTTTTTAATGCCGGGAAATATAATTTATCAGCTGGCGGCTTGTCGCCGGCATTCAGCCAGGTTTCCAGGAATACCCATTGCAATGCGGCGACGGCTGGCCCGGTGATCTGTATATGGGTGTCACGCCAGCCAACCTTGTCAGGATTTTTTGATTTCGAGCGGAATAGCGAGCTATTCGCATAACTGGCGCTGATATTGACACCGCCTGTGAAGGCAATTTCACCGTCGACGATCAGGATTTTCCTGTGGTCACGCCGGTTTGGTGACCATGGACCCTGCAGTTTGGTAGGATTGACCGGATTGAACGCCAGCAAATGTATGCCAACTGCCTTCATATTATCGAAAAAGCTTTGAGGCGTGCCTATGGTGCCGACACTGTCGTAGATGATATTGACCTCTACCCCAGCCTGTTGTTTTTCTATAAGCAGTCTGGCAAATTCCAAACCCAGTTCATCTTGGTCAAAGATATAGGTTTCCAGGTGTATATGGTCTTTTGCCTGCCTGATGGCCGTCATCATTGCATTCATGGTTTGTGGGCCATCGAATAGCAAAGTGACCTGGTTACCGGCAATCAGCGGGCTACCGGTAACGGCTTCTTCCAGCGCTGCCAAGGCTTGCATATTGGCTAGGCCGACACTGGAATTTTTCCATCGCTGCCGCATCAGGGCCTGAGCTTTCGAGGTACTGAGCTCACCCTTGGCGTTACTGATGGTAGGTTTGGCTGATGCAGTTTTTTGTGGCTGGTCAAGGGCCGGCTCCAGGTAATTAATTTCTGGCAGTGAACTGCAGGCATTGAGCATGATGAGGATGGCTATGCCCACAGAACTCATCAATAAATGAGGTGGTAGTCTATGGTGAACAGCCATGTCTGGTCCTTTTTGTAGAGTCAGGTTGTAATAGCGACTTTCAATACGCCATCGCGCTGATTGGCAAACAAGTCATAGGCTTGTTCTATATCATCAAGTTTAAAGCGGTGCGTCACCATAGCATCAAGCTTTACTCGCCCTGATTTGACCACATTCATCAGGCGTCGCATACGCTCCTTGCCGCCCGGACATAAGGTCGTAATGATTTTGTGATCCCCCAGACCTGCAGCAAAGGCATCCAGAGGCAGGCTTAACTTGCCTGAATACACACCCAGGCTGGACAATCTTCCGCCAGGTTTTAAAGCACGTAAACAACTCTCGAAAGTCATTTGTGTACCCAGAGCTTCAATCGCCACATCCACACCACGACCATGGGTCAGGCGCATGATTTCTGTCAATGGGTCAGTTTTGGTATAGTCGATAGTGATATCTGCCCCCAGCGTCCTGGCCATGTCAAGACGACTGGTCACCCCATCCACTGCAATGATCAGGCTGGCTCCGCGCAATTTGGCACCGGCAGTCGCACACAGGCCTATGGGCCCCTGGGCAAAGATGACGACAGTGTCACCTATCTTGATATCACCACTTTCAGCACCACCAAACCCTGTGCTCATGATGTCAGGGCACATCAGCACCTGCTCATCTGTAAGCCCATCGGGTATTACTTCCAGATTACTCATGGCATACGGTACCAGCAGGTATTCTGCCTGGCAGCCATCGATAGTATTGCCAAAGCGCCAGCCGCCTGCGGGTTTTCCGCCACATTGCGAATGCTGTCCATCCAGACATGAATAGCATTGCCCACACGGTGATATGGCACCAACGACGACACGCTCACCCAGCTCATATCCAGTCACGCCTGCACCCAATGCAGCGATCACACCTACCGGTTCATGCCCTATGGTCAAGCCAGGTTTAACGGGATATTCACCTTTCAGAATGTGGATGTCAGTGCCGCAGATAGTCGTCGTGGTGATCCTGATGAGTGCCTCACCCGGTCCGGGAACAGGGATGGGTTTTTCTTCTATCGCGATCTTGCCAGGGCGCAGATAAACTGCGGCTTTCATAGTGGGCATTGCTTTTCCTTATCAGAGCGCATTTCCTCATTCAGAGGCGAGATGAGTCCGTGTATCAACGTGGACGGATGCCCGATTTTCTATAAGCGTCAGCCATATCCTGTTGCATGGTCGCTTTGGCTTCACGCAGGCAAGCACTTTGCTGGCTGCGTTCTACCCGTTTGCATTCAATCACTGACAACTGATACACAGCTTCTGCTTCTTTTTTCAGGGTTTTGAAATAAGCCATGGGCGTCATTTCTTCCTGATACCAACGCTCAGGATCACCGCGTTGGGCGATCGCTGCTGGATCAACATCAGCAGCCAGTACCGGGCTCAGCATTGCGCCGCTGATCAACGCAAAAAGAATGCCGGTCATAAATTGTTGTTTTGTCGTTTTCATGATAACTCCTTGAAAGTGAGAATTGAGAAATTAAGAAACTACATGCATTACAAATGCATGGACATTACAAACGGCCCGTCAGCAATAATATAACGAGAATAACCACGATCAGGCCAGTAACGCCACTGGGACCATAACCCCAGGAACGGCTGTGCGGCCAGCTTGGAAATACACCAATCAAGGCCAGGATAAGTATGACGAGTAGTATGGTGATCATTTTGTAGCCTATAGAGTTGGTGAAATTGGGTTAAGGTTCAATTTTTTGTTGATTGGTTTTTGACTCAGCCCATATGTTGCATTCAGGATTTACTTATCCTGGAGTTGGGCTTTAAAATAATGGCAAGAATTGACAAAAGCGTCGCGTACCTTTTCGGTTGTGGCGATCATGTTTTCCCAATTACTTTCACTGGCAGATTTGATCTCGTCCAGCTTTTCACGTACTTGTTGCGCCTGTGTATGCAGTTTTTGCATTTCTTTCGCATATTGCTCATGCAGTACTTCTTTTGAGACAGCAATTCTTTCTTCCATCTCAGTCATGCTGAGATTTATTTCATTCAACTGCGCCTTGATACTCGCTATATAAGCTTCGCGTTTGGCCGTCATGATGTTTCTCCTTTGGGGGTAATAATTTTCCGGCCTGACTCAGATATTGGCGTATTCCCCATGTTGATCTTTCCACGCTTCCAGCCTTTGCTGATCATCGGCTCTGGCTATCGGGCAAAAGCTGGCATTGGATTCCAGATCAGTTTCCAGTTGTTCAAATTTTTGACTGGAAATGCCCCAGCCCAGCAAAGAACCAACGACACCCCCAAGAACTATGCCCATAGCTGCCCCTGTCAGTGCAGCCATCATAGGCTCGGTAACCAGTAAATCGAAACCAGGAACAAAAAACGGAGAAATCATGACAGCAAGTGCTGCATTGATCATGCCCAGTACGCAGCCGACTGCCATACCTATACTTGCACCAGTGCTGATACTGGAACTGAATTGAAAATGCTCCATGGTTTGCCTTTTGAAGTCGCTATGTCGTGAATAAAGATGTACGGGCAGAGTGTGGGGGGACTGCGTTCCTGTGCGGTTCATGTTCAGTGATTGGGTGTCATTGATAGTAATCATGATGTCTGGTTCCCTGGTAAAAGCTGGCTCACACGGGGTGAGCCCTGTTCTTAAGGCTTGGTGATTTCTTTCACGGTTTTTTCTATGGCTTCACGGGCATCACCCATGGTCTGCTCCACCTTGCCGACGACCTGTTTTTGCAGGCCTTTGATTTCCTGATCCTTGCTGCCTATGATTTTCCCCGTGCTTTCTTGCACTTTACCGGCGATGTTTTTAGCGACGCCTTTGATTTGGTCTTTGTTCATGATTTTTCCTTTAGTGTTTAGTAGCAAGCACATTTGCTTGATTTAACTAGATATGAAGAGCAATCTGATTCAGATAAGAATCTGCCACACAACAAATTTATGCTCTTCCCTGCCTTGTCTCTGTGCGCTGGCACACTCTGCAAGAGAAATTTCAAAAAAACGCCTGCTTATGCTGTGTTAATGAAATATATATTGAGCAATGTTCGATACCGCACAGATGAGTAGTGGAGCTGACATCAGAATCGGGCATCGGACTTTTCCGACGCTGCAATTGTTGATGGCAGATGATTGATTTGCCTGATATTCACACCTAAGGGGAAAAATATGAATAGAAAATTAGCCATGATGCTGGTTTGTACAGCTACACTGAGCAGTGCAGTTTGGGCTGCTGCAGATGAAAAATCAGTTGCTTATACCGCTGCAAAAGAAGCTGCAAGCACTGAGTTCAAACTGGCTAAAAGTAAATGCGACGCGATTACAGGCAATCCAAAAGATGTATGCCTGGCCGAAGCTAAGGCTGCCCGTGTGCATACTGAAGCAAATGCCAAGGCAGAATACAAAAATACCGTGGCAGCACGCACCGCTGCCAGAAAAGATATCGCCGATGCTGACTACGATGTAGAGAAAGCCAAATGTGGCAGCATGACTGGCAATGATAAGGATGTCTGTATCAAGCAGGCAAAATCTAATAAAGTCGCTGCCGTATCAAATGCCAAGGCAGATAAAAAAGTGGTCGATGCCCGCGTTGATGCGAATGACGATAAGGTCAATGCAGAATACAAAGTGGCGATAGAAAAATGCGATGCCTTGTCCGGTCAGGGTAAAGATAACTGTGTCTCCGCTGCAAAATCGAAATTCGGTAAATAAATTTACTTCAGCGCAAAGTCGTAGTCGATATATCTAAGTATCAGGTGGCTTTGTGTTTAGTTGATATACGTAATTCCAATTAATTCTTGAAAGAAAAAAATGAAAATCGCTCAACGCATGATGACTATGGTATTCGTCGGTTCCATGATGGTAATCACTGGCTGCGCCTCAACTTCGACCAAAGAAGGCACTGGTGAATACATTGATGACTCCGTCATCACGACTAAGGTCAAGGCAGAAATTTTTAATGAACCTACACTCAAATCAGCAGAAATCAATGTTGAAACTTTCAAAGGCACCGTGCAACTCAGTGGCTTTGTGAGTTCAAATGCCAATATTGAAAAAGCAGTTGCAGTTGCGCGCAGTGTCAAAGGTGTACGCTCTGTGAAAAATGATATGCGTGTTAAATAAGATTTACTTCGCATGAAGAAACGCTGTCAGATGACAGCGTTTTTTTCGCCCAAAGAATGCTGGCCACTTAGCCTGGCCAGCATTCTTTCCACGCAGTCTCGCCTGCTCTGCTTGATAAATAAAACCTGTCCGGCTGATCATACAGATAGCTCAATATGCGGATGAGTAATCCGATTCTTGCTACTTGCCAGACACAGAAAGTACCAGCGAGCTTGCAGTTGCAACGTATCCCTATCTTCTGTAGCAGCGGCTTTAGCCACGAATGGCTGCGGAAACTGACACAACTGGTAAGGCAAAGCATTCGCGGCTAGAGCCACTCCTACGAAATTATCGAAGCTTGCCTGAGCGCTTTTTCGAATCCCGTGTTGATAATTCCAGCGCATCAACCCGCGCTTGGGCAGAGTTTCCTTGCAGGTACATGCACACTGCCATTTCTTTGCTTTGTAAAGCAAAGGCAATGCTCATTTTAAGAACTCGACTACAGATAAAAAAACGGGAGCCCAAGCTCCCGTTTTCCTCATGCAGCATTGATTATTTTACGCGTTTTTCAACTGTAAATTGTTCAATCTCTACACGGCGGTTAGGTTCCAGGCAAGCGATCAGGTCAGCGCGTTTTTTGTTGTTGCAAACAACAACTGGATTGCTTTCGCCTTTACCTACGGCATTCAGCCTCTGTCCATCGACACCCTTATCGTTCAGATAGGTTTTGACGGAATTGGCACGCCTCTCAGACAATTTCAGATTGTATTGATCTGAACCGATGCGATCTGCATAGCCAGTGATCACTACCTGATTGATTTGTGGATTGGCATTCAACGCTGCAGCGATGTCATCAAGTTTTGGTTGCGGGATGCTCAGCAATGAACTATTGAAAGCAAACAACTCGGTCGCCGACAGTGTTATTTTTTGATAGACCGGTGGCGGTGGTGCAACTGGCTCAGGTGGTGGCGGTGGTGCTTGCACGACTACCGGTTCTGGAGGTGGCGGAGGTGTGTAGCTGGCAGTTTTAACTGCTGCCTTCGGCTTGTCGAATGCATAGTTCAGACCAAATGACAGGTGGGAATTGCTGGCCTGGCTGAATCCAAAGTCATTGTTATGCAGATAGCCATGCACTTTACGCCATTCTACTTGCGCAGACCATTGATCACTCAGGGTAAACTGCGCGCCCAGGCCACCGCTGACTGCAGGGGCTGTGCTGTCGCCAGCTTTCAGACCGCCATTGCTTCTGTCACGGTTTGCTGCAATGCCTAATACCAGGTAGGGACGAAATGCTTCACGGGAAAACAGATACAGCACATCAACGCCAAGGGCATTTTGCTGATAGCGTTTGCCATTGTCTGTGGCGCGCGTGTAATTGGTATTGATTTGTGCATCCCAGTTTTGCGCCAGTGGTTTACCCAGACGCAGGCCGACGCCATAACCACGGTTGCCCGCGCCAAAGGTTTCATCTGTTTCTGCCGCATGGACGCTGCCACCAATGTACCAGGACGGATTGTAATCTTCTGCCATTGCGCTGCCTGCGCAAAACAGCAATGCCAGTGCAGAGGGAAGTGCTTTTAATTTGCTCATGGATATTCTTTCTAAGTATGTAAATGCAAGGAAAATGTTGTGCTAATCCGGAATGTCACGAAAACGTATTTTTCCCGTTTGGGGAATGAGTTTTACGTAATTTAATCCTGACCGACAGACTAAAGCCCCGACGATATTCCATCGGTGCGCTGCCGCACAATGTGGTTTTTTTGCATTAAGAAGGGACTTTTTGCGCTCAGCTTGCAGATGCAATTGGAAAAAAGGATAGGGCGTCGAAGAAAGTTTTTTTCGCTCCGTATCGTGAATTCTTCATGTAGCAGCACCTATTTTCCGCACGGAAAATCTTCGATTGGCTACAGCGCAACTGGCCGTGGGTAGGGATAGGGTAGGAGAATGCAGGCTGTGGGAAATTGATAGCCGATGCTATTGCTGCCGACTATCATTTCATATGGCCGGTACAGATCAGTACGCAGACCGTGTTGCCAGTGACTAATATTTATTTTTGCTGCCTTACTGTCTTATTGTTTTACACCTTCATTTTTCATCGCTTCCAGTTTGTCGTAACCGATAGCCGCTGAAGCAGTTTTGATGGTCGCCATATCGACGTTGTCACCATGGGCTTCTACCAGGAAACGGCCGCCAACCAGCAGGCTGTATTCGCCGGACGGGCCATCTTTCTGGAATCTTTCATGAGTGGGGCGGCCATTCACTTTGCCCATCTTTTCATAGCCAGTGTCCGTTTCTTTATCCTGCTCCATCATACCCCAGGCGAACATGGCGCCAAACATCTTGCTGCCACCGGTATCGGTGATTGTCATCCTGATCTGATGATTGTTTTCATCGCCATAGCGGGCTTCTGCCTTGGCAATCTTGAACTCACCCATGGCAGATTTTTCACCTTCGAGGCTATTGCGTTTCAAATTGCCTATGGCTTCAGGGAACAAGGCTTTTAACTTGTCTTTGTCCACAACTTCTGCCTGGCTGCCACCACCCAGCGCTACACCCAGTGCTTCGGTTGCAGCCTTCATTTCAGCCTGTGGGTCACCAGATTTTTTAGCTTCCTCCATCTTCTTATTGGCTTCTTCCATTTTCTGGCCCATCTTTTCCAGCTCGCCCAAGGCACCGCTGGTTGCGGGAGTGCTGCTTGAGGTATGCATGCTGCCCGCGCCGTACATCGCGCTGCCGCCAATAGCACCGATTACCATGCTAAACACCACCATCAGCACTATGGAGCAGATGACAGAGACTGCCGTATAGGCCGTAGCCTTTTCTTCGGGAGCTTTCATCAGTACCGGCAAGCCCAGGTACAGTATATAAATGCCATACAAGCCGGCAAGGAGGCTGAGCACGCTTAATGATGGCAGCAAGGATAAAATGCCTGCCAGCCATGATGGTGTAAAAGAATAGACGGCGAGCTTCAATGCCTGTGCCGGATTTTTTTCTGCGCCAAATTGTGGAGCCAAAGCATCGATAATCAATGAGATCAGGTAAACCCCGATAAAGGCAAAAACAAAGCTCAATACCATCGCTGTAATACCGGTAACGATAGGGAGCCGTATATTACCCAGCATAGGCACACCAAAACCAATAATGCTCATGCCAATAAAACTGGCTACTGCAGGGATGGCAGCGAGTGGTGCTACATAATTTTTAAACAGATCAGCCGTGCTGGTGGTTTCTGCGGCAATAACGGGCCATTCGCTTTTTGGCGTCAGTGTAATATTTTTCGCGCGTTCAACGAGATTCATGGGTTTTTCCTTTAATAAAGGGTAAGGTCGGTATCTGCGACCAAAAACAGGAAAACTGAAGAAAACAGGCTACTTAGCTTTTGACTAACTGACAAAGTTTATTACAGTTTTTTGCAAGTTGGACAAAATTAAGCGCTTTTCTGCAGTTTTCCACACATGAAATCTCATGTCTTGCTAGGTGTCATCATTTTCTATCATGGGCAGGAACTGTATCCCCGTTTTATTGACCAATTCCTTATAGCTTATGGGTTTGCTGGCATGTGCCTGGTCTGTGTTTTCTACCCAGTGCGCCCAGGCACGCCCACTGGCGGGGTCATATACCAGCTTGAACAGGTATTTGGGCACCCAAATCTTATTGTTTCCAATCGTCGCCGGGCGGGAATCGTAAACCGGGCCGGTAATAACATAAACATCGCCCGATGCCCGCAACACATACTGGCGCGTGGCTTTTTCTATGGCGGCCCAGGTTTTGCGGTTATTGGCCGGTGCCTGCGGCACCATATTCGCCAGTGAAAAGCTTTGCGCCATCGCCGTACTGTCTGCCATATCGGCAGCCGGGGCCATATGGCCACGGTCATAGCCTGAACCTTTGTAGTCATCCAGCTCAGCCCTCTCCGTACGGGGCAACCTGGCATCAGCATAGAACTGATCACTGCGCTCATTCTCTCTCGCCTTGTAAATAATCTGGCGATTCAGCCGTTCAGCGACATAGATGGGCGTGTGGCTTTTACCCGAGTGCAGTACAGCAAACGCCGAGAAACAAAGGGCGCGCGGGCGCATGTCAGTGGATGTACGTATGGCCGGGATCTGTCCTTTGGCAAAGAACTGGCGACATCCGGCAAATTCCCCCGTGCTTTGCGTTGGAAAATTGAGAAAAGAGACATCAAAAAAAGAAAGATCAACAAAAGAGAGATTGATGACAGCAAAAACGAGCAGGGGACTGAGTTTGGCGAGTTTTTTTAGCATGAATATGAAAGCAGATACCGGGTAGAGGCAAGCCTGATGTGAGTCAAATCCATTTATTGAGCAGAATGCGAAAGGGCTGGATTCTATATGATTTTTCTCGGGGTATCTTGCTGGTAAGTAAATACCTGTATTGTCAGATGGAGATGGCCTGTAACAAATGGAGACTACTTTGACAATAAAATACTTGCCTATTTGACCTGATTGACAGACCATGCGGCAAATTAAAAAATGAATATTGCTCTAGATGTTTTCCACTGTAATTCTGACTGCCGCCAGAAATAAATTGCTCAAGCTGGAAACGCGCTGGGTATTGCCAGGCTTGTTTCTGCTTGAAGCCTTGCTGTATTGCCTCGATGAGTTCACGGGGCCGCATAGTTTTTATGCGCCGTTTTATATCTTCCCTGTTGCCTTTAGCGCGGCCTTGCTTTCCCGGCGCATGACATTTTTCTTTGTCATGCTCTCCAGCCTGGCCAGGGCGCAGGTATTCAGTCAATTTTTCCAGGCGGGTAGTCTGGTGCTGCTGGCATTTGATATTGCACAAAGCATGTTGTTGTATGGCGCAATTGCAGTATTGGTGATGATGGTCAAAAGCATGCATCAACGCTTGCTCAGATATGCCGAATATTTGCGTGCCAATATCAGGCAGATGCGCCAGCAAAGGCGCAACAGAGCCAGCATACGCAGGGCTTTGCCAGATGATGCCGATAGCATAGTGAAGCTGGCCGTGAATGGCGCGCAAAACGGTGATTTGTCGGAAGACATCTCAAATGCGGTTTTGCAGCGTACGTTGGCTACCGCTTTCAGACAGGGCATAGTCGAGGGCCAGACAGTCAGGCATACCTGGGCTGGCGGCCAGCAAAAGGTGCCTGTGGAATTTTGGGTTTCCATTATCAATGGCCGCATGGCCGGGTTTTTCATGCTGTATGGTGTCGATAATCAGCAAGGCTCAGAGCGTGAATTGCATGCCATGGTGGTGGCAGATGAATACCGTGGCCTGGGCATAGGTGCAGCAATGACTGATTTCTTTTGCATGCATTTTAAAAACCGCCGTCTGTTTGCTGCCTGCAAGACCAGTTCAACAATGATAAAAATGCTGAGTCGCAGAGGATTCAACCAGTTTTGTACTGCAGAAAACGGCTATGTCATCATAGAGCGGCATAACTGACGGACAGTTATTGCAGGCTATTTGTTGCTTAAGGTATCCCAGCTCAAGCCAAACTTATTGAGATATTTCTTAAGCCGGTCTGCATCATTGGGATTGGCTTTATTGTTGCGTGAAGCTGCAAATAATTTCCGGCCTGCTTCCGACATGTTTTTAGAACGCAGACAAACTGCCAGCACTGCCTGCAATTGCACCGCATCGAATAGATCCAGTTGGGCGAGCTGTTCTGCATCCAGATAGTCATGCAAATCCAGCTCAGTTGTTTCTCTGCTGTCTTCATGCGCATGTGACCACAGGCGTTGCAGGCGCTTGATTTCTTCACTTGCATTCTGATCATTGATGCGTCCGGCATCGGCCAGTGTCGCCATACGTGTGACAGATGCTGATAAATCACGGAAATTACCTGCCCACACCGCCTGGGCGGAGATGGCAAACTCCATATAGCTGTCTTTCGCTTCTTTATTGAAACGCACCATCTGCCCGTTCTCGGCACTGTATTGCGATAGCAGATAATCGATATTCGGGGCAATGTCTTCGACCCGACCACTCAGGCCAGGCAATTCATACGACCACAGATTGATACGGGCATACAAGTCTTCACGGAAACGGCCTGCTGCTACTTCCTTGCCCAGGTCACGGTTGGTGCCCGCAACCAGCTGGAAATCGCTTTGCACTTCATGATCGCCGCCAACCGGGAAAAAGCGTTTTTCTTCCACCGCCTTGAGTAGCATGGCTTGTTCGTCCAGGCCCAGTTCACCAATTTCATCGAGAAACAGCAATCCCTTGTGTGCTGTCCTCAGCAAACCAGGGCGGTCAGACATGGCACCAGTGAACGAACCTTTGATATGGCCAAACAGGGTGGAACCCGCGCCATCACCGCGCAGGGTGGCGCAGTTGACTTCGACAAACTTGCCTTCCAGTCTGTGCCTGGCTTTTTTCAGTTCAAAGATACGTCGCGCCAGGAAAGACTTGCCCGCACCAGTCGGGCCCATCAACAGAATCGCTGCCTTGGACTTGATGGCGACACGCTCTATCTCATCGATCATGGTATTAAAGCGCGCATTGCGGGTGGCAATGCCAGACTTCAAAAAAGCCACACCTTCTTCCTGCTCACGACTAAAGCGTTGGGCGATCTGATCATAGCGTGACAGATCCAGATCGATGATAGTCATCTCACCTGAATTTGCTTTGGTCTGACGGCGTGGCGGCGATGTTTGCAAGAGCTTGCCTGGCAGGTAATTGGCCTCTGTCATCAGGAACAGGCAAATCTGTGCCACGTGGGTGCCGGTGGTGATATGCACCCAGTATTCTTCTTTGTCGGTATCGAAGGGATAAGACTTGGCAAAGTCAAACAGGCAGCCGTACACATCTTCAAAATCCCAGGGATCTTTTATTTCCAGCTGATGTGAACGTAGCTTCGTTTCTGGTGAGGTATCGGCGATATCCTTTTCCAGTTGTGCGAGCAATGGCTCATGCTGGCCGCTGTAGAGCAAATCAATGCGATCAATGACGATATCTTCATGCTGGGTCAGCGCAACAGTGGGGCGCCATTTTTCCCAGCGACCACTGCCACGGCCACTATCGAGTTGCGTGCCTATAAAACCGATGACAACTTTTTTCTTTTTGTGCATTTTGGATAAATATTTATCTATTTGGATAATTATATAGGAAATTTGCTCTGTGGATTGTCCTTGTGGGCTTTCACTTATTTCTTTATTTATCTATTTAAATCAATAACTTAAGAATAAGTTTTGAACTATGGCACAGACCTGGCACGCCCATTGCAATAGATGGAGCGTAGGGCATGCAGGCATGAAGGGAGTGCCACCACCGAAAACGATTGAGTCCTGGGTGGGCTGGATAAAACCAGATGCAGTCTAAGTATTGTCATGAGCAAGGTTGCAGATGCAGGTTGCCGCTCCCCGTAAGGGTGTCAACTGGCGCGCGTTTCCAATCATGGCAGTGGCCAGAAGTAATGCTCTGGTTGTTGCATTGTGCGGGTTCGAATCCCGTCGTGTCCACCAATGAAAAAACAGGACTTGCACAAAATTGTCCCAGCAAGGCGTCAGCGACGACGACAGTACGAATAGTACGGCTAGGAGCTGCAACGCAGCTGGGGCGGTTTTGTGCAAGTCCAAAAAAGGAAATGAAATGGTTAATACACAATTGTTCCAAAGTTTGAAAAACTCACTGACAAACAAATTTTTGCCAGTCACAGATACAACAAATTTTTCTGGCGTAGCAGCCTACAAATTCACTGCCGAACACAAGCTGGCGCAATATGCAGCTACCGGTTGCCTGAACGCGACTTACTACGCCAGTGCAGAAGCACAACTGGCAACAGTGCTGGATTTGACTAAAGAGGTGTCCCCTCTGTTCGTGGCGCAAACGGCGATTTACTGCCGTGAACGTGGCTATATGAAAGACATGCCAGCCTTGCTGGTGGCAGCGCTGACCATGCGCAATGCAGTGGAGTTGCCGCGTACTTTCAAGCGTGTGATGAACAATGGCAAGATGCTGCGTAACTTTGTGCAGATTGTCCGTTCAGGTGCGATAGGTCGTAAGTCTTTGGGCTCTCGTCCTAAAAAATTGGTACAGGCATGGCTGAATACTGCCAGCGAAAAAGAACTGCTGTCAGCAGCGGTGGGTACTACACCATCACTGGCGGATGTTGTGAAGATGGTGCATCCAAAACCAGCCGAGGCATGGCGTGAAGCCTTCTTCGCCTGGTTGATAGGCAAGCCATACAAGGCAGAAGCTTTGCCACCTATAGTGTCAGCGTTTGAAGCATACAAGAAAGACCGCAGCCTGGCTTTGCCGGACGTGCCTTTCCAGATGTTGACAGCGATGGATTTGACGACAGAAGACTGGGCGCAAATCGCCCGTCAGGCTGGCTGGCAGATGTTGCGTATGAACTTGAACACCTTTGGCCGTCACGGCGTGTATGCCTTGCCAGGCATGGTGGAGTTGATCGCAGCTAAATTGAGTAATGCAGAAGCGATTGCCAAGGCCAAGGTATTTCCTTACCAGTTGATGGCAGCTTACAAGGCTGCGAATGAAGAAGTGCCATTGCCTATCAAGAATGCCTTGCAGGATGCGATGGAAATCGCCTTGAGTAATGTGCCAGAAATATTTGGTAAGGTCGTGGTCTGTGCTGACGTGTCCGGTTCCATGTCGTCAGCAGTCACAGGTTACCGTGGCTCTGCAACGACAGCAGTACGTTGCATAGACATCGCTGCCCTGGTAGCAGCTGCCATGTTGCGCAAGAATCCATCGACCCTGGTCTTGCCGTTTGAAAACCAGGTCGTGAAATGTGATTTGAACCAACGTGACAGCGTGATGACCAATGCGCAAAAGCTGGCAGCGATAGGTGGTGGCGGAACCAATTGCAGTGCACCACTGGTGAAATTGAACAAAGAGAAGGCGCAGGCTGACCTGGTGATTTTTGTCTCTGACAATGAATCGTGGATGGATGCAGGTCGTAGCCGTACCACTGCAACCATGGCGGAATGGAATGTGTTCAAGCAACGCAATCCACAAGCCAAACTGGTGTGTATAGACATTGCGCCTTATGGCACGACACAGGCAGCAGAAAGAGACGACATTTTGAATGTAGGTGGGTTTTCTGACGCCGTATTTAAGATCATCGCTGCCTTTGCTGCTGGTCAGCTAAGTGCAGAGCATTGGGTAGGTGAAGTAAAGGCAATTGATATTTAGAGAACCGCTGGCGGGGCAAATGCAGTATGTGTCTCGCCAGTCCAGGTAGCAAAAGTTTTTGAACGCAGCATGAATGTAAATGTGATTACATATGAAAACTGTAAAATCACCTTTAATCTTTGTCATGTCGTGCTTCAAAAACCATGTGAGTGTGGTCTTGAGTTTGAAATGCAGTACGAATGCGCGGGCGATTACATCCCAAAAAAATCGCAAGCAATCCTTGTCGTACAGTATTTCTCAATACCGCAATCAGATGTCGCAATACAGGTTTTGAATATGGCTTGAATGCTGACGTGATTACATTTGAAACGTAATATCACCTTCTATTTTTGTCATGCCGTATTCAATAAATATCATTGTTGCAGTTTTCTTGAATACTCTATGAATGTTCATGTGACTACATTTGCAATGTTCACAGCAATTCTTGTCATGGGGTAGTCAGGGAAATAGATTAGTAAAGATTTTGAATGAGTTAAGAATGCTGGCGTGATTACATTTTGCGAAAATGAGACTTCACTTCAAACTCTTGTCTTGCCTTATTCAATCAGGTTGTACCCGAATGCCATCAGGATTACATCGGTTAAATTGGTTCGACTCCAGTCTGGTCTGCACCGCAAGGACAGATCAGAAAGTCCTGGTAACACTTGTCGGGGTTTTATTATAAAAGTAGAGACGTGATGAAAAGTGGAAAACAAAGAAGATCAGAAATCATGGAAAAGCGGCGTGCCCGCATACCCGTGAAAGAAAGTTTCGATGTTTATGCTTTGCCAGTTCCAGTTGGTGCGATTCCAGCGAATCGCGAGACATTAAGACACAACAATACTTGTGGCCTGTTGCCTTTGTTTTATGTGGACTATGCCTTTAACTGCAGGGATTGTGAGTCAGCACAGATTTGGACAGCGAAGCAGCAAAAGTGGTGGTACGAGATTATGCAGGGAAACATCAATAGCGTCGCTATACGATGCCGTCCTTGTCGCAAGACAGAGCAACACAGAAAGAAACAAGCCAGAGACATCCATTTAAGTGGCCTGGCAACAAAGCACAAACAATAAATTTTCCAGGCGAATGCCAATGAACATGCAACGGTCCTAAGGTGGTGAACAGATACATGAAGATGTATTCTTGGTCTGGTGTAGCCTGGGTACTGACTCTGACAAGAGTTTCCCGGCCGTCGATTTCACATCTCCTTGTCGCCGCAGTATTTAAAAAATGAAAGAGTTTGTGTGGTGAGGCAGTAAGTAAGAGTTTAGGCGAATGCTGGTGAAATTACATCACTTTTAATGAGGCGGTCGCGGGTTCGAAGCCCGTCACGAAATCTCGGTTTCGTGTAGCTCAGTTGGTAGAGCACCTGTGGGTAACCACATACATTTCACCCAATATTGTCGCCACCCTAATTTGAAAAAGAAAAAAGAGAAAATATGAAACACGAAGATTATGATGTAGTGCAGTACAAAGATGGTCGTCCTATCAAAATGTGGACCAAAGGTGTTCCCGTTGAAGAAGAAGCCAAACAACAATTGGCGAATACTTCGCGTATGCCTTTCATCTACAAACATATTGCCGTGATGCCAGACGTGCATCTGGGTAAAGGTTCAACTATCGGTAGCGTGATACCGACTCTGGGTGCGGTGATCCCTGCGGCTGTTGGTGTGGATATCGGTTGTGGGATGATGGCTGCCAAGACTACCCTGTTCGCCCATGATTTGCCAGATAACCTGGGCCCTTTGCGTACAGCGATAGAAAAAGCCATACCGCATGGTATGTCACCTAAGACCCGTAGTTTCAAAGGCCGTGATAAGGGGTCTTGGGAATCGCCACCAAGCGCTGTGGATAATGCCTGGGCAGAATTGAAAGACGGTTTCGATGAAATCTGCTTGAAAACACCACGTTTGAGAAACACCAATAACTATCGTCACCTGGGGACTTTGGGTAGTGGTAACCACTTCGTTGAAGTATGCCTGGATGAAGCCAATGCCGTATGGTTCATGTTGCATTCCGGTTCACGTGGTGTAGGTAATGCGATCGGTAGCCATTTTATTGAACTGGCCAAGCAGGATATGCGCACCCATTTCATTAACTTGCCTGATCAGGATCTGGCTTATTTGCCAGAAGGTACTGAGCATTACAAGGACTACATTCAAGCAGTAGGTTGGGCGCAGAAATTTGCGCGTATGAACCGTGAAGTAATGATGCAGAATTTGATTGCTGCCGTGCGTACCGTGATCAGCAAACCGTTTGAAACCCATGTAGAAGCGGTGAACTGCCATCATAACTATGTACAGAAAGAGCATCACTTCGGTAAGGATGTATTGGTAACCCGTAAAGGTGCAGTATCTGCGCGTGCTGGTGAGTTGGGTATTATCCCAGGTTCCATGGGCGCAAAAAGCTTCATCGTGCGTGGTAAAGGGAATGAAGAAAGCTTCCATAGCTGCAGCCACGGTGCAGGCCGTACCATGAGCCGTACCGCAGCCAAGAAGCTGTACACTGTTGCTGATCAGATCGCCGCAACAGAAGGTGTGGAATGCCGTAAAGATGCCAACGTGATTGATGAAATCCCTATGGCATATAAAGACATCGACGCTGTGATGTTGGCCCAAAGCGCCCTGGTAGATGTGGTGCACGTATTGAAGCAGGTAGTGTGCGTTAAGGGTTGATTTTGCGAGTTCAAGACCTCTGTAATCAGAGGCTTTGAACTTGATTTGAATTGAAAATAAAAATAATGAATAAGAAAATGATAGAGCTGGATGGCTCTTTGGGTGAGGGTGGTGGGCAGATATTGCGTACTTCCTTGAGCCTTTCCATGATTACCGGCCAGCCGTTTCGCATCATCAATATCCGTGCTGGCCGTGCCAAGCCGGGCTTGTTGCGCCAGCACTTGGTTGCGGTGCAATCGGCTGCGGCAGTCAGCGGTGCACAGATGACTGGTGCAGAACTGGGTTCGACCACGCTGGAATTCATTCCATCGGGCATCTATGGCGGTACTTACCAGTTCGCCATAGGCAGCGCCGGTAGTTGTACCCTGGTGTTGCAAACACTGATACCAGCTTTGCTATATGCCGACAAACCATCGACCATCAAGATCACTGGCGGCACCCACAATGACATGGCGCCACCTGCACAGTTTTTGCAAAAGGCTTATGGCCGGGTATTGCAGCAAATGGGCGCAGAAGTCAGTTTTGAATTAAAGCGCTATGGTTTTGTGCCTGCCGGTGGTGGAGAAATCATCGCCCAGGTACAGCCATGCAAGCAGTTGAAAAAAATCGACCTGCTGGAGCGTGGTGAAAGACTCAAAGGCTATGCAGAAAGCTTTGTTGCAGGCGTACCTGTCGACGTCGCCAAACGTGAGCTTGAATGCGTAGGCACGGGTATGGGCTGGGCTGCAGATCAATTGTTGGTGCGCGGCCTCAGCAATGACCAGGGGCCCGGCAATGTGCTGCTGATTACGCTGGAGCATGAGCAGGTCACCGAAGTGTTCTGTGGTTTTGGTGAAAAAGCCGTCAAGGCAGAAAACGTCGCCAGGCGCACAGTGCAGGAATTGCGTGAGTATGTCGCATCTGGTGCGGCCTTGGGCGAGCACTTGGCAGACCAGGTCATGTTGCCATTTGCACTGGCGGGTGGTGGCAGCTTTACTTGCAGTGTTGTATCGCAACATGCCAAAACCAATGCGGATGTGATAGCCAGGTTTTTGCCAGTCAGTACAGAATTCAGGCCACAGGATAAACGCTTCATATACACGATGAAGCACAATTAAAAAGGAGAGCGAGATGAAACTTGCAGAAGCCTTGCTATTACGAGGCGATTTACAGAAAAAACTGGCATCCATGCGTGAACGCATCGTGCGCAATGGTTTGGTACAGGAAGGCAATACGCCACAGGAAGATCCTGAAGCCTTATTGCTGGAAGCCTATGCCGTGACCACGGAGCTGGAAAAGTTGGTGTTGGCGATTAATGCCGCGAACATGGCGAACAAACTGCCAGATGGCCGTAGCCTGACAGCTGCCATTGCCGAACGCGATAGCTTGATACAACGCCATGCCTTGTTGCAGGCGGCCATAGGATCGACGCATAAAGAACCAGATCGCTATAGCGCACGTGAAATAAAATGGGTGTCCGTATTTGATGTGAAAAAATTGCAGAAGCAGTCAGAAGACCTGGCCAAAAATCTGCGTGAATTGAATGCGAAAATTCAGGAAAGTAACTGGCAGGTGGTGTTGTAACTAAGGTTGTAAATGAGCTTGTAAAGTTTTCGGAACATAGAGCGAGCGTGGAACCCCGGCCCGATGACAGGGGGTGGAAAATATACTGGGATCGCTGACCGAGCGCGATGGGCAGCGCCAACAAATAACAACTTAGCCCATCACATCGTACTGTTGAAATTGCATACTGCAAACCTGACTACCACACGCTGGCTATGTTCCAACCCGTTTTAAAGAATCCACTTAGCCATTCGCATTTTTTTACGCAATGACTTTGTGGATTTTTTTGATTAAAATATTTTTTTGTTGACACAGTAATTTAATCTCGTGCAGAATCGAGTCTCTTCGATATGCAGCAATTTAGAAATCCGCCGCAATTCGATTTTTTCCGATTTATTCATTAACACCCTATTCAAGAAAGGAACGGCCATGCCACGGAATACGGCTAACAAGAACAATCAATACTTTTAGCCCCGTGCACGACGCTCGGGGTTAAGGCAAATCGCCAACCCGAGCCGGTCGTTTTTTTGAAAACCCCGGTGAGGAAACTCGTCGGGGTTTTTTACTTTTCAAAACGCTGAGTTTGTTGGAATGCCAGAACTTGCATAGCCGTGTGCCATGCAGGCAGGGACGGTGTTCGCAAAAAAAATGCACAACTCTATTGAAGAAGAAAAGTAGCCAGACAAGCCTCGTGCCAGCAGCACAATTTGCTGTAGTGACGTGAGCAACTCGCTGAAAAAACACCGGCATGACAAGAAGGAAAATTGTATGCCTATAGCTAAGAGTTTGCACAAGGCCAGAGTGCCTGTGCATATATTTACCGACGATGTTGATCACACTGCGATACAGCAGTTGCTCAATATCGCCAGTTTACACATCGTCCATCCCCACGTTGCCGCCATGCCTGACGTGCATGCGGGTGTGGGCGCTACGGTAGGCAGTGTGATACCCACCCGTGCAGCCATCATCCCTGGTGCTGTGGGTGTGGATATAGGTTGTGGCATGAATGCCGTGCGCACGACTTTGACGGCCAGCCAGTTGCCTGACAATCTGGCAAAACTGCGCAGTGCCCTGGAAGCCGAGATACCTGTCGGTTTTCGCCAGCATGCATGGAACAGGATGCGCGGGTCTGCCCTGGTCAGGGTGGGCAAGCCCTTGAATGACAGACTGGACAAGATCGTTGCCAAGCACAAAAGCATCATGCGCATGCTGCCCAAGTTTTACCAGACCTGGATATGCCAGTTGGGTACCCTGGGTGGTGGCAATCATTTCATTGAAGTGTGTATCGATGAAGAGCAGCGCGTCTGGATCATGCTGCATTCCGGTTCACGCGGCGTGGGCAGTGTCATCGGCAAGCATTTTATCTGGGCGGCACGCAAAGAAATGTGGCGGCACCAGATACATTTGCCGGACAAGGACTTGTCTTACTTTACCGAAGGCTCGGAATTGTTTGATGACTATGTCGAAGCGGTGCAGTGGGCGCAGGATTATGCCCTGGCCAACCGCAGTGAAATGATGCGCAGGGCACTCGCTGTGCTGGAAAAAGAAGTGACCAGCTTCAGGCTGGACGGCGAAGCCATTAATTGCCATCACAATTATGTGTCGCAAGAAACGCATAATAATGAAAACCTGTTCATTACCCGCAAGGGGGCGATTTCTGCCCGCATGGGTGAGATGGGAATTATCCCTGGCAGCATGGGGGCGCGTAGTTATATCGTCAGGGGTAAGGGTAATCCTGAATCATTCTGTTCCTGCTCGCATGGGGCGGGGCGCAGGATGAGCCGGGGTGAGGCTAGGGAGACGTTTGATGCTGATGACCTGGCAGCACAGACTCAAGGTATAGAATGTCGCAAGGATAAGGGAGTAGTGGATGAAATTCCGGCTGCCTATAAGGATATCGATGCAGTCATGGCGCATCAGCGTGATCTGGTTGAGATTGTGCATACCTTGCGTCAAGTCGTTTGTGTGAAAGGATAAAGAATGAAAATCAATATCAAATTACCCAAACCGCGAAATCCACTGGCAGTAGTGGCAAAGCAACGGAATGCCGGTGTCCATGGCGCACTCAATCCCAAGCGTACTGAACGCAGGCAAGAGAAGCAGCGTTTGCAGCAACTCAAAAGCGGGCGATTGAAGGATGAAGAGTAAGTAAGCAACTGGTCTTAAGCCGGGCGCTCATTTGGCAACAAATGGGCGCTTTTTTATTTGCATGGCTTGAAATACTTTGCTACGTGCCGTGAGTGCTGGATAGAATTGCTGCATTAAAAATATAAAACTGCGCCTGGTCGCAGACGGGGGATACACCATGATGCGGCAAAACCGGTTACAAGCCATAGACCTCTTGCGTGGTCTGGTCATCGTGCTGATGGCACTGGATCATACCCGCGACTTTTTTGCGGTTACTCCATTCGATCCATTGGATTTGCAGCAAGGTTCGCCAGGCTGGTTCTGGACGCGCTGGATTACGCATTTATGCGCACCCATCTTTGTGACCCTGGCGGGTATGTCGGCTTTCTTGCGGGCGCAACAGCGTGATAAAAAAGATATGACACGCTATCTGCTGAGCCGGGGTGCCTTGCTGGTTTTGCTGGAATGTACCTGGGTCAGCTTCAGTTGGCAATTCGGTTTCAATGTCTTTATTCTGCAGGTGATCTGGGCGATAGGTGTGGCGATGATGGCGCTGAGCCTGCTGATCTGGCTGCCACGCTGGGCGATTGCCCTGGTTGCGACTGCTCTGATACTGCCACATAACCTGCTCGATGGCATGCATGCCAAAGGCAGCCATGTCTTGTTCATGGCCTGGCACCAGGGTGGCTTTTATCCCCTGACTGACAAACTGGGTATAGTGTTTGCCTACCCGCTTATGCCATGGATAGGCTTGATGGCTGCAGGCTATGCACTGGGGCCGGTGATGTTGTGGGAACCTGTCAAACGCCAGCGTTTCTTGTTTTCAGCAGCGATAGTTTTGTTTGCGAGCTTCTTGGCGTTGCGCAGTGGCAATTATTATGGTGACCCTGACTTCTGGTCAGCACAAGGCAAGGGCTGGTTTGTGGATTTCATGTCTTTTGTGAAGGTGCATAAATATCCACCTTCCTTGCTTTACCTGTGCATCACGCTCAGCATAGGCTTGGGTACCCTGGCTTTGATGGACAGGTATGTGAAAAAACCCTTACCGCTATTGATGCTGTTTGGCAAGACGCCGATGTTCTTTTATCTGGTGCATATTGCACTGATCCATGCGCTGGGCTGGATTTACATGCAGCTGCGTTACGGCCAGATCGTTGATTTCCGCAAGCCTGAAGCGACACCAGAGTATGAAGCATCGCTGCTGGTTTGTTACCTGGCGTGGTTGTTTGCCTTGGCCCTGATGTGGGGGTTGACCAAATTATGGTTGGCGCGCAGGTCGCAAGCAGTTGCTACACCAGGCACTGCCTAAGACTGTATTTTTTGTTTTTGAGTAGCTGTATACAGCATGAGTCCCAGCAGGCTGATGCAGGCAAAAATGGCACCTGCGTAAAAGGTAAAAGCGGATCCAAATTCCTGCCACAGCAACCCCGCGACAACACTGGCCAGCAACAGGCTGACACCACTGGCCAGATTGAAAAAACCAAAAGCGGTACCTCGCAAATCAGCCGGAGCACTGGCAGCGACCATGCTGGACAATAAACCCTGGGTCATGCCCATGTGTACTCCCCATAGGGCAATCCCCGCAGCCAGTCCATACCATTGCTGGCTATAGCCGAGAACCACATCTGAGGCCACCAGCACAAGCAAGCCCCAGGCCAGCAATTGGGAGTGCGATATCCGGTCAGACAGTTTGCCAAACGGGTAGGCTGTCGCTGCATATACCAGGTTCATGGCGACCATGATGAGGGGGACATAAGCGATGGGTATTTGCATTTGCTGGGCGCGCAGTATCAAAAACGCTTCGCTGAAGCGGGCCAGGGTAAATATGCTGCCCAGTGCCACCACCCACCAATAAGCTACGCCCATGCGGCGCAGATTGTGCATGCTGATGGGGTTGCCAGGCTTGTCTGCTAACTTGTTATCTGGCTCGTCTACGCCGACGAAAAGCAAGACCATCGCGGCAAGACCAGGGATGGCCGCCAGCCAGAATATCCGCCGGTAATCATTCATCCACAGTAGCATCAAGGCGGTTGCCAGCAAGGGGCCCACCACGGCGCCTATGGTATCCAGCGATTGTCGCAAACCGAAAGCTGCGCCGCGTATTTCGGCCGGGGTAATGTCCGTGATCAAGGCATCGCGTGGTGCGCCACGTATGCCTTTGCCTATTCTGTCCATCATGCGGGCTGTCAGCAGCATGCCCATGCCCTGGGCGATGGCAAACAGGGGTTTGGTGAAGGCACTCATGCCATAGCCAAACACAGCCAGGGCCTTGCGTTTTCCGAGGCGGTCACTCAGCGCACCTGAAAACACTTTGACGATGAGGGTGGTTGATTCGGCGATGCCATCTATCAGGCCAACGGCAAACACGCTGATGCCCAGCGTGCCGACCATGAACATGGGTAGCAGGCTATGTATCATTTCTGAAGAAATATCCATGAGCATGCTGACAAAACCGAGTACCCAGATACTTTTAGGCAGTGAAGGTTTGCTCATGTGGGCATCTTCCCGTGGAGGTAATGATGGGAGTGTGCCTTAATTTGTGGATTGTGGGAATGCTGTCTTACTTGTTGCAGCGCAAACCAGCTCCGGGAAAGTCCCGAAGCCGGTCCAAGAAAGGTCAGGCCTTATTTACCTGCATCTTGCGCAATCTTGCGCATGGTTTCCAGCGTTGCCCCTGGCGTGATCAGGTTGCCGTCATAACGCAGTTCTATGAGAGCTGGAAGATTGTGTTTGCGGCTATGCTCCAGTGCACGTTCGAGGGCGGGGGCAAATTCTGCTGTGGTATTGACGACTTCACCACTGCCGCCAAAGGCGCGGGCCAGCGCGGCAAAATCCGGGTTGTGCAATTCTGTGCCGGAGACACGTGCCGGGAATTCTTTTTCCTGGTGCATGCGTATGGTGCCATACATGCCGTTATTGAAGACGATGATGACCACGCCTGCCTTGTATTGCACGGCAGTTGCCAGTTCCTGGCCATTCATCAGGTATTCACCATCGCCGGCAAAGGTGATGACGGTGCGTTGCGGGTCTATGATCTTGGCGGCAACGCCAGAGGGTACGCTATAGCCCATGGCACCAGAGGTGGGGGCCAGTTGCGTGCGCATGCCGCCGTAAGGGAAGTAACGATGCGCCCAAGTCGCATAATTGCCTGCGCCATTGGTGATGATGGTGTCTTTTGGGGCCAGACGTTTGATGTCCTGCACCACTTGCCACAGATTTAACGGGGCGTTTTCCTTGGAAAAAATCGCAGGCTCGGTTTGCCAGGCCAATAAATCAGCGCGTGCTTCGCTGACTGTTGTCTTCCATTTGGTGGCGGCATCCAGGCCTTCCATTTCGGCCAGTGCTTCTGCAATTTCCTTCATGCCGCTATTGATCATCAGATCAGCCTGGTAGACACGGCCCAGTTCCAGCGCATCGCTGTGGATGTGTACCAGCTTTTGTTTTGGCACTGGCGCTTCCAGCACGCTGTAACCGCTGGTGGTCATTTCACCGAGGCGCGGGCCTATGGCAATGATCAGGTCTGCATCTTTCAGTCTTTGCGCCAGCTTGGGATTGATGCCTATGCCTACATCGCCTATGTAGTTGGGATGGGCATTGTCCATCAAGTCCTGGAAGCGGAAGGCACAAGCCACAGGCAGGTGATTGCTGGTGGCGAATTCGCTGATGTGCTGACATGCCGCCTTGTCCCAGCCGCTGCCACCCAGCAACAGCACAGGGCGTTGCGATACAGTCAGCATATTGCGCAGTTGCGCCAGTTGCTGCGGCGAGGCAGATGCCTGCACCGGCGTGTAATGACGGGTGTCGGCAACTTCTGCCACCTGGGCCAGCATGTCTTCTGGCAATGCCAGTACGACAGGGCCGGGGCGGCCACTGGTCGCTACCTGGAAGGCGCGGGCGATGTACTCTGGCACGCGGTCGGCGCGGTCTATCTGGGCTACCCATTTCGCCATCTGGCCAAACATGCGGCGGTAATCTATCTCTTGAAAAGCTTCTCGTTCTACAAAATCATTGCCAACCTGGCCTATGAACAGGATCATCGGTGTTGAATCCTGGTAAGCCGTATGTACGCCGATAGACGCATTGGTCGCACCTGGCCCGCGGGTGACAAAGCAGATACCGGGTTTGCCGGTCATTTTGCCGTAGGCATCTGCCATGAAGGCTGCGCCGCCTTCCTGGCGGTTGATGATGAAACGTATGGGGCTGTCATGCAGGGCATCCAGCACCGGCAAATAACTCTCGCCAGGTACACCGAAGATGGTATCGACACCGTGGACTTGCAGGGCATCCACAATCAACTGGCCGCCAGAACGTGATTTCAGCATGATAGACAATGAAAAAAAGTAAAAGCAGTACGCTACCAGAAAGCCTGCTTAATTTGCATCGTATTTGAGGCTTGTGCACGGAATTATCATTGAATAGGTTAGATTAACTAACCCTGAATGAGGTAAAATAGCGCCCGAAGCAGGCCAGACAATCGCTGGTTGCCTTGAGCAATCAAGGTGACGGGAGGAAGGTCCGGACTCCATAGAGCAGGGTGACGGCTAACGGCCGTACGTTGAAAGCCAGGGCGCAAGCTTTGGTATAAGGCGAGGAATAGGGCCACAGAGACGAGCGTATTAAGTTACGGTGAAACGCGGTAACCTCCACCCGGAGCAATTTCAAATAGGCACGCGTTGATGTGGCTCGCGGAGCGTGCGGGTAGAAAGCTTGAGCGGCGGAGCAATCCGTCGCCTAGAGGAATGATTGTCATAGCAGACGGCAGCAATGCATTATGCCGTAACAGAATCCGGCCTACCGGCCTGCTTCAACTTATTTAGATTTGCACAAAATCGCCCCAGTTGCACTCAGTTCACTATTTAGCTCCCGCCTTTACCTTCCTTGTACTAAAGTACTGTCTTCGTCGCTACGGTGAAGGCGGGGTTTCAGACAATATATCGTCTGCCGGCGTAACGAACCGCCCTTGCAAGGGCGGTTTCCTAAAGCATGGCCTTGCTGGGACAATTTTGTGTAGGTCCTATTATTTAATTTGCACATTTCTTTGGCTTCGTCCCAAACATCCTCACAATATGCGGCAGTCTGCTCCAGAATGTCGCCACCAAGCATCATTCCTTGCAAGCAAGTCCTTGTTCTGAAAATACCAGTGGTACACTGGTGCAATGAGTTCTACTGACCCTGTATCTACAAAAAAATTGCAAAACGCATGGAGACTGGCGGTCTGAAAAAAGAGCGCGATGTGCCTATACTGGCATTCGCTATTTGCATCTGCCTGATTGCAGTCGCGATCATAGCGCAGAGCTGGTGGTCTATAGCCCAGGACAAGACGCTGACCATCAATGCTGCTCAGGAGCATAATTTCCTGGCCGTGCGCATGCTCGAAGAACATGTCAGCGAAGTCATGCGCGGTGCGGTGCGTGTTACGACCGTGGCAAGTGAAGAAGTCCTCTCTGAAACTAAAGTAACTGCTGCAGAAGCCCGGCAGTTGCAGCAAATCCTCGCCATGCAAAGGCAGGAGTCTGAATCCATACACGCGCTTTCTGTATTTGATTCTCAAGGAAATTGGCTTGCATCCAGTCAGATGGGGGTGGTTGTACCTGCGCCTGAAAGAGTCGCAAACCAGCGCCATATAAAATTTTTGCTTGAGCATCCTGAAGATACCAAAGTAGTACTGGGCGAGGCTTATCAACTGAGCCAGACCGGGCAGTGGATTTTACCTGTGCTTAAAAATTTTTTTGATAAAACTGGCAAACGCGCAGGTTTGATGCAGGCTGATATTCAGCTCCGTTATCTCTATGATTTCTATGAACGTATTGCTCTTGGCAGTGGTGCCAGCATCGTCTTGTATGATGAATCTGGTAGGAAATTGGCTGCTGCTGGCTTGAAAGAACGCGATTACTCCAGGTCTGTACTGGACAACATCATCCGCAAAAAGACACCGGAAGGGGCCTTGCGGGATGAAGATGAAGAGGGTAAAGCCTGGTTGATCAGTTATCGCAAAATCAGTGATTTCCCCTTGATACTGGTCTATGCACGCGAGAGTAATGTCATATTGACAGACTGGAATGCCAGGGTAACGCAAAAGATCATGGTGACAGCGGCGACTGCGGGCTTCATTTTTTTATTGGCCTTGCTGTTGTTATGGCAGATTCGTCATTTGCGTGATTCCAAAAACCGTCTGGAAGCCAGCGAGAGCCGTTACCGGCTTATTTATCAGGGGGCACAAGATGCCATCCTGCTCATTAGCCGTGACTATATCTATGTCGATTGCAATCCGGCTGCTGTGGCCTTCTTTGGCGTCAATACCCAGGAAGAAGTGATAGGGCGCAAGGTGGGCAGTTTCTCACCCAGTATCCAGTCAGTGGCTGGTTATGCCTCCCAGGACAAGGACGTACTGGTCGCTACCCTGATAGACCAGGCTTTTAAAGGGCAGCCACAACGCTTTGAATGGGTCACAGTCAGGAATGACCAGATACAGCACACAGAAATTTCCCTGAGCCGGGTCGAGGTCGATGGCGAAATGCTCTTGTTTTGTGTGGAGCGTGATATCAATGCTCGCAAATATAGTGAATTACTGATCGCCGGGCAAAATCGTCTGCTGAAACTCATCGGTGGTGAAGAGGAGTTGACTTCCATACTGGAAGCCATCAGCCAGTTTGTGGAAAAGCTTTGCCCTCATTGGCGTTGCGGGATACAACTGCTGGCCGATGACAGGCGAAGCTTTGCCCATGCTACCGGCAGTCGCTTCCCTGAGGTTTTGCTGGCGCAGATACCTGGCATGACAGTAACCCATGGCAGCGGCATCTGGTCTGAGACCGCATTGACCATGGAGCCTATCTGGTTGCGTGAGTTTTTGCAGGCACCTGCCATGCAATTCGTGAACGGGGTAGAAACCCTGGTTGAATTCTCTTCTTGCTCAGCCTGGCCCATCTTTGGCAAGAATGGTCAGTTGCTGGGCAGTTTCAGCCTGTTTTCTTATAGCCGCGAGCCACTCAGCGAAAAAGATCTGGGCCTGGTCAGGATTACGGTGGATATTGCCGGTATTGCCATAGAAGGCCGACGCTCCGAAAAGAAAATCATGCAGCTCGCCCATTATGATGAGCTGACGGGTTTGCCTAACCGCTTCCTGTATAACCAGCATCTGGCACGTTCGCTGGCGATTGCCGAACGTAACCGCAGTCAACTGGCCGTGCTATTCCTTGATCTTGACCGCTTCAAAAACATCAATGACACTTTTGGCCATGACGAGGGTGACAATGTCTTGCGCACCATTGCACTCAGTTTCCGGCAATGCCTGCGCGAATCCGACATCATCGCCAGGATAGGCGGTGACGAATTCATCCTCCTGATAGACCAGTTCAATGAGGCGCGCGACCTTGGCGATGTTGCTGACAAGCTCTTGTATGCTGCTGCCCAGCCTTTCGAGATAGATGGGCAGGAATGCCAGCTCAGTGCCAGCATAGGCATTGCTACCTTCCCTGCCGATGGCAGGGATGCCCAGACCCTGTTGAAAAATGCTGACATTGCCATGTACAAGGCAAAAAACAAGGGCAAGGATAATTACCAGTTCTATGCCTCGGAAATGAATACCCATACCGTCGAGAGGCTGGCCTTTGAAGCGCGCTTGCGCAAGGCACTGGAACGGCGCGAGTTTGTTGTCCATTATCAGCCCAAGCTGGATGTCAAAACCGAGCGCATCGTCGGTGCCGAGGCGCTGGTGCGCTGGAACCACCCAGAGCGCGGAGTGCTGTCTCCGGTTGAATTCATTGCCCTGGCAGAAGAGGCGGGCCTGATCGCCCGTCTGGGTATGCTGGTACTCGACATTGCCTGCCGTGACATCCTGAGTTTCCGAAATGTTGACAAGGATTTTGGCCGGGTGGCAATCAATCTGTCGGGTGCCCAGTTCAATGATGCTCACATGCTGGAAGAGGTCAAAAGCGTCGTCGATTTCTGGCGCGTGCCCGCCAATTCCATCGAGTTTGAGATTACCGAAAGCATGGTCATGCATAACCGTGAGCAGGCAATCTTGCTCATGGATGGCCTCAAGGAGGCTGGCTTTACGCTCTCCATAGACGATTTTGGGACTGGTTATTCTTCACTGGCCTACCTGAAGCGCTTTCCTGTTGACAGCGTCAAGGTCGATCGTTCCTTCATTAAAGACATACCTGAAGACCCAAATGACACCGCCATCGTGCTCGCCATTGTCGCGATGGCACATACCCTGGGCATTAAAGTCATTGCCGAGGGAGTGGATTCCGCCATACAGCTGGAAACCTTGCGTGAATGCAAATGCGATGAATTCCAGGGTTTCTATTTCAGCAAGGCTGTCCCGGACAAAGAGTTTTTGCAATTATTGCAGCGTCAAAGAAAGGAAACTTAATAGCTATATATCGTCATGCCGCCGACCGGGCATGCAACGCTGAATTACCTCACTAATTCACCTGCTTTTGGCTTGAAAACCTGCCCATGCAGGCCAATTTTCAGCGATAATCTGCACCCTTGTTCATCACCTTCAGTACAGCAACGTTTATAAATTGTCACTTCAGCGGCTAAAAAGCGGCGATCTCCTCTTTCTTGCAGGCATTTTCCTTAAGTCCCCCATCCCAAAACGCAACAGTCCGGGATAAACACATGGTTATATGTAAGGCGCTACTTTCACTGTGCGGTGTAAGTGCCTAATTTATCAGGATAAATTGTCTGGGCTTGACTGAGCTTCACCTCAAGTGTTGGCGCTAAGTCCTTGACTTCATTAGAAATTTTTCCAAATTACCCCATAAATACGCTTGACCGGGCTCAAGTCATCCACTAAAGTGGGCAATAGTGTGAAAAAGTGTAATTTTGTGGCATAAAATTCCCGATTTCGCTTACATTCCATGCGTGGCCGGACATACAGATTTTCAGGAAAAAGGTAGATAGCGTGTTTCAGGGGGCGTCCTCACTCAATCTCGATGCAAAAGGCAGGATGTCCATCCCTGCCCGGCATCGTGACGCGCTCAATGTGCAGTGCGAAGGCCGGATTACCCTGACACGCCACCCTGACGGTTGCCTTTTGCTCTTCCCGCGCCCTACCTGGGAATCTCACCGTGAACAAATCGCTGCCTGGCCCATACAGGCACGCGACTGGAAACGTATTTTTCTCGGCAATGCCTTTGATGTGGAGATGGATGGCGCTGGTCGTATCCTGGTCGCGCCTGAGTTGCGCAGTGCAGTAGGCATGCAGCGTGACGTCATGCTCTTGGGTATGGGCAGCCATTTTGAGATTTGGGACGCTGTCAAGCTGGCAGAAAACGAAGCAAAAGCCATTGCTGGCGGTGCTCCTGATGTATTAAACAATTTTTCTTTCTGATCGCGAGCAATGAGTATTCAGCAAGCGGCAGATTTTACGCACCAGACTGTGCTGTTGCATGAGGCTGTAGACGCCCTCGGCATCGCAGATCAGCGTGCCAGCGGGATTTATGTAGACGGTACCTTCGGCCGTGGCGGACATAGCCGCCTGATCTTGTCGCAACTGGGTAGCAATGGCCGCCTGATTGCTTTTGATAAAGACACCCAGGCTATCGCCAGCGCAGCAGAAATACAAGACCCGCGTTTCCATATCGTGCATGACAGTTTTGCAGCTATTGGTGAGGCTTTGCCTGACTGTGGTGTTGGCAAGGTCGATGGCATCCTGATGGATTTGGGCATTTCATCCCCGCAAGTGGATGATGCCAGCCGGGGTTTCAGTTTCAGATCAGATGGTCCGCTCGACATGCGCATGGATACCACGCGTGGCATATCGGCTGCCGAATGGCTGGCGACTGCCGAAGAAGAACAAATTACGGAGGTTATAAAAAATTATGGGGAAGAACGGTTTGCTTTTCAGATTGCAAAGGCGATTGTTGCTCGCAGGAAAACAGACGCCATTCGTGGAACACGACAGCTCGCAGAAATCGTCGCACACGCCGTCAAAACTCGCGAGAAGGGTAAAGACCCGGCAACTCGCACCTTTCAGGCTATACGGATTTTCATCAATCAGGAGCTTGAAGATCTCGAAATAGGTTTGGCGGCAGCTTACGACGCATTGGCACCGTATGGACGCATGTCGGTCATCAGTTTCCATTCACTGGAAGACCGCATCGTGAAGCAGTTCTTTGCTTCCAAGGTCAAGGTGGAACAGCCTGACCGTCGCTTGCCGATACGTCATATCGATTTGCCGAAACCGCAAATGCGCTTGCTGAACCGCATCAAGCCGTCCGAAGCTGAGGTCAGTGCCAATCCGCGTTCGCGTTCAGCAATTTTGCGGGTAGCAGAGCGTTTGCCTGAGGGGGATGCATGAGCACCCGCTTCAATATTGTTCTGGCAGCTGCCCTGATAGCCTGTGCCTTGTCGCTGATTAATTCTCAATACCAGGCACGTCGCCTGTTTATAGAGCTGGAGCGTGAGCAAAGTTTAAGCAAACAGTATGAATTGCAATGGACGCAACTGAAACTCGATCAATCCACTTTTGGCAAGCACTCCCGTATAGAAACGACGGCGGCACGTGAATTGAATATGGTGGTAGTTACACCTGATCGTACTCAGTACCTCAAAGCGGTGGAGACAAAATGAGCAGATCAGCCAGTACATCCCGTACCGCCGCTGCACGCGGCGTTGCCTTTTCTTCCAGCCCTGTACTGGATGTGAAGCTGCCTGCCTGGCGTTCTCGCTTTATCCTGTTTTTATTGTTTGCAGCTTTTGTCGCCCTGATCGCCAAAGCCCTGTATCTGCAGGGGTTTACCAAAGATTTCCTGAAGCAGCAGGGTGCCAATCGCTACGCCCGCACGCTGGAATTACCAGCAACCCGTGGCAAGATCACTGACCGCAATGGTCAGGTATTGGCTTCATCCGTACCTGTAAAAGCCATCTGGGCCATTCCAGATGATGTGCTGGAAGCCCCAAAAGAAAAAATACAGCAACTGGCTAAATTGCTCGACATGACGGAAGCAGAATTGCGCAAGAAGCTCGATTCTGACCGTCAGTTTGTCTATCTGAAACGCCAGGTCGAGCCTGCTGTTTCTGACAAGGTCGTGGCGCTGGGCATAGCCGGTATAGAAACCCGCAAAGAATATAAACGCTTTTACCCAGAAGGCGAAGTCATGGCCCATGTGGTCGGCTTCACCAATGTAGAAGATGTAGGACAAGAAGGCATAGAGCTGGCATCGGAAAAAAACCTGGCGGGTAAGACCGGGAGTCGCCGTGTCATCAAGGACAGGCTGGGCCATATTGTTGAAGATATACAAGCCGTACGCGAACCGCATGACGGCAAGGATTTGACGTTGTCGATAGATAGCAAGATTCAATACATTGCTTTCACTCACCTGAAAGAAGCAGTAGAAAAACATAAGGCCAAAGCAGGTGGCGCAGTGGTGCTGGACGTGCAAACCGGTGAAGTGCTGGCGTTGGTGAATCTGCCCACTTACAATCCCAATGATCGTTCTGCGCTGACTGGTGCGCAATTGCGTAACCGTGTCATGACCGACACTTTTGAGCCTGGCTCCACCATGAAACCGGTGACCGTGGCACTCGCTTTGGATACTGGCAGGGTAACACCTGATACCGTATTCCAGACTGCGCCTGGTGTCATGGCCATAGGCCCGGCATTGATACATGATGCGCACAAACAGGGCTCTTTGACAGTAGCGCAAGTCATACAAAAATCATCGAATATTGGTACGGTAAAAATGGCATTGCAAATGCCACCACAAGAAATGTGGGAGATGTTTACTACCCTGGGTTTTGGCCAGCAACCAAAATTCGGTTTCCCTGGCGCGGTGGCCGGGCGTTTGCGTAATTACAAAAACTGGCGTCCTATTGAGCAGGCCACCATGAGCTATGGTCACGGTATCTCGGTATCGCTCATACAGATGGCACGCGCCTATATGATTTTTGCCAGGAACGGTGACATGATCCCGCTGACTTTCCAAAAGTCGGCTGAGTTGCCACAAGGCTCACGCGTGATTTCTGAAAAAACGTCAAAACAAATGCGCCTGATGATGGAAGCCGTGACCGAACCGGGTGGCACTGCTACCCAGGCGCGCATCGCTGGTTACCGTGTTGCAGGTAAAACTGGTACTGCCCACAAGCTTGAGGGTGGCCGCTATGTCAATAAATATGTGGGTGATTTCGTTGGCTTTGCACCAGTATCCAATCCGCGCGTCATCGTCGCGGTCATGATAGACGAACCCAGCTCTGGCGGTTATTACGGTGGCACCGTTGCTGCCCCGGTATTTGCGGCCATTACGGCGAACGTCTTGCGTTCGCTGAACGTGCCGCCTGACTCATCCGTCACCAGCATTATTCCTGATACCAGCGTACAGGAAAGCATGTAATGACACAGAAAAATATAACTATGATAGCAATACTGGACTGGCTGAAGCAGCATGCGCCGAATGCGCAATTGCGCTCAGATTCCCGCTCCATACAAACTGGGGATGTCTTCTTCGCCTTGCGCACCCATATCACTGATGGCCGTGCGCATATCGCCCACGCAATTGCCAATGGCGCAGTCGCCGTGGTATATGAAGCTGATAATTTTGTGTGGGATGAAACACTAAACACTCCTCATCTTGCAGTGCAGGATTTGCAGGATGTGGTTGGCCATGTCGCTCATGCCTGGTACGGCGAGCCTGATCAGGGCTGGTTTAATGTGGCCGTGACCGGCACCAATGGCAAGACTTCCTGCTCGCAATGGATAGCCAGGGCACTGTCACTGAGTGGCACACCTGCTGCCGTTATCGGTACGCTTGGCATAGGCCAGTATCGCAATGGCATCCTCGGACAACTGGCCGAAACTGGTTACACCACACCAGACGCGATAGGCTTGCAGCAAAAACTGGCAGACCTGCAGCGCGATGGCGCACAGGCACTGGCGATAGAAGCTTCTTCCATAGGTTTGCATCAGGGTCGTTTGAACGGCCTGCATTTTGATGTGGCGGTCCTGACCAATCTGACACGTGATCATCTTGATTATCATGGTGATATGCAAGGCTATGCGGCTGCAAAAACCAGACTTTTTGACTGGCAGGGGCTGGGTACTGCTGTCATCAATCTGGATGATGCCTATGGTCTGGAATTGTTGAGGCATTTGCAAGCCAGTCAGCCAGCTACAAAACTGCTGGGCTACAGTCTGGAAAAAGACCTGGTGCCAGGTGTTGATGCACTGATCGCCAGCAATCTGAAAACCAGCCATGCAGGCACCAGCTTCCATCTGGAATCCCCTTTTGGCGCGGCGCAAGTCAAGACTCAGCTCATAGGCAAGTTCAATGTCAGCAATATCCTGGCGGTACTCGCCGTATTGCTGAGCAAGGGCATTGCCCTGAGCAAGGCGGTAGGCATCATAGAAAAACTGACGCCTGTTCCTGGCCGCATGCAATTGCTGGGCACTGCCGGTCATGTCATGGTCGTTATTGATTATGCGCACACACCAGATGCGCTGGAAAAAACCCTGGAAGCCTTGCAGCAGGTTGCGCAAGAAAGAACCGGGGCCTTATGGTGCGTGTTTGGTTGTGGTGGTGACCGTGACCCAGGCAAACGTCCGCAGATGGGCAAGATTGCTGAGCTAGCGCAACATGTCGTTGTCACCAGTGATAATCCGCGCAGTGAAAATCCATCGCAGATCATAGAAGATATCCTCAAAGGCATGACAGGCACGCCGCAAGTCATCGAAGATCGCGCCAATGCGATCCTGTATGCGATCAAGCATGCAGATCATCATGATGTGGTTTTGCTGGCTGGCAAAGGGCATGAAACCTATCAGGATATCAATGGGAAAAAATGGCCATTCTCTGATGAAGAGCATGCCGCGCTCTCACTCGCTACCGTGGCAACCAGCGGTAATATGAAGAGGGGAAGCTGATGGAGTTCTCTCTTCAGGAATTGCAGACTGCCTTGCCTGCGGCCAAGTTGACTGGCGATGCTGGTGTCATTATCCGCATCACTGGCCTGACTACCGATAGCCGCAAAGCCGGCTCTGGTGATCTGTTCGTCGCCTTGCGTGGTGAAAATTTTGATGCGCATGATTTCTTGCCGCAAGTAGCGGCTGCTGGTGCCGCTGCAGTGATTGCCGAACATCTGCCAACAGACTTCAAACTGCCGGCTTTGCAGGTAGCAGACAGCAAACTGGCGCTGGTAAAAGTAGGCCGCTTCTGGCGTCAAAAATTTGACTTGCCTGTCATTGGTGTGACAGGCAGTAATGGCAAGACCACCGTCAAGGAAATGATTTCTTCGATTTTGGCCGCAGCCTTTGGTATTGATGGCCGCCTGGCGACTGCAGGTAATTTGAATAATGAAATCGGTGTTCCCCTGACCATCATGCAATTGCATGCGGGGCACAAGGCCGCTGTTATAGAAATGGGCATGAACCATCCTGGCGAAATCGCCTTGCTGGCATCTGCTGCCATGCCCACCGTGGCCCTGGTCAACAATGCCCAGCGTGAACATCAAGAATTCATGCAAAGTGTGGAAGCAGTGGCGCGCGAAAATGGCGTGGCGATACAGTGCCTGCCAGATGATGGCGTAGCTGTATTCCCTGCCAACGATACTTACACAGCTTTATGGCAATCCTTTGCGTCTGAACGTGGTCAGCGTAAAACCCTGACTTTTGGTCTGACGCCCGATGCTGATGTGCATGCGACTTACCTGCCCAGTGTGTTTGGCAGCGACCTGCAAATCAACCTGGCAGGTCAGATCTTGTCAGTGCGCCTGAGCGCAGCTGGTCAGCACAATGTCTTGAATGCACTCGCTGCTGCAGCTTGCTGCCACGCAACCGGCGTCAGCAAAGAAGCCATCGTTGCCGGTCTGGAAAATTTCGCACCTGTGAATGGCCGTTTGCAACGCAAGCAAGCCAAATCTGGTGCAACCGTCATTGATGACAGCTATAACGCCAATCCTGATTCTGTACGTGCCGCAATAGATGTGCTGGCACAAATCGGTGGTGACACAGCCCTGGTACTCGGTGACATGGGCGAGGTTGGTGAAAACGGTGCGCAATTTCATCATGAAATTGGTGAGTATGCGCAGCAGCGGGGTATCAAAAAATTGTTCTTGCTGGGTGAACTGGTTGCTCATGCAGCGCAAGGCTATGGTGTCGGCGCACAGCATTTTGCCAGTGTAGAAAACCTGTGCCAGAACCTCGATGCGCAAACTGCGGCTGACACCATAGTGCTGGTGAAAGGCTCACGTTTCATGAAAATGGAAAGAGTCGTTGCTCATCTGCTGGCAGCAGACGAAGCAGACAAAAACACATTACAACAAAAAATAATAGGGAATCACTAGTATGTTGCTCTGGTTGGCTGAAATGTTAAAGCAGGATATAGGCTGGCTGCGCGTATTCGGGTTTATTACCTTCCGCGCAGTATTTGCCACAATGACGGCCATCTCCATCGGTATTTTTGCTGGACCAGCGGTCATACGCATGCTGACCAGGCTCAAGGTAGGCCAGGCTGTACGCAGCTATGGCATGGAAACACATCTGGTTAAATCCGGCACGCCGACCATGGGTGGTGTACTGGTCTTGATTTCCATTGGTATTTCCACTTTATTGTGGGGAGATTTGAGCAACCGTTTTATCTGGGTCGTGATGATAGTCACGCTGGGCTATGGTGCAGTTGGCTGGGTCGATGATTATCGCAAGGTAGTTTATAAAGATCCTGAAGGCATGCGCTCCAGGGAAAAATATTTCTGGCAATCGCTGATAGGTTTGATCGCTGCTTTTTACCTGGCGTTTTCAGTCTCCGCACCAAGTAACTCAAAAGTGCTGGAATTGTTTATCGCCTGGGTACAGTCCGGTTTCAATATGGACTTGCCACCGAAAGCAGATCTGATCGTGCCTTTCTTTAAAACCGTCAGCTATCCCCTGGGTGTCTGGGGTTTTATTGCGTTAACCTACTGCGTTATCGTCGGTACCAGCAATGCCGTGAATTTTACTGATGGACTGGATGGCCTGGCCATCATGCCTACCATCATGGTCGGTTCAGCGCTTGGTCTGTTTGCTTACCTGACCGGTAATGTGGGTTATGCCAAATATCTGTTGATACCGCATATACCAGGTGCCGGTGAGTTGCTGATTTTCTGTGGTGCGATGGCAGGGGCTGGTCTGGCTTTCCTCTGGTTCAATGCTCACCCTGCGCAAGTATTCATGGGTGACGTAGGAGCGCTGGCCTTGGGTGGAGCACTGGGTACCGTGGCAGTCATCGTCAGGCAAGAGATCGTGTTGTTCATCATGGGTGGTATTTTCGTGGCCGAGACTTTGTCCGTCATGCTGCAAGTCAGTTACTTCAAATACACCAAGAGGAAATATGGCGAAGGCCGCCGCTTGTTGCTGATGGCACCTTTGCATCACCACTTTGAAAAAAAGGGCTGGAAAGAAACCCAGGTTGTCGTACGTTTCTGGATCATCACCATGTTGCTGGTCTTGATAGGCTTGTCTTCCCTGAAGTTGCGTTAAAAAGTGAATAAGTAGTTTGATGTTTGTTTTGTTGGATAGAAATAGCAGATATGGATTTTTCGGGTAAACATGTACTGGTTCTGGGCCTGGGTGAAACCGGGCTGGCGATGGCGCAATGGTTGCTGCGCGCCGGTGCGCGACTGCGTGTTGCTGACACTCGTGAAGCACCTGACAGATTACTGCAATTGCAAGCCTTGTCGGATCAGGTGGAATTTATTGGTGGTGCTTTCAGCCCGGCTTTGCTTGATGATGTTGAGTTGATGGCAGTCAGCCCTGGCTTGTCACCTCTGCGTGAGCTGCAAGAACTGTTACCTGTTGCTGCTGAAAAAAATATCCCGGTCTGGGGCGAGATAGAATTATTTGCCCAGGCACTGCAGGCTTTGAAAGCCGAGCGCGAATATCAGCCCAAAGTCATCGCCATCACCGGCACCAATGGCAAGACCACCGTCACCAGCCTGGTTGGTTTATTAGTGGAGCGCGCTGGCCTGACAGTTAAAGTCGCCGGTAATATCAGCCCGGCTGTACTCGATGTTTTGCGTGAGTGCCTGGAGCAAGACAGTTTGCCGCAAGTCTGGGTGCTGGAGTTGTCCAGCTTCCAGTTGCACACTACGCATAGCCTGCAAGCCGATGTGGCGACAGTGTTGAATATCAGCCAGGATCATCTGGACTGGCATGGCAGCCTGCAAGCTTATTGCACTGACAAGGCAAAAATTTTTGGCGAACAGACTTTGCAGGTCCTGAACCGCGATGATGCGCTCGTCATGTCCATGGCTAAGCCGCTTGGTAATGTCGTCAGCTTTGGTGTTGATGCACCAAAACATCTGGCTGATCTGGGTTTGCTGAATGAACATGGCATGGGTTGGCTGGCAGTAGCAAATCCGGCAGAAGATGCACCAGTAGTGACGAATAGCCGTCGCAAGAAAAAAGAAGTAGAAGAAATGCCGGTCATCGTTAGTCGTCTGATGCCTACCGATGCCCTGCAAATCCGTGGCCAGCACAATGCTGCGAATGCCCTGGCTGCCCTGGCTTTGTGCCGTGGCATAGGTCTGTCATTTGCTCCCTTGTTACATGGTCTGCGTGATTACAAAGGTGAGCCGCACAGGGTAGAGCAGGTTGCCAATATCGCTGGTGTTGATTATATCGATGACAGCAAAGGTACCAATGTAGGTGCGACAGTCGCCGCCTTGAAGGGCCTGGGCCAACAATCCGATGCATTGCACAAGCGGATTATTTTGATTGCCGGTGGTGAAGGCAAGGGCCAGGATTTCTCTCCTTTGGCTGATCCGGTAGAACGTTATACCAAGGCTGTCATCCTGATAGGCAAAGCCAAAGAAGACTTGCAGCAGGCATTGGCGGTTACTGGTGTTTCTGTACATGATGTGACAACGCTGGAAATGGCCGTGCAAGCCGCCGCTGAACTGGCCGCAGATGGCGATATCGTTTTGCTCTCACCAGCTTGCGCCAGTCTGGACATGTTCCGCAATTATGCGCATCGTGCTGAGGTGTTTGTGGATGCCGTGCGCGAAATCGCACTGGCACGTGGGGAGGTTTGTTGATGCGTCAGCTCTTGCTCCCACTGCAAAGATGGTCTCCGTTTGGCCCAGCGCCAGCGAGTACCAACCTGGTCAGCCGGTCCAAGATGATGGACTATGACCAGCCTTTGGTGTGGGTGACAATTATCCTGATGTTGTTTGGTATGGTGATGGTGTATTCGGCTTCTATCTCTTTACCTGATTCACCCAAATACGCCAATTACAAGAATTCACATTTCCTCATGCGTCAGGCGATTTTCGTGGTGGTGGCCCTGATCGCCGGCGCTTTGGTGTTCCGCATCCCTGTCGCGGTCTGGCAAAAATATGCGCCGTATTTATTTGTTGCCACTTTGGTGTTGCTGGTGGCTGTATTGATACCTGGCCTCGGTAAAGGTGTGAATGGTGCCAAGCGCTGGCTGTCTTTCAAAGTATTGAATTTGCAGCCATCTGAATTGATGAAGTTGTTCATGGTTTTATATGCCGCTGACTATACCGTGCGCAAGCAAGAGTACATGCACAAACTGACCAAGGGTTTTGTGCCTATGCTGGCGGCGGTTGGCATCGTCGGTTTGCTGTTATTGCTCGAGCCTGACCTGGGTGCTTTTGGCGTTATCGTCTGTATCGCCATGGGCATCCTGTTTTTGGGTGGTATCAACGGCGTCTGGTTTGGTGGCATTGCTGCCACTCTGATCGGTATCTTTACTTCAGTGATTTTGTTATCGCCATGGCGGCGTGAGCGTATTTTTGCCTACCTTAGTCCGTTTGAAGAAGACCATGCGCTGGGCAAGGCTTACCAGTTGACGCATTCATTGATTGCTTTTGGCCGTGGCGAGTTATTTGGCGTAGGCCTTGGTGCCAGTGTACAAAAACTGCATTATCTGCCAGAAGCACATACAGATTTTTTGCTGGCTGTCATCGGAGAAGAGCTGGGCTTCGTTGGTGTCATGGCGGTGGTGCTTTTATTTTACTGGTTGCTGAAACGTGCTTTCGAAATTGGCAGACAAGCCATAGCGCTGGATCAGACCTTTGCCGGTTTGCTGGCCAAGGGCATCGGTATCTGGATAGGTGTGCAGGCGTTTATTAATATGGGGGTGAACCTGGGCTTGTTGCCTACCAAGGGTTTGACCCTGCCTTTGATGAGTTACGGTGGTTCTGGTGTCATGATTAATTGTGTGGGTCTGGCGATTTTGTTGCGTGTTGATTATGAAAACCGCGTATTGATGCGTGGAGGCCGTGCATGAGTCAGGCCATACAAAAAATGCCAAAAAAATTGTTGATCATGGCAGCTGGTACCGGTGGCCATATCTTCCCTGGCCTGGCGATAGCCGACATCATGCGTGAACGCGGCTGGCAAGTCAGTTGGCTGGGCACGCAAATTGGCATGGAAGGGCAGATAGTCCCTAAACACAATATCGTCATGGACAATATTGATTTCTCTGGCTTGCGTGGCAAGGGTTTGTCGCATACGGTCAGCGGTGCTTTCAAGCTGGTCAAAAGTTTCTTTAGCTGCTTCAGCATCATCGGTCGTCGCAAGCCTGACGTGGTATTGGGCATGGGGGGGTATGTGACTGTGCCAGGCGGCATCATGGCTGCCTTGCGTGGCAAGCCTGTGGTTCTGATGAATGCTGATGCTGCCTTGCTGTTGTCGAATAAGGCTTTGCGTCCTTTCGCCAGCAAATTATTGTTTGGCCTGCCATCGGCAACGGTGACTGCAGATAACAAAACAACTGTCATCGGCAACCCGATACGCAAAGAAATTTGCGAATTGCCTGCACCAGCAACACGTTATGCCGCACATACTGGTCCTTTGCGCATACTGGTGGTGGGTGGCAGCCTGGGTGCCAAAGTATTGAATGACGCAGTACCGCAGGCAGTGGCCCTGTTGCCAGAAACCCAGCGTCCACTGATTACACATCAGTCTGGCAAACAACATATAGAAGCCTTGCGTCAGAGTTATGCGCAGGCAGGTGTACAGGCCGAAGTGCTGGATTTTATTGATGACATGCCGCGCCGCTATGCCGAGGCTGATCTGGTGATTTGCCGTGCCGGTGCGATTACTGTGTCTGAACTGACTGCGGCCGGTGTGGCTAGCATACTCGTGCCTTTCATGGCGTCGAGCACTTCACACCAAAAAGAAAACGCCATCTGGATGGCAGGGCAAACAGCCGCCATCCATTTGCCTCAAACTGAATTAAGCCCAGCCTTGCTGGCAGAGAAATTAAAAGCACTGGACAGAACGCAATGCCTGGCGATGGCCGAAACAGCCTACGCCCTGGGGCAGCGTGAAGCCAGTGCCAACATTGCCCATATTCTGGAAGCATTAGCATGAAACACAAAGTAAAACATATCCATTTTGTAGGCATAGGCGGCTCGGGCATGAGCGGTATCGCCGAAGTCTTACTGAACCTGGGCTACACTATTTCCGGTTCTGATCTCGGCAGCAATGCCGCCTCGAAACGCCTGGCGCAACTTGGCGCCAATGTCGTGCAGGGTCATGCTGCTGAAAATATCGCTGGTGCCGATGCCGTCGTGACATCGACCGCAGTCAAGGGTGACAACCCTGAAGTCATCGCTGCCCGTGCCAAACATATTCCCATCGTGCCACGTGCAATGATGCTGGCAGAACTCATGCGCTTGAAAAGCGGTATCGCGATTGCCGGCACGCATGGCAAGACGACAACGACCAGCCTGGTTGCCAGTGTGTTAGCGCAGGGCGGCCTGGACCCGACTTTCGTCATCGGCGGTTTGCTCAATAGCGCCGGTGCCAATGCCAAGCTGGGCAGTGGCGATTTCATCGTGGCCGAAGCCGATGAATCAGATGCTTCTTTCCTCAACCTCTTGCCAGTGATTGAAGTCATCACCAATATCGATGCTGACCATATGGAAACCTATGGCCATGACTTCGCCCGCCTGAAACAGGCTTTCATCGAATTTACCCAGCGTTTGCCCTTCTATGGTGTGGCAGTCTTGTGCCTGGATGATGCGAATGTGCGTGAAATCATGCCTTTCGTGTCCAAACCCATCGTCACTTATGGCTTTCATGCAGATGCCGATGTACGCGCAGTTGATGCCACAGCCGCCAATGGCAAGATGCATTTCACGGTAGTGCAAGATGGCTATGAGAATATGCAGGTCAGCCTGAACCAGCCTGGCATGCACAATGTACAAAATGCCTGCGCCGCGATTGCGATTGCGCGTGAAGTGGGTGTCAGCGATGAGGCAACCCAAAAAGCCCTCTCCGAATTCAATGGCGTAGGCCGTCGCTTTACCCGCTACGGCGAAATCGCCCTGGCGAATGGCGGCACTTTTGCGCTGGTGGATGACTACGGTCATCATCCTGTGGAAATGGCGGCGACTCTGGCGGCAGCGCGTGGCGCTTACCCAGGCCGCAGGCTGGTGCTGGCTTTCCAGCCACATCGCTACACCCGTACACGCGATCTGTTTGAAGATTTCGTCAGGGTGATTTCTGATGCAGATGCCGTCGTGCTGGCAGAAGTTTATGCCGCAGGTGAGGCACCTATCCTGGCGGCCGATGGCCGTTCCCTGTCCCGCGCATTGCGCGTCATGGGCAAGGTAGAGCCGGTATTCGTCGAAGATATACAGGAAATGCCCGACAGTATTTTGCGGGTATTGAAAGACGGCGATGTGGTCATCGTCATGGGCGCAGGTTCCATCAATGCTGTGCCGGCAAAACTGGCGCAGTCAGTGTAAATGTAGAAAACAAGTGATCAGATCATCATGAGCGAATTGAATTTGAAATCTCTGGGCAAAGTAGGCGTGCTGTTTGGCGGGCGTTCGGCTGAACGTGAAATCTCCATCATGTCTGGTACTGGTGTACTGCAAGCCTTGTTGAGCAAGGGCATCGATGCCCATCCTTTCGACACGGCAGAACGCGGCATTGCAGAACTGGCAGCAGAAAAATTTGACCGCGTTTTCATCGCCCTGCATGGCCGCTACGGTGAAGACGGCAGTCTGCAAGGCGTGCTGGAACAATTGAATATCCCTTATACCGGTAGTGGTGTGATGGCATCGGCGATTGCCATGGACAAGATTTTTACCAAACGCATCTGGCAAACCTATGGCCTGAGCACACCTGCTTATGCCGTACTGACCGGTCAGACTGAATTGCGCCGAGTACCGGATGAGCTGGGTTTGCCTCTGATCATCAAGCCGCCACATGAGGGTTCTACCATTGGTATTACCAAAGTCGTGGGTTACTCCGACATGCAGGAAGCTTATGCCCTGGCTGCCCAGTTTGATGAAGTCGTACTGGCAGAAGAATTTGTCGAAGGCCGTGAACTGACAGTAGCGATTCTGGGCAAGGGTGAGCAGGCGTATGCCTTGCCGATTACTGAAATCGTGGCACCCGATGGTAACTACGATTATCAGAACAAGTATTTTACTGACGACACACAATACATTTGCCCGGCTGTGCTGGAGCAGGATCTGACGGATGCCATCCGCAAGATGGCTGTCGATGCTTATCGCGCACTGGATTGCGAAGGCTGGGCCAGGGTCGATGTCTTGTTGCGCAAGTCAGATAACAAACCGTTTTTGCTGGAGATTAATACTTCTCCAGGCATGACAGGGCATTCGCTGGTGCCCATGGCGGCCAAGGCAGTTGGCATCAGTTATGAAGACTTATGTGTAGAAATTTTGAAGACGGCAAGTTTGAAAATTAAATCTGAACAAAAAAAGTAAAAGAGTAAGAGCAGAAAATGTGGCATGACAGCAAGCTGATGAACAATACCGCGAATGCCCTGTTTGGGCTGGTGCTGTTCATCCTGGTGTTGTCTGGTGTGTGGTGGGTAATACAAAGACCGTTTTTTACTTTGCGGGTGATCCGGGTGGAGGCCAGTAGTACAAGCGATAGTGCGGGTTTGCGGCACGTCAATCCACTCACGATCAGGAACACGGCTTTGCCCAAGATCAGGGGTAATTTTTTTACGGCGAATCTGGATGCGGTGCGGTCTGCATTTGAAACCGTGCCTTGGGTACGCAAGGCAAGTGTACAAAGAGAATGGCCCAACAAGCTTATCGTCACTTTGGAAGAGCATGTGGCACTGGGCACCTGGGGTGAAAATGGTCAATTGATTTCTGCCAAAGGCGATGTGTTTACTGCCAACCTGGCTGAGGCTGAAGATGATGCAGATCTGGTCGCCCTGAGTGGACCAGAGGGTAGTGAAAAAGAAGTGCTGGCGCAATATGTGGAATTTAAGAACTGGTTTGCCAAAATTAATCTGGCACCAGACTCAGTAAATTATTCCAGTCGTTATGCCTGGAGTCTGAAATTGAATAATGGCATGCAGGTGCAATTGGGCAGGGTGCAGGATGCAACAACGCTCAAGAACAGGGTGGATAAGTTGATGACAGTTTACCCGCAACTGCTGGCCAGTTTGCAGGACAGTATTGAAAGTGTGGACATGCGTTATCCGAATGGCCTTGCGCTCAAATCGAGCCATAGCAATCTCGGATCAAAAAAGCAAACAAAAGCAAGTGGAAAGACATGACAAAAGACGCTAAAAATCTGATCGTTGGTCTCGATATCGGCACCTCAAAAATTGTGGCGGTCGTGGCAGAAGTCATGCCTGACGGCAGGCATGAAGTCATAGGCTTGGGCCAGCATGAATCCAAGGGCCTGAAAAAAGGTGTCGTCGTCAATATCGAGGCGACCGTCGAATCCATACAGCGCGCTTTGGAAGAAGCCGAGTTGATGGCTGACTGCAAGATACGCAATGTGTATACCGGTATCGCTGGCAGCCATATACGCAGCTTTAATTCCAGCGGCATGGTGGCGATCAAGGATAAAGAAGTCACCGCGGCCGACGTTTCGCGCGTGATAGAAACTGCCAAGGCAGTCAATATTCCGACTGACCAGCAATTGCTGCATACCTTGCCACAAGAATTTATCGTCGATAGCCAGGACGATGTGCGCGAACCGATAGGCATGAGTGGCATACGTCTTGAAGTCAAAGTGCATATCGTTACCGGTGCCGTTTCTGCGGTGCAGAACATCGTCAAATGCGTACGCCGTTGCGGTCTTGAAGTATCTGACCTGATCTTGCAACCGATGGCATCAGCTGAAGCAGTGCTGACCAAGGATGAAAAAGAGCTGGGCGTGGTGTTGATTGATATCGGTGGTGGCACGACTGACGTAGCGGTATTCAGTGAAGGTGCGATACGCCATACCGCAGTGATACCGATTGCTGGTGATCAGATCACCAATGATATCGCGATGGCTTTGCGCACGCCGACATCAGAAGCAGAAGAAATCAAGGTGCGTTTTGGTGTCGCCAAGCAGGTACTGGCTGATCCTTCAGATACGCTGGAAGTACCTGGTCTGGGCGATCGTGGCCCGCGCTCCTTGTCGCGTCAGGCTTTGGCGGCAGTGATAGAGCCGCGGGTGGAAGAATTGTTTGCGCTGGTGCACCAGGTGGTGCGCGAATCCGGCTATGAAGATGTGCTGTCGTCCGGCATCGTTTTGACAGGTGGTTCTGCTGCCATGCCAGGTATGGTCGAGATGGCAGAAGACATCTTTTTGAAGCCGACCAGATTAGGTATGCCGGCTTACAGTGGGCAGTTGGCAGATGTCGTGCGCAGCCTGCGTTATGCCACAGTTTTGGGGTTGTTGTTGGAAGCGAAGAAGCAGTATTTGCGCGGTCATCTGGTCACTAGGCAAGAAGGTTCAGCCAAAGCGGTCTGGCAACGCATGAAAGAGTGGTTTTTAGGGAATTTTTAGCTTGTATTTTGTATCTAAATTAGTGTAGTCATTTTATAATAGTTCGATATACAGTTATTAGTCGCTAGTCGTCACACCCCGGTGATGCCTAGCGACTGATAACTGCCTACCTGGAGGAGTCATGATGGAGTTCGATATGGTTGATAACGCCACACAAGGCACCGTAATCAAGGTTGTCGGCGTAGGTGGCGCAGGCGGCAATGCGGTTCAGCACATGATCAACAAAGGCGTGTCCGGCGTTGAGTTCATAGCAGCAAACACAGATGCGCAAGCACTGTTGCAGTCTAAAGCAAACAACGTGATACAGATCGGCGAGACTGGTCTGGGCGCAGGCATGAAACCGGAAGTCGGCCGCAAGCTGGCGGAAGATTCCCGTGCCCGCATTGAGGACGCATTGCGCGGCGCGCACATGGTATTTATCGCTGCAGGTATGGGCGGTGGTACAGGTACCGGTGCTGCTCCCGTAGTTGCACAAGTCGCCAAGGAATTGGGTGCACTGACAGTTGCGGTGGTTTCCAAGCCATTTTCTTACGAAGGTCAGAAATGCATGGACATCGCTGACGAAGGTCTGGAAGCCTTGTCTCAGCACGTCGATTCACTGATCATCATTCTCAACGAAAAACTCGAAGAGATTTATGAAGACGACAGCATGATCGAATGGCTGCAACATGCAGATGATGTCTTGAACAATGCCGTCGCCGGTATTGCCGAGATCATCAATGTACCTGGCCATATCAACGTCGACTTCAATGACGTGAAAACGATCATGGGCGAACAAGGCAAGGCCATGATGGGTACGGCAACGGCTTCAGGCGTTGACCGCGCACGCATCGCCGCTGAACAGGCAGTTGCATCACCACTGCTGGACGGTATTGATTTGTCCGGTGCCCGCGGCGTGTTGGTGAATGTCACGGCCAGCCGTGGTCTGAAAGGTAAAGAAATCAAGGAAGTCATGTCGACAGTACGCGCCTTTGCTGCACCGGACGCATCGATTGCCCAGGGTATCGCTTACGACGACAACATGGGTGACGATATCCGTGTAACGGTAGTCGCAACCGGTCTTGGCCGTGGCAAGAAAAACATTCAGCTGGTGCAAACACCAATGCTGCGTACAGGTACTCACAATGAAACAGTGATGGCCAGCCCAGTCATGACATCTGCCACCATCAGCACTGGTGCTGCAACTGGTTCAGCAGGCTTTGATGGCTTGAGCAAACCTGCTGTATGGCGTCGTGAATCTGCATCAGAAACAGTACGTGCACTGGAAAAAAATGGCATGGAAACTTACGATATCCCAGCTTTCCTGCGCAAACAGGCTGACTGATTTATCTGGTTTTCAGCAGAGCGCCAGCTTCGGAAGAGGCTGGCGTTTTTTATTTGTCATATGGCTTTCTTCTTCAAAGGGGGCATTTGGATAATGTCCTTTGATGACTCCTTCCCCTTGAGAGGGAGGGGGCTCGTGAGTTTTTTTTGCAATACGCGATGTCGACGTTAAAGCGCCTGGATGTTCACACTTTTAACTTCTGCAAGAAAATTCTAGCTCAGGCATACTTGCGTCCTTCACTGTCGGTGTTGATATGGCTCAAACTTTCTGCTTTTTATGCGGAGGCGGCATACAGCAAGGCAATGAATATCCGAATACTTATCTAGGGAGTACATAAAATGACAATCAAGATTGGCGATACCCTGCCTGAAGGCAGCCTGGCAGAATTTATTGAAGTGGAATCAGAAGGATGCTCACTCGGCCCAAATACGTTCAAAGTTGCAGACCTGACCAAAGGCAAAACCATTGCGATTTTTGGTCTGCCTGGCGCGTACACGCCAACTTGTTCAGCCAAGCATGTGCCTGGCTATGTTGCACTGGCAGCAGATTTGAAAGCCAAGGGAGTTGACGAAATCTGGTGTATCTCTGTGAATGACGCATTCGTCATGGGTGCTTGGGGCCGTGATCAAAAATCCACAGGCATCGTTCGCATGATGGCTGACGGCAATGCCGATTTTAGCAAGGCGCTGGGCCTGGATGCAGATTTCAGCAAATTCGGCATGGGCACACGTTCCCAGCGTTATTCTCTGCTGGCTGTTGACGGTGTCGTCAAGCAATTGAATATCGAAGAAGGCGGCAAGTTTGAAGTGTCTAACGCAGAAACACTGCTGGCACAATTGGGCTAATCAGATTTTCTGATCGCATTAAATAAATAGCGCTGAGTGTAACTTCAGCGCTATTTTTTATCCTGCAAATATTTGCTATTCCAGCGACTTGCTCATGATATGTGACTGCACGCCATAACCCTGAGCGGCATAAAAATCCATGGCATTGCGGTTGAAGTCGAATACTTCCAGCCTGATCTCTACTGCGTCATGTTGACGTGCCCAACTGCTTGCACCATCCATCAATAACTTCCCTATGCCTAGCTTCTGATGTGAGTCAGAAACCACGATAGTGCCTATGCGGCAGACGCGACGCCGGTACAAAAAAGGGATGATCGCATTTTCATGCCAGCTCATGGTGATAAAACCCAGGACTTGCTCTGCATCGCAGGCCAGCAATGCACAACCGACCGGATTTTCAAATGTGCCGTGCCAGAACTGGCGGTCAAGTTCACGATTCGGTTTTTGTACAAAAATCCTGGGGGCGGCAGCATGATGCTGGGCGTTGATCTGATCAGCGAGGTCGCACATGGCATCCAGATCAGTGACCGCTGCGGGACGAATTTGAATTGTTGTTTTTGTATTCATTTTTAATATGTGAAACGGCTAATTTTCCTCACTCCTGCATGGGGAATTGCCTGAAACGCTATAATAGCCCGATGTTAAAGCAAAGAACCATCAAACAAGTAGTGAAAACCGTTGGCGTCGGCCTGCATTCCGGCACCAAGGTTGAGCTCGTCATGCGTCCGGCACCAGTAAATACCGGCATTATCTTTACACGTACCGACCTGACACCACCCGTGGTCTTGCCGGCCCAGGCGCTGGCTGTGGGCGATACCCGCATGGCTTCGACCTTGTCGAATGAACATGGCAAGGTGTCTACGGTTGAGCATTTGCTGTCTGCCTGCGCCGGTCTGGGTATCGATAATCTCTACATCGATGTCAGTGCAGAAGAAATTCCCATCATGGATGGCTCTGCTTCATCTTTTGTGTATTTATTGCAGCAGGCTGGCATGCAGGAACAAGACGCGGCCAAGAAATTTATCCGTGTATTAAAGCCAGTAGAAATCCGCGAAGGTACAGGTAAATCCGAGAAATGGGCCAGACTGGAACCTTTTAATGGTTTCAAATTGCATTTCTTTATTGAGTTTAATCATCCGGCAGTCGATGGCACGGTGCAAACGGCAGAAGTTGATTTTGCCAGCGCCACTTTTGTACAAGATGTTGCCAGGGCGCGCACTTTCGGTTTCATGCAGGATGTGGAAATGCTCAGGGGCATAGGCCTGGCACGTGGTGGCTCCATGGAAAACGCCATCGTCATGGACGAATACCGCATCCTGAATTCAGATGGACTGCGTTTTGATGATGAATTTGTCCGTCACAAGATACTGGATGCGATTGGTGATTTATACCTGATCGGCCATCCTTTCCTTGCCAGTTATACAGCCCACAAATCTGGTCACGGCTTGAATAATCAATTATTGCGCGCCTTGCTGGCACAGCCAGATGCGTATGAAATCGTCAGCTTTGACGATCTGGGCACGGCACCGCCGACTTATGCCACCCAAGTGGACAGGGAGTGGGCGCTCGCTTAAAGTGCCGGCTTAAGTATTCTGAAATCAGTTGCCAGAGCGGTGACGCTCTATCAAGCGACTTAGTGCCGCCCGCAAATCTGCGTTCTGAGGCGTATCCTCCAGCGCATGTTCCAGTTGCCCAAATGCCTGCAAAGCCTTGCCTGAAAAAGCTATTTGCTTTACGGCAACAGGTTTCTCCACGACGCGCCTGACTTGTACTTTAATCCGGATTGCGTTAATCTGCCATCCCCGTTCTTGCAAAAATGCTTGCAGTTTCGGGCATTGCTGCTTCAATTTGGTCGCCAGTGCGGCATTCGGCGCGGAAAGCGTCAACTGTCCCTCCGTTACTTGCATAACCTCACAAGAGGCAAATATCGGCGGCAGTATGGACTCACAGTCTTTTTGCAGCTTCAGATTGCGCTGCACTGTGGGTAGCAGTTGGGAGATTCTCTCATTACTGCGCAAAAAGTCACCGGCTTCGCTGGCTCCAGGCACTTTGCGACCGCGTTTAATGTTAATCGGATAGGTAGGGCGTGAGAATGTTGACATGCGCAATACCTTACCACAAACAGGACAGGCCAGCTCTCACAAGGAGCTATAGGTCATCCATCGTTTTCAGAGGAGCATATTGATGCAAATCATTTTGATGCACTCCCGTTTTACCCAGGCAAAGTCGGTGACTTTGTCTTCACGTCATGTCATTTTTGGTTTATTTGCATTCTTGCTTGTCATTACTTTCTGTGCCGCCCTGATGGCAGCCATGACCTTGAAGCTGGCCAATGCCGATTTACCATTTTTGCGCGATCTGGTGCCAGTGGCTGCAGCGAGTGGTGATACTGGCAATAAAGATAAGTATATGAAAGAAAACCTGGCGGCCATGGCGGCCAAACTGGGTGAGATGCAGGCGCAACTCATACGCCTCGATGCACTTGGTGAACGGGTACAGGGGCTGGCTGGTGTCAAGCCGGAAGAGTTCAATTTCAAGGAATTGCCTGGTCGCGGTGGCCCTGAGGTATCGACACAACCTGCTCAGGAATTGAATCTGGCTGAGTTCCAGGCGGCACTGGCAGCCATGTCGGTAGATATAGAACACCGCTCAGACTATATGAATGTGGTGGAAACCAAGCTCATGGGCTTCAAAGTGCAATCCAAGCTCTTGCCGACTATCCAGCCGGTAAACGTTGCTTATAATGCATCTGGCTTTGGCTGGCGACTTGACCCTTTCTCTGGCCGCAGTGCTTTTCATGAAGGCATAGATTTTTCAGGCCCTACCGGTACCCACATAGTTGCGGCAGCTGGTGGCGTCGTGGTGGCGGCCGAATATCATCCACAATTTGGCAATATGGTAGAAATTGATCATGGCGGCGAGATCATGACCCGTTATGCCCACTCATCCAAAATTCACGTCAAGCTCGGTGATATTGTGAAGCGCGGCCAGCACATTGCCGACATTGGCTCCACAGGCCGCTCAACCGGGGCGCATTTGCACTTTGAAGTCCATGTCAAAGGTGTACCACAAAATCCACATAAATTTTTGTCTGCAGGGGCTAATCAAGCCAATCTTGCCGCCTTGAATCAAAAATAACTTGAGATTGCTGATTCAGTCACCAACTGCAAGCTCATGTCTGGGAATTGTTTGCCTGATGCTCATCCAGTAATTGCCAAATCGTCTATTTTCTTGCTGAATTGGCAGGAGAATTGCGCAATTACTGGTTAATTGAGTGTCACATGGTAAAATCACAGGTTATCCTAATGTTGTTGTCAAATTAAGCACTATTTCAACAATTTTTTTAAGAATTTAACTTTCCGTTCATAGCATGTCATTCCTGACCAAGATATTCGGCAGCCGCAATCAGCGGCTTTTGAAGCAATACCAAAAGACGGTGCGTGAGATCAACGCATTGGAACCCAAGCTGGAAGCCTTGTCGGACGAGGCTTTGCAAGCCAAGACTGCCGAGTTCAAAGCACGTGTTGCGAACGGAGAGTCACTTGATGCCATCCTCCCGGAAGCCTTTGCAGTTTGCCGCGAGGCCAGCAAACGCGTCCTGAAAATGCGCCATTTTGACGTGCAGATGATAGGCGGCATGGTTTTGCATTATGGCAAAATTGCTGAAATGGGCACGGGTGAGGGTAAAACCCTGATGGCGACCCTGCCAATTTACCTGAATGCCTTGTCAGGCAAGGGCGTGCACGTTGTTACGGTCAATGATTACCTGGCGCAACGTGATGCTGAATGGATGGGGCAACTGTATGGCTGGCTGGGCCTGACTACCGGCATTAATCTGTCGCAGCTTGATCATGATGCCAAGCAGGCAGCCTATGGCTCTGATATCACGTACGGCACAAATAACGAATACGGTTTCGATTATCTGCGCGATAACATGGTCTATGAAGCCAAAGACCGCGTGCAGCGCAGCCTGAATTTTGCCGTTGTCGATGAAGTTGACTCGATTCTTATCGATGAAGCACGTACGCCTTTGATCATTTCTGGTCAGGCTGAAAATCACACCGAGCTGTACTACAAAATCAATGAAGTGCCAAAACTGCTGACCCTGCAAATCGGTGAAGAAACACCCGATGGCAAAGGCAAGATTGAGGTACCTGGTGATTACACCAAGGATGAAAAAGCCCATCAGGTCTTGCTGACTGAAGCAGGTCATGACAAGGCAGAAAACATACTCACTCAAATGGGTTTGCTGCCTGAGGGCGCATCCCTGTATGACGCTGCCAACATCACCCTGATCCATCATTTGTATGCTGCCCTGCGTGCGCATGCCCTGTATTTCAAGGACCAGCACTATGTAGTGCAAAATGATGAAATCGTCATCGTTGATGAATTCACTGGCCGTATGATGACAGGCCGTCGCTGGTCTGATGGTTTGCATCAGGCGGTTGAAGCCAAAGAAGGCGTGCGCATCCAGAATGAAAACCAGACACTGGCATCGATCACTTTCCAGAATTATTTCCGTATGTATTCCAAACTGTCAGGCATGACAGGTACGGCGGATACTGAAGCTTATGAATTCCAGGAAATCTACGGCCTTGAAACTGTGGTCATTCCACCCAACCGTCCTTCCCAGCGCAAGGACAGGCAAGACCAGGTCTACAAGTCTGCGCAAGAAAAATACAATGCCATGCTGGTTGATATCCAGGATTGCTATGAGCGTGGTCAGCCAGTGCTGGTCGGTACGACCTCGATTGAAAATTCTGAACTTCTGTCTGGCATACTGGAAAAGGCAGGTTTGCCACACAATGTACTGAACGCCAAACAGCATGCCCGTGAAGCGGAAATCATTGCCCAGGCCGGTCGTCCAAAAGCCATCACTATTGCTACCAATATGGCAGGCCGTGGTACGGATATCGTGCTCGGTGGTAATGTCGCCAAGCAAGTGCAAATGATAGAAGCCAACGCTGATTTGTCTGATGCAGACAAACAGGCGCAATCGCAAAAACTGCGCGATGAATGGCAATCCCTGCATGAAACTGTGGTCAATGCTGGCGGCTTGCACATTGTTGGTACCGAGCGTCATGAATCCCGCCGCGTGGATAATCAATTGCGTGGTCGTTCTGGCCGTCAGGGTGATCCGGGTTCTTCCCGTTTCTACCTGTCGCTTGACGATACTCTGTTGCGTATTTTTGCTGGTGACCGTGTCCGTGCCATCATGGACAGGCTGAAAATGCCTGAAGGCGAACCTATCGAAGCAGGCATCGTTTCACGCTCCATAGAATCGGCACAGCGCAAGGTTGAGGCACGTAACTTTGATATCCGCAAGCAATTGCTGGAATACGATGACGTCGCCAATGACCAGCGTAAAGTGATTTACCAGCAGCGTAATGAATTGCTGGAAGCGCAGGACATGGCTGAACTGATTTCTTCGCTGCGTCATGGCATGTTTGAAGACATCGTACGTGAATATGTACCGGCAGAATCAGTTGAAGAACAGTGGAATATCCCTGGCCTGGAAGCTGTCTTGCGCGATGAATGGGCGCTGGATTTGCCGCTGACGCAAATTCTGAAAGATGATGCCAATATCACGGATGAAGATATTCTGGAGCGTGTGCAAAAAGCCGCCAATGAAGTGTATGACGCCAAGATCGCCATCGTTGGTAAAGAGTCTTTTGCCGGTTTCGAGCGCAGTGTCATGCTGCAAAGCATAGATACGCACTGGCGTGAACATCTGGCGGCGCTGGATCATTTGCGTCAGGGTATACATCTGCGCGGTTATGCACAGAAAAATCCTAAACAGGAATACAAACGCGAAGCTTTCGAGCTGTTTGGTCAGATGCTGGAAGCCATCAAGAATGAAGTGGTCAGGAAGGTGGTCACTGTGGAAATACAATCCCGTGACGAGATTGATGGGGCAGAAGAAAGACTGGCACAGTCGCAGATAGAAAATGTCCATTATCAACATGCTGACTTTGATGCAGATGCAACGCCAGAAGAAATGCTGGCACCTGATGCAAGCTTTGGTACTGATCAGCCAGAAATCAGTTATGCCCTGAAAGTAGGCCGTAATGACCCTTGCCCTTGCGGCAGTGGCAAGAAGTTCAAGCAATGCCATGGCAAACTGGCTTGATTATTTGAAGTAGCAAAAATGAAAGGCGACCATTGGTCGCCTTTTTTGTTTTTGGTCTTCCAGTATCATTTTTAGGATTCCTTATATCCTCACTTGACGCAAGTAAAGCCCAGAGTTAAAGTGAACGGGCGTGCTTATTTGAGCATTCATTCTATATTCTGGAATCTCAACTTGTGATGACCAGACCTGAGGGGGTTTATGGACTTGAACTTTAACGATGCAGAGCTGGGTTTTCGTCAACTGGTCCGTCATTTTCTGCAAACTTCATTACCCCAGGCCATCAGCCATAAAGTGCACCATGGAATAGCACTCGAAAAAAACGACTATCAGCAGTGGCAAAAAATATTGCACGCCCAGGGCTGGGGCGCCTCATCCTGGCCTGCTGCTCATGGTGGCACTGGCTGGTCTGCTGTGCAGCGCTATATATTCGAAGAAGAATGCGCCGCTGCCGGTGCGCCTCGCCTGCCACCTTTTGGTATCAAAATGGTGGCACCCGTCATTATGGAATTTGGTTCACCCGAGCAACAGCAGAGATTTTTGTCAAAGATACTGTCCGCCGATGAATGGTGGTGCCAGGGGTATTCTGAGCCAGGTTCTGGCTCTGACCTTGCTTCCGTCAAGACCACGGCTGAACGCAGGCGTGACAGCGAAGGCGAATACTATGTAGTGAATGGTCAAAAGACCTGGACTACGCTGGCGCACTATGCTGACTGGATATTTTGCCTGGTACGTACAGACCACGAAGCCAAGGCCCAGCGCGGTATTTCATTCCTGCTCATAGACATGAAATCCCCCGGCGTCACTGTCAGGCCCATCATCACCATGGACTGCGCACATGAAGTCAATGAAGTCTGGTTTGATGACGTCAAAGTGCCAGCAGCTAACTTGGTGGGTGAAGAAAACAAGGGTTGGACTTATGCCAAGTTTTTGCTGGGACATGAGCGCACCAATATTGCGGGCATAGGCATAGCCAAACGCGAGCTGGCCAGACTGAAAAGAGTGGCCGCGCGTGAATTCAAGAATGGTAAACCGCTCATGGAAGATGCTGCTTTTGCTACACGCGTAGCGCAGGTAGAGATAGACTTGATGGCGCTGGAAATGACCAATCTGCGGGTCTTGTCTGCGGAAGAGCAAAGTCATGCACCCGGGCCGGAAGCATCGATACTAAAGATCAAGGGTACGGAAATACAACAGGCAATTACTGAATTGCTGGTGCAGGCAGTAGGTGAGCAGGCCTTGCCTCTGCGAGACCGTCAGGATACCAGCGAGCTGGCCAGCCCGCTTGCCATCAATTACCTGAACATGCGCAAGCTATCCATCTATGGTGGTTCAAATGAAATACAAAAAAATATCATTGCACAAATGATCATGGGGCTTTGACCCCACGCTGTGAGCGCAGTTTATGACATTGATGTGATGAACCTGGCTATTGCGCGTGAAATTTCCTCAGCGCAAACATGCTTCGCAGTGCAACAAAATGCCCTACAATGTCGGCTTGATTTCAACGCAAGGAAAAACCATGGCCGTTAATTCCCCCATCCCTGTGGCTGCAGATTTGAAACCGGTAGCTGGCATACGCCTGGGCTATGCCGAAGCTGGCATACGCAAGCCCAACCGCAAAGACGTACTAGTCATGGAACTGGCCCCTACGGCAACCGTCTCCGGGGTATTTACGACCAACCGCTTTTGCGCGGCACCTGTGCAAGTCTGCAAAGCGCATCTGGAAGGCCTGCATATGGCATCCAGCCCTATCCGCGCGCTGGTGGTGAACACTGGCAATGCGAATGCCGGTACCGGCGATGCTGGCCTGGCTGCAGCGAATGCAACATGTGCTGCCCTGGCAGAACTGTTGGGTTGTGAAGCTTCCCAAATCCTGCCATTTTCTACTGGCGTGATCCTTGAACAGTTGCCGGTCGACAGGCTGGTAGCTGGTTTGCCAGCAGCTATAGCAAACCTGACAGCGGATAACTGGTTTAATGCCGCTAGCGCCATCATGACTACCGATACCCAGCCCAAGGCGGCATCGGCGACAGTGGAAATCAACGGTAAAACCGTGACCATGACAGGCATCAGCAAAGGCGCAGGCATGATCAAGCCAAATATGGCGACCATGCTGGGCTATCTGGCGATTGATGCCAAGGTTGCGCAAAATGTGCTGGATCACATGGTCAAGCAGGCGGCTGACAAGTCTTTCAATTGCATCACTATTGATGGTGACACGTCCACCAATGATTCCTTCATGCTCATCGCTACAGGTGCGGGTGAAGTTGAAGTCAATGATGTCGAGACACCTGAATATGCCGCATTGGCAGAAGCCGTGACTGCGCTGTCGCAAAAACTCGCCCACATGATTATCCGTGATGGCGAAGGCGCGACCAAGTTCATGACCATTGCAGTGGAAGAAGGCCGTGACGTAGAAGAGTGCCGCAAGATCGCTTACTCGATCGCCCATTCTCCACTGGTAAAAACCGCTTTCTTTGCCTCCGACCCTAACTTGGGCCGTATCCTGGCAGCCATCGGTTATGCCGGTGTGAATGACCTGGATGTCGGCAAGCTGAACCTGTACCTGGATGATGTCTGGGTCGCCAAGAATGGTGGTCGTAATCCTGAGTACCGTGAAGAAGATGGCCAGCGCATCATGAAGCAGAGCGAAATCACCATACGCGTCAAACTCGCGCGTGGTGACGCAGCAGCGACAGTGTGGACATGCGATTTGTCGCATGACTATGTCTCCATCAACGCCGACTATCGCTCCTGATCTGGACAGACAATGACGCAGCTTGATCAATTTCTCTTGCGTGCCGAGCATTTGCTGAGCAGGCTGGAAAACATTCTGCCAGCCAGCACACCAGCACCTGACTGGAATCTGGGCTTTGCCTATCGTTGGCGCAAACGAGGTGGCCAGGGTTATTTGCAGGTCGTGCGTCATGCTTCGACCATAGCACTGGATGACTTGCGCAATGTCGCTGCACAAAAAGCCCAGATAGAACAAAACACCAGGCAATTCGTCCACGGCAAACCAGCCAATAATGTCTTGCTGACAGGTGCCCGTGGTACGGGTAAGTCATCGCTGATCAAGGCTTGTTTGAACCAGTTTTCTGACCAAGGTTTGCGACTCATTGAAGTTGATAAAGCTGACCTGGCTGACTTGCCGGACATTGTCGACTTGATCGCCGAGCGCCCCGAGCGTTTCATCGTCTTTTGTGATGACCTGTCCTTTGAAGAAGGTGAGGCTGGTTACAAGGCTTTGAAGGTGGCACTCGATGGCAGTATTTCTGCCCAGTCTGATAATGTGCTGATCTACGCCACCTCAAACCGCCGCCATCTCTTGCCAGAGAAAATGTCAGACAATGCCAGCTATAAATATAGCGATGATGGCGACCTGCATCCGGGTGAAACGGTAGAAGAAAAAATCTCCCTGTCTGAGCGCTTTGGCCTCTGGGTTTCTTTCTATCCTTTCAAACAGGATGATTACCTCGATATCGTCGCTTACTGGCTGGGCAGCATGGGGTGTACTGCTGCGCAGGTAGAAGAGGCGCGTGGCGATGCCCTGCGCTGGGCTTTGCAGCGCGGTTCGCGTTCTGGCCGTGTAGCCTGGCAATTTGCCCGCGACTATGCTGGCAAGCTGGCGGAGTCCTGAGATGGGTGCAAAACCTGTAGATGTTGCTGTCGGCATCCTGATGAAAGCCAATGGCGATGTCTTGCTGGGGCAGCGTCCCGCTGGCAAACCCTATGAGGGGTATTGGGAATTCCCAGGCGGCAAGGTTGAGCCTGATGAATCCATACTCGATGCTCTCAAGCGCGAATTTGTCGAAGAGCTGGGCATACAAGTGTTGACTGCCGAACCATGGTGCGGCGTAGAGCACATTTACCCGCATGCCCATGTCAGGCTGCATTTCTATATCAGCCGTGAATGGCGAGGTGAACCGCAAAGCCTGGAAGGACAGGCATTTGCCTGGCAGGGTAGTGTAGAGCTCACGCCTTTATTACCTGCCACCATACCGCTGTTGGAATGGCTGGATTTGCTGCGCAAGGACGAGGTCAGTCTGGTTGCTGCAGCTTGAGCACATAACTTAATTTCATTTAATTAGCTTGAATCTTGCAACCAGTGCGCTGGTTTGCGATCCCATTTATCTCCCATCACCCTGAAGAGCATCAGAGCAAACATTAGCTTGTTGGCTCTGTCCCTTTTTCAATCCTGCTTCCTTACACTTTATTGCCGCCTGTCTATACTTGGTATCAAGTGCTGCCTGTCTCTTGTCATCAAACTGTCTTTTTATGACAAACAATCCGTAGTATCACTTATTGTCGGATACTTTTTGGGCTGAGATTATCTGTGCTTTATTTTATTACTGATATGTATTGAAAACAATACAGTGTATTGAAAATAGTACAGTGTGCAATTTTTAGTACGCAATAGAGGGTGTTCTCTAGTGCTAAAAGTAGAGGAAAAGTAGTGGCTGTATTAAATTCAATACAGAATTTTGGGTGATTCCAAAATAAATTTTTTAAGTCCTTGAATTTTATCAATAAAATTTTGTGGCACGACGATTGCTATGACTAGTCGCAGTTTCCTTATATGCGATGGAGTGGTGAAATATGAAGCAAGTTGCTGGAATAGCAGGTGCAGTACTTCGTATTGACTTACAGGCAATACGTTATAACTATCGTCTGTTGCGCGGTTTATTGGGCACGGCGAAATGTGGTGCCGCAGTCAAGGCGGACGCTTATGGTGTGGGTGCGGTGCAAGTCGTACAGGCATTGTATGCAGAAGATTGCCGGGATTTCTTTGTCGCCCATTTGCAAGAGGCGATCATTATTCGTGAACATTTGCCTGCGGATGCAGCCATCTATGTCATGCATGGCTCACCAGTTGGGCATGAGGCGGAATTATTGAAATATAACTGCACACCAGTATTGAACAGCCTGCCACAAATGCTGGCCTGGCGTGCATTGGCGCAAAAAGAACAGCGCCGCCTGCCCGCTATCGTGCAGGTTGATACCGGCATGGCCAGAATGGGCTTGTCCGCAGCTGAGGTACGGCAATGGCAGGCCGATGCCAGCTTGGCCGATGGCATAGACCTGCAATACATCATGAGCCATCTGGTCAGTGCCGAAGACCAGGCTAACCCAGTCAATCAACAGCAGTTGCAAGCCTTTAATGCCTTGCGTGCGCAAATCCCGGCTTGCCAGGGTTTGCCAGCCAGCCTGGCCAATTCTTCTGGCATCTTCCTGGGGAAAGACTTTCATTTCGACATGGCCCGTCCTGGCGCTGCCTTGTATGGTGTTGCTCCTGTCGCTGGCCAGGCCAACCCCATGCGTGCCGTTGCCCACCTGCAAGGCCGCATTATACAAACCCGTGAAATCCCGGCTGACACTGGTGTCGGTTATGGATCGACCTGGCGCAGCAGCCAGACCACCCGCATAGCCACCGTTGGTGTCGGTTATGCCGATGGCTGGATGCGCAGCCTCAGCAATCGTGGCCTTGCCCATATAGCTGGCCAGGCCGTACCCATGGTCGGTAATGTATCGATGGACACAATCACTCTCGATGTTACTGCAGTCGCCGCAGAACATCTGCAACCCGGCGCACTGGTAGACCTGATTTCTGCAGACAACACGGTAGATCAGGTAGCAGCACGCGCCAACACCATAGGCTATGAAATCCTGACCAGTCTGGGAGGCCGCTATGAGCGTACTTATAGCAATTAAACCTCATTCGTTATTGACGCACAGTTAAAGATAACTGTAGTGCAGCAAAACTTCAGAACAACAGACAAACAGATCAATCCAGCAGTGAGCCGGGAGAAATAAAATGAAAATAGTTATATTGGGTGCAGGTGTTATCGGAACAGCGTCAGCGTATTATCTTGCCAAAGCAGGCCATGAAGTTACCGTCATCGAGCGCCAGCCAGCAGCAGGCCTGGAAACCAGTTATGCCAATGCGGGCGAAGTTTCTCCAGGTTATTCTGCGCCATGGGCGGGCCCCGGTGTTCCCCTGAAAGCGATCAAATGGCTGATGATGCAGCACAGCCCGCTGGCAATACGTCCCAGCTTTGACCCAAGTATGTGGCGCTGGGTCACGCAGATGCTGATGAATTGCACCAGCAAGCGCTATGAAATCAATAAAGGCCGCATGTTGCGTATGGCTGAATACAGCCGCGATATCTTGCAACAATTGCGCAGTGATACCGGCATCAGCTATGACGAACGTACCCAGGGTACGCTGCAATTGTTCCGCAATCAGCAGCAACTCGATGGTGCAGAGGCCGATATCGCCATCCTGAAACGTTACGATGTACCTTATGAAAAACTGGACAAGGCCGGTTGCCTGAAAGTGGAGCCTGCACTGGTCAACGTGCAGGATAAATTTGTCGGTGCCCTGCGCCTGCCAGGTGATGAAACTGGCGATTGCTTCAAATTTACCCAAAGTCTGTCCAAATTCGCGCAAGAACTGGGTGTCCAGTTCAAGTACGGTGTCAGCATACAAAGACTGGTCAAGAGTGGCGATACCATCACTTCTGTCATCACCTCGGAAGGTGAGATCAAGGCAGACTGCTTTGTATTGGCCCTGGGCAGTTACTCCCCGATTCTGCTGAAAGAATTGGGCATCAAGATTCCTGTTTACCCTATCAAGGGCTATTCGATTACCGTCCCCATTACCGACGCACAAAAAGCGCCGGAATCGACGGTCATGGATGAGACCTATAAAGTCGCAATTACCCGTCTGGGCGACCGCATACGTGTCGGTGGTACCGCCGAAATCACTGGCTATAACCTCGACCTGCGCGCAGACCGTCGCGCCACCCTGGAACATTCCGTAACAGACTTGTTCCCTGGTGGCGGTGACGTCAGCAAAGCCGAATTCTGGACTGGCCTGCGTCCCATGACGCCGGACGGCACGCCTGTCATTGGCCCTACACCTTACCGTAACCTGTACCTGAACACCGGCCACGGTACGCTGGGCTGGACCATGGCTTGCGGTTCTGGTCAGTTTATTGCTGACGTGGTTTCTGGCAAACGCCCGGCTATTTCTACTGAAGGTTTATTCATGGACCGTTACGGCAGCGTCAACAGTCCTATTTTTATACACAAGGAGTTGGCATGAATCCAATTGAAGAATTACTGTCATCAACCCAGGTTTTTTCTGATGCCAACCTGAATGCGCGGTTTTTTACCGCCATAGAATTGCTGGCACAAATCATGATGGTGATGCCGCGTACTGCGAATATCACAACGCTGGCTCAAGCCACAGGCAAGACCCCGCGCTTGATACGTTCTATCCTGGCGGTGCTGAGTAAGGATGCACTGGTCAGCCGTGACAGCAAGGAAAAAGACGCCTGGCATTGCCGTGACTGCAATGGCATCATCACCCTGGCAGATGTCTACCGCAGCTTTGTCAATGCTGAAGAACGCGCTGCCGCCAAGGCAATCGAGAAGTCAGTCCAGGAAGACGAGGCAGAAGTGCCACAGGAAAGACGTAATACCCGCACTTCCAGCCAGCAAAGCGTGGATCTGCTGATGATGCAAGTTAAAATGACGCTCAATCGCGCAGTCTTGCAACAACTGGAGCAATTTGACCTGGGCCGTTTGCGTGGCCTGGCTTCCAACAGCGCCTTCCGTCGCCAGCATGCCCGTCCACGTGGTTATATCCCAGAACCGTATTAATCATACTTGATCAGACTTTCATCGTTTCATCACAAAGCAACGCATGCGCATCAATATCCAGTTCAAGGACAGAGTAGGTATTGCCCACGAAATACTGGCGGTATTGGCGCGTCGCGGGCTCAATGTGGTGGCGGTTGAAGTTGATCCACCCAATATCTATATCGACAGCCCTGAACTGCTGGAATTCATGCTCCCCTCATTACAGGCTGACTGCCAGTCTGTACGTGGGGTGGGTGAAATCAAGGTGCTGGATGTCTTGCCCGGCATACGTCGTCGTCTCAATCTCGATACCATGATGGCCGTCATGGAGGATCCGGTGCTGGCGATTGATGCCAGCGGGCATATCGTGATTGCCAATGTTGCTGCTGCCACGGCAACCCGCATGAGTGAAACCAGTCTGTGCCAGCGCAGCCTGAACCAGGTGCTCGATGATGCTGGCATACAGGAAGAATTGGTCAACTGCGGTTTCCGCCTGCCCAGTCGTGAAGTCAGCCTGAATGGTGAGCCTTATTTCATGGATGTGACGCCGGTATCAGAGCCTCAGGGTCTTGATATTACCCATGGTCGCTCGGTAGGTGCGGTGCTGACCTTCCACGCTCCTACCCGCATAGGCGGCCGTCTGCATGCCTTGCAACACTCAGAAGGTAGCGGCTTTCATTTCATCATCGGTGAATCAGAACAGATACGCAGCCTGAAAACCAAGGCAGCGCGCGTGGCCGTGGTCGATGCGCCTTTGCTGATCACAGGCGAAACCGGTACCGGCAAGGAATTGCTGGCTCAGGCTTGCCACGGTGTCAGCGGCCGCAGTAGTGCGGCTTTCCTGGAACTGAATTGCGCAGCCTTGCCAGAAAGCCTTGCCGAGAGCGAATTATTTGGCTATATGTCCGGCGCCTTCACCGGTGCCCAGCGCGGCGGCAAGCCTGGCCTGTTTGAAATGGCTGACGGTGGTACGGTCTTTCTCGATGAGATAGGCGAGATGTCGCTGTACCTGCAGGCCAAACTCCTGCGCTTCCTGAATGACGGCAAGTTCCGCCGCATAGGCAGTGATAAAGAGGTCAAGGTGAATGTGCGCATCATCAGCGCCACTCACAGGAACTTGCGCAAGATGGTGCAGGAAGGCAGTTTCCGTGAAGACCTGTTTTACCGCCTGAATGTCTTGCACCTGGAAATGCCAGCGCTGCGCGAACGTCCTGACGATATTTTGCCGTTAGCCAGGCATTTCATAGAACGTGCGTGTACCCAGGCGCAAAAACCGGTATGTCGTTTGAATTCATCGGCCTGTGCAGCCCTGGTATCCAACCACTGGCCTGGCAATGTCAGGCAATTGCAGAATGTGGTGTTCCGTGCAATTACCATGTCAGACCAGCGCGTGCTGGAAGCGGCAGACCTCGATTGGGCCGAAGGCAGTATTACGGCAGAAGTGGTGAAGAGCGATGCCACCGAGAGCTGGGAGTTGTCAGTGAACGCCTTTGAACGCAGTTTGCTGGAAAACCTGTATCCGCAATATCCATCCAGCCGCAAGCTGGCGACACGCCTGGCGACTTCGCACTCAATGATCGCCACTAAGCTGCGTAAATACGGTATCCCGCAAAAACGCTAAAAACATGTTGACGATCTTGAGCGCGAGCGCAACCGGAGTTCATGCGGGGGCTCATGCGCTGCTCAAAAGGCTCATGTACTAAAGTACATTTCGCTTTTTGCGCTGCGTTTTATATTACGCTGACCCCGCTGACGCACGCCCGCTACAGATCGTAAACACGTTCTAAGTCAGTGACGTGGCTTATTCAGCCAGTTCTTCCGGGTCTTCAGGTAAGTTGACTGCAGGTATTGTGTATTTCTCTTCAGCCCAGGCACCCAGATCAATTTGCTTGCAGCGTTCAGAGCAAAAAGGACGCCAGCGGTTCGCTTCTTTCCATTCCACCTTGGTTTTGCAGGTGGGACAATCAACAAAAGTAGCCATGTTCAGAAATTACAGAGAGTCAGGTCAAACGGGATATCGTTTTCGTAGGCCTTGGGCTTCATGTCGCCATCCTGGGACATAAAACGTATCCACAACATATATTTATTGGCAGAAATTTCGGGTATGGCCCCAAGTTCTTGCAGGACATTGACACGCAATAGCTGATAAACCTTGCCTTGCAGCATCTGCTGATAGCTGCCAGCCTGGGCAATGACTTTCGATGTGGCGCCAGATTCACGTAGCAGGCGCAAGACCACATTAATGGCATCAAACAGCGGGGCGATAGGGGCAAACCAGGCGCTGATGTCGGCAAAGCGCTTTTCTGCCGGATTTTTTTGCCAGGCATGGTAGCTGGGCAAGTCAAATTCGCAGGCCCCGCCAGGGATGATGGTGCGGCCGCGTATGCTCATCAGCCATTCATTGTCACGCACGTTCTGGCCGGTTTTTCCTGTGCTGCCAACCAGGCCGCTACTGGCGCGGTCTACGTCATCCAACACTTTGTCCAGCATGTCTGCCTGCACATTGGGATTGGATTTGAAACTGATGAGCGTATGTCTTTGTCTTTCGAGTTCTTGCAAGAGATCGGATTTGAGGTCGGCACGACCAGCGACTTCCAACATTTCGAAAATGGTGGCAAGGGCAACGTGATGCTGCATGGGGTCAGACTGATGTAAGAAAAACGTGAATTTTTCGTATAAGTCTTCCAGCCGCAATAACGTGCGAATACGCTCGTTAAAAGGGTATTCGTAAACAATCAAAATAGTTTCCCTGTCAAAATTTGGTGCCAATCAAAGCTGCACATGATTCTGAACCATACTGTGTGAAATTACAAACACCGCGTGCAGATTTCCATTATATTTTTTTGTAGGGAAATGTTGCATGCGCTGCGCATCTTCACTTGTTGCTCCCTGCAAAAATCAGATACTGCCTGTGCAGACGTAAAACTTCTTCCCGTATATTTTTCAGGTCACCGTCATTGACGATGACATCATCTGCTGCAGCCAGTCTGTCCTGTCTTGTGGCCTGGTTACGCATGATCGCTACTACCTGCTCCCTGCTTAACTGATTGCGTGACATGACGCGCCTGATCTGCGTCTCTTCATCACAATCGACTACCAGAATACGGTCTACTCGTTTCTTCCAGTTGCCAGACTCAACCAGCAGGGGGACGACAAAAATGCGGTAATCGCCCTTGGCTGCTGCCGCCGCGCGCTCGGTTTCCGTGCGTATCAATGGATGCAGTATGGCTTCCAGCTTGAGTTTTTGCGCAACATCTGCAAACACCAGTTGTCGTATGGCAGCTCTGTCCATGGCACCATCTGCTGCGATAAATTCGTCACCAAATTGTGTGCGTATGGCGGGGATGGCCAAGCCACCCGGTACTGTCAACTGATGGGCGATCAGGTCGGTATCAATGAGCGCTGCGCCCAGTTCGCCCAGCATATTGGCAATCGTGGTTTTACCACTGCCTATGCCACCTGTCAGACCCAGTGAAAATCCAGATGAAACTCCCCCGGTCATTACAAGGTACTCAGATAAAAGTCGACAATTTGCCGGCCCCAGATCAGGGCAATCAAACCGGCACCAGTCAGATAGGGGCCAAAAGGTATCTCAGTTTCCCAACCAAATTTCTTCGAGACGATTTGTGCGATGCCTATGATAGAACCAACCAATGTTGATAATAAAATAATGACAGGCAGCATGCTCCAGCCCATCCATGCGCCAAAGGCTGCCAGCAATTTAAAATCACCATAGCCAAAACCTTCTTTGCCGCGTGTCAGCTTATAAATCCAGTAGACGGACCACAGTGACAGGTATCCGATAACGGCACCTAATACCGCGTCTTTCAAGGGGACAAAGCCGCCGTAGGCATTGAGCAGCAAACCCAGCCACATCAAACCCAGCGTCAGGTCGTCCAGCAGCAATTTGTGATCAAGGTCGATGAAAGTCATGGCGATCAGCAGCCAGACGAAAACCACGGCAGCCATGCCGACTACGCCACTACCGAAGTGCCAGATCATGCCCGCAGTGAGCAAGGCCGTCAGTGCCTCTATCAGCGGATAGCGTATGGAGATTTTGGCCTTGCAGCCTGTGCATTTGCCACCAATGACGAGGTAGCTGATGACCGGTATATTTTCCAGTTCAGTAATCTTGTGCCCACAATGCGGGCAGGCAGACCCTGGCAGCATCAGATTGAATTTATCCTGATGTGGCAATTCTTCCTGGCGTTGCTCGGCAACAAAATTATCTACCTCGCGCAAGTACATTTTTGGCAGACGGTAGATCACCACATTCAAAAAGCTGCCGATCAAGAGCCCCAATAGCCCGAAGGCTATTGTGGACAAATAATCATGCGGCATTGCAAAAAGTAATACTTCCATTATCCCGCAACCGAACCCATTTTGAAGATAGGCAAGTACATGGCAACCACCAGACCACCAATGACCACACCGAGAATCACCATGATGATAGGCTCCATCAGACTCGATAGTGCAGCAACGGCTTCATCAACTTCATCTTCATAAAAGTCGGCAACTTTACCCAGCATTTGATCCAGCGCGCCTGATTCTTCACCGATCGCCACCATTTGGGTGACCATGGATGGGAATACATTGGAATTTTGCATGGCTACCGTCAGGCTGGTACCTGTACTAACTTCAGTCTGGATTTTGATCGTCGCATCCAGATAGACGGCATTACCGGCAGCGCCACCAACAGAATCCAGCGATTCAACCAAAGGTACACCCGCCGCAAACATGGTCGCCAGCGTGCGCGTCCAGCGGGCTATGGTTGCTTTTTTTATCACATCGCCAAAAATCGGTGCCTGTAACAGCAATCTATCCATGGTTTGCTGCATTTTCAATGAGCGGCGCCATGTCTGGAAAAAGAAGTAAATACTGCCAAACAGGCCACCAAAGATGATGTACCAGTATTTGACGAAATTGTCAGAAATGTTCATGACGATCAGTGTTGGTGCCGGTAACTCTGCGCCAAAGCTGCTGAACGCCTGTTTAAACGCAGGAACCACCCAGATCATGATAACGGCGGTGACGATGAAAGCGATACCCAGAATGGCAATAGGATAAGTCAGTGCTGACTTGATCTTGGCCTTGATGGCCATGGTTTTTTCTTTGTAGATGGCCAGACGGGTCAGCAAGTCTTCCAGAATACCAGCTTGCTCACCTGCACCCACCAGATTACAGAACAGCGGGTCAAAATACAGTGGAAATTTGCGGAAAGCCGCGTTCAGGCTGGTCCCGGTTTCTACGTCACCACGGATATCCTGCAATAACTTGGACACTGAGGGGTTGCTATGGCCTTTAGACACAATATCAAAAGATTGCAACAGAGGTACACCTGCCTTCATCATGGTAGCCAATTGGCGCGTGAACAAGGTGATGTCCTTGTCAGTAATTGCCTTGCCCGAGGTATAACTCTTCTTTTTTAATTTGGTAACAAGGATGCCTTGTCTGCGCAAGGTGGCATTCACGATGGCTTCACCGCCAGCACGTGTCTCACCCCTGACGACCTTGCCAAATTTGTCCTTGCCTTCCCAGGCATACAATTGCTCTTTGGGTTGGCCTGCTTTTGCCGATTTTGCCAGATTGGTTGCCATATTAATTTTCTCTTATTATTCGTTGGTACATCCGAGGACTTCTTCGAGGCTGGTCAGTCCCTGTCTGACTTTCATTAATCCGGATTGACGTAAATTCCTGATACCCTCGCGTTGTGCCTGTTCTTCAATATCAAGGGCACCGGCGCTGGCAAGAATCAGGCGTTCTATAGGCTCTGAAATAGGCATCAACTGGTAGATGCCGACACGCCCCTTATAACCGCCGCCATTACAGCGTTCGCAACCTACCGGGCCATAAGGCTTCCAGGTACCATCCAGATCATCATCCTTGAAACCGGCCTGCAGCAAGACTTCATCGAGTATCTCAACAGGTTTCTTGCAAGTGCACAGACGGCGTGCCAGCCTTTGTGCCGTAATCAGGATGACAGATGAAGCGATATTAAACGGGGCCACACCCATATTCATCAAGCGGGTCAGGGTGGCTGGCGCATCATTGGTATGCAGAGTGGAAAACACCATGTGGCCGGTTTGCGCAGCCTTGATGGCAATATCGGCGGTTTCCAGGTCGCGAATCTCACCGACCATGATGACATCAGGATCCTGACGCAAGAAAGACTTCAGGGCCACGGCAAAAGTCAGGCCAGCTTTGTCGTTGACGTTGACCTGATTTACGCCAGGCAAGTTAATCTCCGCCGGATCTTCTGCCGTCGAAATATTGATGCCAGGCTTATTGATAACATTGAGGCAAGTGTACAGAGAGACAGTTTTGCCGGAGCCTGTGGGCCCTGTGACCAGCACCATGCCGTAGGGGCGTTGAATGGCATCCAGCAAAATGGCTTTATGGTCTGGATCGTAGCCCAGGGCATCAATACCCATCTGCGCTTGCGAACCGTCCAGGATACGCATAACGATCTTTTCACCAAACAGGGTAGGCAAGGTGCTCACACGAAAGTCGATGGACTTGTTGGCATTCAATTGCAATTTCATGCGACCATCTTGCGGAATACGTTTTTCCGAGATGTCGAGTTTGGAAATAACCTTGATACGGGAAGACAGTTTGTCCTTGATGGCCAGTGGTGGCTGGGCAATCTCCCGGAGCTCACCGTCGACACGGAAGCGTATGCGATAGAATTTTTCGAAAGGCTCAAAATGTAAATCTGATGCACCAAGATTAATGGCGTCAATCAGCATTTTTTGCAGGAACTTGACAACAGGTGCATCATCAATTTCTGTTGCTTGCGCTTCTGCAGCTGCACCTGCGCCGAGATCATCTTCCTTGAATTCCAGCTCAAATTCATCGCCACCGATTTCGTTCAGACTTTGTTCAGAAGACTTACCCAGTTTTTCCAGTAATTTGACCAAGGCATCGTGTTGCACGATGATAATGTCTATGCCCAGGCCAGTCTGGAATTTGACCTGATCCAGGGCAGAGTTATTGGTCGGGTCAGATATCGCCAGCGAGACTTTATTGCCTTTTTTGGCAATGGCAATCAGGCGCTGCGACTGCATGAGTTTTTGATCGACCAGTTTTTCGGGGATCTGTGACTCATTGATCAGTGATAAATCCAGCAAGGGGTAGCCAAAGGCGTCTGAGCAAAATGTTGCCAGATCGCGCGCGCTGACCGTGCCACTTTGCGTCAGTGCATCAATGAAACCGCTTTTATCTGCCTGTGCTTTCTTATTGACAGTGTCAACCTGGGCAGGGGTCAATAAGTTGGCCTGCGTCAACGCTCTTGCCAGGCCAGAGCTTGGCATCTGGGATGCTGAATTTGGTAAGACTGCGGACATAGGATCTTTTGAGTAAAATTTGCCAATACAATCAGTTGCTTCAGGATAATGCAACTAAGCCTGTTATTTGTAAAGTCGTTCCCTAGCGCGCAGGCCTGGGAATGGGCAAAAAATGCAGCGCTGCAACAGCTGCATCAAGTTTTAAATCTATCTGCTATTGACGACAAAGATTTACCGCTTCTTTACTCTGTATAGAATGTTTTCTGGCAAATTGCCACGCCGAATTTACCAGTCTTTTATTTCCGTGGCGGCGTACGGATTTTAAGCAGGGGTGCGACCCTGCTTAATTTTGTAACAATCTGTTAAATCCACTCAATTTGCGATTTAATGATTCCTGCCAACTGCAAAGGCGCACAGCTTGACCATTGCCTGTTTATACTGATTGTCTGGCCAGGCTGAAATGGCAGCGGCTGCACGGTCCGCCGCTTTCACAGCTTCATTTTGTGTATATGCAAGCGCACCTGACTGAGTAATTGCAGCCAGTATGGCATCAAATTTGGATTCATCGCCGTTTTCTATGCAGGCGCGCACCAGTTCGCGTTCTTCTGCCGTACCGTTTTTCATCAGATAGATCAAAGGCAGGGTAGGTTTGCCTTCGCGCAAGTCATCGCCAACGTTTTTGCCTATGTCTTCGGCATTGCCAGAATAATCCAGCACATCATCAATTAACTGAAAAGCCGTACCCAAAGATCGGCCATATTCGCCGGCAGCTTCGATCTCTGCCTGATTGGCTCCAGCGATGAGTGCACCGATTTCTGCTGCCGCTTCAAACAGCTTGGCGGTTTTTGAGCGTATTACCTGCAGGTAGCGTTCTTCAGTCACGTCAGGGTCATGCATATTCAGCAACTGCAAAACTTCGCCTTCAGCGATGACATTCGTTGCATCCGCCAGGATTTGCATGATTTGCATGCTATTGATGGACACCATCATCTGGAAGGCGCGAGAATACAAAAAATCACCGACCAGCACTGAGGCAGCATTACCAAACAAAGCATTGGCGGTCTTGCGGCCACGGCGCATGGATGACTCATCCACCACGTCATCATGCAACAGGGTAGCTGTATGGATGAATTCGACGATGGCGGCCAGCTCATGATGATGCTTGCCCTTATACTGGAAAGCATTTGCCACCAGCAGGACCAGTACCGGGCGTATGCGTTTGCCACCTGCGCTGATGATGTATTCAGCGATCTGGTTGACCAGGGCAACTTCTGAGTGCAATTTGTTGCGAATTACCTGATTCACTTCGTCCATATCGACGGCGATCAGTTCAGTGATGGGGTTTTGGTTGTTTGTGGCAGACAAGGGAGAACCTGCATAAGAATCCGGGATGAGCGCGATTATACGATGCAGTGCTGGTATTTGCTTGAATTGCACCAGTTCTCTTGCGCTTCATCCATTTATCAGCAGCCAATTGCTTGTTTATTATGGGTGTGCTGAAAAAATATGCAAATAGTCTTTGACGCTTTTGGCTGGATTATGTACAATTTGGGGTTTTCCCGACTTCCCAGGTGTGTTTTTGTCTGGCGGGGAGAAAATTCCTAATTTTTATTTGATGAGGTTTCACATGTACGCGGTCATAAAAACCGGTGGCAAACAATATAAAGTTGTCGCTGGTGAAAAACTTAAAGTAGAACAGATACCTGCAGACATTGGCTCCGAAATCACCATTGATCAAGTGCTCGCATTGGGCGCTGGCGAGACCATTAAATTTGGTGCTCCATTGGTCGCAGGTGCTACGGTGCTGGCTAAGGTTATAGATCACGGTCGTCACGACAAAGTGCGCATTTTCAAAATGCGTCGTCGTAAGCACTATCAGAAACGTCAAGGCCATCGCCAAAACTACACTGAATTGCAAATCGTTTCTATCAACGGCTAATCTGTAGATCAGCAATCAATCTACCTGTATAAGGAGCTAATTAAAAATGGCACACAAAAAAGGCGGCGGCACCACGCGCAACGGTCGTGACTCAGAATCAAAACGCCTTGGCGTTAAAGTTTACGGCGGCCAGGCTATCAATGCCGGCGGTATCATCATTCGTCAACGCGGCACTCGCGTACACGCTGGTGAAAACGTTGGTATGGGCAAAGACCATACTTTGTTCGCACTGGTTAACGGCAAAGTACAATTCGCAATCAAAGGTGCAGCACGTCACCAGTTCGCAATTGTAGTTGCAGACGCAGCAGCGTAATGCTTTGAAGTAATTCAAAGCAGGGCGCAAGCCAGTATGATAAAAAGGCTCTGCCATCGGTAGGGCCTTTTTAGTTGGATCAGTCTCCGATCCAACTCATTGCGGCAATCCTTTACCGCAAGCTCACCTCTCCGTAAGTACGCCCTGCATAAGCAGTTTGGTGTTTACCCTTTTAATTTGAAGAAATCCTGTATAAATTTATTGTTCCATCAGGTTACAAAAATTTATACAAGCTTTTTTAGGTGGTAAAAATGAAATTTATTGATGAAGCCCGTATCGAAGTAATCGCCGGCGATGGTGGCAATGGTGTGGCATCCTTTTGCCGTGAAAAATTCCGTCCATTTGGCGGCCCTGACGGTGGCGATGGCGGCCGTGGCGGCAGTATCTGGGCTGTAGCTGACCGTAATATCAACACTCTGGTTGATTATCGCTATTCCAAATTGCATAAAGCCAAAGATGGTGAAAATGGCCGTGGTGCAGACTGTTATGGCAAAGGCGCTGACGATATCCGTCTGCGCATGCCAGTTGGCACGCAAATTTGCGACAGAAATACCGATGAAGTCATCGCCGATCTGACTGAACATGGTCAGGAAGTTGAACTCGTCAAAGGCGGCGAGGGCGGCTGGGGTAATATCCACTTCAAGACTTCGACCAACCGTGCGCCACGTCAGCGCTCTGATGGTAAAGAAGGTGAACGCCGTGAATTGCGCCTGGAATTGAAAGTACTGGCTGACGTAGGTCTCCTGGGTTTGCCAAATGCCGGTAAGTCGACTTTCATTACTGCAGTATCGAACGCACGCCCGAAAATCGCTGATTATCCTTTCACGACCCTGCATCCTAACCTGGGCATGGTCCGTGTCAGCCATGAAAAAAGCTTCGTCATCGCCGATATTCCTGGCCTGATCGAAGGCGCAGCTGATGGTGCTGGTCTGGGCATACAGTTCCTCAAGCATTTGCAGCGCACAGGTTTGCTCTTGCACATTGTTGATCTGGCACCGTTTGATGAAGCCGTCGACCCTGTCAAAGAAGCCAAGGCCCTGATCAAGGAATTGCGTAAATACGACGAAAGCCTGTATGAGAAGCCACGCTGGCTGGTTCTCAACAAGCTCGACGTGCTGACTGAAGATGAGCGCAAGAAAAAGGTCAAAGACTTTATCAAGCGCTTTGCCTGGAAAGGCCCAGTCTTTGAAATCTCCGCCCTGAATCGCGAAGGTTGCGAAGAGCTGGTGACCGAGATTTATAAATATCTGGAAGAAAAGCGTACGCATGAACAGCGTTCGCAAGAAACCACGATGAAAGAAGAGGCGCAGGGTATCTTGTCCATTGATCCGGATGATCCGCGTTTTAAAGTAATAGAAGACTAAAAAAAGACCTGGTGAAAGCCAGGTTTTTTTATGTCTGCCATTAACTGATCATCAGTTGCTAATCAATTGCTCATCAAGCGCCTCGTACCCACGAACAATTGAACATCAATGATTATTTTGATATTGGAATAATTTCTTTTTAATAATGAAAATCTCATAAAAAGTAGAATATAGCTTTTAAATGTGAATTAAATTTAGATTGCAACGACAGTATCCATATAAAGTATAATTTTGATTTGTTTGCCGCTTTAGAGTGGCAACGTCGCCAAATCACATTCGTATTCATTTATGCAATCTGTCATTCAGCAAGCAAAACGTTTGATTATCAAAGTAGGTTCATCCCTGGTCACCAATGATGGCAAGGGGTTGGACAAGCAAGCCATTGCCAAATGGGCTGCCCAGATCGCTGGCCTGCGTGCCATGGGCAAGGAAGTCGTCCTGGTCAGCTCCGGAGCCATTGCTGAAGGCCGGCAACGCCTGGGTTTTGACAAGCGACCGACCGCCATCCACGAATTGCAGGCTTGTGCTGCCGTGGGCCAAATGGGCCTGGCACAAATTTACGAGAGCAGCTTTCGCGAGCATCAGCTAGGTACGGCTCAAATCTTATTGACGCATGCCGACCTGGCAGACCGTGAACGTTACTTGAATGCGCGCTCCACCCTGTTTACCTTGCTGCGCCTGGGCATCGTCCCCATCATCAATGAAAATGACACGGTGGTTACTGATGAAATCAAGTTTGGAGACAATGACACCCTTGGTGCTCTGGTCGCTAATTTGATTGAAGCCGATGCCCTCATTATCCTGACCGACCAAAAGGGCTTGTACACCGCTGACCCCCGCAAAGACCCGAATGCCACCTTCGTCCATGAAGCCAGGGCAGGTGACCTGACGCTGGAAGCCATGGCTGGCGGTGCTGGTTCCAGTCTTGGCAGTGGCGGCATGCTGACCAAGATACTGGCAGCAAAACGAGGTGCCCGTTCAGGTGCACATACCGTCATCGCCTGGGGGCGTGAAGACAATGTCTTGCTGCGTCTGGCGCAAGGTGAAGCCATAGGTACACAATTGATTTCGCAAATGGCACCAATGGCTGCGCGCAAGCAATGGATGATGGATCATCTACAGACCTTGGGTCAGGTCGTACTGGATGCCGGTGCAGTGCAAAAACTGACACGCGAAGGCAAGTCCTTGTTGCCGATAGGCGTGCTGGATGTGCGCGGTGAATTCAGTCGTGGTGCAGTAGTTACTCTTTGCGATGAAGCGGGTACGTCAGTGGCCAGGGGATTGATTAACTATTCAAGCGCAGATGCACGCCGCATCAAGCGCCATGCTTCTTCTGAAATTGAATCCATACTTGGTTTTGTTGAAGAATCTGAACTGATACACCGCGATAATTTGGTTTTGTTATAAATCAGACATAAAAAATGGGCGAATGAATCTGTTCAAATTCATCCGCCCATTTTATTCCTGCATCTTGTTACAGCATTTTAGTAATACGACATCTTTTTCCCGCGCAGCTTGTCCAGCAACACACTGGCTTTGCCTGCTATGGTTTTGCCTTCGCAAAAATAATCAGAGAACAAAGTAGCATGCTGTTTGTTGGCGCCAGTGTTGATGATGGCATCCCACTGATTGCGGCGCGAACGCGACCAGGTGCCGTCCGGACGGCCAAAGGCATATAGTTTGACTTCATACGACTGACAGCGCAGGCCTTCATAACTGATGTTCTTGGCACCACCAGAACTGGTGGCAACCAAGGTGTAGCGTATGGTGCCATCCGTTGCTACGGTGAGAGACTTGGTGTCAATTGCAAAAGACTGGCTGGGGCTCTTGTAAAAATTCAAGAGATTTTCGGCCTTTGGTGCTTCAGGCAATTGCAGCGCGACTTCATGCCATTCCTTGTCATCTTCTTCCAGGTCCGCTGCATGGGCAAAGCTGACTGGCAGCAAGGCGAGGGTAATGATGACGATATGACCTAATTTTTTATTCAACATAAATTATTTGGATTCTTCCGGCTCGGTTTTCTTGCAATCCTGATTTTTTTGCGACTGCTGCGATTGTTGCGACTGTTGCTGGTTACGCAAATAGCGGCTGCGATTGGAGTTGGGATGCTCGGTACGGTGCACATAGCGTGACAATTCCTGCAAGGCCAGTTGATACACGCCGCGCTTGAATTCAATCACTACATCCAGAGGTACCCAATAGTCATGCCAGCGCCATGCATCAAATTCAGGATGGGTGCTGGCCCGCAGATTGACATCGCAATCACGGCCTATCATGCGCAACAGGAACCAGATCTGTTTTTGCCCGCGATAATGCCCGCGGATTTCACGCTTGATAAAATGATCCGGCACTTCATAGCGCAGCCAGTCACGGGTACGACCTATGACTTTGACATGCTCAGGCAGTAAGCCGGTTTCTTCTTCGAGTTCCCGGTACATGGCCTGTTCTGGGGACTCACCATATTTAATGCCCCCCTGGGGGAATTGCCAGGAATGCTCGCGCACCCGCTTTCCCCACCAGACTTCATTGTTGGCGTTTAGCAAAATTATGCCAACGTTAGGGCGGAAGCCTTCACGATCCAGCATGTTCAACCTCAAAACTTTCTGTGGCTAAACGGCTTGCTCCTGCAATAGATAGCGTAGAGAGCGTTTGTTTCGTCGAAAAATACCGCTTTTTTCAGCGGACAGCCCCCATGGAGGCGAACAAATCGCAGTTTCCTTCATCAAATGTGCAAAGAGTGGGCGCATTAGCCAGCTAATCCTTTAAAATTGAGTTGATTATAACCCTCCATTTAAAAAGAATCACTGTCATGCGTGCTACACGATTTTTTATTTCTACACAGAAAGAAGCTCCTGCCGATGCCGAGATCGTCAGCCATAAACTGATGATGCGTGCGGGCATGATTAAACGCCTCGGTTCCGGCATCTATAACTACATGCCCATGGGCTTGCGTATTATCCGCAAAGTAGAAAATATTGTTCGTGAAGAAATGAATCGCGCCGGTGCGATAGAAATGCTGATGCCCGTCGTGCAACCTGCAGAACTCTGGCAAGAAACTGGCCGCTGGGACAAGATGGGCCCGGAGCTCATGCGCGTCAAAGACCGCCATGGCCGCGATTACATCATCCAGCCTACTTCGGAAGAAGCGATCACGGATGTCATACGCACAGAAATCCGCTCTTATCGCCAGTTGCCGGTGAACTTCTATCACATCCAGACCAAGTTCCGTGACGAGCGCCGTCCACGTTTTGGTCTCATGCGTGGCCGTGAGTTCACCATGAAGGATGCCTATTCCTTTGACCGCGATGTCGAAGGCATGCAAAAGTCTTATGAAATCATGTACGACGCCTACACCCGTATCTTCCAGCGTTTTGGCCTGGAATTCCGTGCGGTAGCTGCTGATAACGGCGCGATTGGTGGTTCTGGCTCTCATGAATTCCACGTCATTGCCGATACTGGTGAAGACGCGCTGGTGTATTGCCCGACTTCTGATTACGCCGCCAATATGGAAGCAGCAGAAGCCTTGCCTACACAAACCAGCCGCCCAGCCGCTGCTGCTGCACTGACCAAGACCGCCACGCCTGGTAAAGCCAAGTGTGAAGATGTTGCGCAATTGTTGGGTATTCCGCTGGAAACCACGGTCAAGTCCATCGTGCTGGCTGTTGATGCAGAAAAAGACAGCGGCAAGCCAGCGCAAATTTGGCTGCTGCTGTTGCGCGGTGACCATGAACTCAATGAAGTCAAGGCAGGCAAGATCGCTGGCATGGCCAATTACCGTTTTGCGACTGAAGCTGAAATTGTCGAGCATTTTGGCACCAAGCCAGGCTACCTCGGTCCTATAGGTACACAAAAACCAGTCAATATCGTGGCTGACAGAACCGTTGCCAACATGGCTGACTTTGTCTGTGGCGCGAATGAAGCTGATTTCCACTTCACCGGTGCCAACTGGGGCCGCGATTTGCCTGAGCCAGCAGTTGCTGATTTGCGCAATGTCGTGGCTGGTGATCCATCACCAGATGGCAAAGGTGTGCTGGCTATCCAACGCGGTATTGAAGTTGGCCATGTATTTCAGCTCGGCACCCGCTATTCCGACGACATGAAAGCCACTTTCCTTGATGAAAACGGCAAGCCACAACTACTGCAAATGGGCTGTTATGGCATAGGCGTCACCCGCATCCTGGGCGCAGCCATAGAACAGAATTTTGATGACAAGGGCATTATCTGGCCAACGGCGATTGCACCGTTTGAGGTCGTCATCTGCCCTATGGGCATGGACCGCAGCGAAGCCGTCAGGACCGAGGCTGAATCCCTGTACCACGCCTTGCTGGCGGCTGGTGTTGACGTGATACTGGATGACCGTGGTGAACGCCCTGGCGCCATGTTTGCTGACTGGGAACTGATAGGCGTACCGCACCGTGTCGTCATCGGTGACCGTGGCCTCAAGGAAGGCAAACTGGAATATCTGGGCCGTCGCGACACTGAAGCCAGCAATGTGCCTGTGGCCGAGATGCTGGCCTTCATTCAGGCCAAAATGGCAGATAAATAAGCAGCAGGATGAAGTATTTTTTCTTGCGCTTTTGCGTCTGGTGCAAAGGAAGATGTAGCAATAGCAGCAAGTTTGGTCTGCAAGCCATGCAAGTGATCCATGCGATGTATGCAGGGTGGAAAAAATCCACTCTGCATCTGGCTGTCTGCCTGCTGGCGGTTTCTGTGTTACCAGCGCAAGCCGGTAACCAAAAAGAAGAAGCCATGGCAGACTCTGTGCGTCTTGCGCTGGCCAAAGCTGTTTCTGATTCCACACCACCTAAACCCACGTTTGCCAATATCGAAGAACGCATCAAATACCTCAACTGGCAGGGAGAGATGGCCACTCGTTTGAAGCGTCGTATCCCTGATTTGCAGACTCGCAAGGAATTGCTGGATGCTATCTGGTATGAGTCCAAGCGAGCTGGTCTGGATGTTGCCATGGTCATGGGCTTGATACAGGTAGAGTCTGCCTTCCGCAAATATGCGACTTCTGTCGTCGGTGCACGTGGCTATATGCAGGTCATGCCTTTCTGGTCGCGCGTGATTGGCGATGGCGATGCGAAAAAGCTGTTTCAGATGCAGACAAACCTGCGTTATGGCTGCTCCATTTTGCGACTGTACATAGATATGGAAAAGGGTGATCTTTACCTGGCCCTGGGTCGCTACAATGGTAGCCGTGGCCGCCCTGAATATCCAAAAGCCGTACTGTCCAACTGGAAGAACTGGGAATTCACCGGCTGATTCATTTGCTGAGTAAAATCAGCCTTGCTGCTCAGGTAGCAATTGACGCTACTCCAAGTCTTGTAAAACTATCCTTTTAATAAATGACGGGTCAAGTATGATCGGGCATTCCAAAATGCCCGATCATATTCAGGATTAAACCAAGACCGGACATGCAGGCACTCTATTACCATCAAGAATTTGGCAGTACAGACTGGCGTACACTATTGCGCTCACGCTGGCAATTGCTGTTGACGGTTTTGCTTGCCCACCTCTTGTTAATCATATTATGGCCAAATATCATCAGGCATAAAAACGAAGTGAGCGCACCACTGGCGTTTGTGGTGCGCATGCTGGAAGCGCCCGAGCAACGCAAGCCTGAACAGCTTGTGCCTGCGACCAAACCAGCGATGCCGCCCAGTCAATTACCTGTGCCAAATAAACTCCGCACACCGGTCGAGCCAGCTAAATCCAACGTACCCATTACCAGTAGGGTAGATGCAGACATCACTATCACGACTGTCCCGGCAGCGAATGCAGAAGCAGGCGCACCCACATTGACTGGTGAGAGCCCTGTCGTCATCCAGCGCGACATCAGCAAAGTCATCAAGCAGGTGGAGCGCGAAATGCCGAACCGCATCCTGACAGATATCAAGCCAGAAAAATCATCCATGGTGCAATTCGGCATCAATGTAGCAGCTGCTGCCCGCCCACGTGGCACCAGCTATCAGAACATCACCATGTCAGATGGTACCGCCATGACCAAGGTGACGACACCAGCAGGGTCATATTGTGTGATAGGTGCCAAGCCCGGCGCAGATATCACCAGATCCCCTGGCATACAGACTGTCAGTTGCGGCAGTTATTGAGGTAGGAGGGCAGATGAAGGCAGCTTCTTATTGCTCCGGTGTCCAACGCAGCGACTGGCGGATATTGCTCGGTGTACTCTTGTTTCACGCTGGCCTCTATTTGCTGTGGCCGCAACTAAAAACGATGCACAAAGAGGAGTTGATGCAGGCGGGCAGTTTGATTTTTTTGAAGCAACCCGAGCAGGTAAAGCCTTCCGCGCTTCCTCAATTTCCCCCGCCTAAGCGGGATATTACTGAGCCGTCCCCGCACGTCAGGGTTCCGCTTGTTTCCCGCCAAAGTTCTGCTATCAGTGAATCTGACAAAGCTATCGTCAGTAGCAAGCCACAGGCCATGCCTGCAGTCGAGAAAGCAGACGCAGACGCTGGCGTTGATGCGCCCATTAACCGCAACACGCGGGGCATTTTTAACAGTCTGAAAAAAGATTTTCAGTACCGTGACCAGGTCAGTGCCAAAGCAGCACCTGCGGCTATGGAAAAATTTGGTGCAGCAGTCCAGGCATCCTCCACTGTCATGCGTGAAAGTTATAAACACGAAGTGCATATACTTGGTGATGGACGACCAGTATCGAAAGTGATTACCCCATTCGGCACGTATTGCATCTTGCATCGCAAACCTGGCGAGATCATCGGTAATGAGCTACCGACTGTGCCTGTCACTTGCGGTAATTTGTAAAGGAGGGAAAGAGATACAAAAACAAAAATGCCCGCGCGATGCGGGCATTTTTGTTTGGGATGGGACTGACTGCTTCCCTTGAGTTTCCCAAAGCAACTACGGAAATCTCTTCCTGAAAATCAGGACAGATGACCGGAAATGAGTTTAGTCATTTCAAACATGGACACTTGTTTCTTGCCATCGAAAACGGCTTTCAATTTGTCATCCGCGTTGATGTTGCGTTTGTTTGCTTCATCTTGCAGTTTGTGTTTCTTGATGTATTCCCATACTTTTTTAGTGACTTCAGTACGAGGAATCGCTGCTGCGCCGATGACTGCTGCCAGAACTGGAGAGATAGTCATAGGTTTCATGAACGCTGCATTTGGCTTGCGTGCTGCTGCTGGTTTGGCCGCCGCTGCTTTTTTAGGAGCTGCTGCTTTTGCTGCCGGTTTAGTTGCTGCCTTTGGAGCTGCTGCTTTCGCTGCCGGTTTAGCTGCTGGTTTAGCCGCTGCTTTAGCTGCCGGTTTTGCTGCTGGTTTTTTTGGTGCTGTTGCCATAAATAGCCTCCTTCACAAATTTCGTGGACGGAGCTTTGATCGTTTTGAAAAGCTCCTGCATTGCGTCACTTCACGCATCGCTAATAGTGGTGCGGTTTTTACAGGGATGCAAGTGTTTTTTGTGGGTTTTTAGTGAAAAAGTGCAGGAATTTGCCTGTCGTTGGATTTCCGCATAAAAAAATGCCGGATTAGCGCCATTTTGGCTGCTATCCGGCATTTTTCCATAGAGGGAAATGCGAACAGAAATACTGAGAAAAATTTAGCGGAATTTAGAACTCATTTCATAAATAGGATGAGTGCGAACAAGACGATTTGGGATGCAGTGCAAGGCGTGACCTGCAGCTAAGGCTCCTGCCTTAGCAAAGGGCACAACGCTGCAATGCGCCCAAATCGTCAGTTCCCGAAGGGTTTGCCTCATAGCGCGTGCTGGACTGCGTTGGACTCGTTCTCAATAGCACCGCTATTGACTGCCTCGTCCGCCTTGCCAGCCCACGTTATGAGGCAAACGCATCTCACCCTATTTATGAAATGAGTTCTAGCAAAATCTGGCAAAACTTAGCGCTTGCCCGGCATCATGCCCTTCATGCCGCGCAACATCTTCATCATACCGCCACCGCGTAATTTCTTCATCATGGACTGCATTTGCTCAAACTGCGCAAGCATGCGGTTGACTTCCTGTATTTGTACACCAGCACCGGCAGCGATACGGCGTTTGCGCGAAGCCTTGATCAATTCTGGCTTGGATCTTTCTTGCGGCGTCATGGAATTGATCATGCCTTCCATACGGCGTACCTGTTTTTCAGCCTGATCCATATTGGCGCCGCTGGCTGCCTGCTGCATTTGTGCCGGCAATTTATCCATCAGGTTAGACAGGCCACCCATATTCTTCATCTGCGAAATTTGCATCTTGAAGTCATTCATGTCGAACTTGCCGCCATCCTTGATCTTGTGTGCCAGATCCTGAGCCGCGGCCACATCCATGCCTTTTTGCGCCGACTCCACCAGCGCCAGGATGTCACCCATGCCCAGAATGCGATTGGCCATGCGGGTGGCGTCGAAGGATTCGAGGCCATCGAGTTTTTCAGCAACACCGACAAACTTGATTGGTTTGCCCGTGATATGACGTACTGACAGGGCAGCACCACCGCGTGCGTCACCATCAAGCTTGGTCAGCACCACACCTGTCAAAGGCAGGGCATCATTAAAGGCTTTTGCCGTATTCACGGCATCCTGACCCAGCATGGCATCAACCACGAACAGGGTTTCTATCGGCTTGACGGCGGCGTGGACGGCAGCAATCTCTTGCATCATCGCTTCATCTATACCCAGGCGACCGGCAGTATCGATGATCAGCACATCGTGATAATGTTTTTTGGCGTAGTCGAGCGCAGCCAAAGCGATATCTACTGGTTTGTCGGTAGGCAAGGACGGGAAAAAGTCTGCACCGACCTGCGATGTCACTGTCTGCAACTGGCCTATTGCGGCGGGACGGTAAACGTCGGCAGAAACTGTTAATACCTTTTTCTTTTTTTGTTCGCGCAGATATTTAGCCAGCTTACCCACAGTGGTGGTTTTACCTGCACCCTGCAGACCTGCCATCAGGATGATCGCCGGTGGCTGGCAATTAAAACTCAGTTGAGAAGCATCTTCACCAAGGTCGGCACCCATCAGGGTGGCCAGTTCTTTCTGTACCACACCGACCAGTGCCTGGCCTGGCGTCAGGGAAGAAATGACTTCTTCACCCATGGCTTTTTCTTTGACACGGGCAATCAGTTCACGTACTGCAGGCAGGGCGACGTCGGCTTCCAGCAAAGCCATGCGTACTTCACGCAACATCTCAGCGGTATTGGATTCAGTCAGGCGGGCTTCGCCGCGCATGGTCTTGACGACTTTGGCTAGGCGCTGGGTAAGATTATCGAGCATGTTGGCTTAGGGGGTGTTAGGAAAAAATCAATAGGGCTGTGTTCACTGCTGCCTGTCACAGGCGATAGTAGCAACTCAGTGATAACAACAAGCAGGCATTTTACCTGAACCCGTGACAGAGTCCGGCATTTCGCCTAATGTGCAGAGTAGATGCGGGCGAAATTCTGAAAATCCAGAATAATTTCAAAAGGCCGTGCGGATTTTCAGACGCATGAGGGATAGTACTGATATATTTTGCTTTAAAAATCAGTTAAAAACAGGGTGCGGGTCTTCATTCGTGCTTGGTATGAAGTCTGCTAATAAGAGCGCTATCCCAGAGCTTGTGACAAAGTAAAGATGGCTGGACATTCTGCAATGTCAGTCTGATTTTGTCACCGGTTCAAAAATAGACGCTCAATAATCTGGAGACAATCATGAGACGACTTCATCGTGCCTGGCGCTTGCCACGCATACTTACCCTGTGCACCCTGATTGCTTCGTCTGGCTATAGCCTGGCAGAGGAAGGCGTCACTGACAATAGCATATTAATAGGACAAACCGTGGGGCTGACAGGGCAGATTGCCGGGCCAGTCAAGGAAATGAATGCCGGAGCTGCGGCTTATTTCAACCAGATCAACAAGAATGGTGGCGTGCATGGTCGCAAGATAGAACTGCATATCGTTGATGACAAGTTCGACCCCGCCATCGCCGCCACCAACGCTGAGGCGCTGATCAAGAAAGACCATGTCTTTGCCCTGTTCCAGTCCCGTGGGACACCGCATACCCAGGCTATCCTGCCCATCCTGGCGTCCAGCAAGGTGCCACTGGTGGCACCGAGTACCGGTGCGGCAGTGTTCCATAACCCGGTTAACCGCTATGTCTTCAATGTCAGGGCCAAGTATCAGGATGAAGTTCAAAAAGCTGTGGAACAGTTTTCCACCATAGGCTTGAAAGATATCGCCATCGTGCATGTCGATGATACTTTTGGCAGTGACGGCCTGGCGGGTTTTACCAGTGCGATGGACAGCTTCAAATTAAAACCCTCTCTGATCAGCAAGTATGACAGGGCAAAGCCGGATGTGGCCAAGGCGATTGATGAGGTTGTCAAATCGCCAGCCAAGGCGCTGATCATTGTGGGCTCAGCCACCACGGTGTCAGAAATTATCCGTGGCTTGCGTGCCAAAGGCAGTAGCATACAAATCATGACCTTGTCGAATAATGCTTCGCAATCCTTTATCGATTCTCTTGGGCCGGTAGCGACTGGCATCATGGTCTCGCAGATCATGCCGGCACCTCACCTGGTCTCAAGTACCCTGGGGCAGGAGTTCAAGACCATTGCCAAAGAAAATGGTGTGGCACCTTCGTATGCCGCGATGGAGGGCTTTGTCTCTGCCAAATTATTAGTAGAAGGTTTGAAACGGGCAGGCAAGGGGCTCACGCGCGAAGGCCTCATCCGTGCACTGGAATCCATGCACAAGGTGGATCTGGGTGGTATTACAGTAACTTATGGCGAACGAGATCATAGCGGTAGTGAGTTTGTGGATTTGACGATGATAGGTCGTGACGGTAAATTTTTGCGCTAGTTCATGTTAACAAGCCAGTGCGAAAACACGGAACGTGCGGTGGACATAATCCGGGTTTTCGCATCGAGTCTGGCAAGTCCGTATAAAAACTTGAATGAAATCAGTTGTTTACTAAAATCCTGATGCTGGCACAATATCTGCTAATCAGTACGTGTAGGAAAAAATCAAATCAAAACTCAGGAGACAAAGATGTTCAAAAAGATTTTGCTTGCCACTGTTATTACTTCAGGATTATTCGCCAGCGCAGCCCAGGCCGAAGAAGTTGTCCGCTTGGGTAATCTGAAATTTGCCCACTATGGCGCAGTGTCCTATATCAAGGAAATCGCCCCTAAATGCGGTATCAAGGTAGAAGAGCGCGTATTCGCCAAAGGGCTGGATGCCATGCAAGCCGTCATCGCCGGTGAGCTTGATGTGGGTGCAGTGTCTTCAGAAGCAGTGATTTCTGCCCGTGCCAGTGGTACACCGATTTATCTGGTGGCCGGTTTTGCCAAAGGTGGTGCACGCCTGGTTGGACGTACTGACCTGGGCATGAAGACGGTCAAGGATTTGAAAGGCAAGAAAGTTGGCGTTACCCGTGGCGGTATACAGGATATCTTGCTGGCAGCCGAACTGTCACAGCATGGTCTGACGTATTCAGATCAGCCAGGCAAGGACGTGCAAATCATTTACCTCGGCTTCCCTGATCTGAACCAGGCTTTGCTGGGCAAGAATATAGATGCCATCATGCAATCCGAACCTTATTCTTCCCAAGCCATCAACAAAGGTTTTGGGAATGAAATCATCAAGCCCTACGATACTCCGATAGGTGAGCCAGTGCGTACCATGGTTATGACCGAGAAGTTCTACAAAGAACGCCGTCCGGTCGCCGAAAAATTCATGCGCTGCTTTGTCGAAGCTACTAAAACCTTCATCGAAAACAAGGAGCTGGCTGAGAAATATGTGCGTGAAAACATGTTCAAAGGCCAGGTCAGTCATGAAGACTTCGTCAATGCCATAGAAAACTCGCCTTACACCTATGACGTGACGGCAGAGCACATACAGATCACTACTGATCTGATGCAAAAATACGGTGTAGGCAAAATGCTCAAGCCGCCAGTCGCCAAAGAGTGGGTAAAAACCGATCTCCTGGAACAAGCCAAGAAGAGCTTGAACATAAAATAAGCATCAGGTAAGTCTGTAGCTTGAGCAAAGGGTGAGCCTGCTTTTTTGAGCAAAATCTGCTCACCCAGCTCCTCAATTCTTGAAGGAAAAATCATGAAATTCAAATGGCGTGAAATTGGCGCGGGGCTGATCGTGCCTGTAATTCTGATCACAATCTGGCATGTTGTGACCACCATGGGCTGGGTCAATGCCCAAATCCTGCCGACACCGTTGGCTGTGGTAAAAAAATGGATAGAGTATGCCTCACCTTACGAAGCCAGGGATGCGGCAACAATGAGTTGGCTGGCCTGGGTGTTTTCCGGCGAGTTGATACGCGACACCATGGGTAGCATGTACCGCGTGCTGGTTGGTTTTGTGGTGGGTGCTGGCCTGGCTTTGCCCATTGGCCTGGCAATGGGGTCGAGTCAAAGGATGTATGCATGGATGAACCCCCTGATCCAGGTATTGCGCCCCATACCACCAATTGCCTATATCCCCTTGTCGATTCTGTGGTTCGGTCTGGGTAACCCACCGGCCATCTTCCTGATCGCGATCGGCGCGTTTTTCCCGGTACTGATGAATACCATCGCCGGTGTCCGCCATGTGGATGGCATCTATATCAGGGCCGCCCGCAATCTGGGTGCCAGCCAGACCACCATGTTTTTACGCGTCATGCTGCCTGCGGCGGTACCTTATATTTTGTCTGGTGTGCGTATCGGTATTGGTACTGCTTTTATCGTGGTGATCGTGTCGGAAATGATCGCCGTGAACAATGGCCTGGGTTTCCGCATACTGGAAGCACGTGAGTATTTTTGGTCTGACAAGATTATCGCAGGCATGATGAGCATAGGCTTGCTGGGTCTGGCAATTGATCTGGCGATGAATAAATTGAATAATTATTTGCTGCGCTGGCACCGTGGACTGGAGAACTGAAATGAACCCTACTCATATCAAAATTGAAGGCGTGAATAAAATCTTCAAGACTGCGGACAAGGAAGTCGTGGCCTTGCGTGATATCAATCTGGAGATACCGGAAGGCCAGTTCGTTTGCCTGCTCGGTCCTTCAGGCTGTGGCAAGTCGACTTTGCTGAATGCGGTTGCCGGTTTTTCTTTGCCAACTTCTGGTCATATTATTGCAAATGGGCAGAAAGTCAGCGCCCCTGGTCCGGACCGTGGCATGGTGTTTCAGGAATATGCACTCTTTCCCTGGATGACGGTTGAACAGAACATCGCCTTTGGCCTGGAAATCAAGGGCATGGGCAAGGCAGAAATCCAGCAGCGTGTCGCCAGCCTGCTGGCTATGCTGGGTCTGAGCGATTTTAAAGCACGTTTCCCCAAGGATTTGTCTGGCGGTATGCGGCAGCGCGTTGCAATTGCCCGTGTATTGGCGCTGGATTCGCCTATTATGTTAATGGATGAGCCCTTCGGTGCATTGGATGCCCTGACGCGCCGCAATCTGCAGGACGAGTTGCTGCGCATCTGGTCAGAACTGAAAAAAACCATTATCTTCGTTACCCATAGTATAGAAGAGGCAATTTATCTGGCTGACCGTATCGTCGTCATGACTTACCGGCCAGGCACGGTGAAAAAAGATTTGATCGTTGAATTGCCACGCTCACGTGATCCTTCTGACCCGGGTTTCAATGCCTTGAAGCGAGAACTGGGACAACTGGTCATGGAAGAACAGCAAAGACACCATAATGATGAGCTGAAGATGGCGGCAGTAGATTGATCAACAAGTAGAAAGTAGTAACTGGACGTACCCATAAAAAACATAAGGAGAGACATCATGCTGAAATTCGCACGAATTGTAGTAGCGGGATTGGTTTTCTTGCTGGGCGCGTCCAGTCAGGCGCAAAGCACCCATGGCACGGCCCCCGAGGCCGTCGCCATGGTGCAAAAAGTGATTGCCAGTATCAAGGCGAATGGCAGGGACAAGACTTTTGCTGATGTCAATAATCTGCAAGGCCCTTTCCGTGACCGCGACCTGTATGTCACGATCAATGATATGAATGGCAAAAATCTGGCTCACGGCGCGAATGCCAAAATGCAGGGCAAGGACCTCATGGATTTAAAAGATGCCGATGGCAAGCTGTTTGTGCGTGAGCGTATGGAGCTTGCCAAAACCAAGGGCAAGGGTTGGCAAGACTATAAGTTCGTCAACCCTGTCTCTAAACAGATAGAACAAAAATCCATGTACTTTGAAAAGTATGAAGACATTGTTATCAACTGCGGTATTTATAAGTAAAAACTTGTGACGGCGCCGCCTACCGAAAATGCCCGTGGGCGGCGCCTGATTTTTATCTGCGTTGCAGCGGCGAGCATCGCACTGGTGGTCGCCAGCTATTTTGTGGCTGTCGGCATCGCCAGGGACAACAGCCGTCAGGCTGGTGACCGGCAGTTACAGATCATTGCCCTTGATATTGAGTCTGTGCTGGAGCGTTATGAAACCCTGCCCTTCGCCATTTCTTATTTGCCGCTGACGGCAGAAGCCTTGCAGCAAAAGGGCGATGCCAGTCAGATACAGGCTTTGAACCTGAGTTTGCAAGAGTTGGCTGAGCAAGCCAAAGTTGCTGCAATCTACCTCATGGATGTGCAAGGCAATACCATCGCCGCCAGCAACTGGAATACTGAGCAAAGTTATCTGGGGCAGAATTTTGCCTTCAGACCCTACTTTTCTGAAGCCTTGAAACAGGTCAAGCCCGGACATTTTTATGCAATAGGCAACACCACAAATATTCCTGGCTATTTTATTTCCCAGCCTGTCTATCCACCCGGTAGCAAGCGCGGGACGCAGGCACCGATAGGAGTGATTGCCGTCAAGATCATCCTGAATGAATTTGAGCAAGCCTGGCGCAGCAGCGAAGAACCTATTGCACTCAGCGACAGACATGGAGTGGTGTTTTTAAGTAATCGCGCATCCTGGAAATATCATAGCCTGCAAACGCTGACGCCGGCCGTGCAGCAAGACCTGAAAGCGACTTTGCAATATGGTGGCAAGCATATAGATGCAATTGCCAAATTGCCGCTGGCAGAAAAAAAAGGGTATGACGAATATTTGCAAAGGCAGATAGGGCGCCTGAATTGGCAGTTAATGTTGTTCCCCGATCAGGGTAAAGTCATGCGGACGGGTTTGCAATCAGCCTTGGTAGTTGCCCTGATATTGGGGATAACGCTGGCTTTTGCCGCTGTGCTTGACCAGCGCCGCCGCAGGCTGGAAGAAGGGAGGCTGGCACAACGCGCTTTGAAAAAAGCGGCAGACGAGCTGGAGCTGCACATCGCTGAACGCACCAGGCAATTGACACAGGCGAATGCAGAACTTGAAAGCCGTTACCTGACACTCAAACAGACCGAAACCCTGTTGCGATCTACCCAGAATGAAATGGTACAGGCGGGCAAACTCGCCATGCTGGGGCAGATGGCCACCGGCATTACCCATGAATTGAACCAGCCACTGACTGCGATACGTGCCTTTGCCGACAATGCCATCACCTTCATGAGCCGGGGCAAGGCAGAGCAGGCTTTGGCCAACCTTGAACATATCAGTCATGCCAGCGAACGCATGGGCAGCATTATTGCCCAGCTAAAAGGTTTCGCCAGAAAAAGTCCGAATGCGATTGCCGAAGTGGATGTGCAGACAGCTATCCAGTCTGCTGTCAGCTTGTTGCGCAGCGAGACCGACAGGCGTGGTGTTATCCTGCAAGTGTATGTTGCCGAAGCTGTCAAGGTGCTGGGTGATACCGTCAGGATAGAACAAGTCTTGATCAACCTGATACGCAATGCGCTGGATGCAGTAGAAAATAGCCCTGTCAAGGAAGTCGATGTCAGACTTGGTAGTGAGCAGGGGATGGCAAGGATCACAATTGCCGACAGTGGTACTGGCATACCCGAGCATGTCGCCGGTCATTTGTTTGAACCGTTTTTTACCACCAAGGAAATTGGTCAGGGATTGGGCCTGGGGCTGGCGATCTCTTCTTCCATCGTGCAGGCAATGAATGGCAGCCTGGTAGCGAATAACCGTCCAGATGGTGGTGCTGAATTTACAGTCTGCATCCCGCTGGCTGATCGCGCATGACTGCATATAGTAAGGAAACAGTATGACTCAAATGCTCGCTATATTAATAGAGGATGAACAGGCAGTGCGCCTGGCAACGACCCAGACGCTGGAGCTCGGTGGTTTTGAGGTGCAGGCCTGTGCCAGTGCAGAACTGGCAGATGCCTATATCAAGGATGGCTATGCCGGCATTATTGTTACTGACGTACGCCTGCCCGGCAAGTCAGGACTGGAGGTTCTGGAAAAGGTGCGGGCCATCGATGCCGAACTGCCCGTCATCATCATCACCGGCCATGGCGATGTCAGCATGGCGGTGGAGGCCATGCGCCACGGCGCTTATGATTTTTTGGAAAAACCTTTTGCGGCTGAAAGATTGCTCGATGCCTGCCTGCGCGCCCAGGAAAAGCGGCGGCTGGTCATGGAAAACCGCAAGCTCAAATTGTCCTGGCTAAATCATTCCGCGACGCCAGATTTGATAGGCCAAAGCCCGCAAATAGAAAAAGTCAGGAAATTCATACAAAGCATAGGGCCAACCCAGGTCGATGTATTGATCAATGGCGCGACCGGTTCCGGCAAGGAAGTGGTGGCGCGACAATTGCATCTGGCCAGTGGCTGTAAAGGCGAATTTGTGGCCATCAATTGTGGTGCCCTGCCTGAATCTGTATTCGAGAGCGAAATCTTTGGTCATGAAGCCGGTGCCTTTACCAGCGCCCAGAAACGCCGTATAGGCAAGCTGGAGTATGCGCATGGTGGCACGGTATTTCTTGATGAAATTGAAAGTATGCCGCTGAACCTGCAAATCAAACTGCTCAGGGTTTTGCAAGAACGCAGTCTGGAAAGGTTGGGGGGTAATCAATCAATCGCGCTGGATTGCCGCATTATTGCCGCAACAAAAGTGGATTTGCTCAAGCTCAGCGCGCAAGGACAGTTCCGCGAAGACTTGTATTACCGCCTCAGTGTCATCAGCATGCATTTACCAAGATTGAATGAGCGGCGTGAAGATATTCCCTTATTGCTCTCGTATTTTGTACAAAGGGCGGCCCTGCGTTATCAAAAGCAGGTGCCAGCCTGGTCAGCCGCACAAATGCAGCACTGGATGCAGGCTGACTGGCAGGGTAATGTGCGTGAGTTGCGCAATTTTGCGGATCAACTGGTGCTGGGTGTGGCTGAATTTGCTGATCTGCCAGCTTTGCAAAGTGAACAAACCCAATCAGCTGCTGCCTCCAGCCTGCCTGAAAAACTGGATGTGTATGAAGCCAGCCTGATACAGGCTGCGCTCGAAAAGAATGCCAGTAATGTGGCTGCAGCAGCGGAATCATTGGGCATCCCCAAGAAAACCCTATACGACAAGATCAAAAAATATCAAAAAACTTTATCGCCGATCAATCCGGTGACAGGATAGAGCGGGCCTGTGGAAACTGTTGAACATGCATAATCCAACTTTTCAGGCGACATGGTGTAAACTTGTCCCATGCAAATCTATCTATCATTTCTTGCCGCTGCCTTATATATATTGAGCATAGTCCTGCCAGGACGCTGGCTGACGCTCACGAATGTCGTCAGTGCACTGGCCTGGCTGACGCATGGCGTGGCTTTATGGCTGACTATTTTTCCTGACCATGCGCTCAGGGTAGGTTTTGCTGTCATGTTGTCAGCTGCGCTATGGGTCTCGGTCTTTGTGTGCTGGCTGGAAAACCGCAATGCCTCTCTTGACGGTTTGCGCCTGTTGCTGATGCCGAATGCTGCCATGATGGCTGTCCTGCCCAGTTTCTTCCCTGGTAGCCTGATTGCTCTGGCTGGCAAGACTGCCATGTTCCCCTGGCATGTAGTGATTGCCATGCTGGCCTATAGCACGCTGACGATAGCGGCTTTTCATGCAGTCGTCATGACGGTGCAAGACAAGCACTTGCATCAATTGCGCACAGCCCAGAAGGCGGAATGGCTGAATGCCTTGATAGACAGACTGCCAGCATTGCTGACCATGGAAAAGATACTGTTTCGTTTTGTGCTGCTTGGTTTTGTCTTATTGACACTGACTGTTTTGTCGGGCGTGATATTTTCAGAACAGGTACTGGGCGTCGCCTTCAAATGGGATCACAAGACCCTGCTTTCACTCTTGTCCTGGCTCTTGTTTGCCATTTTGTTGACAGGGCGCTACTGGCGTGGCTGGCGTGGCAAGACGGTATTGAGTTTCACCCTGTCAGGCTTTATCACCTTGTTGCTGGCCTATGTCGGCAGCCGCTTCGTGCTGGAAGTCTTGTTGCACAGGAGCCTGTCATGAGAATCCTGTTCTGGTTAGGCTTGCTGGTCCTGATCATCCTGGCCTTGAAAAAGAAAATGCAGCCACCCAGTGCCGGGTCTGGTAGTAGCGGGTATCCGGGAAGCCCTGCAGGCCCGGAAAATGCTGGACCACGGAATACTGAATCAGCCGAAACCATGGTCTGTTGCGCGCATTGCCAGATTTATTTGCCAGCATCAGAAGCCGTGCAACGTGGCGGGCAAGTGTACTGCAGTCAAGAGCATGCTGACCTTGCATGAGCCTGCCTGACGACACCCTGCTGATGCCTGAAAACCGCTCAGCAGCATCTGAGCCATCGCATTCTTTCTGGCGTTCACTGCAAACGCTGAATGCTTCACGCATTGTGGTGGCCGCCAGTTTGCTGATCTTGCTGAGTTTGCGCAGTGGCAAAGATATCTGGACCAGTGAACCTTTGTTCGGTCGGGACATAGGCCTGATTTATTTGTCAGTGGCCATAGGCTTTGTGGTGCTCAAGCAACTGTACCCACGCCGTTTCATGTGGCAACTGAGCACCCAGATACTGCTGGACATCATCATCATTTCAACCATGTATCTGGCGAGTGGTGGTAACAAGAGCGGCCTGGGTATCCTGTATTTGTTCCCGCTGGCAGGTGCAGCGATACTGAGCCCCCTGCTCTGGTCTTTCTTTTTTACTTCCATCGTCGTCCTGTTTTTATTGGGAGAGAGTGTTTATCATTATCTGCAACTGGCAGACGGGGCACCCTTTTCGCAATCAGGCTTATATGGCGCAGCCTATTTTGCTGTGGTGTCTGTGGTCAACCGGCTGGCGCACAATCTCATCAATCAGGAGCAACTGGCAGTGCAGCGCGGTAATGCGCTGGCCATACAGCAAGCCATCAACCAACTGGTGATTGCCGACATGGGCGATGGCATTTTGGTGCTGGACCAAAACGGCAGCATGTTTGAAATCAATCCCGCTGCAGCACGTATGCTGGGGGGGAATCTGAGCAAGGAAATGATAGGGGTAGAGTTGGGCAGCATTGCGGCTTTACGGCCGATTGTTGAAGTGCTCAATAATATGCAGGCGCGTCCCAGTCTGCCTGACCGTCGCAAAGAAGAAGAAATTTCCTTCGTTTCCATACGCTGTTATCTCGATGATCCTAAGCCGGAACTGGGCGAAATGGCAGCCGATACTGCCACCAGGGAACGTACGGAGCGTGAACGCCCACACTTTGTGACGCATCTGAAACTGCGCTTTGTCGCAATCAAGGGGGTCAATGCGGGTGGCCTCAAGGAACGTAATGGCAGCTATACCATCATCTTCATGCAAGATGTATCAGATATAGAAAATCAGGCGCAGCAACTGAAGCTGGCATCCATGGGACGCCTGACGGCCAGTATCGCCCATGAGGTGCGTAATCCGCTGTCATCAATTTCTTATGCCGCCTCACTATTGAATGAAGACCTGGGTCATCCCGGCCAGGAAAACAAGCAGGCACAACGCCTGCTGAAGATTGTTGATGATAATGTGGCACGTTTGAATCAGCTCATAGAAGATATCCTGAAGCTCTCACGCAAGGCACAATCGGATGTGGAGCCTTATCAGGTCATGGACCAGATTGAAGAAATGGTCAGGGATTTTGTAGAAACACGCAATTTGCCTACCAACTTTATTGTCGTCGTTAAAGACAAGAACTTCCTGGTGAACTTTGATCCCAGTCATTTGCGTGAAGTGGTTTTAAATCTTTTGTCGAATGCAATACGCTATGCCAGCGGGCAAACGGGTAGTATCAAACTGTTTGCCTATATTAATAGTAGCGGCCGGCAAGAGTTGCATATACAAGATGACGGTCCGGCAATTCCTTACGAAGTCCGCTCCCATCTGTTTGAGCCGTTTTATACTACATCGCGTATGGGTACCGGTCTTGGCTTGTATATGGCAAGGGAGTTGTGTTTGAATAACCATGCTTTGCTTGATTATGAATATCGCGTTGAAGAAACCGAAGAAGGCAAGAGCGAGCCCAGCGGGCGTTTTGTAATTAATTTCTCTGGATATAGTGCATGAGTATGAATGAAGTTGTGGTCTGTCCTCGCATCCTGGTAGTGGATGATGAGGCGCATCTGCGCGAATTGCTGGAGATTACGCTCATCAAAATGGGGCTGGATGTAGACAGTGCAGAAACCCTGGCATTGGCACGTGCCCATCTGAGCAAGCGCAGCTATGCTCTGGTATTGACAGACATGCGCCTGCCTGATGGTTCTGGCATGGAACTGGTGCAGGAAGTGAATGCCCTCTATAAGAATACGCCTATCGCCGTGATTACTGCTTTCGGCAGTGCCGACAATGCCGTGGTTGCCTTAAAGGCTGGTGCTTTCGATTATGTCTCCAAGCCGGTTGCCCTGGATCAGTTGCGTAAGCTGGTCAGGTCTGCGCTGCAAACCAATGAAGTTCAAAAAATACAACTGACGACGCCGGAAAAATTGAGCATCCCTGCCAACTCTTTCATGATAGGCCAGTCGCAAGGCATGCAAGAAGTGAGGGCGCAGATCAGTCGTCTGGCACGTAGCATGGCGCCTGTCATCATTACTGGTGAGTCTGGTAGCGGCAAGGAACTGGCAGCCCGGGAAATACATACCAGTAGTGCCAGGTCTGACAAGCCCTTTATTGCCGTCAATTGCGGTGCGATTCCCGAGACTTTGATGGAGGCCGAATTTTTTGGCTATAGAAAAGGAGCATTTACCGGCGCTGCTGATGACAGGGAAGGTTTTTTTCAGGCCGCCAATGGCGGTACCCTGATGCTCGATGAAGTGGCTGACCTGCCTCTACCCATGCAAGTCAAGTTGTTGCGTGCCATACAGGAAAGACGGGTGCGCAAGGTGGGGGCTACCGTGGAAGAAGCGGTAGATGTACGTATTATTAGTGCTACCCACCAGAATCTGGCTATCTGTGTAGAAGAAGGGCGCTTCCGGCAAGATTTATATTATCGCCTCAATGTCATCGAATTACACTTGCCACCTTTGCGCGAACGGCTGGAAGATATCGTCGAACTCTCGAGCAATATCCTGAAAAAACTGACTGGCAATGATATTAATATGTCAGTCGAGGCAATCGATGCCCTGATCAGTTACGATTTTCCCGGCAATGTGCGCGAGCTGGAAAACATACTGGAACGTGCCGTTGCATTTGCTAACGATGGCTGCATCGAAGTAACCGACCTGGCTTTGCGCGGTACCAGGAAAATGCCTGACTTACCCATCGTGCAGCCGGTGCCTACCGAGGTAGTCATTAATAACGGGCATGTTGCGCCAGTTGCCCTACCTGTTGCCGGGCTGGATGTATTTTCAGCACCGAGCTTGCCCTGTTCACTTCCCGATTATCTGGAAAACGTAGAGCGCGAAATGATACGTCGTGCTTTGCACCAGACCCGCAACAACCGCACCCAGGCGGCAGAGTTGCTGGGTGTGAGCTTCCGCCAACTGCGTTATCAGATACAGAAACTGAAGATACAGGAATAATTATTTACCTGTTTCTATCTTTGATGACGAGTCAGGCCGCATGTGCCTGACTTCTCATGCACCCACTTGCGCGGGATAGTCTTAGCCGCAAGACCATCATCGTCCCCGCTTCATTGATCTTATTGCCTCACTTTCTTATTTCCTTTTTGTGTGCATTCGTCATGGGCTTGCAAGACCCTGCTCCTAGCATGTATTTGCACGTTAGTGGCCGCTCTCGGCTGAACTTACGCATTTCTGTGCTTTGCGAAAGTCAACACCTCGTACACATATTTACAGAAAAAATAATTCAATTAATTAAATAAAAAGCGGTTGCATATCGTTTGATGCAGCACTAGAATTAGGGCAAATAAAAATTAGCGCACTAGATGTAGTGGTTTTAAGAATTTGTTTGTTTTCTTGCCTTGTTTCAATTTCCCTCATGTTTTGCAATTGAATTTGTGTCTGATGTAAACAAAATAAACCGGATTTGGCGAATTTTCGCTGCATCCGGCTGTGAGCCTTATTGTGTCTTGCCAGCTTAACTACCTAGTCGCTTCACTGTTTAACCCATGTCCGGCAAAGTCGTCTTTCTTCAACTTTGCTGGCAAAAAATAACACCGCATCCGGAGGATCAATGCACTCTTCTATTGAAACATCTACTACGTCCAAACCAGAACTGGGATCGGTTTTGAACATGGCAGCAACACCTGCCACCAATAGCCTGAATAGTTATAGCGAATACCGCATCATTCGCCGTAATGGTTCGGTGGTTGGCTTCGAACCATCCAAAATCGCCATCGCCATGACCAAGGCGTTTCTGGCAGTGAATGGTGGACATGGTGCAGAGTCCGCCCGGGTGCGTGAACTGGTAGAACAACTGACAGCCAGCGTAGTTGCAGCCTTGTTGCGCCGCCAGCCTGCTGGTGGTACTTTCCATATAGAAGATGTGCAAGACCAGGTTGAGCTGGCGCTGATGCGCTCAGGTGAACATGATGTCGCCCGTTCTTATGTCCTGTACCGCGCCAAACGCATGGAAGAACGCCGTCGCGTGAATGATGCGCCTGGACATGCTGAAGCCGTTGCACCACAATTGCACGTCATCGTTGATGGTCAGTCCCGTCCGCTGGATGTGGCAGAAGTGCGCAAGATGATCGCCGCTGCCTGCCTGGGTTTGGACAAGCTGGCTGATCCTGATGCGATTCTGGCTGAGACTTTGAAAAACCTGTACGACGGTGTACCGGTAGAAGAATTGTACAAGTCCGCCATCCTGGCCGCCCGCGCGCTGATGGAAAAAGAACCGGCCTACAGCCAGGTCACCGCACGTTTGCTCTTGCATACAGTCCGTAAAGAAGTGTTTGGCAAAGAAGTGGCGCAACAGGATGCCGCCGCAGAATACCTCGAATACTTCCCGAAATTCATCAAGAAGGGTATCGAAGCAGATTTGCTGGATGCCAAACTGGGTCAGTTTGATTTGAAGAAACTGGCGAATGCCCTGGTTGCTGACCGCGATCTGCAATTTGGTTATATCGGTCTGCAAACTTTGTATGACCGTTACTTCCTGCACGTACGCGGTACCCGCATAGAAATGCCTCAGGCTTTCTACATGCGCGTCGCCATGGGTTTGTCGTTGAATGAAATCGATCGTGAAACCCGCGCGATAGAATTTTACAATCTGTTGTCCAGCTTTGATTTCATGAGCTCGACACCGACCCTGTTCAATTCCGGCACGCAACGTTCACAACTGTCCTCTTGCTACCTGACGACAGTTGCCGATGACCTCGATGGTATCTACGAAGCCATCAAGGAAAATGCACTGCTGGCAAAATATGCCGGTGGCCTGGGTAATGACTGGACACCAGTCCGCTCGCTCGGCGCGCATATCAAAGGTACCAATGGCAAATCTCAGGGGGTTGTCCCGTTCCTGAAAGTCGTCAACGACACGGCTGTGGCCGTTAACCAGGGCGGTAAACGCAAAGGTGCAGTGTGCGCCTACCTGGAAACCTGGCATATGGATATCGAAGAATTCCTCGACCTGCGTAAAAACACCGGCGATGACCGCCGCCGTACGCATGACATGAATACCTCGAACTGGATTCCTGACCTGTTCATGAAGCGTGTCATGGAAAAAGGCGACTGGACCTTGTTCTCCCCATCCGATGTACCTGACCTGCATGATAAATTTGGTAAGGCTTTCGAACAGGCTTATGTCGCTTATGAAGCAAAAGCTGCCAATGGCGAACTGACCTTGTCCAAAAAAATCCCGGCGCTGGACTTGTGGCGCAAGATGCTGTCCATGCTGTTTGAAACTGGCCATCCATGGATCACCTTCAAAGATCCTTGCAATATCCGCTCGCCACAACAGCACGTCGGCGTGGTCCACAGCTCCAACTTGTGTACAGAAATTACCCTGAACACTAACGACAGCGAGATCGCGGTATGTAATCTGGGTTCGGTCAACATGCCTGCCCACATGAAAGACGGCAAGCTGGATCACATTAAATTACAAAAAACTGTGCGTACAGCGATGCGTATGCTGGATAACGTCATCGACATCAACTACTATGCAGTGAAGAAGGCACGCGATTCCAATCTGCGTCACCGTCCTGTCGGTCTGGGTATCATGGGTTTCCAGGATTGCCTGCACATGATGCGCATCCCTTATGCATCGATGGATGCCGTACAGTTCGCTGATACTTCCATGGAAGCCGTCTGCTACTACGCTTATTGGGCATCGACTGAACTGGCTGAAGAACGTGGCCGTTACAGTTCTTATCCTGGCTCTTTGTGGGACCGTGGCATCCTGCCGCAAGATTCCCTGAAGATGCTGGCCGAAGAACGCGGCGGTTATCTGGAAGCTGACTTCTCGGAAACGCTGGATTGGTACCCACTGCGTGACCGCATCAAGAAATTTGGCATGCGCAATTCCAATTGCGTGGCGATTGCGCCGACTGCAACAATTTCTAACATTATTGGTGTAGCGGCCTGTATCGAACCGACTTATCAGAACCTGTATGTGAAGTCGAATCTGTCCGGTGAATTTACCGAGATCAATGAACATCTGGTGCGCGATCTGAAAGACCGCGGCATGTGGGATGAAGTCATGATCTCTGACCTGAAGTACTTTGACGGCAGTCTGGCCCGCATTGACCGCATCCCGGAAGATCTGCGTGCACTGTATGCGACTGCATTTGAAATCAGTCCATCCTGGCTGGTTGAGGCGGCTGCGCGTCGTCAAAAATGGATAGATCAGGCACAATCCCTGAACATCTATATGGCAGGTGCATCCGGTAAAAAACTGGATGAGACTTATAAACTGGCATGGTTGCGTGGTTTGAAAACTACTTACTACCTGCGTACCATCGGTGCGACACACACTGAAAAATCCACCAGCAAAACTGGTGCATTGAATGCGGTGGGAGTCGATGGCAACGGCGGTGGTTATGGTGCAGCGTCTGCTGGCATCACCGCAGCAGCACAGGAAACCGATGGCCCGGCCTGCATGTTGCGTCCAGGAGATGCCGGTTTTGAAGAGTGCGAAGCTTGCCAATAAGTGTTCAATCATTGTCATAAAGTTTTATGACAATGCGCAAGCCAGACCGCAAGACCTGATGGCCTGAACGTTGCGGGAAGAAGCCTGGCTTCTTCCCCGAAAAAATAAGCTGTTACAAAAAGTAAGGAATTAATAATGTTATCTTGGGATGATGAAGTTCAGCCGACCAGTCCAGCAACCCCGGCAGCGCGACCAATGAGTGCTCCGTCCGGTGCCCCATCAGGTGCACCAGTCAGCGGCATGGATTTGCAAGCACGTTTGCAAACACAGGAAGTCGCCCTCAATCCTGCCCTGGTCAACAAACCAGTTGCTGCGCCAACTCCTGCAGCCGCCGTCAGCGGCGAAGTGACAAGGCGTGTCAATGCTGCCGACAAGCGCATCATCAACGGCACCACAGACGTCAATCAGTTAGTCCCTTTCAAATACAAATGGGCCTGGGATAAATATCTGGCAGGTTGCGCCAATCACTGGATGCCGCAAGAGATCAATATGCAACGCGATATTGAACTCTGGAAAGACCCGAATGGTCTGACGGAAGATGAGCGCCGCCTGGTGAAACGTAATCTGGGGTTTTTCGTGACCGCTGATTCTCTGGCCGCCAACAATATCGTACTCGGCACTTACCGCCACATCACGGCACCTGAATGCCGTCAGTACTTGTTGCGCCAGGCGTTTGAAGAAGCTATCCATACTCACGCTTATCAATACATCGTTGAATCGCTGGGTCTGGATGAGGCAGAAATCTTCAATGCCTACAATGAAGTTGACTCTATCCGTGACAAGGACCAGTTCCTGATTCCTTTTATTGACGTGCTGACCAACCCTGAATTCAAGACCGGCACAACCGAGGCAGACCAGACTTTGCTCAAGTCACTGATCGTATTTGCCTGCCTGATGGAAGGCCTGTTTTTCTATGTTGGCTTCACACAAATTTTGGCGCTTGGCCGTCAAAATAAAATGATGGGCGCGGCTGAACAATATCAATACATCTTGCGCGATGAATCGATGCACTGCAATTTCGGGATCGATTTAATCAATACAATTAAGATGGAAAATCCGCATTTGTGGACGCCGGCATTTCGTGATGAAATTAAATCGTTGTTTTTGCGTGCTGTGGAGTTGGAATATCGTTACGCAGAGGATACAATGCCGCGTGGAGTGCTCGGTTTGAATGCGCCAATGTTCAAAGGTTATTTACGGTTCATTGCAAATCGCCGCGCACAACAAATCGGTCTTGAAGCGCTGTTCCCTCAGGAAGAAAATCCTTTCCCTTGGATGAGTGAAATGATAGACCTGAAAAAAGAGCGCAACTTTTTTGAGACACGTGTGATTGAGTATCAAACTGGCGGAGCCCTCAACTGGGAATAAGCGCTGAATACAGCGAACGCCAAAATCCGGATCAGGGATTTCTGATCAAGTAGTGCGAGCAGGTTGATTGAAGTTTTTAATGTGATGTTGAATTTGGGTTTGCAAGACCCCAGATAGAAAAGGCAGTCACAAGAAATCATTAAATCAGGAAACGCCGCAAGCTGTCAGTGTCCCCCGGGATTGCTCATGATTTGCACAAGATGTAAAACGCGAGAGGCCTCACCAAACTGAATGGACAGTCATAGACAACATTGTTTTGAACTGTTAGTGCCGCAATACCTGGCTACACTGGGTATTGTGGCTATTGGTCTTTGTGTTTCACAAAAGAATACCGACGTCTGTAGCTAATGCAGGCGTTTTTTGGGTTTGCCGCCAGGCCAGGAGCCGGCATGGAACCTATTTATGGTCTGTAGCGAGTGTCAGCGGGGTCAGGGTGACAAAAACGCAGCGCAAAGAGCGGAATGTACTCCAGTACATGAGCATTTTGAGCAGCGCATGATCCCCGGTCACGCCCGCGCTTAAGATCATAAACAGGTTCTAAAGCGAACCATGATGGCTGAAGCGCCCCATCAATAGAGGGGATGGAGCAGTTCGGCCGGTGCAGAATTCATTAGCGCAAACAGCGATCATGTTTGTGCCGATGAATAATCCGCTTGAATGGATCGAGCGGATTTAATTTTTATCTGATTTTTTCCATCAATCGAAGGAGAAACAAAATGGCAACAGCACCACAACCGTCCCCGGACGAACCAGTAGCAGCGAAGAAGCCTGCTGCAAAAAAAGCCGCAGCTAAAAAAGTAGCAGCTAAACCAGCAGCAAAAGCAGCCGCGAAGCCAGCAGCAAAAGCTGCAGCTAAACCGGCAGCCAAGGCAGCTAAACCAGCCGCTAAAAAAGCAGCAGCTAAACCAGCAGCTAAAGCAACTAAGGCAGCCGCCAAGCCAGCAGCAAAAGCTGCAGCAAAACCAGCAGCCAAGGCAGCTAAACCAGCCGCTAAAAAAGCAGCAGCTAAACCAGCAGCTAAAGCAGCAAAGCCAGTAGCGAAAAAAGCAGCGGCAAAGCCAGCAGCAAAAGCAGCAGCTAAACCAGCAGCAAAAGCAGCCAAGGCAGCTAAACCAGTCGCTAAGAAAGCAGCAGCTAAGCCAGCAGCAAAAAAAGCAGCAGCTAAACCAGCAGCTAAGGCAGCTAAGCCAGCAGCGAAAAAAGCCGCAGCAAAGCCAGCAGCTAAAGCAGCAGCTAAGCCAGCAGCAAAAAAAGCAGCAGCTAAACCAGCAGCTAAGGCAGCTAAGCCAGTAGCAAAAAAAGCAGCAGCAAAGCCAGCAGCTAAAGCAACTAAGGCAGCAGCAAAGCCAGCGGCTAAAGCGGCAGCAAAGCCAGCAGCTAAAGCAACTAAGGCAGCAGCAAAGCCAGCGGCTAAAGCAGCAGCTAAACCAGTCGCAAAAAAAGCAGCAGCCAAGCCAGCAGCGAAAGCAGCAGCTAAACCTGCCGCTGCAAAGCCAGCAGCAGCGAAGCCAGTCGCAAAAAAAGCCGCGGCTAAGCCAGCCGCAAAAAAGGCCGCTCCAGCAAAACCAGCGACACCTGATGCAAAAACCGTTGTAAGTCCAAATGCAGCATGGCCTTTCCCAACTGGTAATCGCCCGGCATAATCTTTGATATGCTTGGTGGCCTGGTTTTATTCAGGCACAATACCCACTGTCTGATTCGTCATGCAGTGGGTTTTTTTTAAGGGTGTGTCGTGTTACTGAATAATTTAATTTATGTTATCAAAGCTGTCACGGGTGTATTTGCCGGCTTTTTGTTACTGCGTTTCTGGATGCAGGCACAGCGAATACGGCCTCCTGCAGCACTGGCGCAGGCAATTTTTAAATTAACAGACTGGCTGGTGCATCCTATCCGCCGCATCATTCCCGGTTTCGCCGGTTATGATTGGTCTACACTGATAGGTGCTTTGCTGGTTGCCCTGGCTGCGGCAGGCTTTATCGTTTGGCTGGAACTTCCCGTATTCATGATTGAACAGGTTTTTATCGTGGCTGGGATCATCATGGCGCAGTGGATAATTTATGAGATCATGGCCTTGCTTTTGCTGGAGGTATTATTTAGCTGGGTGAATCCCAGTGCGCCTTTGGCACCGTTTGTCCGGGCATTAAATGAGCCCTTGCTTTCACCGGTGAGAAAGCTGATTCCCCCAATCGGTGGCCTGGACTTTTCGCCCATGATAATACTGATATTGTTACCGATTTTGCTTAGCTTCATCTCATCTAAGTAACTAAGTAAATTTATTCTTTAGAACTCATGTGAGCAGTTGATTGCCGTATCACCAGTTGCGACTTCAACATTTCCCGCCTTAATGGCGCTTCCGGGTCAACGATGCGGTTAACCAGTATTTGCGCCGTCAGATTACCTATGGCCTGTTTGGGCTGCGCTATCGTCGTCAATGGCGGGGTGCTGAAAGAAGCCAGAGCAATATCATCGTAACCAATAACGGACAAGGCTTCCGGTATCTTGATGCCAGCTTCATTGGCTGCCCTGATGCCACCTATTGCCATCAAATCATTACTAGCAAAAATCGCCGTAGGCCGCTGGGGCAGCGCCAGTAATTGCTGGAAAGCGTTAAAACCACCCTGGCTGGTAAAGTCAGCATGCAGCAGATATGCGCTGTTGAACTCCAGACCTGCTTCCAGCAAGGCGCGGCGGTAGCCGGTGACGCGGTCGCCGCTGGGTAGCAGGATATCGGGTCCGGCAACGCAGGCAATACGCTTGTGACCAAGTCCTATCAGATAACGGGTTGCTTCATAACCACCCTGTTCATGGTCAGCTTCAATAAAGTCTGCCACCACACCCGATACTTCGCGATCCACCAGCACCTTGGGTATGCCTTCGTCAGCCAGTAATTGCGTCAGTTCTTCATCTGAACCGGACGACACCAGGATCAGGCCATCGATACGTTTTTCCATCAGCACGCGGATATAGGCAGCCTGCTTCTTTGGGTCATCGTAGGAGTTGCACAGGATAATGTTATAGCCCAGCTTGAATGAAGCGTCTTCTATCCCTTGTATGATTTCTGCAAAATAGGGATTGGAATTATTCGGTATCATCATGCCCAGGGTGTGGGTGCGGTCGTTCTTGAGGCTGCGGGCAACCGCGCTGGGAATATAGCGCAATTCCTGTATCACGGCCAGCACACGCTCACGCGCATCTTCACTGACGACACGGGTATTATTGATGACGTGAGAAACCGTGGTCGTTGAAACCCGGGCTTTCTCTGCGACTTGCTTCATTGTTGCCATAAGATTCCTGCCTTTCTGTGCCAAGATTATGACGCAGGATGAGGCCGGTGGCGCATATTTTCTGTAATAACTATTGTGTACTAATAATATAGAGGGATTTCTGATGAACGATCTTGTCATTCGCAATGCCAGTTTGCCAGACGGGCGCAAGGGTATCGATATCGCCATCAAGGATGGCCGCATCAGCGCTGTTGATGTCGCTTTGGCTGTTAGTGCGGCAGAAGAAATCAATGCTAATGGCAACCTGGTGACACCGCCATTTGTCGATGCCCACTTCCATATGGATGCAGTGCTCAGCTATGGTTTGCCGCGGGTTAACCAGTCCGGCACTTTGCTCGAAGGCATAGCCTTATGGGGCGAACTGAAACCGATATTGACACAGGAAGCGCTGGTCGAGCGGGCCATGCGTTATTGCGACTGGGCAGTGGGGCGGGGTTTGCTGGCAGTGCGTTCACATGTTGACATCTGTGATGACCGTTTGCTGGCGGTGGAAGCCTTGCTGGAGGTGAAACGCCGCGTTGCGCCTTATCTGGATTTGCAACTGGTGGCATTCCCGCAAGATGGCATCTTGCGCAGCGCCACGGCCATGGATAATCTCAAGCGTTCCATCGCCATGGGTGTGGACGTGGTCGGCGGCATACCGCATTTTGAACGCACGATGGCTGATGGCGCAGAATCGGTACGCCTGCTGTGCGAGTTTGCTGCAGACAAAGGCCTGCGAGTCGACATGCATTGTGATGAATCGGATGACCCTTTGTCGCGCCATATAGAAACCCTGGCGTATCACACGCACAGGCTGGGTATGCAGGGGAGGGTGGCAGGTTCTCACCTGACCTCCATGCATTCCATGGACAATTACTATGTCAGTAAATTATTGCCATTGATACGTGAAGCTGGCGTGGCCGCCATTGCCAATCCTTTGATTAATATTACCCTGCAAGGACGTCATGATACATACCCCAAACGCCGTGGCATGACCCGCGTACCAGAGATGTTGGCCGCTGGCATAGAAGTCGCCTTCGGACATGACTGCGTGATGGACCCCTGGTATAGCCTGGGTTCTGGTGACATGCTGGAAGTCGCACAAATGGGTCTGCACGTGGCACAGATGACGGGGCAAGATGCCATGCGCCAGTGCTTCCAGGCAGTGACGGCTGCACCAGCGCGCATACTGGGCCTGGAAGGGTATGGGCTGGACGTGGGTTGCAATGCCGACCTGGTGATACTCGATGCCAGCGACCCGGTGGAAGCAATACGTTTGCGTGCCACCCGCACCCATGTGCTGCGCCGCGGCAAAATCATCAGCCAGACGCCTGTACCGCATGCGAATTTGAATTTGCCGGGACGGCCAGGACAGGTGGATTTCAGATCGAAGAATTGAACATACTAATATATAAGGGAGCTTGATTTGCAAGCTCCCTTATTTATATGGTTTCTGATGGCCCGAGGATCAGAGTTGCGCGAAAGCTTTTTCAGCCGCAGCAATCGTATCGGCAATGATGGCATCATCATGTTGTGCAGAAACGAAGCCAGCTTCAAATGCCGATGGTGCCAGGTAGACGCCCTGGTCCAGCATCAGGTGGAAGAAACGGTTGAATCTTTCCTTGTCGCTGACCATCATGGCGGCATAAGAACTTGGTACTTCATTTGCAAAATACAGGCCAAACATGCCGCCAACCGCATCTGCGCAGAATGTAATGCTGGCAGCTTTGGCGGCGGCGCTCAGACCATCTACCAGTTTGCGGGTTTGTGCTGTCAGGTTTTCATAAAAGCCTGCCTGCTGGATAATTTTCAGAGTGGTCATGCCCGCTGCCACGGCGACCGGGTTGCCTGACAAAGTGCCAGCCTGATAGACGCCACCCAAAGGTGCCATGTGCCCCATCAAGTCAGCGCGGCCACCAAAGGCTGCTACCGGCAAACCACCACCGATGACCTTGCCCAGGCAAGTCAGGTCAGCCTGCACACCATATAGCGCCTGAGCACCATGCAGGCCAACGCGGAAGCCGCACATCACTTCATCAAATATCAGGACACTGCCATGTGCAGTACACAGCTTGCGCATGGTGTTGATGAATTCTTGCGTCGCACGGATCAGGTTCATGTTGCCAGCCACCGGTTCAACGATTACGCAAGCGATCTGGTCGCCGATGGACTTGAACACCTCTTCCAACTGCTCGCAATTATTATAGTCAAGCACCAGGGTGTGTTTACTGAAGTCTTCCGGTACACCGGCAGAAGTCGGGTTGCCAAATGTCAGCAAGCCACTGCCAGCCTTGACCAGTAAAGAATCTGCATGGCCGTGGTAACAACCTTCAAACTTGATGATCTTGTCACGCTTGGTGGCGCCACGCGCCAGGCGCAAGGCGCTCATGGTGGCTTCTGTGCCGCTGGACACCAGGCGTACTTGTTCTATGCTGGGCACGAGTTTACAGATCTCTTCTGCCATCTCGATTTCACCTTCGGTCGGTGCGCCAAAGCTCAGGCCGCGGGCGGCTGCTTCCTGCACTGCACTGATGACTTCAGGATGGGCATGGCCAACGATGGCCGGCCCCCAGGAACCTATGTAATCGATATAGCGTTTGTCTTCTGCATCCCAAAAATAAGGGCCAGCGGCGCGCGTAATGAAACGCGGCGTACCACCAACGGAGCGAAAGGCGCGCACAGGAGAATTCACGCCACCAGGCGTGGTCTTTTGGGCGCGGGCAAACAGGATGTCGTTTTTATCGGTCATGATGGAGCTTCAGTAAGTGATGATGCAAATGAGATAGAGTAAAAAATCAGGTGCTCTATAAATAAGGACTTATATTTATATATAAGAGGGGCACAGGTTCTAACTGGCTTCTCTGGCCCAGAAATAACGGTCTGGTATCAGCCTGCCCATGCCCAGCCTTTGCGCATGGCTTAAGGCAGCGTGGGTAAACTCCTGGGCTTCCAATACAGCTTCCGGGATTTCCAGCCCATTCGCCAGCAGTGCAGCAATTGCCGCGGACAAGGTAGAGCCTGCGCCCGCATGCGAGCCTGGCAGGCGTTGCCAGGTATCGCGCCTGACTACACCGGATTCATTATATAAAGTGTTAACCACTTCACCAGTTTCACCCGAAGTGCCCGTGACTAATATATACTCGCAGCCGGATTCGATCAGCGTCATGGTATCGGCGGCCAGATCTTCGGTTTCAGGTTCAGCCTCAGCGCTCTCCTTCCAGGTTTCTGCCAGGCGCGACAGTTCTACTGCCGAGATCATGAGCAGGCTGGCCTGGGGTATCAGCAATTCACGGATCGCCAGTACCAGGTCTTCGGCTTCAGGGCCTTGTTCTGTCAGGGCAGCATTGAAGGGGTCGAGTACCAACGGCAGTTCTGGATAGTCTGAAACGATCTCGGCGATGACGGTGACATTTTCGACACTGCCTGCCTGGCCTACTTTAAAGGCCAGCACGGGCATGTCTTCCAGCACGGTGCGGGCCTGTTCGTCGACTAAATCTCCATCAAGTGGATGTAAATCATCGATTTGCGACGTATCACCAGTTAAAATGGCGGTGATAACGGGTAAGCCATAACAGCCCATGGCCGCAAACGATGCCAGATCAGCATGGATGCCAGTGGCAGCAACAGGATCTGATGCGCCAAAGCTAAGTATTAGTGGAGAAATTTGGTTTTGCACGTTGGGTAGATTAATATAGCTGACTTCGTGAGGACTTAAATTACTCGCGCAAATGCCATTAGTAACACATTGCAAATAGAATATTTGCAGCAGTTTCAATATTTTACTTGATTGAAGGGTTTTAGTCGTGACTGATACGGTAACGGAAAAGGTAGTTTTCAAGGCGTGGATGTGCTTGATTTGCGGTTGGGTATATGATGAAGAGCAAGGTTCACCTGAAGACGGGATTCCGGCCGGTACCAAATGGGAAGATGTTCCCATGAACTGGACCTGTCCCGAATGCGGCGCACGGAAAGAAGACTTCGAAATGGTGGCAATCTGATCGATTTGTCGATTTTGATGTTGCTTAATATGTTTATTCAAGGAAAAAAAGCGCAAATGTGCGATTTTTTGTTACAGTGATATGTAACCTTAATACTGCCGGGAAGAGATGATTTTATGTCAACGTTGACAGGCAACGAGAACTTGAAAATCATGGTGATTGACGATAGCAGCACCATACGCCGTTCGGCCGAGATTTTTCTTGGGCAAGCCGGATACAAAATAGTGTTGGCTGAAGATGGCTTTGACGCACTCGCCAAGATTAACGATTCTCATCCAGACCTGATTTTTTGCGATATCCTCATGCCAAGGCTGGATGGATATCAAACTTGCGCTTTGATTAAAAAAAGTGCGAAATTCCGGGACACACCGGTAATCATGTTGTCTTCTAAGGACGGTTTATTTGACCGTGCCCGCGGTGCGATGGTCGGCTCTGATGAGTATCTGACCAAGCCTTTTACAAAGGATAGTCTGCTGAAAACAGTAAGAAATTACACTTCGGCGACCTAGATTTATATAGTTAAGTTAGTTAATGTGAGGTAAAACAAGATGGCCATTCAAAAAATTCTGGTAGTAGACGATTCTCCAACAGAACGCTATTTCCTGACCGACGTATTGGTGAAAAATGGTTTTTCAGTATCAACAGCTGAAAACGGTGAAGAAGCCCTGAGCAAAATCAAGGCTGATAAACCACAGTTGATCTTGATGGACGTGGTCATGCCTGGGCAAAATGGTTTCCAGATTACCCGCGCGATCGCCAAAGATCCTGATACGCAAGACGTTCCCGTGATCATCTGCACCAGCAAAAATCAGGAAACTGACCGTATCTGGGGTTTGCGTCAGGGTGCCCGTGATTACCTGGTGAAGCCTATTGATCCGGCAGAACTGCTGGCGAAGATTTCTGCCCTCGGTTAATCCGTATAGACAAGTATTAATTCTTGTATCAACAATAAGATATCTTCGGATTGCCTCATGAATCAGACTGTGCGTGAAACTGCTGCAGCAAATCTGGACGTTGTCAAACCTGAAAAGGGCGTGCGTCGTACCCGTTTGCGTGAATTTCAGGCGCAGCTGGTTGAACGCATGCAAGCTGCCCAGCGCGGTGGCTATACGAAACTTAGCCAGTTGGGCATTATGATAGGACAGGGACGTTATCTCCTGGATTTGCGAGAATCCGGAGAAATCGTCAGTGCAGGTACCCTGACCAGGGTGCCTTTGACGCGCGATTGGTACATCGGGCTCTCCAATATCCGCGGTAATTTAACTGGTGTCGTCGATTTGCCGCGCTTCCAGGGTATGGATAATACCAAGCTTGATACACAATGCCGGATCGTTGCTTTTGCTCCCGGCATGGCATTTAACAGCGGTTTGCTGGTATCCCAGGTTCTGGGTTTGCGTACAGTTTCAGAGATGGAAGAAATCCCTTTTGAAGACAATCAGTTTGAGAGCAAGGCCTGGTTGAGGAAAAAGTACAGGGATAAGGATGGCAACATCTGGTTTGAGCTTAGTCTGGCCACTTTGGTACAGGACCAGGATTTTTTGCAAATAGGTATTTAAGTCAGTACGTGCACTCTAGCAGTACTGACAGCTTTTCAATCGTTTAGGAGACTTAGTAATGGCATTTAATCTACCGTTCTTGTCCAAAGATAAAGAAAATCCGGAAATTGACGGAGCAGAAGGTTCGGCAAGGTCGTTCGGGAATGCTGATTCGATTGAAATTGAAGAAGCAAGCAATGTAAAAATGCTGACACCGGAGCAGGAAGCGGCTGCCGCTACTCCTGTTGTGGCAGAAACTGCTGCTTCAAAAGTTGAGTCGTATGGCGACGCCACCTTTATCGGTGACGCGCTGGAAAAGGGCAGCGGCATGCGCCTGCCCATCATTGGCGGTATGTCAGTTCGTCGTCAGACCAACTTCTTGCTCGGTACCATGGCATTCTTCCTGTTGCTGGGTGGTGTCTCCGTGTACCTGAACTCTGAACAATCGACACTGATATCGACGCAGGCACAGATCGCCGGTGAGGCGCTGATGCACTCGCAGCGTATCGGTAAAGCGGCACCAAATGCGATTCAGGGTAACGTTGAAGCGTTTAAACAGCTCAAGGACAGCCGTAGCGAATTGAATGCCGATTTGAGTGTTCTGCTGAGTGGTGGTCCTTACCAGGGGCGTGTCGTCAAACGTGCTGACTCTACTCTTGAGCCAGTCGTCAAAGAGGCGCAAAAAGCCTGGAATAACTCCAATAAGGCTGCGGAAACGATCTTGAACCGTCAGAAAGAATTGACGGGTTTCGGTCAGACTCTGCAAAAAATGAATGCCCTGTCCCCAATCCTGCTGGAATTGACGGAACAAATCTCTACCCTGAAAGTACAGGGCGGCGGTTCAGCGCGTGAAATTAATGCTGCCGGTCAGCTGGTCATGTTGACCCAGCGTCTGGGTCGTAGTGCGAATGAATTCCTGACTTCCGAGGGTGTTAATCCTGAAACGGCATTCTTGCTGGGTAAGGACACAAATACTTTCCGTGATCTGGTCGATGGTTTCCTGAAAGGTAGTGACGTATTGCGCCTGACAGCCACCAAGGATGCAGATACTCGCGACAAACTCACTGAGCTGCAAAAAACCTTCTCTGAATATCAGGTATGGGTTTCCAGCATTCTGGGCAATCTGCAAAACTTTATTGCTGCAAAACAATCCGAACAGCTGGTGTTTAACGAGAACGAAGATCTCAAAAACAAACTGTCCAAATTGCAGAAAACCTATACGGCTGAACAAGATGGTACCAGTATCTATTTCTGGGCCATGTTGGGTTCTGCCTTCTTCGCTCTGCTGGCTGCGGTAGGTATCGGTTTCGTTCAGTTGCAGGAAAGCCGTAACCGCGCTAAAGAAGCGAATGATCGTCGTCTTGAAGCTGCGGCACAAATGATGCAAGCGCAGAAACAGGAAGAAGAAGCGAAAGCTGCGAACGATCAGAATCAGGCCGCGATTTTGCGACTGATGAATGAATTGCAAGAGGTTGCGGATGGTGACTTGACGGTGCAGGCGACGGTTTCTGAAGATATCACGGGCGCGATTGCCGACTCGGTTAACTACACGGTGGAAGAGTTGCGCGGCCTGGTAGGTCGTGTTACCGCAACTGCAGAACAGGTTACTTCAGCATCTACACAAGCGCAGAATATTTCCAGCGATTTGTTGACTGCGTCTGAACAACAGTCACGCGAGATTTCTGATGCTGGTCAGGTGGTTCTGACGATGGCGGCTGAAATTACTGACGTATCCCGCTCTGCGAATGAATCAGCACTGGTTGCGCGTCAGTCGGTTGCTGCGGCGGAGCAAGGTGCCCATGCGGTGGAAAACGCCATCAAGGGTATGAACGAGATTCGCGAGCAAATCCAGGAAACTTCCAAACGTATTAAACGTCTGGGTGAGTCTTCACAAGAGATTGGTGAGATCACGGAACTGATTTCCGACATTACCGAACAAACCAACGTTCTGGCGCTGAATGCGGCGATTCAGGCGGCATCTGCGGGTGAAGCAGGTCGAGGCTTCTCGGTGGTTGCGGAAGAGGTTCAGCGTCTGGCGGAACGTTCAGCTGAAGCGACCAAGCAGATTGGTGCGCTGGTTCGTACGATTCAAACAGATACCCATGACGCGGTTGCCGCGATGGAAAAATCCACGCAGGGTGTGGTCGAGGGAGCAAAACTGTCAGATGCGGCCGGTACGGCGCTGTCTGAAATCCGTAGCGTTTCCAACCGTCTGGCGGAACTGATTCAAGGTATCTCGCTGGCGACGGAACAACAAGCTACCTCAGCCAACGGCGTTGCGCAAAATATTCAGCACATTTTGACCATCACCGAGCAAACGCAGCATGGTACGCAGCAAACTGCGGTTTCCATTAAAGAATTGTCCATGCTTGCGGAAGAACTCAAGAACTCTGTGTCACGGTTCCGGGTTGCCGCCTGATTTTCACGCCCCGGTTGTGAGAGTGGACTGTAACAGTGAAAAGCGAAGTGCCTGCCATGTGCGCGCCGACCAGGGCTGCGTTGCAAATACTCGCGATAGCCCCGCTATCGCTGTGTTTTGCTCCTAGCCCTGATTTGCCGGGCACATGTCTTTCACTTGCGCTTTCACTGTTACAGACCACTAGCTGCAACCCTATCATATTTGCACGGCAATGGACTGCGGTCCATTGCCCTTGAGTTTGCGGAGTACGCATGACATCCGATTTATCAAAATCGCCAGATCTCCCACAGGAACAGTTCGACATCGGGCCGCTATCCTGGGTGATGGGAGAAGTGCGGGAAGCAATCACGAACGCTGGCAAGATGCTGACGGACGCACTTGGCCAGGACACTGAAACCCGTCCCACCACTTTATTGCATGCAAAAAGCTATCTGCATCAGGCCCATGGTGCCTTGCAGATCGTTGATATCGATGGTGTATCCATCGTTACAGAAACCATAGAAGAATTGCTCGAGCGCCTGCAAAGTGGGCAGCTTGAAATGACACAAGCGAATGTCGAAGTCATCGTCGATGCCTTCCATGCGGTCTTGCGCTATCTGGAAGACTTGCTGTCTGGTTCGCTGCACCAGCCGGTACGCCTGTTTCCGTATTACCGAGCCCTGCTGGAACTCAAGGGTGCCGAGAGAATACATCCGGCCGACTTGTTTTTCCCGTCCCTGTCCGCCAAAGAGCAAATACCTGAACTGGCCGTCAGCAGCAAGGCTGTGGCAATCAGTTATACCGGCTTGCGCCAGCGCTTCGAAAAGCTATTGCTGACGGTATTGACTAGCAAGGACAAAGAACAACAACGCGCCGCCACGCAATCCATGCATGACATGATTGCGGAAATCGAAAATGGCCAGACCAACTCACAAGCCAAGGCTTTCTGGGTCGTCATGCGTGCTTTTGTTGAAGCCGTAGGTCATGGTTCCATCGACAACCAGCAATATGTCAAACAGATATTTGGCCGCATCAATCTGCAAATCCGTCGTCTGGTAGAAGGTGTCAGTACCATCCCGGAACGTCTGTTGCGCGATGCCCTGTTTTTCCTGGCTCAAGTTGAAAATCCTTCCCCTTTTGTCACCAGGGTACGCAAGGCTTACCAGCTGGACGATACGGTGCCGCTTGATTACGACAAAAAAAATTATGGTCAGATCACTGCAGGTGCACTGACAACGGCAAAAGAACAATTGTCGGCTGTCAAAAATCTGTGGGGCAGGATAGCCAATGGCGAAACTGGCCTGGCAGAAAAATTCTCACAAAAAATGACCGACCTGGCCGATACCGGCGCAGGTCTGAATGCTCCCGCACTGGCAAAACTCCTGCGCGAATTGAACGGTATTGCCCGCAGTGTCGCGCATTCGCCCGATGGCAGCAAACTGGGTATAGAACTGGCAACCAGCTTGCTGTTTGTTGAGCATGCACTTGATCACATAACGCGCCTGCCCGCGCATTTTGCCGAGCGTGCTGAAGAAATTACCACCCGTCTGTTATCTGTCGTGTCAGGTGAAACACCACAAACCCAGGCCAGTTGGATGGGTGAGATTTCCCGTGAAGCACAGCAGCGTCAGACCATGGGTGTACTGGTTGCTGAAATGCAATCCAGCCTGCGCCATATAGAAAAAGTGCTGGATGAGTATTTCCGCAATCCTGCTGACAAAGAAACCCTGAAACCTATCGATGGCAATCTGCATCAGATCGGTGGTGCCCTGGCCATGCTGGATCAGGACGATGCGATGGCTGCAGTAGAGCATACCCGTCAGATGATCAGCGGCTTCAAAGAAGAAGATGCAGTTGACCCGGTTGCGCAAGCTGCCTCTCATGAAAACGTGGCGCAAAACATAGGTGCGCTGTCGTTCTTCATCGAGACTCTGCAATCTCAGCCAGATACCGCGAAAAAGAAATTCAGCTTCGACAAAGAAGCAGGCTTGTTCCGTTCCAATTTGCTGGAAGCCCAGGCAAGCAAAGAATTGTTGCCTAGCGCAGACATACATTTGCCTGGTGATGAAGCACATGGTCAGGAACCCAAGGTCGCCGTATTGCAGACCGCCGAGCAGGAACTGGCTCAGCAACAGCAAGAGTCTGCCCGTCTGGCTGCATCGCTTGCTGAAACCCCGGAAGACGCAGGCTTGCAAGCACAACTGAAAAGCTCGCTGGAATCAGAGCGTTCAGTCGCTATTTTGCTGGACGATACTGCTGCGTCGGAACGTGCCAAATCTGCCATCGCCCTGCTGGCACAAACTGATGCAGCAAGTGGCTCGGGTGCCTTGCAGGAAATCGTCACGACACCACCAGCCGAAACAGTCGCCGCATCTGCACCAGCCCAGGATATTCCTGATGGCGATGATGCCATTGACGCTGAATTGCTGGAAATTTTCCTCATGGAAGCTGATGAGGTGCTGGAGTATGTCCAGACCACCTTGCCGCTGTCCAGAAAAGATACCAATAACCAGGAATACCTGACCAGTTTGCGCCGTTCCTTCCATACCCTCAAAGGCAGTGGCCGTATGGTTGGCCTGATGGTATTTGGTGAAGCCGCCTGGAGTATAGAGCAGGTCATGAACCTGTGGCTGTCTGATTCACGCAGTGGTGATGAAAACCTGTATGCCCTGCTGGAACGCACTGCGCGTGAAATGGTAGAGTGGGTCGGTGAATTGAAGCAGAACGGCGTTTCTTCACGCACTGGCAAAGCCATTATCGCTGCTGCTGAACGTGTCAAAGCCGGCGAAGATTATCAGGACATTCCTGAAGTAGTTACCGCCCCGGTAGTTGAACCTGTCCTCGCTGCTCCGGTGCTTGAAGAGGTTGAAGCAGCGGCCTTGCCAGAAACTCTTGAAATTGAGGCCGTCGCTACTCCTGTCGTTGAAGATACAACTGCGGAAGCGCTTGCTCCGGTGACTGCAGATGCTTCTTCCGAATTCGACGCATTTGAGTTTACACCAGTAGAGATGGTGAATGTCGAAGCACCTGCCGTAGCAGAAGTACCGGCAGCAAGTGAACCTGTCGAAGTACCTGAGCCTGCTGCGGAAGTGATTGCAGTTGCACCTGTATTCGCCAGCTTGCCTGAGCTGACACTGGATGCTCCTTCCCTGGCCGAAGAATCAGTTTTGCCAGAAACCAGCTTGCCGCTTGATCGTGCGCTGGAAGTGGCTGTTGCGGCAGAAGATATGCCAGTTCCGGAAGCTGAAGAACTGGTGGCTGATTTGCCGCTAGAAGCTGTACAAGAAGAAATTCTCGTCTCTTCAGCCTTAACAGAAGAAACTCCGCTGGAAGTTCTGACTGAAACAGTCGCAGATATCCCGACGCTGGAATTGCCAGAAGCCATAGAATTGACGGCGCTGGCAGAGACAAAACTGCCTGTAGCAGAAGCAGAGTCTGTGGACGCAAGCCTTGATAGCCTGGTATCTGATCTCGCTATGGCGGATGAGTTGACTCAAGCAGCCTTGCCAGTTGAGATTGCTGCCAGCGAAGAAGCCGAAAAAACACAGGAAGTACCAGAAGCTGCAGAAATTGCGACTGCAAAAATCATCGATTTCCCTGACTTGTCAGCGCCTGCACCTAGTGTGGACGACAACATCAAGCGCATCGGCGATATAGAAATCAGCTTGCCGCTGTATTCCATTTACATGGCAGAAACTGATGAAATCGTCCGTTTCCTGGTACAGGATTTCGCTGAATGGAGACATGAGCCACATCGCCACGTTTCTACGCATGCCATCCATGCCAGCCATTCTCTGGCCGGTAGTTCTGCAACTGTAGGCCTCAAGCCTTTGCAGGAACTGGCGCATAGCCTGGAATTTGTCTTGCAGAGACTGGAACGTCATCCTGTCGTACTGCTGGAATCAGAATACGATGTACTGGATCGTTCTCTGGATTCTGCCAAACGCATGCTGCAAAAATTTGCCTTGTCAGAAATGGCCGCATCCGCACCTGAAGAAATTCGTCAGCTTGAGCATTTGTTGCAAGTCGTCATCGAGCGTTCCAACGCTGGTGCAGATGAAGAATTCATCACTTCCACAAATGAAAAACTTGATCCTGTCACTTTGTCAGAAGAGCTGCAACCTGTCGATCTGATCGCAGCAGAAGCCTTGACTGCAGATACGCTGGAAAGTTTGCCTGCACTTGAAGTCAGTGAACTGGCCGAAGCTGTTGATGCGCACGAATTGGCAGCCTCGCCAGCGGAAGAAGTAAAAACTGCCGAAGTAATAGCTGACGAGGTAATAGCTGCTGAAGTAACCGCTGCTGAAGTAACTGCTGATATCCCAGTAGTCACAGAAACTTTGTCTGAAGCAGAAATCAATCTGGATGATGCAGACGTGCTGGAGGCTTTGCCTGTTCTCGAAGACGCATTGCCTGAAGAATTGATTGCCGATTTGCCGCAGGAAGCAAAAATCGTTGTTGCCGAAGCTTTGCCAGAACCAGAAGCTCCTGCAGAAACCATTACTGACCGCATCGGCTCTATCATGCTGGATGCCATGGATGATATTCATCCAGTGGAAGCACATGCCGAGCTTGCACCTGTCGTTGAGGCTGAACCAACTGCTGAACCAGAAATAGTTGAAGTAGCAGCGCCGGCCGCCGCTACTCCGGTGGCCCAGCCTGCGGTTGTTGAATATGCAGCTCAGACCAGTGATGGTACTGTGCAGATCCGCGATGATCTGGATATGGACTTGTTACCTGTCTTCATAGAAGAAGGTAATGACTTGCTGCCTATGGTCGGTCAGTTGTTGCGTACCTGGCAGGAAAAGCCAGACGACATGGCAGCACCGCAATCCATTGCCCGTATCATGCACACCATCAAGGGTAGTGCACGTATGGCTGGTGCCATGGCGCTGGGTCAGCACATTCATGATATGGAATCACGCATCGAAACTCTGATGCATGGCGGTAGCGCGGTCCGCGTATCACTGCTGGATGATTTGCTGGCACGTCACGATCACAGTATGCACATGTTTGACCGCTTGCTGCATCCTGAAGCACATGCAACCCCGGCACAAGCTGATGCACCGCTGACTGCCGCCCAAGAACTGGATCAGTTCCAGGAACAAATGGCGGCTACCAATACAGATGCGCCAGTGGTCATCAATGAATTGGTGAACCTGACACCTGTTGTGCCGCTCATGACCCGCGCCATACCGGCCAGGGAAGTTGCTGCACCAGTTGCAGTAGCAGCCAATACGCCAGCCACCCTGGTGCGTGTGCGTGCCGACATTCTTGACCGTCTGGTTAACCAGGCCGGTGAAGTTTCCATCTCGCGTTCACGTCTGGAAAATGAAGTCAGCACCTTGCGCTCATCCCTCAGTGAGTTGACAGAGAACGTCAACCGTCTGCGCGATCAGTTGCGTGAAGTAGAGATTCAGGCCGAGACCCAGATCACCTCACGTATGGCGCATTCTGGCGACCGTGAATTTGATCCACTTGAATTTGACCGCTTCACCCGCTTGCAAGAACTGACGCGCATGATGGCCGAAAGCGTCAGCGACGTTGCTACCGTACAAACCAACTTGACCCGTACTATTGACGGTGCATCCAATGACTTGCTGGTACAAGCGCGTTTGACACGTGACTTGCAACAGGATTTGATGCGCGTACGTATGATTCCTTTCGCCAGTATTTCCGAGCGTCTGTATCGCGTGACCCGCCAGACTTCCAAAGAAGTCGACAAGCGCGTGAATCTGGATATTCGCGGTGCAACGGTAGAGATGGATAGGGGCGTTCTTGAAAAAATGGCAGGGCCTTTCGAGCATTTGCTGCGTAATGCAATTGTCCACGGTATTGAAAGCCGTGAAAACAGGCGCAATCACGGCAAAGAAGAAACCGGTGAATTGCTGATCGAAATCCGTCAGGAAGGTAATGAAGTTGTGATCCGCTTCAGCGATGACGGACAGGGCTTGAACCTGACCCGCATTCGCGAAAAAGCGCTCTCTGTCGGCTTGATTTCTAATGAAGATCATCCTAATGAGCTGGAAACAGCCAATATGATTTTCGAACCTGGTTTCTCGACAGCGACTGAAATTACCGAACTCGCCGGTCGTGGTGTAGGTATGGACGTGGTCCGTTCTGAAGCTGCATCGCTGGGTGGTCGTGTTGAAGTCATCAGCAATGAAGGCAAGGGCGCTGAATTTACTATTCGCCTGCCTTTGACGCTGGCAGTGACGCAGGTCGTGTTGCTGAGTTCTGGTGGCCGTACATTTGCCGTACCTTCCGTTCTGGTCGAGCAAGTACAGCAACTGAAATCAAATGCCCTGGCCAATGCCTACAACGAAGGCGCAGTCATGTGGCAAGGTCAGCGTGTGACCTTGTACTACCTGTCCTCCATGCTGGGCCAGGACGATGCCACGCCGATGACACAACAATACAGCCCGTTGCTGATCATGAAGAGCGGCGGCGAGCGTGTTGCGATTCACGTCGATGACGTTCTGGGTAACCGCGAGGTGGTTGTTAAAAACATCGGCCCGCAACTGGCACGTATGACAGGTATCGCCGGCGCGACCGTACTCGGTTCCGGTGAAATCGTTCTGATCCTGAACCCGGTACCGCTGGCACAACGCATGGAACATGAACATGCACGTCTGCAGCAACTGGGTACAGAAGCCACCCCTGAAATGGGCGCGGTTGCCAACCTGCATGCAGCAACGGAAGTGGCTGAAACCAAAGCCCAGCCAGTACAGGGCTTGCGTACCCAGCATACAGTCATGGTAGTCGATGACTCTCTGACCGTACGCCGCGTGACCCAGCGTTTACTGACACGTGAAGGTTATCAGGTTATCCTGGCAAAAGACGGTATTGATGCGCTGGAGCAGTTGCAGTCCGTCACACCAGACGTGATGCTGGTCGATATCGAAATGCCACGCATGGATGGCTTCGATCTGACCCGTAATGTACGCAGCGATTCACGTACCAGCCATATCCCTATCATCATGATTACTTCGCGTACTGCGGATAAGCATAGGAACTATGCGAAAGAACTCGGCGTGAATGAGTACTTTGGTAAGCCTTATCGTGAGGATGATTTGTTGGGGGCGATTATGGGGTTCCTGGGTAAAGATGCAGCGGTGATTGTGTAAGCCTGCTGTAGATTTAAGTTGCTCAAAAAGCAGAGAGTGATCTCTGCTTTTTTGTTTTGCTTTTAGCTTTATGTGACCGCTAATACACATCGGCTGAATCACCGTAAACTAAATGTCGTCATTCCTGCGTAGGCAGGAATCCAGCGGCGTCCATAGCAGGCCGTACATTGATTTACTGGCGCACATTTTTGAATACCTGCATTCGTTGATTACGATTGCAGGCCGGTGGTAGACCGGCGGCTACTTACCTTTTTGCTTAGCCAAAAAGGTAAGCCAAAAAGGTAAGCCAAAAAGGCGACCCAGGCGTAACCGCCCCTGCGGGGTTCCCATTTGTGCAGTACAAAAAATGGGAAAGTCCGAAAACTCGCCTGCGGCTCAAACATCGGCCTTTCTTTTCCCATTTTCTGTACCGCACAAACGGCGTCTACACATGGGAACTGAAAAAATCAAAAGCAGATACAACTGCAACGGCAAAGTCAAAACCAACGGCAACGTCAAAAGCAACGTCAAAAGCAACGTCAAAAGCAACGTCAAAACCACATCAACACATTGCTATCAGCACTGGTTCTTCAAACTTTTAAGCGTCACTCATCCTCATTATGAGCAGTCCCTTTCTTCACCACCGCATACCGCGTCAATGTTTGCTTGCGCGACACGTCATGTTCGACGAGTGGGAACGGATAATCCCTGCCTATCTTAATCCCAGCCTGTTCCAGCAATAGCGGTGCAGTTTTCCATGGTGCATGGATGCTGCGCTTATCCAGTTTTGATAATTGCGGCAGGTAGCGTTTGATGAACTTGCCATCAGCATCAAATTTTTCTGACTGGGCGATGGGATTGAATATGCGGAAGTAGGGCTGGGCGTCGCAGCCGGATGAGGATGCCCATTGCCAGCCGCCGTTGTTGGCGGAGAGGTCGAAGTCGTTCAGGTGTTCGGCGAAATACGCTTCGCCGCGGCGCCAGTCTATGCCTAGGTCTTTGATGAGGAAGCAGGCGGTGACCATGCGCAGGCGGTTGTGCATGTAACCGGTCTGGTTCAGTTGCAGCATGGCGGCATCGACCAGGGGGTAGCCGGTGCGGCCTTCGCACCAGGCGGCGAAGTTGGCGTCAGCTTGCGGGCCGGTTTCCCATAGTATGGCATCGTAGTCTGGCTTGAACGAGCGGCTTGCCACGTGCGGGTGGTGATGCAAAATCATGAAATAAAAGTCGCGCCAGACCAGTTCAGACAACCAGATTTCTGCTCCGCGATTGGCAGATATGCGCGTTTGCTGCACGGCTTCCTGCACCAGTTGCCGTATCGATATCGTGCCAAAGCGCAGGTGGACTGACAAATAGGATGGTCCCTTGATCGCCGGGAAATCGCGCGACTGGTCATACAGTTTCATGCGGCCGACAAAGTCTTCCAGCAAACTGCGTGCGCCCGACATGCCGGCGGCGACTGGCATGCGGCGCTCAGCGGCCAAGGCAAAACCCATTTCGGCCAGCGTCGGTATGGTTTGTGCTGACATGGTGCTCAGCTTGTGCGCATATTTTTCTATGGGGTAAGAGCGCGAATAAAAGTCGCTGCCTTCTGCATGGAATTTTTTCAGCCAGGCATTTTTGTAGGGTGTAAAAACAGAGAAGGGCGCGTTCGCCAGCGACAAGACTTCAGCCTTTTCAAAAATGACCTGGTCTTTAAAGCTCAGAAATGCACAATTTCGTTTTGATAATTCTTGCCTGACAGACTCATCACGGATCCCTGCCTGTGGTTCGTAATCATGATTGGTGAACACGGCATCCACACCAAGCTCGGCCGCCAGTTGCAGTATGGCTGTTTCTGCATGGGCATAACGCACCAGCAAGCCACCACCCATTTGCTGTAGTTCTTGATCCAGTTCAACAATACTTTCATGAATAAAGGCCAGCCGCCTGTCATTTTCTGGCAAATTGTCTAATATTGTCTTATCGAAGATAAAAGCGCAGTAGACCTCGTCACTTTGCCGCAGGGCATGGTACAGGGCTGCATGATCAAAATTTCGCAGGTCGCGGCGGAACCAGACCAGCGCGCGAGGGAAATGGGCTTTATTTTCTTGCATGATCTGTCTGATAGTGTGGTCAAAACGCAGTGTGGCACCTTAGCACACATCGAAAATACACGCTAAAAATGCTAAAATGTGACCATGGCGAAGCAAACAAAATCACTACATACCAATCTGCACGACGATGCAACACAGTCGGCCCCCATGACTTCCAGACATAAATTCCAGGTGAAAAGCGAAGACGATAACAATTTGGAATTGAATTTAACCAATCATTTCCTGATTGCAATGCCATCCATGATGGATCCCGTCTTTGGCGGCACGGTGATTTATCTATGCGAGCACAGCCCGCGCGGTGCCATGGGCATGGTCATCAACCGCCCCATAGAGCTGACAGTGGCTGGCCTGTTTGACCGCATAGACTTGAAACTGGAAATCATTCCTGATTCTCATCCCATAGGCAAACGCCCCGTCATATTTGGCGGGCCGGTGCAGGATGACCGTGGCTTTGTCCTGCATACCCCTGTTGGTGAATATTCATCTTCATTAAAAGTGACTGACGAGATCGCCTTCACCACCTCACGCGATGTGCTGGAAGCCGTGGCCGCCGGTGACGGGCCTGAGCAAGTCCTGATCAGTGTTGGTTATGCTGGCTGGGGTGCTGGCCAGCTGGAGCAGGAGATACTGGCCAATGGCTGGCTGACAGTTGCTGCTGACGCGCGCATCCTGTTCGATTTGCCGCTGGAAGAACGCTTTGCCGCCGCCATCAAATTGTTGGGCATCGATCCATTGATGCTGGCAGCCGAAGCGGGGCATGCCTGATGGCTGCAAGCGAAGGTACGGTACTCGCCTTTGATTTTGGTTTAAAGCGCATAGGCGTTGCCGTTGGCAATACCTTTTTACGTCAGGCTGAAGCGCTCAGCATCATCCACGCTCCTACCAATGACGGCAAATTTGCCGACATCACCAAGCTCATAGAAAAATGGCAGCCCGTGCTGTGTGTAGTGGGTTTGCCCATGCACCCCGATGGTGCCGATAATGAAATGACACAGCGCTGCAAGCGCTTTGCCAACCAGCTTAATGGCCGTTTCAACATACCCGCCGTACTGGTCGATGAACGCTATTCTTCTGCCGTACTCTCAAGCTCGCGTGGCGAGTTCATCGACGACGATGCGGCTGCCCTTATTCTGCAACAATATTTTGACGAAACGCCATGACTACCACGACCACCAATGCTGCCCCGCTTGATGCAGAAGTCTTGTATCAGCAGTTACTGGAGCAAATCAGACCACATGCGCTGGCACAAGATAAACTGGCCATCGTTGGCATTTACTCAGGCGGCGCCTGGATAGCCGAGCGGCTGGTGCAAGACCTGGGCTTGCCGAATAAAGCGGGCCTCATCGATGTGTCCTTTTACCGCGACGACTATGCCGCCAAGGGCCTGCATGCCGAAGTCAAACCTACGCAAATTCCTTTCGATGTCGATGGCGCGCAAATCATCCTGGTAGATGACGTGTTGTACACGGGCCGCACCACCCGCGCCGCCATCAATGAATTATTTGATTATGGCCGCCCGGCCCGCATCATGCTGGCCACCCTGGTAGACCGTGGTGGTCGCGAATTGCCGGTGGCTGCTGATTTTGTAGCCCATACTGCCTCATTTGAACCCGCCGTCTCTGTCAATCTGCAACGTGCAGATGACGGCACTTTCAGCATCTCTGTCGACCATGCATAATCCCCAGCTCAATAAACACGGCGAACTCCAGCATTTGCTGACGATAGACGGCTTGCCGAAAACCATCGTCAATCATATTCTCGATACCGCATCTTCCTTCGTCAGCGTCAGCGACAGGGAAGTCAAAAAAGTGCCGCTGATGCGGGGTAAAAGCGTCTTCAATCTGTTCTTTGAAAACTCTACCCGCACGCGTACTACGTTTGAGATTGCTTCCAAGCGTTTGTCGGCAGATGTCATCAATCTCAATATCGCCGCTTCCAGTACCAGCAAGGGTGAATCCCTGCTCGACACCATTGATAATCTGGCAGCCATGCACGCCGACATGTTTGTCGTGCGTCATGCCACTTCAGGTGCACCTTTCCTGATCGCCAAGCATCTGAACGACACCAAACAACACCATGTACACGTGGTGAATGCCGGTGATGGTCGCCACGCCCACCCCACCCAGGGTTTGCTGGACATGTACACCATACGCCACTACAAAAAAGACTTCACTAACCTGACAGTGGCGATTGTCGGCGACGTCTTGCACAGCCGCGTTGCGCGTTCCGACATTCATGCCCTGACAACCCTGGGCGTGCCAGAAGTGCGTGTGATAGGTCCACGTACCTTGTTGCCCGGTGGCCTGGATCAGATGGGGGTGCGGGTATTCAATAACATGGATGAAGGCCTCAAAGGTGTCGATGTCATCATCATGTTGCGCCTGCAAAATGAACGCATGAGCGGTGCCTTGCTGCCTTCAGCACAAGAATATTTCAAGAGCTATGGCCTGACTCCAGAACGTCTGGCACTGGCAAAACCAGATGCCATCGTCATGCATCCCGGCCCCATGAACCGTGGTGTGGAAATTGATTCTGCCGTGGCCGATGGCCCGCAGGCAGTGATACTGCCGCAAGTGACTTTTGGTATCGCCGTGCGCATGGCTGTCATGAGCATCGTTGCAGGCAACAGCGGCGGGGTATGAGGAGAATATGAAGATACATATCAAAAATGGCCGTGTGATTGATCCGGCAAGTGCTACCGATGCAGTACAGGACGTGTTTATCGCTGCTGGCAAGATCGTCGCTATAGGCCAGGCACCTGCCGACTTCGTTGCCAATAAAACTGTGGATGCAACAGGCCTGATCGTTGCCCCTGGTCTGGTCGATCTGAGTGCCCGCCTGCGTGAGCCTGGTTTTGAATACAAGGCCACGCTGGAATCTGAATTACAGGCCGCCATGCGCGGTGGCGTCACCAGCCTGGTGTGCCCACCAGATACTGACCCTGTGCTTGATGAGTCTGGCCTGGTAGAAATGCTCAAGCAAAGAGCGCGCATGCAAAACAAGGCCCACGTTTATCCGCTGGGTGCATTGACTGTCGGTTTGAAGGGTGAGTCCCTGACAGAGATGGCCGAGCTGACACAGGCTGGCTGCATAGGTTTCTCTCAGGCTGAAGAAACCATCGCCAATACCAATACCCTGCAAAGGGCTCTGGATTACGCTGCCACCTTTGGTTTCACCGTCTGGCTGCGCCCACAAGATGCCTATATAGGCAAGGGTGGCGTTGCCCACAGCGGCCCTTTGGCTTCACGCCTGGGTTTGTCTGGCGTACCTGTCATGGCCGAGACGATAGCCCTGCATACTCTGTTTGAACTCATGCGTGCCACTGGTGCCAAAGTGCATCTGTGCCGTATCTCTTCAGCAGCTGGTCTTGAGTTGATACGCAAGGCCAAGAAAGAAGGCTTGCCGCTGACCTGCGATGTTGGCGCCCATCATGTACACCTGACTGATGCCGACATTGGTTTCTTTGATTCCAACGCCCGCCTGACCCCGCCTTTACGCAGCCAGCGTGACCGCGATGCCATTTCTGCAGCATTGAAAGACGGCACCATCGATGCGATATGCTCAGACCATACGCCAGTTGATGATGATGAAAAACTGCTGCCCTTTGCCGAGGCATCACCAGGTGCTACCGGCCTGGAATTATTGTTATCGTTAGCATTGAAATGGGCAGAAGACAGCCGTGGTGAAGTCAGCCTGACGCTGGCCCTGTCCAAGATCAGCCAGCATGCCGCCAAAGTGGCAGGTGTGCCAGCCGGGCAAATCGCAGTTGGCCAGGCAGCCGATATCTGCATTTTTGATCCTGCTACACGCTGGAAGGTAGAAGCCAAAGCCCTCGCCAGCCAGGGCAAGCACACGCCTTTCCTGGGTTATGAATTGCCGGGTGTGGTCAAGGCTACGATAGTGTCAGGGCATATTGCGTTTGATACCTTGCATTAACATCGCAGATGAAAAGTAATCAGCTTACCCGTGGCGAGCAAAGGCGCGTCATGTATGTGGAAAACAAAAACGGCTTGATCGATGGTGTTGCTGCACGCATAGGTTGGGTTGAATTTTCCAAAACAGGAAGAACAGTTTACTACCGTGGCAAGTCCTTGCAGGTATGTACCGGAGGTGGAATATCCGGTAATTTTATTGACGCCGATACCCATGAAGAATATTGGGTTTCGGGCGTTAAAAAGCGCGGTTCCAATGTGCATTGTGCAGAGTCAGTGAGTGTCTTGATTGATGAAGACGCCAAAGAGGAAGTGGCAAGGCTGCGCGCCTGAAGCAGGCTGAGGTAGTGATTCAAACTGCTCAGTGAGAAATTCGTTTGATTGAGTGGGAAGAGTGGGAGTACAGGCGGGTATGGCCTTACTCCCGCTTTTGTTTATTCAGCTTGGCTATTTTAATTGTTACTCTACATGAGTATTTTTGTGAGTCAGTATGATCGTTTGGCATTTTTTTCGGATATTTCTCCATCTCACGGCAGGTCTGCTGACTTGCGCCGTGATCTTTCCGTTTTCTTCTGATGTCAGGCGTGACGATCTGGTCCGTCGCTGGTCGGTCAAGTTGCTGGCTATCTGTACTGTGGATGTTACTTTCAAGGATAAAAGCGGAGGCGCGGTGAATCCGGCGGCGATGATCGTCTCTAACCATGTGTCGTGGCTGGATATTTTTGTCATCAATACCCTGCACCCTTGCCATTTCGTCGCCAAGTCAGATATTCGCAACTGGCCTTTGCTGGGCTGGTTATGCGAAAAAGCGGGCACGATTTTCCTGGTGCGTGGCAGGCAGCGTGATGTGCGGCGTATTTATGAAGGTCTGGTACATCAGATAGAAGCGGGCAAGCGCATTGCGTTTTTTCCTGAGGGTACAACAGCGGCACAAGGCAATTTGCTGTCTTTTCACGCCAACCTGTTTGAAGCAGCAATAGAAGCACATGTACCTGTGCAACCCTTTGTTGTCCGTTATCTTGATGCGCAGGGGCAGTTCCATGCTGCGGCTGATTTTATCGGTGACATGACTTTTGCAGAGAGCATGCGCATCATCTTGCTGGCACCGCGCATGACGGCAGAACTGGTGCGCTTGCCTGCTATTCCTACCGAAGGTGCACACCGCAGAGAAGTGGCACAAGTGGCTCGTGCGGCGGTGATGAAAGAACTGGGTTTAAGCGAGTAAGGCTTAACCCGGTTTTTGCTGCTGCGGACAATCTACCTGCACAACTTGCCTGTCTTCCAGAGCAACAGCAGTCAGCTTGCCACCCCAGACGCAGCCGGTATCAAGGCTGATCAGATTGTCGCGCAAGATCAGGCCCAGGGTAGACCAGTGACCAAATACGACAGAGGTTTTTTCACTGGCGCGTGGCAGGTCAAACCATGGGGCAAATCCCTCTGGTGCGCCATCCAGACCATCCTTGCTGTCAAAATCCATGACGCCATCAGCACTACAAAAACGCATGCGTGTCAACGCATTGATGATGCAGCGTGACCTGTCATAACCTTGCAAATCATCGCACCATTGCGCGGGTGTATTGCCATACATATTGCGCAATAAATCTATCCAGTCTTTACTGCGTAACTGTGTTTCGACTTCATGCGCCAGCTTGATGGTTTGCTTTGCTGACCATTGCGGGAATATGCCTGCATGCACCAGCAAATGCTGATGCTGCAAAATCGCCAAGGGTCTGTGTCGCAACCAGTCCAGTAATTCTTCACGGTCTTGAGCTTGCAGGATATCGTCGAGGGTATCACTACGACTTGCTTTGCGTATACCGTTGGCGACAGCCAGCAAATGCAGATCATGGTTGCCGAGCACGGATTCTGCCCGGCCAGCGATTTGCAACTCACGTATCAGGCGCAGGCTGGCCAGCGATTTGGGGCCGCGATTGACGAGGTCGCCTGCAAACAAATACTGCGAATCCGGTTCGGTCAGCTCTATTTTATTGAGCAGGCTTTGTAACTGGTTGGCACAGCCTTGTATATCACCGATAAAATAAGTTTTTGCCATTGCTGCCTCAGGGTTCTCCACCCAGACGTTTGGCTTCTGCGCGGCTGGTCAGGGCTTGTTGCTTTTGTTGTTCACGCACGCTGGCAGTGATCATGGTTGGCCAGCCTATCAGATGTTGTTCTGCAATTTCAGCCAGGCCACGCATCCATGCTGGTGATTCATTCAGGCAGGGGATGTAGTTGAATTCCTTGCCACCTGCTTTGAGAAAATCGGTCTTTACTTCCATGGCGATTTCTTCCAGGGTTTCCAGGCAGTCAGCGATAAAGCCAGGGCAGATCACGTCAATCCGTTTGACGCCTTCTTTGGCCAGTTTTGCCACAGTAGGTGCAGTGTAAGGTTGCAGCCATTCTGCACGACCCAGGCGAGACTGGAAGGTGACCACATAATCATCTTTGCCCAGCCCCAGTTTTTCAGCCAGCAGGCGCGCGGTTTTATAGCATTCGCAATGGTAAGCATCGCCACGCAGTAAAAAGGCCTTGGGCAAACCATGGAAACTCATGACCAGTTTGTCCGGGCGGCCATGGCTTTGCCAGTGATCCATCACTGATATACGCAGCGCCTGTATATAGCCATCATGATCATGATAATTCTTGACGAAGCGCAGTTCAGGCATATTCCTGACTTGCTGGTAATGCTGGGCTACGGCATCAAAATTGGATGCCGTCGTGGTGGCAGAATATTGCGGGTAAGCAGGCAATATCAGTATGCGTTCACAACCGTCGGCTTTTAGCTTTTGCAAGACATCGGGTATAGAAGGTGAGCCGTACCGCATGGCATACGCAACTTGTACTTCATGCCCACGCTCACCCAGATAGCCTTTCAGCAATGCAGCCTGTTTTTGCGTATGTATCTTCAGTGGCGAGCCATCCTTGGTCCAGATGGACGCATATTTTTTTGCTGACTGGCCAGAACGGAAGGGCAGGATAATCCCATGCAAGAGCAGCCACCAGACCGGGCGCGGCACTTCAACCACACGCCTGTCCCATAAAAATTGTTTGAGGTAGCGGCGCACAGCCGATGTCGTTGGCGCATCAGGCGTGCCCAGGTTGATCAGCACTACTGCTGTCCTGGGGATTTTGCCGTGTGAATATTCAGGTTCTTTAAGGAAGCGCATGATGTATTTTTTTTCTTAAGATGCCAATAATTCTCTGGCGTGTTTGCGCGTAGTCGCTGTAATTTCTATGCCGCCCAGCATGCGGGCAATTTCTTCCACTCTCTGCTTATTATCGAGTGCTTCTATCTGCGAAACGGTTTTGCCATTCTGGTTGGCTTTGCTGACCTGGAAGTGCTGGTTAGCCTGACTGGCTACTTGTGGTAGATGCGTCACACACAAGACTTGCCTGTCTTGTCCAAGACGTTTCAATAAGCGTCCAACCACTTCAGCCACGCCACCACCTATGCCGCTATCAACTTCATCAAATATGAGGGTAGGGGTGGCCGTAGCACAAGAGGTGATAACAGAAATCGCCAGCGAGATACGTGCGAGTTCACCGCCAGAGGCCACCTTGGCCAATGGCCTTGCCTGCACACCTGCATGGCCTGCCACGAGAAATTCCACTTGCTCCAGACCATAGCCGGCTGGTTCGACCGGGTTCAGGGCGACCGAGAAACTGCCGCCGCCCATGCTCAAGTCTTGCATTGCCGTGGTTACTGCTGCGCCCAGGTCCTTGGCAACTTTTTGTCTGGCCCTGCTGAGTTTTTCTGCGGTTTGCAGGTAAGCCAGCCTGGCTTTTTCTTCCTGTGCTTTCAGGGCATCCATGTCAGTCGCATTGGATAGTTGTGCCAACTGGGCAGACAGCGTGGCAAATTCTTCATGCAGTTTTTCTGGTGCGACGTGAAAGCGCCTTGCCGTGGTGTGTATTGCTTCTACACGGTTTTCCACGACGCGCAGGCGGGCCGGGTCAAGTTCGGTGCGGCTCAGGTAAACATTGAGTGCATAAGTGGTTTCCTGCAAGTTGATACAGGCAGATTCCAGCGCATCGGTGACGGGCTTGAGCGCTGCATCGTAATCGATAAGCTTCAACAGCTTTTGCTGGATGGCAGTCAGTTGCGACAAGACCGGATGCTCGGATTCAGAAATCAATGCCGCCGCTTCCTGACCAGCTTCGAGCAGGCTGGCGGCATGGGCGAGGCGGCTGTGCTCCTGGCTGATGCTTTCCCATTCGCCTGGTTTGATTTGCAATTTATCGAGTTCACCAACTTGCCATTCCAGGCGCTCGCGCTCTTGCAATACGCTCTTGGCATTGGTTTCAAATTCTTCGCGTTGCTTGCTGATGTTACGCCACGCCCGGTAACGCAAACCTGCTTCTGTGACTTGTTCTTGCAAGCCGCCTTGCATATCCAGTAAATCGCGTTGCGCTTCAGTTTTCAGCAATGACTGATGTGCATGCTGGCCGTGGATATCCACCAGCATGTCGCCAATCTCGCGCAATTGGCTTGCTGTGGCGGTGATGCCATTGATCCATGCTTTTGAGCGGCCTGCATTATCGATGGTACGGCGCAAGATCAAAGGCTGGTCCTGGTCAAAGAATTCATGTTCTTTGAGCCATGCTGCAAGAATCTCATTGACGGCAAATTCCGCGCTGATATCAGTTTTGCTGGCAGACTCGCGCACCATGCTGGCATCACCCCGTCCACCCAAGGCCAGGGTCAGGGCATCGATGAGGATGGATTTACCAGCACCGGTTTCTCCGGTCAGCACACTGAAGCCGGAAGAAAATTCAAGTTCCAGCGTATCGACAATGACAAAATCACGAATGGCAAGCGTGCGCAACATAATGGGCTGACATGAAGGAATTTGTTAAGAAAACAGGGCTGGACTATATGGTATATGACCCGGTATATGGCCCAGCATAGCGAAATCGCTATTCTAGCAACAGCCTGTGACTTCTGTGTTCGTAAGAGTGGGTTTGGTACGCTTAATAAGTTACTCAATAGGATACCTACTTAGTTGGGTACTTACTCAGTAGATTAATTCAGCGCACCCTCTACGGATGGATATTCATTCCAGTGCAATTTTTCGCGCAGAGTGTTGTAATAATTCCAGTCCTGAGGATGAAGAAAGGTCACTGTATGAGCAGAACGATTGACGATGATCCTGTCCTGATGCTGCAGGCTGGCAAAATTTTGCATATCAAAGTTCAGGCTGATATCGCGCCCAGCCACGATGGTGATGACGATTTCACTACTGTCTGGCAAAACGATGGGCCGGTTCGATAAGGCATGCGGTGCAATCGGCACCATCGCAATGCCGGATAAGCTGGGGTGCAGCAAGGGGCCGCCAGCAGAAAGCGCATAGGCCGTAGAGCCAGTCGGTGTCGAGACGATAAGGCCGTCTGAACGCTGGTTGTACATGAAGTGCCCGTCTACCTCAACGCGCAGTTCCACCATGCCTGAGCCAGCACCACGCGACACCACAATATCATTGAAAGCCACGCCACTGAAAATCTGGTTGCCGTCACGGGTAACGATAGCCTGTAACAGGCTGCGCCGTTCAGACACATATTTGCCATTCAGCATTTCTGTGATGACAGGGATTTTGCGGTCGAGCGCAATATCTGTGATAAAACCCAGCCTGCCCTGATTGATGCCGATCAGCGGGATATTATAGGGGGCCAGTTGCCGCGCTATACCCAGCATGGTGCCATCACCTCCAACCACGATGGCAACGTCCGCCAGCTTGCCTATCTCTGGCACGGGCATACTGCTGAATTCACTTAACTGCAGGTACTGCGCCGTTTCTGCTTCGATGACGACACGATGTCCCTCGCTCGCAAGAAAATTGGCCAGCTCCTTAATCGAGTCGGCAATGCCTGCCGCATTAGATTTTCCAACAAGTGCAATGGTTTTGGCCTGTACTGTCATAAACAAAGGTAGGGTGACATGATGGCTAAGATTAGAACATAATTAGGACATCAATGAATGGAATGAGTGCTCTTTATGGCAATTAAAGCAGTTTTGCTGGATCTGGATGATACTTTGTGGCCGGTTGCACCGGTAATTCGCCATGCCGAATCAGTGTTGCAGCAATGGATGCATGAGCATGTACCAGTCGTGGCACAAAATTACAATATGGAAAAATTGCGCGAGCGCAGGAATGTGCTGGTAGCGAGCGACCAGCGTTTTCAATACGATTTATGGGCCTTGCGGCATACCCTGTTGAAGCAGGTGTTTGATGAGCATGGCGTGGCAGCCGATAAAGCCGACCAGGCCATGGCGGTATTTGCCGATGCCAGGAACAAAGTCGATTTGTACAGCGATGTCAAACCGGCTTTACAGGCCCTGCAAGAAAAACTGCTGCTGGGCACTGTCTCAAATGGTTTTGCCGATTTACAGGCGATAGGCCTGGCGCACCATTTCAAGGTGTCTATCGCTGCCTTCCGCTTTGGCTGTGCCAAGCCTGATCCCAGGATATTTCTGGCTGCTTGCCAGGAATTGGGTCTGGCCCCGCAAGAGGTATTGTACGTAGGTGATGATTTGTTGCTTGATGTGCAAGGTGCGCAACAGGCGGGATTAAAAGGCGGCTGGATGAACCGCCAGGGTTTAAAAATTGAAGATGAGCGCCATCTGCATATCAAGCCGGATGCAGAATTTGCCAATCTGCATGACCTGACTCTATGGCTGTGAATTTTTCTATGTTCATGTCAGTCATGAACGCATAAAATGAAACCATGCAACTAGATATCCGCGCACAAACTTTATTAAAAGCCCTGGTCGAGCGTTATATCGCCGATGGCCAGCCTGTGGGGTCTCGCGCCTTGTCAAAAATATCCGGTCTGGAGTTATCGCCAGCGACGATACGCAATGTCATGGCGGATCTCGAAGAAATGGGCTTTGTCGCTAGCCCGCATACGTCTGCGGGCCGTATCCCCACCCCCAGAGGTTATCGTGTCTTCGTTGATAAGTTGCTGACTGTGCAAGATATCAATGGTGCAGGTATGGATTCGCGCCTGCAATCGAGCCTGCAATCGAATATGAATGCACAGCCGCCGCAAAAACTGATTGCGAATGCGGCGCAAATCTTGTCTTCCTTGACGCAGTTTGCCGGTGTCGTCATGACCCCGCGTACTGAGTCGATTTTCCAGCAAGTTGAATTCTTGCGTCTTTCAGAAAAACGTATTTTACTGGTGGTCGTCACTCCAACAGGCGAAGTCCATAACCGCTTGCTGTTGACGGATGTTGATTACACACCCACCCAACTGGTGCAGGCAGCCAATTACCTGAACCAGAACTTTGGCGGCCTTAGTTTTACCGATGCACGTACCCGTATCAATAGTGAGTTGCGGCAATTGCAAAATGACATGACCAGACTCATGCAGGCGGCTGTTGAAGCAGGCAGCAATGCCATGGATGAAGATAATGACGAAGTCGTCATCTCTGGCGAGCGCAATTTGCTGAATGTGCAGGACCTGTCTTCGAATATGAGTTCCCTGCGCAAGCTATTTGATATGTTTGAGCAAAAAAACAGTCTCATGCAACTGCTTGATGTCTCCAGCAAGGCAACCGGCGTGCAGATATTCATAGGCGGCGAGTCGCAACTGGTGCCCATGGAAGAAATGAGTATCGTCACTGCCCCTTACGAGGTGAACGGTAAAATAGTAGGTACCCTGGGTGTCATAGGCCCAACCCGCATGGCATATGAAAGAGTAATTCCTATCGTGGATATCACTTCGAAATTATTATCGAATGCATTAAGTCAATAAGCCGGGATGTCAACATGCCCAGACTGGCGTAGCAGCTTATTAAACATTTACGCGAATACAGATTGCCATGGACAAGAAAAACGCGAAGATTTTATTGATAGATGACAATGATGTAACCCGCGAAGTGCTCAGGGTCATATTGCGCAGCGAGGGGTATAACGTTGTTGGTGAGGCAACGGATGGCGGTGCTGGCCTGGAAATGGCAGTGAAGCTCAGGCCCGACCTGATCTTGCTTGATATTGTGATGCCCAAAATCAGCGGTACTGAAATTTTACCGCGTATCCGAGAACTGCTGCCAGATGCCCGGGTACTCATGGTGACAGCCAATAAAGATCAGGAAACCATCAATGAGGTAGTCAAAACCGGCATACATGGCTATATCCTCAAGCCATTTAATGCCCAAAAGATCATAGGTACTGTGGAAGCTGTTGTTACCAAGATCAATAAGTGAGTCTGGCGGCGCACAGGACATGTATATCCATCCCGGTGCGCTTGAAAACCAAATTTGAGAAATTGTTGTCTGACTTAAGCCTTATGCTCGCAATTCGGCTTGGTACAGTTGCCATAGATCGCCAGTGCATGTTCAGCAATCTTGAAGCCACGCTCCTGAGCTACCGTCTGCTGGCGTCGCTCGATTTCTTCATCAAAGAACTCTTCCACGCGACCACAATCCAGGCAAACCAGATGGTCATGGTGTGAACCCTCATTCAATTCAAAAATGGCTTTGCCAGTCTCAAAATGATTGCGGTTTAACAGGCCAGCCTGCTCAAACTGGGTTAGTACGCGGTACACAGTTGCCAGACCGACATCCATATTTTCATTCAGCAGGATCTTATATACATCTTCTGCTGTCAGATGACGAACCTTGCTGCTCTGGAAGATTTCCAGGATTTTCAGACGGGGCAGAGTGGCTTTCAGACCGCTGGCCTTGAGGTTGGGGGTGCTGTTTGTCATGTTTTCGATCAAAAAATTGCTATCTGCTTTATGATATCGGGTTTTAGGGCTTGTTGCTCAATTAAGAGGTTATCTATGCAACTGTTGTTTTCAGAATTAACACGGAAGAAGATGAGCCGTGTAGCGGGTCTGGTAGTGCTGGCTTCTTTGACAGCATGCTCATCACCTATTCCCCTGCTGTCATCGGCTGACAAGACATCAGTATATGCAACATCGGGCACACCTGGTGATGCGAATGGTGCACAAGTGGTAGAGCCTACTGGTTTTGGCAAGGTATTGGCCTTTATTTCACCTTATCGCGTTTCCATACAGCAAGGTAATTTTGTTTCCCAGGAAATGGTGGCGCAATTAAAAGAAGGCATGACGCGCGAACAAGTGCGTTTTGTGCTTGGTACAGCCTTGCTGACCGATATGTTCCATGAAGACCGCTGGGATTATCCTTTCCGCCTGACCAAGCCGAATGGCGAGCGTATTACCAGCCGTGTTTCGGTGTACTTCAAGGATGGTACGGTAGCGAAGTTCGAAGGCGGTGGTAATTTGCCGACTGAAAAAGAATATCTGGCGCGCATCACTGAATCCGCACTGGGCCTGAACCGGGTGCAATCAGTAATAGAAACTGATGCGCCGAAGAAAAAAGATAAATAAGTCTTAAATAAGCCTAAAGAGAAATAAATCTAAAGAGAAATTAATACCAATGACTGCACTGAAAATCGCCGTGGCCGGGGCTTCTGGCCGTATGGGGAAAATGCTGGTCGAAGCGATCAGCAATGCGGATGATATGGTACTGGTTGGTGCCCTGGATGTGCCAGCTTCGCCAGCTCTGGGTACGGATGCGGCAGCCAGCCTGGGCAAGCCTTCTGGTGTCAGCATTACGGCTGACCTGTCCGCAGGCCTGGCGAATGCTGACTACCTGATCGACTTCACCCGTCCGGAAGGTACACTTAAGCATCTTGAATATTGTGCTGCGCATGGCATCAAGATGATCATAGGCACCACAGGCTTTGATGAGGCTGGCAAGGCAGCGATCGCCGCCGCCGCAGAAAAAACTGCCATCATGTTTGCACCGAATATGAGTGTGGGTGTGAATGTCACCATGAAGTTGCTGGAAATGGCAGCCAAGAGCTTTGCAGAGGGGTATGACATCGAAATCGTCGAAGCCCATCACCGCTTCAAGGTGGATGCTCCATCAGGCACTGCCCTGAAAATGGGTGAAGTCATCGCCGATGCATTGGGCCGTGACCTCAATGAAGTGGGTGTCTTTGCCCGCGAAGGCGTGACTGGTGAACGCGATCCATCTTCCATCGGTTTTGCCACTATCCGTGGCGGCGACATTGTTGGTGACCACACAGTCTTGTTTGCCGGCATAGGTGAGCGTGTAGAAATCAGCCACAAATCATCCAGCCGTGTGACTTATGCCCATGGCAGCCTGCGTGCAGCACGTTTCCTGCAAGGCAAGTCTACAGGCTTGTATGATATGTATGATGTGCTGGGTTTGCGGTAGTGGGACTGACGCAAAACTGCCCCAGCAGCGTTGCAGCTCCTGGCCGTACTAAAGTACTGTCTTCGTCGCTATGGTGTAGTCGGGGTTTCAGGCAACATGTTGCCTGCCGACGTAACGAACCTCTCTTGCAAGAGAGGTTTCCTAAGGCGATAGCCTTGCCGGGACAATTTTGCGTAAGTCCTATTTAGTTTTCGTTAATAACACAACATTTGCCTGACATTTAAATAAGTGAAATAAGCGGCGCACGCATGAATTCTGCAATTGCACATTACTGGGAACAGGCTGATGCCCTGGGTCATCTGGTCGGCTGGCTATTATTGTTGATGTCGGTACTGAGCTGGACATTGATCTTGATGAAGGGCTGGAGTTTCTGGCGCATCCGTAAGGCGGCGCCGGCAGTGCGTACATTCTGGCGCGCCCCCAGCCTGGCAGATGCCTTGTCGTCCTTGCGTCAGGCGGATCAATCCAAGGTATTCATCACTCTGGCAGATGCTGCGCATGCAGCAGGTGACACTGCACAGCGCAGCGCCACGCTGTCTGCCAGTGCCGGGCTTAGCGAAATCCTGACACGTAGCCTGCGTCAAGAATTGCAGGGGCTGACAGTCAAGCTGGAAACCGGCCTGAGCTTTCTCGCCTCAGTCGGCGCAACCGCTCCTTTTGTTGGCTTATTGGGAACGGTCTGGGGTATATACCGCGCCTTGACGGCAATCTCGTCCAATGGCGTGGTGCAAATCGACCAACTGGCAGGGCCGGTAGGTGAGGCCCTGATCATGACAGCGCTGGGTTTGCTGGTCGCGATACCTGCAGTGCTTGCTTACAACGCTTTTAACCGTGTCAACCGCATTACCCTGGCAGAGCTTGATGGTTTTGCTTTTGACTTGCATGCTCACATGAGCAAGGTTTGATACTTTCCAGAGATGACATTCGGTCAATTCCATACGCTGCGCGAATCTTCATCCCGCCCCTTGACTTCAATGGCGGACATCAATGTCACGCCCATGGTCGATGTGATGCTGGTCTTGCTTGTCATCTTTATCATTGCAGCTCCTTTCATGACACATGCCGTCAAGCTGGATTTGCCACAAGCCCAGTCTGCCCCGGTGCCGGACCAGGCAGATACAGTGCGTATTTCCTTTGATGCTGACGGCATTCTGTACTGGGATAAACAGGTTCTCGCCATGGCTGATCTGGAATCCAGACTGGCTTTGCTGGCAAAAAAGAACAAGCAGACAGAATTGCAACTACGCGCAGATAAGTCCACCCGTTATGAAATCATTGCCCAGGTCATGGCGTCTGCCCAGGCACAGGGGCTGGCCAAGATTTCTTTCGTGACCGACAGCAAGCAGGCTAAAAAGCCTTAATTGTTCTTGGCCTGCTCAGGTCAGACTAGCCTGAATAAGCACCACTCTCCCTGTAAATTCGCCCTGACAGCCTTTGTCCATCAGGCTTTCCTCAATAATGTGCCTGAACCAGTTATAATCAAAGGTTCTGAGTCATTTCCGCATCTACTTCTGCTTACGCCATGCAAGAAAAATACACGCCTTCCGACGTCGAACAATCGGCGCAATCCCATTGGAAAAAGATCGATGCCTATACGGCAGTAGAAAACAATCCACGTTTCCCTAAAGGCAAGTATTACGCCTGTTCCATGCTGCCTTATCCTTCTGGCAAGCTGCATATGGGCCACGTGCGCAATTACACGATCAATGACATGCTGGCACGCCAGTTGCGCATGAAGGGCTATAACGTTCTCATGCCCATGGGTTGGGATGCATTTGGCTTGCCAGCAGAAAATGCGGCGATTGCCTATAAAAAATCACCGGCAGAATGGACTTACGCGAATATTGAAGACATGAAGTCGCAAATGCAGCCCCTGGGTCTGGCATTCGACTGGACGCGTGAAGTCGCGACCTGCGACCCGGATTACTATCGCTGGAACCAGTGGCTGTTCCTGAAGATGCTGGAAAAAGGCGTCGCCTACAAAAAGACCCAGGTCGTCAACTGGGATCCTGTCGATCAAACCGTGCTCGCGAATGAGCAGGTCATCGATGGTCGCGGCTGGCGCTCTGGCGCCCTGGTAGAAAAACGCGAAATCCCAGGCTACTACTTCGGCATCACCCAATACGCTGACGAACTGCTGAACAGCATCGATAATCTGGATGGCTGGCCTGAGCAAGTACGCACCATGCAACGCAACTGGATAGGCAAGAGCGAAGGCGTACGCTTTGCTTTTCCGCACCAGATCGCTGATGAAGCAGGCGCGCTGATACAAGACGGCAAGATGTATGTATTTACTACGCGTCCAGACACCATCATGGGCGTGACTTTCTGCGCAGTAGCGGCAGAGCATCCTGTTGCTACGCTGGCCGCAAAAAACAATGCAGCGCTGGCAGCCTTCATTGAAGTCTGCAAAGCCGGTGGTACGACAGAAGCCGAAATGGCGACCAAGGAAAAAGAGGGCATGCCTACTGGCCTCTTCGTTACTCACCCTTTGACTGGCGAGCAGGTAGAAGTCTGGGTCGGTAATTATGTCCTCATGACTTATGGCGATGGCGCTGTCATGGGTGTTCCTGCGCATGATGAACGCGATTTCGCTTTCGCGAAAAAATACAATATCGCCATCAAGCAAGTGGTGGCGATTGAAGGTGAAAGCTTCAGCACTGATGCCTGGGCAGAATATTATGGCGACAAGCAACGTGGTGTCACCGTCAATTCCGGCAAATATGATGGCTTGAGTTTCAAGGCTACTGTCGATGCAGTCGCTGCCGACCTTATTGCCAAAGAACTCGGCGAAAAGAAAACCACCTGGCGTTTGCGTGACTGGGGTATTTCCCGCCAGCGTTACTGGGGTACACCTATCCCTATCATTCACTGCGCAAGCTGTGGTGATGTGCCTGTGCCGTATGAAGATTTGCCGGTGGTCTTGCCTACCGACTGCATTCCTGACGGTTCTGGCAACCCATTGAAGCATCGTGAAGATTTCCTTAATGTGCCTTGCCCTAAATGTGGCAGTCCGGCACATCGTGAAACCGACACCATGGACACCTTCGTTGATTCCAGCTGGTATTTCATGCGTTATACCTGCCCAGATGCGCCGACCATGGTCGACGAGCGCAATGATTACTGGATGGCGATGGACCAGTACATAGGCGGCGTCGAGCATGCAGTTTTGCATTTGCTGTATGCACGTTTCTGGACCAAGGCCATGCGTGACCTGGGCTTGGTCAAGATAGACGAGCCTTTCAAGAACCTGTTCACCCAGGGCATGTTGCTCAACGAGTCTTACTATCGTGAAGATTCTACTGGCAAGAAAATCTGGTTCTACCCGAATGAAATTGAAGTCCAGCATGATGACAAGGGACGCCCAATTTCGGCATCGCTGAAAAGCGACGGTCAGCCTGTACAAATGGGCGGCATAGAAAAGATGTCCAAGTCCAAGAACAATGTAGTTGAGCCGAAAGACATCATTGAGCAGTTTGGTGCTGATACAGCACGCCTGTTCACCATGTTCGCTGGTCCTCCGGATCAAAGTGCAGCATGGAGTAATAGCGGTGTAGAAGGTGCATCACGTTATCTGCGCCGTCTGTGGGCGTCTGCATTGAAATTATCTGGCAGCATTGCTGCTGGCACCGTTGCGCCTGCTGCGTATGCCAATGATGTCAAGGCTTTGCGTCGTGAAGTGCATCTGACGCTGAAGCAGATTGATGCTGATTATGATCGCCTGCAATACAACACCGTTGTCTCTGGTGCCATGAAGTTGCTCAACACCATAGAGTCCTTCAAGTCAGAAGCCGAAGGCAGCGCGGCAGCTTTGCGTGAAGCTTTCAGCATCCTGCTGCGTGGCCTGTATCCGGTATGTCCGCATATTACCCACGTACTGTGGCAGGAACTGGGTCTGGCGACAGAACTTGGTGAAATCATTGATGCGCCGTGGCCGCTGGTGGATGAAGCTGCATTGGTGCAAGATGAAATCGAGCTGATGGTGCAAGTCAATGGCAAACTGCGCGGCAGTATCAAGGTTGCCAAGGATGCCGACAAGGCGACCATTGAAGCGACAGCCCTGGCCAATGAAAGCGTGCAGAAATTCATGGAAGGCGCAGCCAAGAAAATCATCATCGTACCTGGCAAGCTGGTGAATATCGTTGCGTGATATCTTGGTCTTGAACAATAGTCTGACAAAGTAATAAAGGAAACCGCATGCAAGCAAAGTATTTAAAGCATCTGCAATGGCTGGCAGTCATCATGTCCATCATGTTGTTGTCGGCTTGCGGTTTTGCCCTGCGTGGCCCGGTTGCTTTGCCATTCAAGAGTATCTATATCGGCATGCCTGAAAGCTCGGCACTTGGTGGCGAATTGCGCCGCCATATCCGTGCCAATGGTCAGACCCAGATCATGTCTGAAGCCAAGGATGCCCAGGTCATACTGGAAGTGCTCAGCGAAACCAGGGACAAGCAAATCCTGTCCCTGAACAGCCAGGGGCGTGTGCGTGAATACAATCTGATTTATAACTTCCGCTTCCGTGTCCGCAATAATGTGGGCAAGGAGTATCTGGAACCGGTAGATCTGCAGTTGAAGCGTAATATCAGCTTTAATGAATCACAAGTGCTGGCGAAAGAAGCGGAAGAAGTCTTGCTGTACCGCGACATGCAAAGTGACCTGGTGCAGCAAATCATGCGCAGGCTGGCTGTTGTAAAGATGGACGACTGATATGCAATTACGCTTCGATGCCCTTGATGGCCATCTGGCGAAAACACTGGCGCCACTGTATGTGATCACCAGTGATGAGCATTTGCTGGCGCTGGAAGCCGCAGACAAGATACGTCGTGCAGCAAAGTCGCAGGGTTTTTACGAACGCGAAATCCTGACAGTGGAACGCAGTTTCAAATGGGGGGGCTTGCTGGCCGCGAATCAGTCGCAATCCCTGTTTGGTGATAAAAAACTCATCGACTTGCGTATCCCTACCGGCAAGCCCGGCAAAGATGGTGGCCAGGCCCTGCAGGATTATGTGACGAATCTGTCGCCCGATAACCTCACCCTGATCACTTTGCCCAAGCTGGACTGGGCGACGCAAAAAGCCGCCTGGGTAGGCAGCTTGCAGCAGGCAGCGGTATATATCGATATTCCGCTGGTAGAGCGTAATCAACTGCCAGGTTGGATCAGCATGCGCCTGTCTTTGCAGCAGCAAAGTGCAGACCGGCAAAGCCTGGATTTCATTGCCGACAGGGTAGAGGGCAACTTGCTGGCGGCCCATCAGGAAATCCAGAAGCTGGCACTCTTGCATCCGCCAGGCAAGCTGAGTTTTGAACAAATCCATGATGCAGTGCTGAATGTGGCGCGCTATGATGTCTTCAAACTCAATGAAGCCATGCTGGCTGGTGACGTTGCGAGACTGGTACGCATGTTGAATGGTTTGAAAGGTGAGGGCGAAGCACTGCCACTGGTTTTGTGGGCCATGGCAGAAGAGATACGTACCTTGCTGAAACTGAAGTCTGGCATGGCGCAAGGCAGGCCCTTGTCAGCCTTGCTGAAAGAATACCGCATCTGGGGCCCGCGGGAAAAACTCATGGACCCCGCCTTGCGTCGCGTCAGCCTGGCAAACTTGCGGGCTGCACTGCAAGAGGCATCGCAAGTCGATAAGATGGTAAAAGGTTTACGAGCGAAGGCATTTGCAGGTGATCCCTGGGATGCCTTATTACAGTTGGGTTTGAGAGTGGCAAAAGCGGCTTAATCGCAATTGTACCTGCACCTGATTAAGCGGTTTATCAAACCGGAAATTGAATTCCCTCGCCACCTTGCTGGTGGCTGATCAACGAATATGAGGACTAGATGTCCTCTGAATGACGATATGGATATCAAGCACTACATGAATGACCTCGGCATCCGTGCCCGCGCAGCATCGCGCGCCATGGCCAAAGCCGACACCGCCGCCAAGAACAAGGCTCTGTCCCTGATCGCTGCCGCCATCAGGCGTGAAGCCGCCGCCTTGCGTGCCGCCAATGAACTTGACCTGGCCGCAGCCAAAGCAGCAGGCATGGAAGCAGCGATGCTCGACAGGCTGACCCTGTCCGACAAGGCGATTGCCACCATGGCCGAAGGCCTGGAGCAGATCGTCAGCCTGGCTGACCCTATCGGTGAAATCTCGAACATGAAATACCGCCCAACCGGCATACAGGTAGGGCAAATGCGCGTGCCGCTGGGTGTCATCGGCATCATTTATGAAGCACGCCCGAATGTGACTGTAGATGCCGCCGGCCTGTGCATTAAGAGTGGCAACGCCACCATCTTGCGTGGCGGCTCAGAAGCTATCCATTGCAACCAGGCGCTGGCGAAGCTGGTCAAGGAAGGCCTGGCCGGTGCCGGTTTGCCTGCTGATGCTGTACAAATCGTCGAGACCACAGACCGCACTGCCGTCGGTGAGCTGATCACCATGCCGCAATATGTCGATGTCATCGTTCCGCGTGGTGGTAAGGGCCTGATTGCGCGTCTGATGCAAGAGGCGACAGTGCCCATGATCAAGCATCTCGATGGTATCTGCCATGTGTATATTGATGACAAGGCTGACCTGACAAAAGCGGTAGACGTGGCTTTCAATGCCAAGTGCCACCGCTATGGTACTTGCAACACCGTGGAAACCTTGCTGGTCGCGCAGGGCATAGCTGCACAAGTCTTGCCTGCACTGGCTGAGTTATATGCAGGCAAGCAGGTGGAATTACGCTGTGACGATGCCGCCGCTGCGATTCTGGCAGGCTACCCGCATCTGGCTAAAGCCACAGAAGAAGACTGGAGTACTGAATACCTGGCCCCTATTCTGGCCATCAAGCTAGTGGCTGACCTGGATGAAGCCATCACGCATATCAATGATTATTCATCCAAACATACAGAATCCATCATCACAGAAGACTACAGCCGTGCCCTGCGTTTCTTGCGCGAAGTTGATTCAGCATCGGTGATGGTGAATGCTTCCACCCGTTTTGCCGATGGTTTTGAATATGGCCTGGGTGCAGAGATTGGCATCTCGAATGACAAGCTGCATGCACGCGGCCCGGTAGGTCTGGAAGGGCTGACTTCGATGAAGTATGTAGTCTTTGGCCATGGTGAAGTGCGTCAATAAAAAGAAAGAGCAATATGGATTTTTATCCTTGGGTTAAAGTTTTCCACATCCTGTTCGTCACGTCCTGGTTCGCTGGCCTGTTTTATATGCCGCGCATTCTGGTCAACCTGGCGATGGAAAATCACTCACCCACAACAGAGCGTCTGTTGCTGATGGCGCGCAAGCTCTACCGTTTCATGACGATCCTGGCGGTGCTGGCACTGATCTTCGGCCTGTGGTTGTGGCTAGGCTATGGCATAGGCAAGGGACCGGGTAATGGTTGGCTGCATGCCAAACTGACCTTGGTGATCTTGCTGATAGGTTATCACCACGCCTGTGGCAGCTTGCTGAAAAAGTTTGAGAAGGGTGTTAACAAGCGTAGTCATGTCTGGTTCCGCTGGTTTAATGAAGTGCCGGTAATTTTGTTGCTGGCGATATTGATTTTGGTAGTCGTCAAACCTTTCTAGGTTTGATGAGGTTTCAAAATATGGTTGACCTGGAGTGCAGAACTCCAGGCCAACAATTGGCGGTGAATATTCACCATCGTTTTTTTTAACGGATAAAGGGTACTCCTATGACGCGTTATTCTTATTTTTGTCCATGTCCACGTGGCCTGGAAATAGCCCTGGCTGAAGAGTTGGGTGAAATTGCCGCCCTGGATAAGACCATGGCTGTCCACAATCAAGTGCCGGGCGGCGTGCATTGCTCAGGCAGCCTGCATGATGGCTGGCGTATCAACCTGCATTCACGCATTGCATCGCGCGTGCTGATGCGTATGGCGCATTCTGGCTATACCAATGAAAACGATATTTACGACCTGGTGCTGGCACAGCCCTGGGAAGACTGGTTTGGTTATCACCACACTATCCGTGTCGATGTCACGGCAGTAAAATCACCTTTGAAGAGCCTGGACTTTGCCACGCTCAAAATCAAGGACGCGATCTGCGACCGTTTCCGTGACCAGTTCACCCAGCGTCCTTCGGTCAATACCAAGAACCCTGACATGCGCATCGTCGGTTTCATGGATGCGCGCAATTTTACGGTATATCTGGATATCTCTGGCGAGCCTTTGTTCAAGCGTGGCTGGCGTCTGGAAACCGGTGATGCGCCCTTGCGAGAAAACCTGGCAGCAGGCTTGCTGCGAACCGCTGGCTGGAAACCTGGCACCCCTTTGTTTGATCCCATGTGCGGTTCCGGCACCATCCTCATCGAAGCTGCGCAAATCCTGGCAGGCATACCACCTGGCCTGAAGCGCGATTTCGCGTTTGAGAAAATGCATCAATTCGATGCCGATGCATGGGCTCAGATCAAGGCCAGCGCCAAGCCACATCCTCTGCCTGCTGAACCAACTATTTTCGGTAGCGATATTTCTGGCGACATGATAGTCATGACACGCAATAACCTGAACAAGGCTGGCATACGTTTTGACGTACCATTGAAGCAGATAGAAGCGCAGGAAATCAAGGCACCAACGACAGAGCCAGGCATCTTGCTGACCAATCCGCCTTACGGTGAACGTATCGGTGTACGCGGTGACAGCACGATGGAAGAAGATGATATGGCCAAAGACTTCTTCAGTGCCTTCAGTACCACGCTCAAGCAGCGCTTTGCTGGCTGGAGTGTGTTCCTGTTCACTGCTGACCTGGGTTTGCCCAAGATGTTGCGTCTGAAAGAGTCGCGCAAGACGCCATTCTTCAACGGTGCACTGGAATGCCGTTTGTTCCGCTTTGATATGGTGGCAGGCTTTAACCGCAGGGAAGAAGCCAAACCCAAAGATATAGCTGAATAATTTTCATGCTATGGCAATAAGCTACTAAAAAAATGGCCGGGTCTCAGCAGACCTGGCCATTTTGCTTTAGGCTTGAGGCTTAACTTCAAGATTCTGCAAGGAGATGTAGTCATGGCACTGGAATCAACAGCAAAGCAACTGAATTTAAAAGACCCATCCTTATTACGTGAGCAGGCCTACATCAATGGCGAATGGGTTACAGGCACGGCCAGTTTTGCAGTGAATAATCCTTCCACGCTGGCAATATTGGGCACAGTACCGAACCTGAGCGCCAGCCATACCGAGGCCGCCATCAAGGCCGCGCAAGTTGCCTTCCCGCTCTGGGCCGCAAAAACCGGCAAGGAACGCGCGACGCTCATGCGCAAATGGTTTGACCTGATGATAGAGAATGCCGACGACCTGGCTGCCATCATGACGGCAGAGCAGGGCAAGCCACTGGCTGAGGCCAAGGGTGAAGTCATCTACGGTGCCAGTTTCATAGAATGGTTTGCTGAAGAAGCCAAGCGCGTATCTGGTGATGTCATGGCATCGACCTGGAGCGACAAGCGCATGGTGGTCTTGAAGCAGCCTATCGGTGTCTGCGCTTCGATCACGCCCTGGAATTTCCCTATCGCGATGATTACGCGCAAGGTGGCGCCTGCAGTAGCCGCTGGCTGTTCCATCGTCATCAAGCCTGCCGAGCAAACACCCTTGTCGGCGCTGGCCATGGCAGAACTGGCGCACAGGGCTGGCATACCGGCAGGCATCATCAATATCATCACCGCTGACTCGGAGCAGTCTATTGCTGTTGGTAAGGTCTTGTGCGACAGCCCTGTGGTCAGGCATTTGTCCTTTACCGGTTCAACGCCGGTAGGCCGTATCCTCATGCGTCAGTCTGCCCAGACGGTAAAAAAACTGGCGCTGGAACTGGGTGGCCATGCTCCCTTCATCGTGTTTGAAGATGCTGACCTGGATGCTGCTGTCGAAGGTGCGCTGCAATCGAAATTCCGCAATTCTGGCCAGACCTGTGTCTGTACCAACCGCTTTTATGCGCATGAGTCGATTTACGATGCCTTTGTAGAAAAACTGTCAGCCGGTGCTAAAAAGATCCGGGTGGGCGATGGCTTTGGTGCTGGCATTAACCAGGGGCCAATGATAGATGCACAGGCAGTCGCCAAGGTAGAAGAACATGTGGCCGACGCCCTCAAGCAAGGTGCAAGCTTGCAGGCGGGTGGCAAATTGCTGGAAGCCGGCAAACTTTTTTATGAACCAACCGTGCTGTCGAATGTCACATCCGGCATGCTGATCATGAATGAAGAGACCTTTGGCCCGGTAGCCGCAGTCGTCAAGTTCAAGACTGAAGAAGAAGCCATTGCCGCAGCGAATAACACTGACTTTGGCCTGGCGTCATACTTTTATTCACGCGACATAGGCCGTGTCTGGCGGGTTGCTGAAAAACTCGAATACGGCATGGTAGGCATCAACACCGGCTTGATCTCGAATGAAGTAGCACCGTTTGGCGGCGTCAAACAATCCGGCCTGGGGCGTGAAGGCTCCAAATATGGCATGGATGAATATCTGGAAATGAAATACCTTTGCATGGGTGGCATCTGAATTTCAGTGTGAACTTCAGCGTGAACAGCGGAGTAGTATTGGCTGCAGTTTTTTCGCCTCCCAATTTGTAGTCCCATGCCTGATAGCTGCTCTGGCTATCAGGCGCAACACTGAATTTGCCCATGTCCTCTGCAACCAAGATCAGCAATGCTGGCCTGGCGACCTTACTGGCTGCCCTGGCCATGCTTGGTCCGTTCTCGATCGATACTTATCTCCCTGCTTTCCCCAATATCCAGTCCACCCTGCATGCGAGTGCACTGGAAGTGCAGCAGACCCTGACAGCTTATATGCTGTCCTTTGCCGTCATGACCTTATGGCATGGTGCTTTGTCAGATGCTTTTGGACGCCGCAACGTGATCCTGGTGGCACTGGGGGTGTTTGCCGTGGCCAGCTTTGGTTGTGCTTCTGTGCATAGCATTCATTATTTGTGGGGCTTTCGCATTCTGCAAGGTGTGTCGGCGGGGGCGGGCATGGTGGTTGGTCGTGCCATCATCCGTGACTTGTATGCAGGTGCCCCGGCTGAGCGTTTGCTGTCACTGGTGACCATGATTTTCTCTATTGCACCGGCGATTGCACCTATCCTGGGTGGCTGGGTAGTCAGTTTCCTGAGCTGGCGGGCGATTTTCCTGTTGTTGTTTGGCTATACCGTGGTCTTGTGGTGGGCTTGCTATAAGCGTCTGCCTGAATCCCTGCCTATGGATAAGCGCCAGCCTTTCAGCGCAGAATTTTTATGGGTTAGTTATAAAAAAGTATTCAAGTCACCACTATTTCATTTAAAGGCAGGCACCATCGCCTTTAATTTTGCTGGCTTGTTCCTCTATGTTTCTGCAGCCCCGGCTTTTATTACCCAGCATTTGCATCTGGGGCCAGACCAGTTTGGTTGGCAGTTTGTACCGTCGGTGGGCGGCATATTTTTTGGTGCTCTGGCAGCCAACAGGCTGGCAGGCAATATGACGGTATGGAAGCAGGTCAGCATAGGTTTTTGCTTCCTGATTGGCGCATCTTTGTTTAATGTCATCTTCCACTATTTTTCTCCACCTATACTCTTGTGGTCAGTGACACCGCTGTTTTTTTATACCTTTGGCATGTCTCTGGTTGCACCAGGGGCAACCTTGCTGGTGCTGGACTTGTTCCCGAATATACGTGGCATCGTCGCGTCCTGTCAGTCGGCCACGGTAACCCTGCTGGGGGCAGTGATTGCCGGTATTGTCGCACCGGCCCTTGATCATTCCGTCCTGACTTTGGCCCTGGGGCAGTTTGCGTGTGCGGCCATAGGCGCAGCCATGTGGTACACCGGACGTGCTTACTGGCGTGCCATGACTGCACAAAAACAGAACGCCTGGGAGGCCATAGAGTAGGGGTTTTCACTGATTATGAAATGTTTCAATTACTGTAATATATAAATAAATTTCAAGTCAGTTACTTGAAATGCTTGTTACTGGCCTTATATAATTGGTGCTTTGCAGCAATGGTGCATAATCTTGTGTGGCAGCAGGTTTCCCTGATTTTGTGTACTATTCGTTCCGCATATGCAAATAAGATATCCGTCGTGTTCTTTTTGGCTGAACTTTATTAAAGTGTAGCTTTCTAAACACATTGAATTCATCAAGTTGTCACTTTTCACAGGTATCGTGCCGCTTGTCATTGGATCTCTTACCGATTCAAGGCTGTAAAACACCTGTAATTCTGTTTTTACCGTGCTTGATGTGAAATTGGTAAAAACTTAACATTCATTTTTGGATACTAGATAATGAAAAAATCATTCCTCGCACTTGCTCTGATGAGTGCTTTCTCCGGTGCAGCGTTCGCTCAATCTTCCGTTGTTGTCTACGGTATCGTTGACGCTGGCTTCCAAAGTCTGGACAACGGCACGCCTGCTGGCCGTTTCAACAAACTGCAGAGTGGTCAGGAAAACGGTTCCCGCGTAGGCTTCAAAGGTACTGAAGACCTCGGCGGCGGCTTGAAAGCCAACTTCGTTCTGGAAATGGGTTTGAACGTTGATGATGGTAGCTCTGCTCAAGGCCGTACATTTGGCCGTCGTTCTACAGTTGGCCTGTCTGGCGATTTCGGTACAGTAGATCTGGGCCGTGACAAGACTCCAACTTTCAAATTCTTCGACAACTACGATCCGTTTGCATCCGGCTATATCAACAGCGGCAATGGTCTGTCCAATCTGTACTTCATCGGCGGTACAGCTACAGTTGCTGGCGCTAACGCCAACTCCGGTGGCCGTGCAAGCAATGCAGTTTACTACTACACACCAGGTAACCTGAATGGTTTCTCTGCTGCTGGTCAATATGGCTTCGGCGAAGCTGCTGGCGACAACTCCGCTGGCCGTTCCTTGGGTCTGAACCTGCGTTACTCAGCAAATGGTCTGGACGTTGGTTACTCTTTCGTTAAAGATAATGGCCAAGCTGTAGCTGGTGGCGTTATCAATGCACGCAAAGGTAACACTCTGGCAGCTTCCTACGACTTCGGCGTAGCAAAACCAGTGCTGATCTATCAAAAAGTAAGCGATGATGCTGCGCTGGCTGTAGATCAAAAAATCTACACAGTTGGTGTAACAGTTCCGTTTGATGCATCCAACAAGATCCTGGCTACTTACTCCAACATCAAAGACTCTACACGTCTGTCCGCATCTTCGACAGCGACAGTTGGCGATGCCAAGCAATTCGCTATCGGTTATCAGTATGCATTCTCCAAGCGTACTGACCTGTATGCTGCTTTCGCAAGCACATCACAAGATGCCAATTCCCAAAAAGTGGGCGCAGCAGTTAAAGGCGCTGACGTAAAAGAATTGACAGCTGGTATCCGTCACCAGTTCTAATACGGTTCTTGTTAAACGGGTTCAGGCCCGTTTGATCTGAATACGAAAGAGGCGCTATCTTTTAAGATAGCGCCTCTTTTATTTTATTTATTCAAAGCCGTTGTAATTGTGAATGCAGGCAGACGCTGACATAAGCTTTGCGCCAGGTCTGACCGTATATTCCTGTCAGACCCGCCTGGGTTTGTTACAATGACAGAATATATATCGTTTCCGGGCTTCAACATGAAAATCACAAACAAATCTGCAGTGCTGCTGATGTCGTTTTTGTTGGCATTCACAGCCGCTCAGTCAGTTTCAGCACAAGCGCCTTCCAAGGCTGACGTGCCACCTCCGCCAAAAATGGAAAAACTGGAGGAGCTCCCTGATCCCAAGGGTGTGTCAGTGAGCAAACCAGAACCTAAAACCAAGGTGACTGAAAAACGTGTCATTGGTGGTAAGGGAACCGAAGTGCAAGTGAAGTCTGGTAAAAGTAATTACACGGTTAAAACCGATACCGATGTAGGTAATGCACCAAAAGGTACGGTACAGGGCGATGCTAATCGTGCAGCCCAATGGACGATACTCGAATTCGGTGGCAAGAAAGAAGTTAAAGAGGGCAACCCTCCTGATGTGCTGGCACCTGCGCCAGCAAAATCAGCCGCCTCCGCCAGTGCTGCAGCATCGAAGTAAGCATTCACTTAGCTCCTCATTTTTAATTGACATGGCAGTTTTTACACCGGTAAGTCTGGAAGACCTTGGCCCCTGGATGCAGCAATTTCCTCTCGGTAAGGCGCTAAGCATCAAAGGTATTGCTTCAGGTATAGAGAACAGCAATTTTTTCATTAATACCGAAGCAGGTGAATTCGTCCTGACGATTTTTGAAAACCTGAGCTTCGAGCAATTGCCGTTTTACCTGAAACTCATGCGCCACCTGGCAGATCATGGCGTACTGGTGCCTGCACCTATCGCTAATGATCAAGGTGAGTTAGTGGTCGCTCTTCAAGGCAAGCCTGCTGCTATTGTCAGCAAACTTGAAGGTAGCTCACAGATGGAGCCGCAGACCGTACACTGCGCAGAAGTGGGTGCCATGCTGGCACGCATGCATACAGCAGGCAAGGATTTCAGCATACAGCAGCCAAATCTGCGTTCGCTGGACTGGTGGCACGAGACGACGCCCAAAGTCCTGCCATTCTTGTCAGATGAATTGCAGCATTTGTTGCGCGCAGAGGTTCATTTCCAGGATGCCTTTGACAGTACGTCAATTTACCGCGCCTTGCCGCGCGGCCCCATTCATGCCGACCTGTTCCGCAATAATGTCATGTTCGATGGCGAGCGGCTGACGGGCTTCTTTGATTTTTATTTTGCTGGTTGCGATACCTGGATTTTTGATGTGGCCGTAACAGTCAATGACTGGTGTATTGATGTCGCTACCGGTGTGCTGGATGAGGCGCGTGTGCTGGCCTTGTTGAACGCCTATCATGCTGTACGCCCTTTCACTGAAGAAGAGGGTATAGCCTGGCAACCTATGCTGCGCGCTGCTGCCCTGCGTTTCTGGTTGTCGCGCCTGTATGATTTTTATCAACCCAGGGACGCAGAAATGCTGACCCCGCATGATCCTACTCATTTTGAACGTATTCTGCGCCTGCGTGAGTCTGGTCGCGTGCCAGCTTTACCCCAATAATCAATGAATGCTGTTAATGCACAGTCCGGCTGGACATGGGTTAAGCAGGGCTTTGCACTGTTTCGCAAGCGGCCACTGGAATTACTCAGCCTGTTTTTCTTGTGGATGATGCTGACGCAGTTGCTGAGGTTCATTCCTGTAGCCGGGCAATTCCTGACCTTGTTTTTATTCCCGGTATTTTCAGTCGGATTTATAGAAGCATGCCGACGCGCAGATAATCAGCAAAAAATAACACCCGGCTTACTTTTCTCCGGTTTTAAATCCCCGCGCATGGTCGCTTTGCTCGGCTCGGGTTTGCTTCGCATAGTCGCCATATTCTTTACCTATTGGCTTTCTGACCTGCTCAATGATGATGCTCTGTCCAACTTCATGAAGGCAGCAGGAAAGGCTACGCCTGCAGATGCTGCCAGCCTGGATCAAGCCATACCGGTCAAGGCGATGCTTTTGTCCGTCCTGATCTATGTCCCATTTGTGATGGCATTCTGGTATAGCGTTCCATTGATTGCCTGGCAGCGCATGTCCTTGATTAAATCCATGTTCTACAGTTTCTTTGCCGTCCTTCACTCCTGGAAAGCATTTCTTGTTTATTTCCTTGGCTGGTATGGTCTTTCGATCCTCATTAGCCCTCTGGCGCTTATCTTTCTTAGCATAGACGTTAGCGTTGCGGTGTTGCTGTTGACAATATTGTCATTTATTATTTTTATCATCGCTTATTGTTCCTCCTATCCGACTTACACAGATATTTTTGGTAAGCCGGAGGAAGAAAGTCAGCCCGCTGCCTGATGCTCTGAAGGCAGGTCGAGGTCTTCAATAATTTCAAAGCTGTGCGTCATCTCTGCTGTTTTTTCCAGCATGATGGACGCCGAGCAGTATTTCTCATGTGACAGCTTGATGGCACGCTCCACCAGGTTCGCTTTCAACTGGCGGCCACGCACGACGAAGTGGAAATTGATCTTTGTGAATACCTTGGGTTCAGTATCAGCACGTTCTGCCGTCAGCTTGACGTCACAGCCACGGATATCCTGTTTGCCCTTGCGCAAAATCAGCACCACATCATAGGCGGAGCACCCGCCTGTACCGAGCAACACCATTTCCATGGGACGTGGTGCCAGGTTGCGGCCACCACCATCGGGCGCTCCATCCATTAATACCGCATGACCAGAACCGGTTTCTGCCAGAAAAGACATGCCGGACGACCCTGTCCAGCGTACTGTTGCTTCCATTTCTTACCCCCGTTGAATTGAAAATGCTGTCCTCAGATTGTAGCCTATTGCTCAAAATCGTGAACTTTTGCGCAGAAAACTGTAAATTACCTTGCACTGCACAATTTCTTATCCTATTATTGACTCATCGGTTAGTTAATAGCAAGTCTGTCAACTAACCCTGCAATTGTCTCCTCCACCTACTCCTTTGGTGGATTCAACCCGAAGCCAGCCTTCGGGTTTTTTTTGCCTGTGTTTCCGCAAAATTTCCACACAGTTTCTGCAAAGTCTGCACAAAAATTAAACAGTTCTTGCACTAAGTCTTTGAAAATACTATAATTTCCGACTCCCTGATCGCCCAAGGGAGAAGTGATAAGGACGAGTCTGCTGAAATTAATGGCAGAACCACCAAAAACACAGAATATTTGAGGGCGTTTTTAACTTTTATTAGGATTCAACATGAAAACCTTTTCCGCTAAGGGCCATGAGGTTCAGCGCGACTGGTTCGTGATTGACGCGACAGATAAAGTACTCGGACGTGTTGCCAGCGAAGTGGCACTCCGTTTACGCGGCAAACATAAACCAGAATTTACACCACACGTAGACACAGGCGATTTTATCGTTGTTGTTAACGCAGGCAAACTGCGCGTGACTGGTACTAAAGCTCTGAACAAAACATACTACCGTCACACTGGTTATCCAGGCGGTATCTATGAAACAAATTTCCAGAAAATGCAAGAGCGTTTTCCAGGTCGTGCACTCGAGAAAGCTGTTAAAGGCATGTTGCCTAAAGGCCCACTCGGTTATGCAATGATCAAGAAGCTGAAAGTCTATGCAGATGCAACACATCCGCACGCAGCTCAGCAACCACAAGTACTCGACATCTAAGGATTAGCCATGATCGGTAATTACAACTACGGAACTGGCCGTCGCAAGAGCGCAGTTGCTCGCGTATTCCTGAAATCCGGCAGCGGCAAGATCGTTGTCAACGGCAAACCAGCAAACGAGTATTTCTCTCGTGAAACTGGCCTGATGGTCATCCGTCAACCTCTGGAACTGACTAATAATCTCGAAACATTCGACATTATGGTTAACGTTCACGGCGGCGGCGAATCCGGCCAATCCGGTGCTGTTCGTCACGGTATCACTCGTGCCCTGATCGACTACGATGCAGCTTTGAAACCTGAATTGTCAAAAGCTGGCTTCGTTACTCGTGATGCTCGCGAAGTTGAACGTAAAAAAGTTGGTCTGCGCAAAGCACGTCGCGCAAAACAATTCTCCAAGCGTTAATTTTTTATCGCTGTACGAATTGCTACAAGAGAGCCGCCTGCAAGGGCGGCTTTTTTGCTTTTAGAAAGTGCTTTCGATCTGTAGCGAGCGTGCGTCAGCGGGATGAAGAGCAGCGCAAAAAGCGGAATGTACTGAAGTACATGAGCATTTTGAGCAGCACATGAGTCCCGATCACGCTCGCGCAGTAAGATCGTAAACACATTCTTAGGCATGTAACGAGTTTTTTCAGTCGCAGCGGCATAGACTCTTATGCTGCTAGAATAGCGTCAAAATTTCTTGCAAGGAAAGCATATGATCAAAATTGGCATCGTAGGTGGCACTGGATATACCGGGGTAGAGTTATTGCGCATATTGGCCATCCATCCTCAGGCGCAAATTACGGCGATCACCTCCCGCAAGGAGGATGGCCTGCCAGTTTCTGAAATGTATCCTTCCCTGCGTGGCCGCGTGGATATTGCTTTTTCTGCGCCTGACAAAGCCAACCTCAAAGAATGCGACGTCGTCTTCTTTGCCACCCCGCATGGCGTCGCTATGGCACAGGCGCCAGAATTGCTGGCCGCCGGCGTCAAGGTCATCGACCTGGCAGCTGACTTCCGCATGAAGAATGTGGCAGAATTTGAAAAATGGTATGGTATCCCGCATACCTGCACCGAGGTACTGGAAGAGGCTGTCTATGGCTTGCCGGAGCTGAACCGTGCCGCCATCAAGACCGCCAGAGTGGTTGGTAACCCAGGTTGCTATCCAACCACCATGCAACTGGGTTTTGCACCGCTGCTGAAGGCTGGCATCATTGATGCCGGTAACCTCATCGCTGACTGCAAATCCGGTGTATCCGGTGCTGGCCGCAAGGCTGAGCTGGGACTCTTGTTCTCTGAGACCAGTGACACCTTCAAAGCTTATGGCGTATCCGGCCACAGACATACCCCTGAGACCATAGAGCAATTGCAGCGCATCAGCAAAGAGCAGATAGGTTTGCTGTTCACGCCGCACCTGGTGCCTATGATACGTGGCATGCATTCCACCCTGTATGCACGCCTGAATACAGAAATCAACAACGAAGACTTGCAGGCCCTGTTTGAAAACGCCTATAAAGATGAGGTTTTTGTTGATGTTCTGCCATTTGGCTCGCATCCGGAAACACGCTCTACCCGTGCTTCGAATATGTTGCGCCTGGCTTTGCACAGGCCAAATAATGGCAATACGGTCATTATTCTGGTTGTGCAGGACAACCTGGTGAAAGGTGCATCCGGTCAGGCAGTGCAATGTATGAATTTGATGTTTGGTCTTGAAGAAAGCACTGGGTTGATGCACGTGCCAGTGCTGCCTTAATCGCACGGCCATGCCAAAGTCACGTCTGACTCCCAAGCGCTTCCTGGCGCCAAAAATGACGATTACGCATGAACGCCCATGGTCATCAAAAATGGCCATGGCTGGCATCGTCATTGCTGTTGCTGCCGGTGTCGCCTGGTGGACTTATGATCTGGGCAAGAGCTTTGCCTTTGGTTCCAGGATCAGCGCTGATCAGGTCGAAGAGCTCAAAGAAAAAATCAAGGAACTGACTGCCGAACGCGACAAGTTATCGCTGGCAGCGAATACCATAGAAAGCACGGTTAATATAGACAAGTCGACGCAAAAGCAATTGACTGACCAGGTCAAGGTCCTGACTACAGAAAACCTCAAGCTTAAGGATGATCTGGCATTTTTTGAAAGTCTGACACCTTCTGCCGTTGGCGCTGAAGGTATCTCGCTGCAAAATTTCAAAGTAGAAATACTCAGTCCGGGCCAGTTGCGCTATAGGGCATTGGTCATGCAAGGTGGCAAAAGTGGCCGGGATTTCACTGGGGAAATGCAATTCAGCCTGAACTTGGTACAAGCGGGTAAACCTGCTACGATGCTGTTTCCCGATCCTAAGTCGGGCGATGCCGGGAAGTTGAAGTTGTCATTCCGGCATTATCAAAGACTGGAAGGTACCATTACCTTACCAGAAGGAGCTACGGTTAAAGGTGTGCAGGCCAAGGTCTTAGTAAATGGCCAGATCCGGGCTCAGCAAATGGTCAATTTATAGCGGTCAATTTGTAAGCGGTCAATTTATAAACCACGCAAAGAAAAGCTGCGCTTGCTAAAATGGCATTTCTTATATGCTGCGGCTTCTGGCTCACTTCCTCAAGAAGGAACACGAATGTTTAATCGAAAAACCAAAAACACCATAGACAGTCTGATCGGTGCGACCACCGTCATACAAGGCGACTTGCATTTCAAGGGCGGTTTGCGCATCGATGGTCATATACGCGGTAATGTTGTTGCTGACCTGGAAGCATCCAGCATGCTGGTGATTTCTGAACAGGCAAAAATTGATGGCGAAGTCCGTGCCGCCCACATCGTGGTGAATGGCGTCATCAATGGCCCGGTATTTTCATCAGAATTGCTTGAATTACAGCCAAAAGCACAAATATCTGGTGATGTGCACTACAAAACACTGGAAATGCTGAGCGGTGCTGTCGTTTCTGGCAAGCTCAGCCATGACCAGGCTCAAGAACCTGTCTTGAAACTCGCAGCGAACAATGCATAGATTTCCGTGCGGGTCTATAATGATGGTAAATAGTCTGAAGGAGTAATTATGAACGCTGTTGCCGAAATGCCCGCACCCATTGTTTTCACTGAAAGCGCCGCTGCCAAAGTAGCCCAGCTGATTGAAGAAGAGGGTAATCCTGACCTGAAACTGCGCGTCTTCGTACAAGGCGGTGGTTGCTCAGGTTTCCAGTATGGTTTCACATTTGATGAAATCACCAATGAAGATGATACGACCATGACCAAGAATGGCGTCCATTTGCTGATCGATTCCATGAGCTACCAATACCTGGTTGGCGCAGAAATCGATTACAAGGATGACCTCGAAGGTGCACAGTTCGTCATCAAGAACCCAAATGCAACAACCACTTGTGGTTGCGGTTCTTCATTCTCAGCATAATCCTCGTCGATTTGCCTGAAAAAGGACGCTGCGGCGTCCTTTTGTGTTTTTGTCTGTCTGCATTACATTGATTGTTACAGTTTATTGCGCTTTGATAAAAGGTTTGCCATGGCAATTCCTGTAAGATGCCGCCCTTTGGTTTAGTAAAGGGTTTCAGACATGAAAAACAAATACATACTCAGCTTGACGTCTATCCTGATGTCCATCCTGTTCGCGGTAGCACTGCCAGCCAGTGCAGGTGCGGGTGGTTTGAGCAAGGCAGAGCGCAGTCAGTACACTGCCATGCTGAAAGCCATCAACGAGAATAATGTTGCGGCAGTTGAAAAGCTCATCAAAGATAAAATCAGGCTGGACTTGCAAGAAGACAGCAGGGCTGCCCCCACCTTCATGACGCAGGCGGCTTTGAAGGGTAACAATGACATTATCCTGGCTTTGCTTAAGGCGGGTGCAAGTATTGAGTCCACGAATGGTGATGGATATACAGCTTTACTCTGCGCCGTACTGATGGACAGACTGGAGACAGTCCAATTGTTAATCAGCAAAAAAGCCGACGTCAATGCCATTGCCCCTAATGGTGATACGCCATTGTCCACGGCAAGATATGCAGCGAAGCAAAACAAGACAATGATAGAAACCCTGGTGAAGGCTGGGGCTAAATAACAGTTTCGTGCTTGTTTTTTTGTTTATTTTTGCTTGTTAAGCAGAAAATTTTCTACCCGATAAAAACTCTTACATTGAACTGTTGCATAAGTCACTTCCCTTCGAGAAATGAAAAGTATTTGCGGCAATTTCTCTGAACAATTCATCACAAGAGTAGTAAAGCTGATTACACTCCTCTAGAACTCATTTCATCAATGAAGCGCCAACATCGCCATTGATGAAACGGGTTCTGATCAACAGGAGCCAGCATGGAAGCATCACTCGCCATTTCTTCACGCCAGCAAGATCTTGTGCGCGCACTGCGCCAGCAATTGCCTGCGCATTGCATTTTGTATGATGAAGAAGATACCCGTCCCTATGAATGTGATGGCCTGGCTGCCTACCGCCAGTTACCGATGGTGGTTACCCTGCCGGAGAACGAAGGCCAGGTCATCAGCATCATCAATATCTGCCGCGAAAAACAGATTGCCATCGTGCCCCGTGGTGCCGGTACTGGTTTGTCTGGTGGTGCCATGCCGATTGCTGATGGCCTGGTGCTGTCAACCGCCAGGCTCAATAAGATCATCAAGGTCGATGCCTATGCCCGCACTGCCGTGGTTCAGCCGGGCGTACGCAATCTGGCGATTTCTGAAGCGGTAGCTGCCCACGATTTGTATTACGCGCCCGACCCGTCTTCACAAATCGCCTGCACCATAGGCGGCAACGTGGCAGAAAATTCTGGTGGTGTGCATTGCCTCAAATATGGCCTGACCGTTCACAATGTCATGGCGGTACGCGCCATTACCATGGAAGGCGAAGTCATCGAGCTGGGCGGCGGTGCACTGGATGCACCTGGCCTGGATTTGCTGGCCGTGTTCATAGGCTCGGAAGGCATGCTCGGTGTCGTCACTGAAGTGACCGTCAAACTGATACCCAAGCCGCAAACAGCACGCGTCATCATGGCCTCGTTTGATGATGTAGTAAAAGGCGGCAACGCGGTGGCCAGCGTGATCGCCGCAGGCATCATCCCAGCCGGGCTGGAGATGATGGACAAGACCTCTTCACGCATGGTGGAACCCTTTGTGCAGGCAGGGTATGACACCGATGCCGAGGCTATTTTGCTCTGTGAGTCAGACGGGACGATAGAGGAAGTCGAAGAAGAAATTGCCCGCATGAGTGCTGTATTAGAGCAGGCAGGTGCGACCGCATTGGCAGTCTCCAATAGCGAGGCAGAGCGCCTGCGTTTCTGGTCTGGCCGCAAGAATGCTTTCCCCGCTGCGGGTCGTATTTCCCCTGATTACTACTGCATGGATGGCACGATACCGCGCAAGCATCTGGCGCAAGTCCTGATCGGCATCACTGCCATGGAAGAAAAATATGGCCTGCGTTGCGCCAACGTCTTTCATGCGGGCGATGGTAACCTGCACCCGCTGATTTTATTTGATGCAAATAAAGAAGGTGAGTTTCACCGTGCCGAGGAATTTGGCGCCGAGATACTGGAGCTATGCGTCAAGGTCGGTGGCACGATCACCGGTGAGCATGGCGTGGGCATAGAAAAAATCAATTCCATGTGTGTGCAGTTTTCCAGCGAAGAGATTACTGCCTTCCTCGCCTTGAAACGGGCTTTTGATCCGGCTGCCTTGCTAAATCCGGACAAAGCTATACCTACTTTGCATCGTTGCGCCGAATACGGGCGCATGCATGTGAAAAAAGGTGTGTTGAAATTTCCTGATTTGCCGCGTTTTTAAAGACAAAGGCTAGACTTAATTGGACGATGGCATGCAAACGACGCTAGACAATTTTCGTGAACGCATCTTGGCAGCAAGCGCCAGTGGTACTGCGCTGCAGATACAGGGCGGTGGCAGCAAGCACTGGTATGGGCAGGGATTGCAGGGCGAGGTACTGGATACCCGCGCCTATAGCGGCATCCTGGCATATGACCCGACTGAGCTGGTGCTGACAGCCCGCAGCGGTACGCCGCTGTCAGAAATAGAAGCTGCCCTGGCCGCACAAAACCAGATGCTGGCATTCGAGCCACCGCACTGGGGCAACGCCGCCACGATAGGCGGTGTGGTGGCTGCAGGCTTGTCTGGCCCGCGGCGGCCAGCCGTCGGTGCCGTGCGTGATTTTGTGCTCGGTGTCAGCCTCATGAATGGGCAAGGGCAAATACTGGAATTTGGTGGCCAGGTCATGAAGAATGTCGCCGGCTACGATATCTCGCGTTTGTTGACGGGTTCCATGGGCTGCCTGGGTTTGCTGCTGGATATTTCCATCAAGGTCTTGCCACGTCCCTTTGCAGAAACCACCCTGGTGTTTGCCTTGTCGGAGGCAGATGCTTTGATGCGCTTGAATCTATGGGCAGGCCAGGCCTTGCCTATCTCGGCCAGTTGCTGGCATGTAGGCCGTTTGATGTTACGTCTGTCTGGCGCAGAGGCCGCAGTGCGTGCTGCCAAAGCCAGGCTGGGTGGTGAAGAAATGCAGGATGCCACGGCCTTCTGGACGGCTTTGTGCGAACAGACCCTGGATTTTTTCCAGCAGGAAGAAGAACACGGCTTATGGCGCTTGTCACTACCATCTACCAGCCCGGCCTTGAAGCTGACTGGCAAATCCATGATCGAATGGAGCGGGGCGCAGCGTTGGCTTTACAGCACGGAAAAACCAGAGCTGATACGCCTGACGGCACTGGCTGCCGGTGGCCATGCGACATTATTTCGTGGTGGTGACAAGAGCATAGGTGTATTCGCACCCTTGTCTGCACCGGTAGAAAAAATACATAGACGCCTGAAGAATACTTTTGACCCTGCCGGTATATTCAACCCCGGTCGCATGTATAAAGGCTGGTAAAGACAATGCAAACCAATCTCGCTGATTTCATCAAAGACACACGCGAAGGCAAAGAGGCTGAAGATATCTTGCGCAAGTGCGTACATTGCGGATTTTGTACAGCTACTTGCCCAACTTATCAATTACTTGGTGATGAACTCGATGGTCCGCGTGGCCGCATCTATCTCATCAAGCAGGTATTGGAAGGCAAGCCTGCTACAGTCAAAACCCAGCAACATCTTGACCGCTGCCTGACATGCCGTAATTGCGAAACCACTTGCCCATCCGGTGTGCAATATGGCCGTTTGGTCGATATAGGCCGCCAGGTAGTCGAAAAACAGGTTGGCCGCCCTCTGTTCCAAAAACTCAATCGTGCAGCTCTCAAGACTGTGCTGCCGCGCAAATGGATATTCAACCCGGCGATGAAGTTGGGGCAAAGCCTGCGCGCAGTCTTGCCCAAGGCCTTGCAAAATAAAGTGCCGGTGGCGCAAGATGCAGGCATCTGGCCGCAAACTGAACATGCCCGCAAGATGCTCTTGCTCGATGGTTGCGTGCAACCAGCCATGTCACCGAATATCAATGCCGCTACGGCCAGGGTTTTGGATGCCATGGGAGTGCAATTGCAGATTGCGCAAAAGGCAGGTTGCTGCGGTGCCATACGCTATCACTTGAATGAGCATGAAGATGGCCTCAATGATATGCGCCAGAATATCGACGCCTGGTGGCCTTATGTAGAAGCCGGTGCCGAAGCCATCGTCATGACTGCCTCCGGCTGTGGTGCCACAGTAAAAGAATATGGGCATCTGCTGGCGCATGATACAGCCTATTCAGTCAAGGCAGAAAAAATCTCGGCACTGACCCGCGACCTCAGCGAAATTCTGCCAGAATTCCAGCCGCAACTGGTGCAGCGCCTGCAAGGCAAACTGAGCAGGCGCATCGCCTGGCATCCGCCGTGCACCCTGCAACACGGCCAGCAGATACGTGGCAAGGTCGAAGGCCTGTTGATGGCGATAGGCGTAGATGTGAAGCTGTGTGCCGACAGCCATTTATGCTGCGGTTCAGCTGGTACTTATTCTGTCCTGCAACCCAAACTCTCTTATCAGTTGCGAGATAATAAGCTACGCAATCTGGAGGCGACGGACGCAGAGATGATTTTGTCGGCGAATATAGGTTGCCTCACGCATTTGCAATCAGGCACAGAATTGCCGGTACAGCACTGGATAGAACTTATAGACAGGGCCTTGCAGGACTCTGCGATAAATCAGGATTTGCCAGAAGCGGGAAGTGCGCCAAGCGATGTAAATAAACCCGGATGACACATGCCTGACCAGCGCACACTCCTCAGCGAATGCGGGCATCCGCAGCAAAGTGTGCTGATGCCCGAGGTAGTGCATGCAGCCTATTATCGCGATTCGTACAGGGCTGAGCTTGGTCGCACCGCGCTGACAGTCAGCGATGCATTTCATGCGATTTTCATGCACAGGCCAACATGGATGAAGTTGATCATGTTGAGCCGTAATTACCTGATGTCCCTATTCGGTATTGCCGTACCAGATAGGGCAGAAATCATGCATCCACGCTTGAGATCAGAGTATAAAGTGGGTGAAAAAATAGGCGCATGGCCTATCTTTTATTTGAGTTCAGAAGAACTGGTTGCCGGGCGCGACAATAGCCACCTGGATTTCCGGCTTTCGATTGTGCGGGTAGAGGAGGAGCAGGCCATCTCTATCGTAGTATCCACGGTCTGCATCACTCACAACTGGTTTGGGCGAGTCTATATACAATTGATACGCCCTTTTCATCGCTGGGGCTTAAAACTGCTGATACGCCAGGCTATGTTGGCGGGGCGTTTGTGAATGATCACTCCGCCAGCAGCTTTTCTATATCATCCAGCAAGTCTTTAGGCGCAGTTTGTGGCGCATAGCGCTTGAAGACTGTGCCATCTTTCTTGACCAGGAACTTGGTGAAATTCCATTTGATGGACTGGCTGCCCAATAAGCCAGGGGCCTGGCTTTTCAGGTGCAGGAACAAGGGATGAGCATTGTCACCATTGACGTCTATCTTGTCGAACAAGGGAAAAGTCACGCCATAATTCTTTTCGCAGAAAGAACCAATTTCACCGGCAGAACCAGGTTCCTGATGACCAAACTGGTTGCACGGGAAACCCAATACTTCGACACCCTTGTCCTTGAACTGCTGGTAAAGTGCTTCCAGTCCCTTGTACTGTGGCGTGAAACCGCAATTACTAGCGGTATTCACGATTAGCAATACCTTGCCTGCATATTGCTTCAGATCGACGGGCGTGCCTTGCAGGCTGTTGGCTTGAAAGTCCAGCGTACTCATACGATACCCAGATGTTTAGTACCTGCGCTCAAGTCACGGTCTTTGGCGTCTTTGCCCTTCAACATGATGGCCAGGCGCAGTTCATTGACAGAGTCGGCATTACGCAGCGCATCTTCATACGTGATCTCGTCTGCTTCATGCAAATCAAACAAAGACTGATCGAAGGTTTGCATGCCCAGTTCACGGGATTTCTTCATGATCTCTTTGATTTCATGTACCGCACCCTTAAAGATCAGGTCAGACACCAGCGGCGTATTGAGCATGATTTCTACTGCTGCAGCACGGCCCTTGCGCCCTTTCAGTGGTACCAGGCGCTGGGAAATAACGGCCTTCAGGTTCAGCGACAAATCCATCAGCAACTGGGCGCGGCGTTCTTCAGGGAAGAAGTTGATGATACGGTCCAGTGCCTGGTTGGAGCTGTTGGCATGCAGGGTGGCCAGGCAAAGATGGCCGGTTTCTGCAAAGGCAACAGCAAAATCCATGGTTTCGCGGTCACGGATCTCACCGATCTGGATAACGTCTGGCGCCTGGCGCAGGGAGTTCTTCAGCGCTGCACCCCAGTCTTCAGTATCAATGCCGATTTCACGCTGGGTGATGATGCAATTCATGTGCGGGTGCACGTATTCTATCGGGTCTTCGATCGTGATGATGTGACCGTAGCTATTCGCATTTCTATAGCCCAGCATCGCCGCCAGCGAGGTGGATTTACCTGAGCCGGTAGCACCCACCATGATGACCAGGCCGCGCTTGGTCATGGCGATTTCTTTGAGGTTCTCTGGCAAGCCCAGGTCTTCCAGTTTTGGAATGGCGGTGGTAATCGTCCGCAAGACCAGGCCAACACGGCCTTGCTGCATGAAGGCCGAGACGCGGAAACGTCCCAGGCCTGCCGGGCTGATCGCAAAATTACATTCCTTGGTCGATTCAAATTCTGAAGACTGTTTGTCGTTCATGATAGAACGGGCCAGATCGACAGTATGGGCAGGTGAAAGCGGTTGATTCGATACGGGTGTTACTCGCCCGTCTATCTTGAAGGCCGGCGGGAAGTCGGCAGTAATAAACAAGTCCGAACCGTTTTTGCTGAGCATGAGTCTCAGCAAATCATTCATGAATTTGGTGGCCTGATCGCGTTCCATGTTTTTATCCTTTGATCAATTAGCCTGGGAAGTTGTCTGGTGATTTGGCCGCACCACGTGCAGTTGCCACCGAGATGACATTGCGGCGCACCAGATCGGTCAGATTTTGATCCAGCGTCTGCATGCCCAGGTTACTACCGGTTTGTATCGACGAATACATCTGCGCAATCTTGGCTTCGCGGATAAGATTGCGTATCGCCGGGGTACCAAGCATGATTTCATGTGCCGCTACCCGGCCAGAACCATCCTTGGTTTTCAACAGGGTTTGCGAGATAACCGCCTGCAGTGATTCCGACAACATTGAACGCACCATCTCTTTTTCTTCCGCCGGGAAAACGTCGACAATACGGTCAATGGTCTTGGCGGCAGATGAGGTATGCAATGTACCGAACACCAAGTGACCGGTTTCCGCAGCTGTCAGTGCCAGGCGTATGGTTTCCAGATCACGCAACTCACCAACCAGGATCGCATCAGGATCTTCACGCAGGGCAGAGCGCAGCGCGTTGTTGAAAGACATGGTATGTGGGCCGACTTCGCGCTGGTTGATCAGGCATTTTTTGGATTCATGCACAAATTCTATCGGGTCTTCGACGGTCAGGATATGGCCATATTCATGTTCATTAAGGTGATTCACCATCGCCGCCAGGGTAGTTGATTTACCAGAACCGGTAGGGCCGGTCACCAACACCAGGCCGCGTGGCTTCAAGGCCAGGTCAGCAAAAATCTTTGGTGTATTCAATTGCTCAAGCGACAAAATCTTGGATGGAATGGTACGCATAACCGCTGCCGCGCCACGTTCCTGATTGAAGGCATTCACACGGAAACGTGCCAGACCGGGGATAGAGAAGGAAAAATCGCACTCCAGCGTGTCTTCATAGGCTTTGCGCTGCGAGTCGTTCATGATGTCATAGATCAACTCATGGACATCTTTATGCTCCAGTGGGGGCAAATTAATGCGCCTGACGTCGCCATGTACCCGTATCATGGGCGGCAAGCCGGAGGATAGATGTAAGTCGGAGGCATTGTTCTTGACGGAGAACGCCAGCAGTTCTGAAATGTCCATTTATAATTCCGGTAATGATCGTTGCTGATTGTGGGTAAGCTGCTTTAAGGCAAGATTACAGCAATATTAAGCTGTGGACAGGAGTTTTACCAGAAGTCCACAACGAATTAGATAGATTTTTGGTTACTGATTATGTCCTCAATTTCTGACAACTTGCAAGCCGTAAGTGCGGATATCCGTGCTGCTGCCCTTGCCAGCGGGCGCGATCCGCAACAACTACGCCTGTTGGCTGTATCCAAGACCTTTCCCGCCGAAGCCGTCATAGACGCTGCAGATGCTGGCCAACATTGTTTTGGTGAAAATTATCTGCAAGAAGCTTTGGAGAAGATGCAGGAAGTACAGGAAAAAAAGCCGCAACTTCAGCTCGAATGGCATTTTATTGGGCCCATACAAAGCAATAAGACCCGTCCCATTGCCGAACATTTTTCCTGGGTTCATTCAGTCGATCGGGAAAAAATCGCCCAGCGACTGTCTGAACAAAGGCCAGCAGGTATGCCAGCCCTGAATATTTGTCTGCAAGTTAATATTAGCGGCGAAGCAAGTAAAAGTGGTGTTTTACCAGGTGAGGCCTTGGCACTGGCACAAAAAATTGTGCTGCTGCCTGGCTTGCACTTGCGTGGCCTGATGGCCGTGCCAGAAGCCAGTGATGATGAACAGGTGCAAAGGCAGGCATTTCGCCGGTTGAAACAGTTGAGTGACAGCATACAAGCTACAGGCATTGTGCTTGATACCCTGTCCATGGGCATGAGCGCAGACATGCACGCGGCAATCGCGGAGGGAAGTACCATGCTCAGGATAGGAACAGCTATTTTTGGAAACAGGAACTATGCAAAATAAGATAAAAATCGCCTTCATAGGTGGCGGCAACATGGCAAATGCCCTGATAGGCGGCTTGCTTAAAAATTTAACTACGGCTGAACATATCCATGTCATAGACCTCAATCAGCCGTCCCTGGATAAATTGAGCAGCGACTTTGGCGTCAGTACGGCACTGGCTGCAGATGCCAGGCTGGCACAAATGGATGCGATCATCCTGGCAGTCAAACCACAGCAATTGCGTGAGGTTGTGCAAGGTCTGGTACCGTATCTGGATCAGCAATTACTGATCTCTATCGCTGCCGGTATCCGCGCCACAGACATGGCACGCTGGCTGGGGGGCTATGAAAAAATTGTCCGTACCATGCCGAATACCCCGGCTCTGATAGGGCAGGGCATGACAGGGTTGTTTGCACTGGCAGGTGTCAGCACAGAGCAAAAACAAATGGCCGAGCACATCATGCAGGCCGTTGGTGCAACAACATGGTTGGACGATGAAAGCTTGCTGGACGCTGTCACTGCAGTGTCCGGCAGTGGCCCGGCCTATGTGTTCTATTTCATCGAAGCCATGCAGCAAGCGGCTATAGAACTGGGCCTGGGTCCTGAGCAGGGTTTGCAACTGGCGATGACTACCTTTACTGGCGCAGCGCAACTTGCTTTGCAAGCGACAGAACCAGTCAGTGTTTTACGTGAACGCGTCACATCCAAGGGGGGCACTACTTATGCCGCTTTGACCAGTATGGAAAATGCCGGAGTCAAGCAGGCTATCGTGAGTGCCATCAAGGCAGCGGCAGCAAGGGGAAAAGAATTGGGTGACGAGTTTGGTGAAGACAAGACGTAAATTCAAGCTGTACGGGCTGCATACGCAGCCTTTATTGCTCCAGGTTTAAGTTTGAAGGCTTAAGACTTGTTTGAATTGACGGAATTGACCGTTGTATGAGTCGATTTGGATACATCTGTGCGTATGCCTCGCAACACATTGGCAAGGCTACGCCAGGTTTGCCATCCCAATAGCGCAGATTTGGCAAAAGAAAATATCCGCCTGGGTTTGAATATCAGTACAGCAGCAATTGCAATACCACCGAGTAATGGCCTATGGCGAGCAAATTGTCCGGCCCTGCCCAGCAGACTGGCAGCTCCGCCTGCCATGCCCAAGGATTCTTTGAGTTCCTGATAATGTATCGTCATCAGGCCGCGTTCTGCCTGTATCTTCAATAATAATGCCTGACGCCGCAAGGCCAGTCTTTCCTGACGATTTCCCATGCTTTAACCCTGTTCCTTCTGGCTGTTATCGCTATGGTCAAAGACGGAAGCGTCTTTTTTCAATTCGGCCAGGCTATGGGATAAGAAACGGGGTTTGTTGCGGAATTGCGCGCGCAGCCTTAAACCGATACCCAGAGACAGCAAACCAAATATGGCAATTAAAGCCAGCAATACCGTATAGCGGTAAGCTGTGTCCCAAAACACTGCTACCACAGTCAGTATTACCAGCAGGATGGCAATGCCAGCAAAAAACAGCGCCGTCAACGACCATATCAGGCCGGAAGAAAAGTGTGCAAACTCTTCTTCCAGCTCAACTGCAGCCAGCTCCAGGCGCGTGCGGACTATGCTGCTCAGTGTTGCAGCAAGTTGTCCCAGCGAATCGCTGATAGCCATTGATTTTTGCTGCGCTTATCTGCTGCGGCCAATGAGCAAGCCAACCAGCAGACCTACACCGGCCGCAATACCGGCAGACTGCCATGGGTTTTCCTTGACATATACGTCCGTCGCCTTGGCAGCTTCTTTTGTGCGTGTGACGACGATATCTTCAATGCGCTCAACTTCTGCCTTGGCATTTCTCAAGGTTTTTTCAAATTTGGCCTTGGCAGACTTGAAGCCTTCGCTGCCTTGTTGCTCGGTATTTTTCAAGAGTTCTTCTGCATCGCGGATAACCAGATGCAAGTCATTCATCAATTGTTCTTTATGTTCATCTACTGTGCTCATGATTCATCCCTTCAGGTTGGTGAAATAATTTACAGCTTATGCGGAATATGTATGGCTACTTTGCGATATAACAAGACCACGCTTAAATCTGGTTTGAGGCAGTGAATTAAGAAATTGGCAATCTATCAGCTTACTTTACTGCATAGTCAATGGCAATGCCAGCAAAGATTGCTGCACCCAGCCAATTGTTATTGATGAAAGCAGCAAAGCAGGCCATGCGTTCACGCTCACGTATGAGGGTGTAGTGATAGAGCGAAAATCCGACGGCGACCCCCATGCCAGCCAGGAACCAGGTACGCAGGCCCAATTGCCAGCCTACCAGTGATATCAGCATGAAGCTGAGGGCATAACACAACATGACGGCAAACACGTCATAGCTGCCAAAGGTGATGGCCGATGTCTTGATACCTATCTTCAAGTCATCATCCCTGTCCACCATCGCATATTCCGTGTCATAGGCAACTGCCCAGAATACATTTGCCAGCAACAGGACCCAGGCTGCCACGGGCACGGTATTTTGCACTGCCGCAAAAGCCATGGGTATGCCAAAACCAAAGGCGATACCCAGATAAGCCTGGGGGATGGCAAAGAAACGCTTGAAATAAGGATAGCTGCCTGCAACCACAACAGCGGCGACCGAGAGCATCTTGGTCAGGCTGTTCAGAGGCAGGATCAGGCAAAAAGAAATCAGGGCGAGTACTACGGCGACACCCACAGCCTCTTTGCCAGATATCTTGCCACTGGTGAGTGGCCGGTCTGCCGTACGTTTGACATGGCGGTCAAAGTCACGGTCTGCATAATCATTGATCGCGCAACCGGCAGAGCGCATCAGCGCCGTGCCCAGGCTGAAAATCAATACCAGATGCCAGTCCGGTTGGCCATTCGAGGCTATCCACAGCGCCGCCAGCGTAGGCCAGAGTAATAAGAGTATGCCTATGGGCTTGTGCAGCCTGACCAGTTTGATGTACCAGCCCAGGCGAGTCAGCAAGAAATTCATGATTCAGCTTTGTTGTTGCGCATGGCAGAATTATAAGTGTTATCTATACACAGAGTGGTGCGGAGTGATATCTTAACGAATTGCTACATTAGATACCATTCAGCAAGAATCTGAATGCATCATGGCATTTGCCGGCCATGATTTTATAGCGGGCCAATATAATTATTATTACAAGTTTTCTGGGACTATCTATGAAACTGCAAACCAAACTGGCTTGGGCCAGTGCCGCTGTATTGATGAGCCTGGCTGGCTCTGCTCATGCAGTGACGGAAATAAGCTGGTGGCATTCAATGACCGGCGCCTTGGGTGACCGCGTCACCGCGCTGGCTGAGCAATTTAATAAAAGCCAGAATGAATACAAGGTCACGGCCGTCTATAAAGGCAGTTATGACGAAGCCCTGGCGGCTGGCATTGCCGCTTTCCGCGCTGGTAATGCGCCGCATATCTTGCAGGTGTTTGAAGTCGGTACTGCGACCATGATGTATGCCAAGGGCGCAGTCAAGCCGGTATCTGAAGTCATGAAAGTCGCTGGTGAGAAATTTGATGCCTCTGGCTATGTACCGGCAGTGGCGGGTTACTACACCTCCCCCAAGGGTGAAATGCTGTCCTTCCCCTTCAATAGTTCAACCACCGTGTTTTACTATAACAAGGACATGTTCGCCAAAGCGGGCATGGATCCCAACAAGGCCCCATCAACCTGGCAAGAAGTGGTCGCCGCCGCCGCCCGCCTGAAAGCCAGCGGCGAAAAATGCGCCTACACCACAGGCTGGCAAACCTGGGTGCATCTGGAAAGTTTTTCAGCCTGGCATAACGTGGAATTCGCTTCCAAAGGCAATGGCTTTGGCGGTCTGGATGCACGTCTGACATTCAATAGTCCCCTGCATGTACGCCATATAGAAAACCTGGAGAACTGGGCCAAGCAAGGCTATTTCACCTACGCTGGTCGCAAGAATGAGCCGGAAGCAAAATTCTATTCCGGTGAATGCGGCATGCTGACTTCGTCCAGTTCTGCCTACGGCAATGTGGCCAAGAATGCCAAATTCAAATTTGCCGTTGCACCACTACCATATTATTCAGACGTCAAAGGCGCACCGCAAAACACCATCATCGGTGGCGCTTCATTGTGGAGCATGAATGGCAAGAAGACAGAAGAATACAAGGGCGTCGCCAAGTTTTACAAGTTCCTCTCCCAGCCAGAAGTGCAAGCCAAATGGCATCAGGAAACCGGCTATCTGCCCATCACCAATGCCGCCTATGAGATGACCAAGAAGTCTGGCTTCTATGAAAAAACACCAGGCCCTGGCATCGCTGTCCAGCAGATGATCGTCAAGACCACAGACAAATCCCGTGGTATACGCCTGGGCAGTTTTGTCCAGATACGCACCATCATGGATGAGGAACTGGAAGCTGTCTGGAGTGGTAAAAAATCAGCCAAGGCTGCGCTCGATAATGCTGTTTTGCGAGGCAATGAATTGCTGGATCGTTTCGAAAAAGCGAATAAGTAAAGCCTTAAAACCTCTCAACACAGAGGCGCGGAGACACAGAGGTGCACAGAGAAAGTTTCTCTTGATTTTCTCTGTGATGCAGCAGGGGTTTCATGTGGCCATGCCACATGCCTGCGTAACGAGCAGCACTTGCAAGAGCTGCTTCCCTCCTCAGTGTCTCTGTGGTGAGCTTTCCAGTTTTAAAATATTCATTAGAGGTTTTTTTGGAAAAGCGTGCTCGGTTTCGTTCGGCCTGGTTGCCTTATCTGCTGCTCTTGCCGCAGTTATTGGTGACGGTGCTGTTTTTTTTCTGGCCTGCGGTGCAGGCCCTGTATCAATCCGTCTTGTTGCAGGATGCCTTTGGCATGTCCACGCAGTTTGTCTGGTTTGATAATTTCAAGTCTCTGTTTGCCGATGAGACGTATCTGGCTGCATTCAAGACCACGGCCATGTTTTCCAGCCTGGTAGCAGTGTTGGGCCTGAGCCTGTCTTTGTTGTTGGCGGTATTTGCCGACAGGGTGGTCAGGGGCAGTTCCATTTACAAAACCATGCTGATCTGGCCGTATGCGGTGTCGCCTGTCGTAGTAGGCGTGCTGTGGATGTTCTTGCTCAACCCCACGCTGGGTATCGTTGCGCATGGCCTGCGTCATTTTGGCATTGAGTGGAATAATCTCTTGAATGGTCGTCACGCCATGATATTGATCGTCCTGGCGGCGGTCTGGAAGCAGATCAGCTATAACTTTTTATTCTTCCTCGCGGGTTTGCAATCCATACCCAAGTCGCTGATAGAAGCTGCGGCCATAGATGGTGCCGGGCCGTGGAAGCGTTTCTTTACCATCGTCTTCCCGCTGCTGACTCCAACCACTTTCTTCTTGCTGGTCGTGAATATCGTCTACGCTTTTTTTGATACCTTTGCGATTGTTGAAGCTACCACCCAGGGCGGTCCTGGCAAGGATACCGAGATCCTGGTGTTCAAGGTTTTCAATGATGGCTTCAAAGGCGGTGATCTTGGCAGTGCCGCTGCGCAGTCCGTCATATTGATGAGCATCGTCATCGTCCTGACCGTGCTGCAGTTCAAATACATAGAAAAGAAAGTGCAGTATTAAGCATGATAGAACGCCGGCCTTTTCTGGGCATGTTCAGCCACTTTATCCTGATACTTGGTGTCAGCCTGGTGGCTTTCCCCATCTATGTTGCCTTTGTCGCCGCAACCCAGACGGCTGAACAATCTGCCCTGGCACCGATGTCTTTGATACCGGGCGACCAGCTGTGGGTTAATCTGCAAGCGGTGCTGGGCACGGGCACGTCAGGTAATGTCGCCAGCAGCCCGGTGGGGCGCATGATGTGGGTCAGTTTGGTGTCTGCACTGATGATCGCCATCGGCAAGATTTCAATTTCCATGTTGTCTGCTTTTGCGCTGGTCTATTTCCGCTTTCCCGGTCGCACATTGTTTTTCTGGATGATTTTTGTCACTCTGATGCTGCCTGTCGAAGTGCGTATAAGCCCGACGTATAAAGTGGTGTCTGACCTGTCCATGCTCAACAGCTATGCCGGGTTGACTGTGCCGCTGATCGCCTCGGCGACAGCGACCTTCTTGTTCAGGCAATTCTTTTTAACTGTTCCCGATGAACTGGCGGAAGCAGCGCGTATTGATGGTGCCGGACCCTTGCGCTTCTTCAAGGACATTCTGTGGCCGCTGTCGCGTACCAATGTGATTGCGCTGTTCGTCATTATGTTCATCTATGGCTGGAACCAGTATCTCTGGCCCTTGCTGGTGTCGACAGAACAGAATATGTACCCGATAGGTGTGGGCATCAAACGCATGATTGCTGGCGGTGATGCAGCAGTCGAATGGAATATGGTGATGGCGACCCTGCTGCTGGCGATGTTGCCACCTGGCTTGGTGGTAGTCATCATGCAGAAATGGTTCGTTAAAGGTTTGGTGGATTCCGAGAAATAGTATGGCACAACTGCATTTTAAAAACGTAACCAAAACTTACGGCAAGGGTGATAAAGCCGTTGCTGTCATCCATGGTGTTTCCATGGACATCAATCATGGCGAATTCATCGTCATGGTTGGACCTTCTGGCTGCGGTAAATCGACGCTCTTGCGCATGGTGGCGGGGCTGGAAGAAATCACTTCCGGCGATATCGTCATTGGTGACAGGGTTGTCAATAACCTGGAACCCAAGGACAGGGATATCGCCATGGTGTTCCAGAACTACGCCCTGTACCCGCATATGAGCGTGTACCAGAACATGGCTTATGGTTTGAAGATACGCGGTTTCTCCAAAGCCGATATTGAGACCAGGGTACAAAAAGCCGCGCAGATTCTGGAACTGGGCGCACTGCTGGACAGGACCCCGCGTCAGCTCTCTGGCGGTCAGCGCCAGCGGGTTGCCATGGGGCGCGCCATCGTCCGGGAACCGGCAGTGTTTTTATTCGATGAACCGCTGTCGAATCTGGATGCCAAATTGCGGGTGCAAATGCGTCTGGAAATTCAGCGTCTGCACAAGGCATTGGGTACCACCAGCCTGTATGTCACGCATGATCAGGTCGAAGCCATGACACTGGGCCAGCGCATGATTGTCATGAATGGTGGTGTGGCAGAACAGATAGGTACACCGGCAGAAGTGTATGCAACACCAGCCACTACCTTTGTCGCCAGTTTTATTGGTTCGCCACCGATGAATCTCTTGCGTGGCAAAATTACAGAAAATGGCAGACAGATGCAGATAGGTCAGGCGCTGGTGTCATTGCCGCTGGTGCAAAGCGAAGCAGAGCGCGTCGCCAACCGTGAACTGATACTGGGTGTGCGTCCAGAACATTTGTTCATAGGCATGCCAGGTTTGCCACTGGATGTACAGCTGGTAGAGTCGCTGGGGGCAGATTTGCTGGTGCATGGTCTATGTGGTGGTGAACCCATGGTCATACGCACGCCTGCAGGTACGGCAGTAGAAGCAGGTCAGCGCACGACAGCAGGTTTTGCTGCGGATGTAGTGCATTGGTTTGATCCTGTTTCTACCAAACGCGTTTAACAGAGTTTCCGCAGAATTTTTACGGAGTTTTTGCAAAGTTGCTCAGACGATCAACGCAGCTTTGCGCTGATGACCCTGTTGGCGTTTTAACAGATCAGAACGCACGCTGGCGCGACTGGGTGGGCCATTGAGTACGTTGGCTTTGCTGACAGCAGGTGTTTGCCTTTCAGTCTTTTGCCCGCAAATATAGCCCATCCCAAATACCGCAATCGTCAGCAGTGCTGCTATGGCATACCTGCGTATCGTCTCCCGGTTGTTGCTGGGATCACTCATATCACCGGTGTTACTTCGTGTTTGCATTCTGATTCCTCTGGACTGAAGCTTCAATATTTCCATTAGCAGCGAGTTTCAATATCGATACGCCTGCTATTGAACTTCACGCAGCTTTTGCAGGTCGAAGTGTCGCAATAATTAAAAAAACGTACCAGAAAATTGCTGAAAGAATAGTTATTCAGTATTTTTGGTATCGATTTGCGGTACTATTTGCAAAATTTTACACTTAGCCAGAAAGTACTCATGAGTTCACCCGAATTGGTCTTGAAAGTCTTGCGTTCAGAGTTGCGTGCCGCAGGCGTGACATACAAAATGTTGGCCGAACGCATAGGCATGAGTGAATCCAGCATGAAGCGCATGTTCGGGCAAAAGGACATGAGCCTGTCGCGCCTGGCGGAAATTTGCAAGGCTTCAGGCATCGCCATGGAGGATGTATTACGCCAGGCCGCTGATGTTACCCCGCACGCCGATACCCTGAGCCTGACGCAGGAGCAGTCGTTGATGGCCGACCCCAAGTTATTGCTGGTGGCGATTTGCTGTTTGGGGCACTGGACGCTGGAGCAAATCATAGAAACCTATCATTTGTCCGAAGCTGAATGTGTTTTGCACATGGTCGCGCTCGACAAACTCGAAGTTATAGAACTGCGCCCCCTGAACCGCTACCGTTTGAAGGTATCACCCGCGTTCCACTGGCGTCCTGACGGGCCGGTGCAGCAGTATTTCCGGGATGTAGTAGTCAGTGATTACTTTGATGGCAGCTTCGCCGGGCAGGGCGAGACTTTGCTCTTCGTGCCAGCCCGGGTGTCATCGCATAGCGCCATGGAAATGGTGCAGAAGATACAGCAACTGGCTGCCGAGCTGGCGCGTCTGCATCAGGATGACCGTCGCCTCAGGCCAGAAGAGCGGGATGGTTTTACCTTGCTGGTAGGTTTCCGCTCCTGGGAGTTTTCAGCCTTTACGGCGCTGCGTCGCCCAGAGACGGCAGCGCCAGTCAAAGGACTGACTCACCAGATAGGCCCGAGGAAAAGGTAAAGCGAAGAGCCATTGCCGCGTGTTGCCCCTGCACCAAAAAACAGCGGGCCAAAACGCGTTTCTACGGATACAAAGGCACTGGCCGCCTGCTTGAGAGAACTCAGGCGTAGCGCCTGACCATTGCCATAAGAATTGCCCACTTCCAGCGAAAAACCAGTCCGTATGGCACCACCAACGGCAGTGGGCAATGAGCCTATTTTACGCGCCAGCACGAAGCGGCCAAAAGCCGTGGCGTCGCCCTCCAGTGAATTGTTCGCCGTACCTGACAGACGCAGGAAACCGCCCAGCGGGTTGGGGGCACCGCCGCGTTCCGAACGACCCCATTCGCCATATAAGTGGCCAGCCCAATCCCCGAGCTGGAAGGCGGATAAAGCATCGATCTGGGACTGGGCTTGTGAGCGTTCGCCTGGATTCTGTGCCGGAGTTTGTTCCCACGATGAAGTAACCAGATAGCCCCGGCTGGGGTTGGCCAGCGAATCCAGGGTATCCAGGCGGAAGCGCAAGAAGCGCGTGGTGCTGTAATAGCGCAGGCTGTCCTGATTGGCGACGGCGGGCAATAAAATGTCAACTTTGCCAAAACCACGGCTGACTCCGGCTTCTATAGTGCCCCAGTTATCCAGTTGCCGCCCAAAAAGCAGACTGGCCTGGGTGCCGCGCACACCCACGCGCAAGGCTCTGCGACCCTCTTGATACAGATCCAGGCTGCTGCCGTTGTATTCAATAGAAGGGGCGACAAACCAAGGGGAACCTGAAGCCAGTGGTTGCCAAAACTGCGTACCCAACTGGCGTTGGCTGCCTATACGGGCAAAGGTGCGTAATTCAGCGCCATAACTATTGAGTGACGATGCAATATGCATGACGCTCAGGCCAAAGCGATTTTCGTCAGCGAAATCGCTGGTCAGCTCAAGGCCAACACGCAGGCGGTTGCGGCTGGAATTCGACTCTGATGGTTTGATCAGCACATTGCGTTTGCCATCTTCATCGCTGATGACCGTTTCTATATTGTCGATGTCACCGCGCCCATACAGCTTGCCCGAGGCTTGCCTGATCTGTTCTTGCGACAAGACCTGGCCCTCTTTCAAGCCTGTTTGCGCGATCAGAGCCTGGGGATTGATGTAGCGCGGCCCTTCCACCTCTATCTTTGCCAGCGGTAATTTATCGGCTGTATTTCTTGCCGCCTGACCAGCGTTGGAACGCTGGTATTCAAACACCGCATATTGTTCATCCGGCACGCGCAAGGCGCTCAGTTGAGAGGCCATTTTATTGGTGGCGATTTCGCCAGCCTTGATGGATTGCTGATACAAGCCAAAATCCAGAAAGCTGGTGCCTGACAATTCTGGCGCTATCAATACATCGGTCTTGCGCAAGTCCCTGATCGAGCGCTGCACGTTCTGTTCGGTCAGAATCTGCAGCATCTGCTTGGTCACATCAATGGCACTGTTAAGTTCATGCTCCTTGGCCAGCGGCGTGCCGACATTGACGGCAATGATGATATCCGCACCCATGGCACGTGCGAGTTCTACCGGCAAATTACTGACCAGGCCACCATCGACGACCAGCTTTTGCTTGATACGTACAGGTGCAAAAACGCCCGGCAATGCCAGCGAGGCACGCATGGTCATCAATAAAGGGGTGTCGTTCAATTCCACCATCTCGCCAGTCAGCAAATCAGATGCGACAGACAGGAAAGGCAGGGCCAGCTGGTTCACTGGTTGGTCTCGCATGCCTTCAGGCATCAGGCGGGTCAGGGCGTTTTCCAGCGCGGCATTACCGGCTGCTGCGGGTGGCAAAAATACACCAGACTTGGTCACCGCAAACTCTATGCGTGAAGGCAGCATCAAGTCTTCTTCCTTGCGGCGGAAGTCCAGGTCGTAGCGGGCAGGACGGTCAGCCAGTACGCTGTCCCAGTCAGTTTCCTTTACGATTTGTTCCAGCTCATCGGCTGAGCGCCCGGCAGCATAGGCACCACCAACGACAGCACCTATGCTGGTACCGACCACCATATCCACAGGCACACGCATTTTACGCAATGCTCGCAAGACGCCTATATGGGCAAAGCCGCGCGCACCACCGCCTGACAGAACCAGGGCCACTTTCGGGCGGCTGGGCTGGACATTGGCATTGATGATGGCTGGGCTGGGATTTTGTACGTCGCCAGTGGTTTGCGCCTGGCTGTCAAAGGTAAAAAAGCTGGTTGCCGCGCAGGCGCAGGCAAGTATCACCAGTATCCGGGACAATGACATGGACTGAAGCCTTCTGTAGAAATGTGATGAGCGGAGTCTGTTGCCATTCTCTGATACACCAGCGTGTTTCGCAAAAGACCGCAGTATATACGTATCACTCTTTTGGGGGACACCCGTTTGCTAATTCATGGTGCTTGATTTGATTATCCTGCTAAGTTATCTGGCTCAGTTATCAATATTAACCAGGGCAGTCAAGATATGATCGCGCCAGACGCCATTGATCTTGAGATAAGACTTGGCATAGCCTTCTTTTTCAAAGCCCAGACGCTCCAGCAAAGCGCCACTACGCTGGTTTTCCGGCACATAGTTGGCCATCACACGGTGCAGCCCCTCCTCATGGAACATGTGGCCGATGCCAGCCTGCACGGCTTCTTGCATATAGCCCTGGCCTTGCTGCTGTTCTGCAATCGCATAACCCAGATGGCAGGCATGGAAAGCGCCACGGACGATATTGCTGAAATTGCAGATACCTATCATGACCTGGTCCTGGCAAACCGCAAAATGCATGGCCAGACCAGCTTCTGTCAGGCGGGAACTGGCCAGCAGTCTTTCTTCGCATTTCTCCAGCGAGAAAAATTCTTCATCACGTGCTGGCTCCCACGGTGCCAGGTGATGGCGGTTGAGCAGCAGGTATTGCTGCATCATCGGGGCATGTTCGGGCATCAGGACCCGCAATTGCAGGCGTGCGGTCGCGATCACTTCTTTGTTCATAGTGCGAAGGGAAAAATTATTGAGTGCTCGCCGCTTCGTCGAGCATGGTGACACCAGGCAGGTCACAAGCCAACACGGCCTTGCGTATAGCTTCAATCGCAGCCTGACGGGTAAAACTCTTGCGCCAGGCAATCACGACGCGGCGGTCGGGTGCCGGGGCAGTAAAAGGCAGGTAACGCAGCATGCCATCCTTGGCATCCATATCCGGTACCGACGCCATCGGCAATACGGTGATACCTATGCCAGACGCCACCATATGACGTATGGTTTCCAGCGAAGAGCCTTCAAAGGTCCTGGCAATGCCGTCACCGGTAGTGGAGAAGCGCGACATTTCCGGGCAAACTTCCAGCACCTGATCGCGGAAGCAATGACCGTTGCCCAGCAAGAGCATGGTCTCAGATTTCAATTCTTCAGCTGATACTTCCTTGCGCTCAGCCCAGGCATGGTCGCGGGGCATGGCGACGACAAAGGGTTCGTCGTATAGCGGCTGTATCATCATGCCCTGGTCGGGCAGGGGCAGGGCCATGATGGCAGCATCAAGCTCACCCTGGCGCAATAGCTCCATGAGTTTGACGGTGAAATTCTCTTGCAGCACCAAAGGCATTTGTGGCACCTGCTGTATCATGGTTTTCACCAGAGTAGGCAGCAGGTAGGGGCCTATCGTATAAATGACGCCGAGGCGGAAAGGGCCCGCCAGCGGGTCTTTGTTTTGTTTGGCGATTTCCTTGATAGCGGCGGTTTGCTCAAGCACACGTTCGGCCTGGGCAACAATCTGCGCGCCCAGAGGGGTGGTTGAAACTTCGGTGCCACCACGTTCAAAAATAGTGACCCCCAGCTCATCTTCCAGTTTTTTGATGGCGACAGACAGCGTAGGCTGGGCGACAAAACAAGCTTCTGCCGCATGGCCAAAATGTTTTTGCCGGGCTACGGCAACAATATATTTTAATTCTGTGAGTGTCATGCCGTTAGTTTGGCACAGACTGGGAGCAGCGTCAGCAAGAGCTTTGTACAGAGCGCAAATTTTTTCCCGAATTTAACAATGGATGGGGGAGTATTTTTGGATAATCATACTGTATATACGATATATCCCTGTTTTAACACATACTCTGCCAGAAATTAAATTGCTGATGAGGCGCTAATTGTTTGCAAAACTGTTGATCTGGCTCATAGTCTTGACGCTGACTTGTGGTAGGTAACAAAGGGGTAGCCCTGATGTGCTACTCCCTCTCAAATCTACATGGGCAGGATTAAGCTTTGGCTTGGCTCATGGCCTTGGTCAACTCCAGGTGACCTTGCGCCGCACCGCTTTCTGGTACAGCTTCGCCTTCACGCTGGCGGACTTCAGCCAGACGAGCTGCCAGTTGCTCAGGTGCATCTTCACCGCGGCCTACCCATACACCCTGGGTCAGGGTGATATTCGCTGCTTCAAAGCTGCCAGCGCCCGCACACAGGATGGCACGGCTAGGTGCCTGCTCAGACGCCAGCACCAGCATGGCTGGTACCACATCAGATGGTTGCAGCGCCGCCAGGAATTCTGCCGGGAACAGGCTCTCCGTCATGCGTGTTGCCGCTGTTGGTGCCAGGCTGTTGACACGGATATCGTACTTTGCACCTTCCAGCGCCAGCGTCTGCATCAGCCCGACCAGGGCCATCTTGGCCGCACCATAATTCGACTGACCAAAATTGCCATATAGACCGGACGAAGAAGTCGTCATGACGATGCGACCATATTTTTGTTCTGTCATGATGGCCCAGACTGCCTTGCAGCAATGCACTGCACCCATCAGATGAACATCCAGCACCAGTTTAAAGTCGGCGACATCCATCTTGGCAAAGCTTTTGTCACGCAAGATACCGGCATTATTGACCAGAATATCAACCCTCCCCCATTGCGCCATAGTGTCTGCCACCATCGCCTGTACCGCGTCAAAATCAGTGACCGATGCACCATTGGCTATCGCCTCACCACCAGCAGCACGGATTTCTTCAACCACGGCCAGCGCTGCAGCGGACGAACCACCGGAACCATCACGCGCACCACCCAGATCATTGACTACTACTTTTGCCCCACGCGCAGCCAGCGCCAGCGCATGTTCACGTCCCAAACCACCACCTGCACCGGTCACGATGGCGACACGGCCCTTGAAATCTATAGTCATTGCTGATCCTTATATTGTGTGTGCACATAGCCAGTGCGTTTGGCATTTATGCGTTGGTCGTCTTTAGGTTCTGGGGGATTTTACCTTGACATGAGGTGGGGGCGGTAGTTGTGATTTTGGCTATGGGATGGGGGGGAGATGATTTGCGAATGGGAATTTGTACATTCAGCAAATTGATGCGGGTTTTCTCGAATAGTTTTTGCCGGAGCCATTTCATGCATTTTACCCAACTCCGAAATACGTCATTCCACCGGGCTGGCACTCCAGCGTGTTTTTGGGTGGAATCCAGCGGCGTTAATAGCATATCGTATAGCGCATTAACTTCAGGATCGCGATGTTTTGAATGACTTGATTTTCTAATGCCTGTATACGTATTTTAAGATCGCCGGCCGGTGGTAGACCGGCGGCTACATGCCTTTTTGCTTCGCCAAAAAGGTATGCCAAAAAGGCGACCCAGGCGTAGCCGCCCCTGCGGGGTTCCCGTTTGTGCAGTACAAAAAATGGGAAGATCCGAAACTCGCCTGCGGCTCAGACAGCGGCTCTTCTTAATCCATTTTCTGTACAACACAAACGGCGGCTACACATGGGAACTGCAAAAAGTCAAAAACAGCAGCAACCCCAAAACACAGGTTAATTGACCAATCTCAATGAAATATACCTAACGGTCGCCTATTTGATATCTAATTACCTAAGCGTACCTCAAACATGCTCCGCCACAAATCCGTTAAACCAGGGGCGCAAGCCACCTATGGTAAAACCACCATCGACCAGCAAACTTTGCCCGGTCACAAAACGCGCATCGTCTGACAATAGCCACAGCACTGCATCGGCAACATCTTCGGGCTGGCCTATGCGCTGCAATGGGGTTTGTTTTTCAAACGGTAGTGCAGATGTTCTGGATGCCAGTACGCCGCTGGCCATGGGGGTAGCGATGATGCCGGGGCTGACGTTGTTGATGCGGATTTGCAGAGGGCCGACTTCGACTGCGACCGTGCGTGTCAATGCATCGAGAGCGGCTTTGCCTGCGGCATAGGCGGACAGGCCGGGCATGGCGCCGTGGGCAGTCCAGGAAGAAGTGTTGACGATGGCGCCACCAGCACCGGCTGCCTGCATGGCGGCGATTTCGTGTTTCAGGCAGGCGAATACGCCGCGCAGGTTGGTTGCCATGACGGCATCGAAGTCGGTCAGGCTGGTTTCCTGGAAGGGCTGGAAGCCACCCAGGATACCGGCATTATTCCAGGCCATGTGCAGGCCACCAAAGGTGGACACGGTTTTTTGTACCAGTGCCTGGACTTGTTCTGCGTCAGAGATATCGGCAGGTATTGCCAGGGCGACGCCGCCAGCGGCCTTGATTTCATCGGCAACCAGATTTATTTCTGCAGAACGGCGGCCAGCGATGACGACATTGGCTCCTTCGCGGCCAAAGCGCAAGGCGGCGGCCTTGCCCATGCCGGTTCCTCCACCTGTGATCAGGACGGTGCGGTTGGCAAAACGGGTGGCAAGTGTGGTGATAGTCATGGTATGGCTCCAAAAATTGTGTGGGAATCGTTGTTTGTTTGCCAGCGAAGGTTGCAAACAAGGCTCTATTCTTATTTGAAACTAAAATGAGATAAATGAGTCTATGATTGATACATCTATAATCAGGAGTGTTGAATGGATTTGCTGGACAGCATGAAGGTCTATGTTCTTGCCGTGGAAAAAGGCAGTCTGAGTGGAGCCGCCACGGCTAGCGGGATTTCGGCAACCATGGCAGGCAATCATTTGCGCATGCTGGAAAAACGCCTGGGCATGCAATTGCTGCAAAGGACCACGCGGCGTCAGCACTTGACAGCCTTTGGCGAGGATTACTATGCGCGCTGCAAGGAAATCTTGAGGCTGGTCGATGAAACCGACGAGCAGGCGCAAAACCTGCAACTGGCTCCAGCAGGCAAACTGCGCATTACTGCGCCTGTCAGTTTTGGTACCGAGGCACTAATGCCTGCATTGTCAGAATATCTGGCGCGCTATCCTGAAGTAAGTGTCGATGTGAGCTTGTCTGACCGCGTCATGGATATGCTGGAAGAGGGATTTGAAGTTGCGATACGCATAGGTGAGTTACCTGATTCAACACTCATCGCCAAATCCTTGCGTCCATATCGCTTGATGATCTGCGCCTCACCTGATTATCTGGCGCGCAAGGGCGCACCACGCATGCCTGAAGATTTGACGCAGCATGAATGCCTGTCCTTCAGCCCGGCCGCCATTACTAACTGGCGTTTGCAAGACCAGGATGAGATGTATCGCATCCCCGTTACCGGCAGGCTGCAAGTCAATCATGGGCAGGCTTTGCGGGTCGCTGCTTTGCATGGCCTGGGCATTATCTTGCAGCCAGCAATCTTGCTGGAAGCAGATGTAAAGGCCGGGCTTTTGGTGCAATTATTTCCTGAGTATGAATTGCCAAGCCGGGCCTTAAGCGTGGTTTATCTGCAAGACAGATACCGCACGCCCAAGCTGCGTAGTTTTGTGGATTTCATGGTAGAGAAATTTGGCTGATCTCCACTATGCAATGTGATGAAATCAGGCTTTGCCAATTTTCTTTTGCATGATAATCGCACCACCAAATTCGGGGTTCAGCTCATACGGTGCGAAGCCTTCTGCACGATACAGATTTTGCGCACGGGTATTCCCCTCCAATACTTCCAGCGTCATCTTGCAATAACCTAGTTGTTCGGAAAGTGCAGTCAGGTGCTGCATCATTTTATTGCCTATGCCCTGACCACGAAAATCAGGGTGTACGGCAAAGTCGTGGATGTTTAACAGAGACTTGCAGGCAAAGGTGGAAAAGCCCTCTATGCAAATCGCAAAACCGGCAGCCTGATCATTCACATAAGCGAGAATGACGCGCACGGTATTGCGTTTTTTTAGTTCGCTAATGAGATTGGTTTGCGCATAATCAGACAGAGCTTCGCCACCGCCCATAGGATCGAGCGCATACATATTGAGCATGCTGACGAGGTCTTTGGCATGTTGTGGATTATTAACATCAACATTAACGATATTCAGCATAGGTTTTTATACTCTCAAAAATTCTTCTTTATATCCCAGCCAGCGCTCCAGATGAGCAGCAACGGTGACGGGGTCATTTTTTAATAAATCATCGGCCAGATTGCGTGCCTTATCCACCAGCCATTGATCGGTTTCCAGGTTGGCAAAACGTAACATGGCTTCACCAGATTGACGCGCACCGAGGAATTCACCGGGGCCGCGCAATTCCAGGTCCTTGCGCGCAATTTCAAAACCATCATTACTCTCGCGCATGGTGGCCAGCCTTTGCTTGGCAGTGCCGCCCAGCGGGCCTTGATACAGCAACAGGCAAACACTGGCTGCGGCACCACGGCCTACGCGGCCACGCAACTGGTGCAATTGTGACAGGCCAAAACGCTCTGCATGCTCTATCACCATCAGGCTGGCATTCGGTACGTCAACGCCAACTTCAATCACGGTGGTAGCCACCAGCACCTGGCTGTCATTGCGGATGAAGGCTTCCATCGTTGCCTGCTTTTCTGCCGGTTTCAGGCGGCCATGTACCAGGCCTACATTCAGTTCTGGCAGGGCTTCAGCAAGCATGGTGTGCGTGTCAGTTGCTGTTTGCAGTTGCAGGGTTTCTGATTCTTCTATCAGCGGGCAGACCCAATAGACTTGCTTGCCTTCCTGCCCCGCTGCCTGCACGCGCGCAATGACTTCATCACGGCGGTTCTGGTCGATAACGCGGGTGACGATAGGTGTGCGGCCTGGCGGCAATTCGTCGATGACTGACACTTCCAGGTCAGCATAGTAAGTCATCGCCAGGGTGCGCGGGATAGGCGTGGCCGACATCATCAGTTGATGTGGCACCTTGCCAGCCTCGGTCTTGTTGGCCAGGTTAAGGCGCTGGCTGACGCCAAAGCGGTGTTGTTCATCGACGATGACCAGGCCCAGCTTTTTGAATTGCACACTGTCCTGTATTAATGCATGGGTGCCTATCACCAGTTGTGCTTCGCCGGAAGTGATCAATGCATTTGCCGCGTCTTTTTCTTTTTTCTTCAGGCTGCCAGTCAGCCATGCAGTTTTTACGCCGAGAGGTTCCAGCCAGGCAGCGATTTTCCTGAAGTGCTGTTCGGCCAGAATTTCTGTCGGTGCCATCAGTGCAGCCTGAAAACCATTGTCTATTGCCTGCGCAGCAGCCAGTGCTGCCACGATGGTTTTGCCGCTGCCTACATCACCTTGCAATAGCCGCTGCATGGGAAAGGCTTCACGCAGATCATCGCGTATCTCAGCCAGCACTTTTTCTTGTGCCCTGGTCAGGGAAAATGGCAGGTTCAGCAGGAAAGCATTGCTGAGTTCACCAACCAGTGGCAGGGCATTTGCACCTTTACTACGACGCGTAATTTGTGCGCGCTTCAGTGATAATTGCTGGGCCAGCAGTTCATCAAATTTCATGCGTTCCCAGGCCGGGTGTTCGCGTTCTATCAGGCTATGCTGGTCTACATCTGGCGGTGGATTATGCAGGGTGCGTATGCTGCTTTCAAAATCCTGCAAATGCAGGGCAGCCAGCCGCGCGGGGGATAGGGTGTCACGCCAGTTGACGCGTGTCATGGCATTGGCAATGGCCTTGCGCAATAAAGCTTGTGGCACGCCTTCTCCGGATGGGTAGACGGGTGTCAGCGCAGTCGGCAGCGGTGCGCCTTCATTGACGATCTTGTAGTGAGGATGCACCATTTCTGCACCAAAGAAGCCGTGGCGTAATTCTCCGCGTGCCCGTACTCGCACGCCAACTGCCATTTGCTTGGTCTGGTTGCCATAAAAATTCAGGAAGCGCAGCACGACCTGGCCACTATCGTCAGCAATAGTCACGACCAACTGACGGCGTGGGCGGTACTGGATATCGCATTCTGTGACCACACCCTCAACCTGCACACTGCTGCCACCACGGAAAGAAGCATCGCGCATGCTGACGATTTCAGTTTCATCTTCATAGCGCATGGGCAGGTGCAAGACAAAATCCATGTCCTTGCGCAAGCCCAGTTTGGCAAGTTTTTCGCTGGCCTTGGCTGCAGTGTTAATGGGGGTTTTGGTTTTTTTTGCAGGTTTTTTGGGGCTTGAGTCAGGCAAGGTGGTGATGCCAGCCATGGCTGCATCAGCTTGTGTATTTTTTAACTCTGCACTTGCACTTTGGTCTTCAGCGGCCATGGGGTGTAAAATGGTGGGTTTTGCTGTTAGCTTACTTTTTTCAGGAAATTCACAAAACCTTGGGTTTCAGGCTGTTTGTCTATGATCTTACCCGGGTTTGCTACGATAGTGTGCATTCTACTGGTATTTTATACAGTGTAAAGTAGCTTTATGTCTGTTTTTCCTGTTTTACCCCCGTTTTTGTAGAATTTTTGCATGTCTTACTCCCTAAGTGATTTTGATTTTGAACTGCCTGAAGCCCTGATCGCGCAAACACCTTTGCCCGACCGTACCGCTTCACGCCTCTTGCATGTCGATGGCGATAAGTTGGTCGACAGGCATTTTGCTGACATCATAGACCAGCTCAATGCCGGTGATTTGCTGGTCTTTAATGATACCCGTGTACTCAAGGCACGCTTCTTTGGCGTCAAGGAAAGCGGTGGCAAGATACAGATGCTGGTAGAGCGCGTGCTGTCGAATAATGACAAGGAGCGCAGTGTGCTGGCCCAGATGCGTGCGTCCAAGTCGCCGCTACCAGGTAGCAAAATCCGCCTGGCGGACAGTTTCGACGTGGTCGTCGGTGAGCGTGTCGGTGAATTTTTTACCCTGTATTTCCCGTCTGATATCTTCACGCTACTGGAAACTTATGGTCGCCTGCCTTTGCCGCCGTATATAGAACATGATGCAGATGACTTTGACGAGCAACGTTACCAGACTGTGTATAACCGCGTACCTGGGGCGGTAGCCGCACCGACTGCTGGCCTGCATTTTGACGAGGCGCTATTACAGCGTTGCCAGGACAAGGGTATCAAACTTGCCTATGTGACTCTGCATGTGGGCGCTGGTACCTTCCAGCCTGTGCGTACAGAAAACCTGGCAGATCACCAGATGCATAGCGAATGGTATACCGTGCCGGATGAGACCGTGGCAGCCGTACAGGCCACCAAAGCCGCGGGCGGCAAAGTGGTGGCGGTTGGTACCACCAGCATGCGTGCGCTCGAATCTGCTTCACAAACTGGTGCCTTGCAGGCAGGCAGTGACGACACCCGCTTGTTCATCACGCCCGGCTATGTATTCAAAACCGTGGACAGGCTTATCACCAATTTCCACTTACCAAAATCCACTTTGATGATGCTGGTATCGGCATTTGCCGGGTATGATCGCGTCCGCGCTGCTTATGTTCACGCTATCGCTCAACAATATCGTTTTTTCAGCTATGGCGATGCCATGCTGCTGACCAATTCCTCCGGGGAAGACCATGCTTGAATTTACACTCATTAAAAAAGATAAAACTACTGCTGCACGCCGTGGCCGTGTCAAAGTCAACCATGGTGAAATAGAAACGCCTATCTTCATGCCGGTGGGTACTTATGGCTCGGTCAAGGCCATGTCGCCGCTGGAGTTGAAAGAGATTGATGCCCATATCATTCTCGGCAATACCTTCCACCTATGGCTGCGTCCTGGCACGGAAGTGCTCAACAAATTTGGTGGCCTGCATGGTTTCATGGGCTGGGATAAACCTATCCTGACAGACTCAGGTGGTTTCCAGGTATTTTCCCTGGGTGCGATGCGCAAGATTACGGAAGAGGGCGTCAAGTTTTCTTCACCTATCAGTGGTGAGCGTCTGTTTTTGTCGCCAGAAATTTCCATGCAAATCCAGCGTGCGCTGAATTCTGACATCGTCATGCAGTTCGATGAATGCACGCCGTATGAAATCGATGGCAGGCCAGCGACGACAGAAGAAGCAGGCAAATCCATGCGCATGTCTTTGCGCTGGGCCAAGCGTTCAATTGATGAATTCAACCAGGGTGAAAACCCGAATGCCTTGTTTGGCATCGTCCAGGGCGGCATGTTTGAGCACCTGCGTGATGAATCCCTGGCTGGCTTGAATGAGCTCAATTTCCACGGTATCGCCATCGGCGGCCTGTCGGTAGGGGAGCCTAAGGAAGACATGATGCGCGTACTCGCGCATGTCGGCCCCAAGCTGCCAGAAAACAAACCGCATTACCTGATGGGCGTAGGTACACCTGAAGACCTGGTAGCAGGTGTTGCCAATGGCATAGACATGTTTGATTGCGTCATGCCTACCCGCAATGCGCGCAATGGCTGGATCTTCACCCGCTTTGGCGATATCAAGATCAAGAATGCCCGTTACAAGGAAGAAAAAGAACCGCTGGATGCGACTTGCGAATGCTATGCCTGCAAGAACTTTTCACGCGCTTACCTGCATCATTTGCACCGCACCGGTGAAATCCTCGGCGCACGTTTGAACACTATCCACAATTTGCATTACTACCTGGATTTGATGAAAAACATCCGTAAAGCACTGGATGACGAACGATTCCCTGAGTTTGTCCAGCAATTCCATGCAGACAGGGCACGTGGTGTTTGACGTAGTGTCTTATTGATTGTCTTATTTAATACGGTAAATAATGACGGACTGATCAGTAATACGAATTATATTCAGGCCGCTTGCAGGCAAAATGACGCTCTCGTCCTAGTGGACAAATGAATACTAGAGGTCTGATATGAATTATCATCCTGTCATTATTGCCGGTGGCGGCATTTCTGGTCTGTATTGCGCCTGGCGTCTGGCCTTGTCCGGGCAAAAAGTCGTGGTGCTGGAAGCCTCATCTGACCGCTGGGGTGGCCGCATAGAGACTGAAGACCTGGATGGCTTCATCGCTGAATGGGGTCCTATGCGTTTCGAGCCCACCCTGCAGCCTCGCTTCGATAAATTGTGCCGTGACCTGGGTGTCAAGCTGACCGAGTTCAGCGGCCCCGAAGGTGAAGAAGTCAATGCACCTACTTATGATTTGCCTGCCGAGGAAATGGGTCTCAATTCCCTGCAACTTCTCAAGCGCGGCATCATGCTCGTCATGGGGCAAGACCCACAAGACCAGGCCTGGATAGATGCGCAAACCGAAGCTGACTATCAGCGCATGCGCAAACATGCACAGCTCAATGGTCAGCCGCTTTGGAGCATGGGCTTCTGGAACGCCATGTCTGCCGAAGGTGCGCTCAGCCATCTGGCACTGACCAAGCTGCGTGATACTGGCACCTTCTATCACATGATCCCCGAAAACCTGAATGCAATCGAATGGATCATCTGGTGGCTGCGCGCCCTGAAAACCGTAGGTCAGCAACTGGCCAGCGTCGATGGCGGCACGGCAAAACTGACAGAGAGCCTGATGGCCAAATTACGCGGCCTTAGCAATGTCACTCTGGCCGGTGGTCATATGCTCACCAGTTTCAAGCAAATCGCCATGGGCCAGCCCCGGCTGGAGCTTGATGTACATACCAAGAACGGCAATATACAGTTGCAGACCGACAGGTTGATCCTGGCTTTGCCGAGAATGCCGCTGGTAAAACTGGCGTCCTGCCTGCCTGAACACGTCTCCTCACAGCTTGATGCGGTGAATGGCTTCCCCATGCTGAAATTGTTCTTCGTGACAGATTCACCCTGGTGGGATTATTCACAGCGCCCGCAACAATATGCGAGTTGCCTGCCTACCCGTGAAATCCATTATTTCCGCCGCCCGCAAGGACAGGATAAAGATGGACACGGCATGGTCTTGCTGTACATGGATCGCCCATCGACAGAATTCTGGAAACACTATGTCATGGAAACCGACAAACATGACCGCGCCGAGATCGACCAGAACGTCAAGATCGTCGATGCCTTCTCCCTGTTCGTCGCGCGTGATGTCAAGCGCCTCGTCGATATCAAGCGCTCAGGTTTGAAACTGACTGACCAGGCCCAGCACATGTTTGAAGAAAAATCGCTGGAAGATACCCGCGACTTCATCAAGAATTCCATCGTTACCTATGGCATACGCGATTGGGCCAGGGCGCCGTATGGTGCGGCCAACCATGGCTGGCAACCAGGTGTTCGTTCATGGAAGGTCATGGATGTCTTCAAGGCCTTCGACTTTGGCAGCGGCGCCAAGAATATCCACATTGTTGGTGAGGCATATTCTGACTATCAAGGCTTTGTTGAGGGCGCTTTGAATACCTCTGAATTGGCGCTGGCAACTATACGTTCCAGCTAACTAAGTAAAACAAAACAATCAGGGCAAGGGCAGCAAGCGTGAGTTTGCTGCCCTTTTTTTGAATTTTTTTATGTCTGGAAATCCGCGAAAGCTTGACACATACCAAAGTATTATGTGCCGAATGCAATAATGACAATCGAAAAGAAGCTTGTTACACTCCTTGCAGGTCGCAATGACCAGTGCCACATGGCAAGCGTGTAGCTTAAATGGAGAAAGTTTGTGAGTAAAAGTACGAAACTGATCGCGGTAGTAGTGGTTCTGGCGGTGGCATACCCTGCTGCGGCCTGGTACACCGGAAAAAGTGTAGAAGCCAAGCTGGCAGAGTCCAGCATGATTCAGGCTAAATCTTCTCCATATGTCAAAGTCGTCAAGCAGGATTATCAGCGTGGTGTGTTCTCTTCAGTGCAGGATACGACGCTGGAGCTGAACCTGGCAAATTTCCCGGGGACGCAAAAGCCTGATTTCCCTGAACCTGATGCTGCTGAACAGCCAGGTGCAGATGGCGCTGTCGTCGTTGCAGATGCGCCTCCTGCAGAACCAGTCGTGACAGAAAAAGTGTCAAAGCCCTTGCAAATTCATTTTATTAATCGTATCCAGCATGGTCCTTTGCCTGGATTCCGTGGCTACGGTGCTGCCCTCATCAAGACAGAACTGGTTCTGGATGCAGAAAGCAAGGCGCAACTTGCCAAATTGTTTGGTACGGCCAATCCGCTTGAGATTACTTCCCGCCTGAATTATGGCGGTAGTGGCCGCGTCAGTATTTCCAGCCCGGCATTCAATACAGTGATGGAAAAAGACAAAGAAAAAGTCACATGGCAGGGTTTGAGTCTGGAAATCGGCTTTGAAAAAGATTACAAGGCGTTTAATGTCGTGATGAGCGCCCCTGGCCTGACTGTAGACGGGCTGGAAGGGCAATCATTCAAAATGGGTGCCGTCAGCCTCAAAGGTGACGTGACGCAAGCTTATCCAGATACGAATCTGTATCTGGGCAAGACGGATACCACGGTTGCCAGTATCAGCTATGCGGATAAAGTCGATGCCAAGAAAAGTTTTAATCTGGATCAGCTCAAGCTCACCACAGATGCCGGCATGAAAGATGAATTGGTAGACATCGCGGCCAGATTTGGAGTTGCCAAATTCACTTTTGATCAGCAAGAGTTCAGTGATTTTCATTACGACTATGGCGTCAAGCGCATTCATGGCCCTTCGCTGGCAAAAATTTCTACGGCATATTCGGGTGCTGGTGCTGATCCGGAAAAACTGGCTGCCTTGAAAGCACTCTGGGATGAAGTCGCACCCTTGATTTTGCAAAAAGAGCCAGAATTGGTGCTGGAGCGTCTTAGCGTTGTTACTGCTGAAGGCGAGGCAAAACTCTCAGGCTCTGCCAAACTGGTTGGCGCAACGGCGGCAGATGCAGCCAATCCTATGCTGCTGCTGCCAAAATTGCAAAGTAATCTGGATGTGACCTTGACAGAAGCTCTGGTGGCAAAGCTGGGTGGTGCAAGGCAAAAAGACCCGGAAATGCAAAAAGCAGCACTGGATGCCATGAATCAACAGATCCAGGCTTTCGAGGGGCAGGGTTATATCACTCGTAGCGGTAAACTCCTGAGTTCCAAGATCGAATGGAAGCAGGGAGCCCTGACTGTTAATGGCAAGCCGTTCAACCGTTAAGAAATGTTGCCAACCTGTTAATTTTAATAATTAAGCCTGGCAATTAAGTCCGGTAATTAAGTCAAGCGAAATAGTAAGATGCAGGCAATCACCGGGTACCCGATGATTGCCTGTTTTTCTTTGATGGACAGCTTTCTTTGCAGATATCCTGACAATTTCCAGCAATTCGCATGGGCGATGCTAAAATACGGAGCTTTGCCGATTGAAAAATAGGCATTTGGTGCTATATACCAGCAACTGAGCAAGGACTGAGCAAGAATCGCGGCAATTTCTATCCAGTTTTTAGCCAAAAAATTAGTATTTCATTATTAAAATGACAGGAGTCTGAACGTGTTTATTTCCAATGCTTACGCACAAGCAGCCGCTGGCGGCGACCTCCAGAGCAATCTGATGAGTATGTGGCCTTTGCTCCTGATGGTAGCAGTAATGTATTTCCTGATGATACGTCCTCAGATGAAGCGTCAGAAAGAGCAAAGAGCAATGATGGATGCTCTGGCAAAAAATGATGAAGTAGTTACAGCAGGCGGTATCCTGGGTAAAGTGGTCAAGGTCAGTGATGCTTATGTCACTATTGAAATCGCGAATGGCACAGAAGTTGTTGTACAAAAAATGTCCATCACCATGATGCTGCCCAAGGGCACGATTAAAGCGATTTAATCAGCAAAACACGGCAACGCAGTCCACAATAATCTGGGCTGCGTTGTGCTTTTTTAGCTTCCAATTATTCTTCCCATTATGAATCGCTATCCACTCTGGAAGTACATACTGATTCTGATCGCCCTGGTGTTCGGTGCTATTTATACCGTGCCCAATTTTTTTGGCGAATCACCTGCAGTACAAGTCAGTAGCGCGAAAGCCACTGTCAAAGTCGAAGCTGATATGACCACCCGCGTTGAAAAAGCGCTGGAGCAAGCTGGTCTCAAAAGCAAGGATATCTTCTACGAAAATAACGGCGTGCAAGGTACTGTACGCGCCCGTTTCGAAGATACGGATACTCAATTCAAAGCCAAGTCTGCTCTGGAAAAAGCTTTAAATGCCGATCCTGCTGACCCTACGTATACGCTGGCTTTCAATCTCTTGTCGAATACGCCGAAATGGTTGCAGAGCTTGCATGCCCTGCCCATGTATCTGGGCTTGGATTTGCGTGGTGGTGTGCATTTCCTCATGCAAGTCGATACCAAGGCTGTCATGAATAAACGCATGCAGGGCTTGTTGTCCAGTGTACGCAGCAATTTGCGTGAAAAAGAAGTGCGCCATGCAGGTCTGAGCCGTGAAGGTGATCAGATCAAGGTTAAATTCCGTGATGCAGAAGAACGTGGCAAGGCCAAGAGTGTCCTGACTTCGCAGATGGCAGATGTAGACCTGCTTGATACTGCTGGCAGCGATGGCGCTGATTTTGGTTTGCAAATCAGTTTGAAACCAAAGGCACTGAAAGAAGTCATTTCAGAAGGCATCAAACAAAATATTACCGCCTTGTCCAAGCGTGTGAATGAACTGGGTGTTGCTGAACCTATCATTCAGCAACAGGGTGCCGACCGTATTGTCGTGCAATTGCCTGGCGTACAGGACGTGGCTCGCGCCAAGAGCATCATTAATCGTCTGGCAACGCTGGAAGTCCGTTTGCTTGATGAAAGTGTTATCGGCGCAGTCGATGCAAATACAGCTGTTCCTTATGGCTCAGAAAAATTCATCTCCAATCGTGGCGAGTACCTGATCCTGACCAAGGACCCGGTGATTACTGGCGATGACATCACCAATGCCACCTCCAGTTTTGACCAGCATCAGCAACCAGCAGTCAGTGTTGACCTGAATGGTGATGGCGGTAAAAAGATGGGTAATGCCACCAGCTCACGCATAGGCAAGCGCATGGCGATTGTCCTGTTTGAAAAAGGCAAGGGCGAAGTCTTGATTGCACCTACCATCAATGATGAATTGCGCAATCGCTTCATCATTACCGGCATGGGTTCTTCCTCTGCTGCCGGTGATCTGGCCCTGTTGTTGCGCGCAGGCTCATTGGCGGCACCTATGGAAATCATCGAAGAACGCACGATAGGCCCGCAACTGGGTGTAGAAAACATCAAGCAGGGCCGCAATTCTACCTTGTATGGTTTTGCTGCGATTGCCGTCTTCATGATGGCTTACTACCTGATGTTTGGTTTCTTCAGTGTGCTGGCCCTGTCTTTCAACTTGCTGTTGCTGGTGGCGATTTTGTCACTGATGCAGGCAACGCTGACCTTGCCTGGTATTGCGGCGATTGCACTGGCACTGGGTATGGCGATTGATGCCAACGTACTTATTAATGAACGTATTCGTGAAGAATTGCGTGCAGGTAAAGCGCCGCAAAAAGCCATAGAAGAAGGCTTTGATCATGCCTGGGCGACAATCCTGGATTCCAACGTGACCACCCTCATCGTCGGCCTGGCATTGCTGGTATTCGGTTCTGGTGCGATACGTGGTTTTGCAGTGGTTCACTGCCTGGGTATTGTGACTTCGATTTTCTCTTCAGTCTTTGTATCGCGCGGTGTGGTCAATCTCTGGTATGGAAGAAAGAAAAAACTGTCGTCCATTTCTATTGGCCAAATCTGGAAACCAACAGAAAACGCCTTGAAGTAAGCGCTCAGCCAAACAAGAATACAGGGATTCATTATGGAATTATTCCGCATTAAAAAAGACATTCCTTTCATGCGCCATGCGCTGATTTTCAATGTCATTTCTGCGCTGACCTTTGTTGCAGCCGTGTTTTTCCTGCTGCACAAGGGTTTGCATTTCTCGGTCGAATTTACCGGTGGTACGGTCATGGAAGTGACTTACCCCAAGGCTGCCAATGTCGATGCGATACGTCATACAGTAGAAAAACTGGGTTTCACGGATTCACCAGTGCAAACTTTTGGCAAGGCACAGGACGTTGTCATTCGTTTGCCGGAAACCAAAAAAGATGCAAAAGTCAGTCCTGCTGATGTCGTGTTTGAAGCACTCTGCAAAATTGAAAATGGCAGTTTGACGAAGGCGCCAGCAAGTGCAGAAAGTGGTACAACTTCGGAAAAACTGGTTTGTCAGGATGCTGCCAAAACCGAACTGGTCAAACTGCAACGGGTAGAGCTGGTCGGTGCCCAGGTTGGTGATGAACTGGCACATGATGGTTTGATGGCTCTGCTGTTTGTGGTATTGGGTGTGATGCTGTATCTGGCAATACGTTTTGAATGGAAATTTGCGGTTGCGGCGATTGTCGCCAACTTGCATGACGTCATTATCATCCTGGGTTTCTTTGCTTTCTTTGAATGGGAATTCAACTTGTCGGTGCTGGCAGCGGTGCTGGCGGTGTTGGGTTACTCGGTGAATGAGTCTGTGGTTATTTTCGACCGTATCCGTGAAAATTTCCGCAAGCAACGCAAGATGTCTGTGACTGAAGTCATCGACAATGCGATTACCAGCACGATCTCACGTACCATCATCACCCACGGCTGTACCCAGTTGATGGTCTTGTCGATGTTGCTGATTGGCGGCCCGACTTTACATTATTTTGCAGTTGCACTGACGATAGGTATTTGCTTTGGTATTTACTCTTCGGTTTTCGTGGCGGCTGCGATTGCCATGTGGCTGGGTGTCAAGCGTGAAGACCTGATCAAACCGGTCAAGGAAAAAGACGATACTGATGGCGCTGTTGTATAAAAGTTTTTAATGTTTTGTTTAAAACTACGCAATTGTGTCTCTTCCATGTAACGGAAGGTATCTAAAATGAAAGCCAGCCTGTGTGCTGGCTTTTTCTTTGTTAGCATTCCAGTCTGAACTTTTTGATGTTGAATTGAGTCTCAGAGGCTGTTGCAAATTGACGCAGATAATTGACGCAGATAAGTGAAGTTGATAAATGAAGCAGATATAAAGCTGCCAATCAAGCCGGTGGAAGTAGCCGGTCACGTAATGCAAATGCCTGTTGGTACTTCTCCGCACTGGATAAAAATAATATGAGCAAATTCAAAACCCTGATCATCGTTGCAGCTCTGGCGGCCATCTCGGGCGCGGCCTACACTTACTTAAAGACATCTGACAAGGCTGCAGGTGAGGGGGCTTCGGCAAAAGCGGGTAGTGGTGCCGCTGGTGCTGCCGGCGCGGCGCAAAACCGTCCAGTGAGCGTCTCTACCATCATTGCGCTAAAGCGTGACTATGATGTCAGGATTACTGCGAACGGCGTGGTTTCTGCATTGAACACTGTGGACATTCGTCCTCAAGTGAGCAGCACTATTGCCAGGGTACATATCAAGGAGGGACAGTTTGTCAAAGCAGGTGATGTTTTATTCACACTGGATAGTCGTGCCGATGAAGTCAATCTGGCAAAAGCCCAGGCACAACTTGATAAGGATATGGCAACGCTGGCAGACTTTCAGCGCCAGCTGGTACGCAGCAAGGATCTGGTCAGCAAGAAATTTGTCGCACAAAGCGCCGCTGATACCAGCCAGACCCAGGTTGACACTCAGCAAGCCGTGATAGCCTCAGACAAGGCAGTAGTCAATGCCGCGCGTGTCGCGCTTAGTTATAACCGCATTGTTGCACCATCGTCAGGCCGTACCGGCATCATCAGCGTTTTCCCTGGTTCGCTGGTACAACCTGCAACGGCGACACCGCTGGTCAGTATCACCCAGATGGACCCGGTCGCGATTACCTTCCCGCTGCCACAGCGCAATCTGCCCGACGCACTGGAAAGCATGAAGCGCAGCGACAGCTATGTCATGGCCAATTTGCCAGACACCATCGTCAAGTTCAAGGGGAAATTGCAGTTCGTTGACAATGCCGTGGATGCTGCATCCGGCACCATCAAGGTCAAGGCCGTATTTGATAACAAGGAATTGAAACTCTGGCCTGGTGCCTATGCCAACCTGGAACTCAGCGTGCAGACCTTGAAAGATGTGGTCGTGATTCCGCAGGATGCCGTCATCGTAGGCCCGCGTGGCAGCTCTGTGTATATCGTCGATGCTGAAGGCAAGGCCGCCATGAAACCTGTGGTCGTCACCAATAGCTTCGGTAACGATGCCGTCGTTACTGGCATAGATGCAGGTGCCAAAGTTGTGTTGGATGGCAAGCAAAACCTGCGTCCAGGTGCCAGCGTCAAAGAACGCAATGGCGATGGTAAAGAAGGCAAGGGTAAGGGTGATAAAGGTGATAAGGCGGGCAAGGATGCTGGTAAGTCTGATGCTGCGGCCAGCGCCTCATCTGGCGCTGCAGCACCTGCAGCCTCAGCAGCGAGCGCATCATGAATTTGTCTGAATTATTCATACGCCGTCCAGTGATGACGGTCTTGCTGAACCTGTCCATCGTTGTTGCAGGTATTCTGGCATATCGTTATATTCCTATCGCGGCTTTACCAAGCTATAACACGCCTGTTATCAGTGTAAATGCCAATTTGCCGGGTGCCAGTCCTGAGACCATGGCGACTTCGGTTGCTTTGCCACTGGAAAAGCAGTTTGCCACCATACCTGGCTTGTCCATCATCAGTTCCAGCAATACCCTGGGTTCCACTTCGCTGACACTGGAATTTGACCAGAACCGCAATGTTGATGCCGCTGCCGTGGATGTGCAGGCAGCATTGCTGCGCGCGCAGCGCTCCTTGCCCGTTGATATGACATCGCCGCCATCGTATCGCAAGGTCAACCCTGCTGATGCGCCTGTGCTGTTTATTGCGCTGACATCACCGTCATTGAGTCTTTCTGAATTGACGAGTTATGCCGAGCATCTGATCTCGCCAAGTTTATCCACGCTGGAAGGTGTGGCGCAGGTGAATATTTTTGGTATCAAGCGTTATGCCGTGCGCATACGTGTCATGCCGGATGCCTTGCAGGCGCGCAATCTGACGCTGGATGAATTGTCAGCATCTATCCGCACTTCAAATGCAAATACGCCGGTCGGTACGCTCGAAGGTGACAAGCAGACACTGACCCTGCTGGCCAACAAGCAAATGCAGAGCGCTGCAGAATTTGCCAATTTGGTGGTCAGCAACAAAGGTGGTCAGGTCGTGCGCCTGCGCGAAGTTGCGACAGTTGAAGACAGCTATGAGCAAGTCAAGACAGCCGCCAATTTTAATGGTGAAAGCTCGATTACCCTGGCGATACAAAGACAGACCGATGCCAATACCGTCAAGGTAGTCGATTCCATCAGGGCTGCCTTACCAGGCTTCAAATCGCAATTGCCCGCTTCAGTCAAAATGAATCTGGTGAATGACAGGTCTATCTCGATTCGTGATGCCTTGCATGATGTGAACCTGACTCTGCTGCTGACGATATTCCTGGTGGTTATCGTCATCTTCCTGTTCCTGCGCCGCATGGTAGCGACCATCATTCCTACGCTGTCATTGCCTGTGTCCCTGATCGGTGCCATCGCCCTGTTATGGGGTTTTGGTTACACGCTGGATAATGTCTCTTTGCTGGGGTTGACACTGGCGGTGGGCCTGGTAGTCGATGATGCCATCGTCATGCTGGAAAACATCATGCGCCATGTGGAAAATGGCGAGCCGCCTTTCAAGGCGGCATTGCAGGGTTCGCGTGAAGTGGGTTTCACGATCATCTCGATTTCCACTTCGCTGGTGGCGGTGTTTATCCCCATCTTCTTCATGCCTGGTGTCATCGGTCAGTTGTTCCACGAGTTTGCCGTTATCGTCAGCCTGGCGATTCTGGCATCCGCCTTCGTCTCGCTGACGCTGGTGCCGATGCTGGCCAGCCGTTTCCTGAAGAGCGAACATGAGTTGAAAGAGCCGCCAAAAGCAGTGGCTGCAATGTTGCATGTATTTGAAAGCAGCTTTAATGCCTCGTTGCGTTCTTATACCCGTGGCCTGGACCTGGCATTGCGCCATCGCAAGCTGGTACTGTTGATTGCCCTGGCGACCTTTGCTGCCACCGCTTATCTGTTCAATGTCATCCCCAAAGGCTTCTTCCCTCAGGAAGACATAGGCCAGATCAACGTCTCGACAGAGGCTGCAGAAGAAACGTCTTTCCCTGCCATGGTGATCTTGCAGGACAGGGTCGCGAAAATCATACGCGATGATCCGAACGTGGCCACTGCAACCTCGTTTAATGGCGGTAGTGGCTCACAAAATACTGGCCGTATGTTCGTCAACCTGAAGCCACGTGGTGAACGTAAACCCATGAAGGATGTGGTCGATGGTTTGCGCAAGAAGCTCAGTGAAGTGCCGGGTATTTCCGTCTTCCTGCGCCCTACCCAAAACTTGCAACTGGGCGGACGTCCCAGCAAGAGCCAGTACCAATACATACTGCAAAGTGTGGAAGCTGGTTCCCTCAGTGACTGGGCCATCAAGCTACAAGAGAAATTACGCAGTGACCCAGGCTTCAAGGATGTCACCACCGATTCACAACTGAAAGGCCTGCAGGCCAGCGTCGATATAGACCGTGACCGTGCCAATGCCCTGGGCGTGACCATGGACAGTATACGTTCTGCCTTGTATAGCGCCTTTGGTGAACGCCAGATATCGACCATGTATACCAATGTCGATAGCTATCAGGTCATCATGGAAGTTGAGCCCAGCGCCAAGAAAGACGAAAGCGCCATCAATGGTATTTACGTGCGCGGCAACACAGGTACGCTGGTGCCACTCTCCAGTATTGCTACTGTCAAACGTACGGTAGGGCCAACTGCCATCAATCACGTAGGGCAATTGCAGGCTGTAACGGTGTCCTTCAATCTGGCACCGGGCACAGCTTTGGGTGAGGCGACTAACCGCATAGAAAAATACCGCGATGAAATCAAATTGCCAGCCTCCATCATCACTACTTATGGCGGTGATGCGGCGGTGTTCAAGGATTCGCAATCAGGACAGATTATCCTCATCGTTGCTGCCTTGCTTGTGATCTATGTCCTGCTGGGTGTGCTGTATGAAAGCTATATACACCCTATCACCATCCTGGCAGGTTTGCCTTCTGCAGCCGTAGGTGCCCTGCTAACCTTGCAAATGTTTGGCGAGGACCTGACCCTGATTGCTACCATCGGTATTTTGCTGCTGATAGGTATTGTCAAGAAAAACGCCATCATGATGATCGACTTTGCGCTTGATGCGCAAAGGCATCACAACATGACGCCACCAGAAGCGATACGCGAAGCCTGCATACAACGCTTCCGCCCGATCATGATGACCACGCTGGCTGCTTTGGTAGGTGCCCTGCCGATTGCCATGGGCTTGGGTGCCGGTGCAGAATTACGTCAGCCTCTGGGGTTGGCGGTGGTTGGTGGCCTGATTTTTTCCCAGGCGATTACCTTGTTCATCACACCCGTGATTTACCTGGCACTTGACCGTTTCAGCGGCAAAGGGCCTATCGTGGGTGACAAGCTGGAAGTGAAATAAACCTTGAGGCCAATCCGTGTCGGTACTGAATGCGGATTGGCGGAGGCGGACGATTTAACTACAGTCGTCTTCCTGTAAATGCTGCCTGAGTTTGAGTAAGCTGCTTTCCAGATTCAGGTAGTCATCTTCTGTGTAGGTTTTGAAGCGTTGCTTTCCAGACTGTACTACCTTGGGAAAGATGTCATCAAAAGTGGCTTCACCAACTGGTGTCAGTTTGACGAACAACTGGCGTCTGTCATCATTGCCGCGTTCACGCTGTATCAGGCCTTTTTGCTCCAGCCTGTCGAGTACGCCTGTCAGCGTACCTTTCGTGATCAGGGTTTTCTCACCCAGTTCCTTGCAAGTCATGCCAGGCGTATTGCCGAGGGTGGCGATGATATCGAATTGAGAATGTGTAAAGCCCAGCTTGCGCACATTCCTGGCAGAAGCCTGTTCAAATAATTGCATGCACTCCGACAGTAATCGTATGCTGCGCAGGTAACGTTCACCCATGAGATAGTTTGTGTGGATTATGGTGTGATACGCAGAGCGGCAGAGCGTATCACACCAGGGACAGCTACTAATGCAAAAAATTAGTCAGCCTTGATTGCTTCTACCTGGATAGCCAGTTTTACTTCTGGTGCAAAACGTGGTGTACCGTAGTTCAGACCAAAATCAGTACGTTTGAATTCTGCTGAGGCATCTGCACCACAAGCTTCTTTCTTGAACATAGGATGCTGGATACATTTGAATTTATTGATGGTCAGAGTGACTGGCTTGGTCACGCCCAGCATGGTCAACTCGCCGATAACTGCAACAGGTGTATCGCCATCAAATTTAATGGATGTACCTTTGTAAGTCGCGGTAGGGAATTGCGCTACATTGAACATGTCTTTGCCTTTTGCATGTTCATTCATTTTTTCATGGCCAAAGTCGAGGGAGTTGGCATCGATAGTGATGTCAACAGTGCCAGTTTTCGCAGCGCGGTCGAGCACGATTTTACCTGAGGTTTTGTTGAACTTGCCGCGCCACACGGAGATACCCATATGGTCAGCTTCAAAGCTAGGATAAGTGTGGTTGGATTCAATGTTATATGTCTGAGCAAATGCAGGTGCAGAGCTGATCAGCAGGGCGGCGGCGATAAGTTTGGCGATTTTCATGTATGACTCCTGAATGGCGAAAATTTGTTTGCTTAAAAAGGTTTGGTGTTACTTGGTATTACGGGTTTGTTACTACGTGAAACTTGATCTGTACTTCATCGGCAACCATGCCGGTATCTTTCCACTCACCTTCACCAATATTGAAGGTGAGGCGTTTGATGGGCAGGCTGCCATCAAAAACCTGGCTATTACCTTCTTTCTTGATACTTAAAGGGAAACTGACATCCACGGTCTTGCCCTTGATGCTGAGCTTGCCGGTGACATCCAGTTTGCCAGCCGCGCCAGCTTTCATGGAAGTAGAGACAAAGCTGGCTTTAGGGAAGGCGGCGGCATTAAACCATTCCTTCTTCAAGACTTCCTTGTTGTATTCAGCGTCGCCCAGGTCAAAGCTGGCGACATCAATGTCCACAGTTGCTTTGGATGCTTCTGGTTTGGCGCTGTCATAGTCGATATTGGCGTTAAATTTTTTGAATTTGGCATCAACCGGTACATTCATTTGCTTGAAGACAATATTGACTGTGCTCTTGGCATTGTCAACTTTAACAACGCTGGCGATGGCCGGGCTGGCTATCACCAGGGCGGCGGCTGCATAGGCAGCGATTTTTTTCATGGAATATGTAGACATGGGATACCTGTGTAAAAAATTAACGACCTGGGCGCATGCGTTGCATGAGACCATCTTTGTCAAAAAATTGATGTTTCAGTGCTGCTGCAACATGGAGTAGGACCAGAACAAACATGACTTTGTTTAATATTTCATGCAATTCTTTCAAAGTTTCCTTGATTTCCGGGTTTGGCCCCATTAATACTGGTAATTCAAACAATCCCAGATAGACTACCGGGTAGCCTGCCGCCAGCGTGTAGAAATAACCGGACAAAGGCACGCCAAACATTAGTACATACAGCAAGATATGCGTGCCATTAGCGAGTTGCGTCTGGACTTTACCCATGCTGGCAGGGTAGGGTGGTGCCTTGCTTAGCAGGCGGGAGATGAGGCGCAGCGCTACAAATCCCAGCACAGTAACGCCTAGCCACTTATGATAAGAAAAATATTGTAATTTTGTCGGGCTGAATTTCATGTCAACCATGATGTTACCCAGGATGAAGGCAATGATAATCAGCAAGGCAATGAGCCAGTGCAATACTATGCTGAAATTGGAATATCGTTGAGTGGCTGCCATGCTGGCTCCTCTGATGAAAGAGATAATTAGTTCGAAGTAGAACTAATATAGCAAAAAAAAAGAAAGTCTGCTGACACCAGCCAGATTTTCAGACTTTAATATGTAAGCAGCTGCTACAGCAGGCTTTTGAGCTTAAGGCTTGCCGGTAGACTTTGCCCCGGAATCACCGCAGACACCTCTCCATCCAAGGTTTTTCCCCCGCTTTTAAGGCATTCATTTATCATTGGTCGACCTTGCCATTCATCATATCAATAATGAAACCAGAAATTCCAGAAAAATCGCTAGGGAAAATCTTAGTTGACCCTGCCAAAACCGTGCTTGGCAATGTTGCCGGAGCCGTCAGTGAAACCACAGGTTTGCTGGATCAAAGTGGCCCCTTGAAGCCGGGTACCGGGTTAGCCAGCGGTGTGCTGGCATTGACGCTGGCATTCCTGTGTTTGCTGGGCGTGATCGCGTTCCACTTTCCGCAATACCTGACCACGCCTGAGCTGCGCAAAAATTACTCACCCGATGTGATACGGCATATTCTGTTCGCGGCGCTGGTATTGTCTGGCGTGATCAGCTTATTGAATATACTGTTCAATCGCCGGCGTGGTTTGAATGCAGTGGCAGCGGCCCTGGTCATTGCGGCTGTGGCTTTTGGTGGATCTCACGTGCCGGTTGCCGACTTTCCTGATCACACGCCGTATATAGGGCTGGACTGGTTCATCCTCGATTTGCTGGGTTCCACCATCATTTTCGTCGTGATAGAAAAAATCTTCCCGCTGTATAAGGGGCAGTTGATTTTCCGCCGCGAATGGCAGACCGACATGGTGCATTTTGCCGTCAATCACTTCATCGTTGGGCTGGCCTTGTTGACCGTCAACTTCGCCATTCACCGTCTGTTTGGCTGGATGGCGCATGACAGTGTGCGTGACTTTGTGCAGTCTATCTGGTTCTTCCCGCAGTTACTGTTGTGTATCCTGGCAGCCGATCTGGTGCAGTACTGGACGCACCGCGCCTATCATGAGATTCCATTCCTGTGGCGCTTCCATGCCGTCCATCATTCAGCCAAAACCATGGACTGGCTGGCCGGTTCGCGCCAGCATATTCTTGAATTGATATGTACACGCGTTGGCGTACTGGGTGCCTTGTACGTTTTGGGTTTTGACAAGACCGTCATGGACGTCTACATCATCGTGGTCGGCTTCCAGGCGGTGTTTAATCATGCCAATGTGCATTTACCGTGGGGCCCGGTTAAGTACCTCATCGTCACGCCAGATTTCCACCACTGGCATCATTCATCAGATGATGTGGCGATCGATAGAAACTATGCCGCCCACTATGCCTTCCTCGATCATCTGTTTGGTACGGCAATCAAGGGACAAAAAGGCTTCCCAGAGAAATATGGTGTACAGGGTGACTATATGCCGGACGGCTTTGTGAAACAGCTGATGTTCCCGTTCCGCTCGCAGAAATAAGTTCGCAAAAGTAACAATGAAAACAAAACAGGCAGATCAAATGATCTGCCTGTTTTGTTTAGTATTGCTAAAACCAGTTTTTGAAACCTCGTTTAAATCGCTTTCGCCAGTTTTGCTGCAATACCGGTGTAATTCGCCGGTGTCATGGCCAGCAGCAAATCCTTGGCATCGCGTGGGATCGCCAGACCTTCAACAAACTCTTGCAAGGCCTCCTTGGTGATGCCTTTGCCGCGTGTCAGTTCTTTCAATTGTTCGTAAGCGTTTTCAACCGCGTAACGACGCATCACGGTTTGTACCGGTTCTGCCAATACTTCCCATGTTGCATTCAGGTCAGCAGCGAGGCGTTCAGGATTGGTTTCCAGCTTGTTCAAGCCACGCAGGCAACTGTCATAGGCCAGCAGGGTATAACCAAAAGCGACACCGATATTACGCAAGACTGTGGAATCAGTCAGGTCACGCTGCCAGCGGGATACCGGCAATTTTTCCGACAGATGGCGCAGCAGTGAGTTAGCCAGTCCCAGATTACCTTCAGAGTTTTCAAAGTCGATAGGGTTGACTTTATGCGGCATGGTGGAAGAACCGATTTCACCGGCCTTGGTCTTTTGCTTGAAATAACCGACCGAGATATAACCCCAGATGTCACGGTTCAGATCCAGCAAAATCGTGTTGACACGGGCGAAGGCATCAAACATTTCAGCCATGTAATCATGCGGCTCGATTTGTATGGTGTAAGGGTTGTAAGTCAGGCCCAGGCGTTGCTCAATGACGTTCCTGGAAAAATGTTCCCAGTCATAGCCAGGGTAAGCAGACAGGTGAGCATTGTAATTGCCGACTGCGCCATTCATCTTGCCCAGGATTTCAACTTGCTCTATGCGCTTGATGGCGCGTTGCAGGCGGGCGACGACGTTGGCCATTTCCTTGCCCAGGGTAGTCGGACTGGCGGCCTGACCATGGGTGCGTGACAGCATGGGTACCTCAGCATTCACATGCGCGAGGTCTGTCAATCTGCTGATCAGATTGCGCAAGGCGGGCAACATTACATCATTGCGGGCAGTCTTCAGCATCATGCCATGCGAGGTGTTATTGATATCTTCTGAGGTACAGGCAAAGTGGATGAATTCGCTGGCGGCAACCAGCTCAGGTACATCCTTGACTTGCTCTTTCAACCAATACTCTACGGCTTTGACGTCGTGATTGGTGACAGCTTCGATTTCCTTGATGCGCTGGGCATCAGTTTCAGAAAATTCAGCGACGATTTTGTCCAGCAAGGCATAGCCATCTTGAGAAAAAGCCTTTATTTCGTCAAAGCCAGCCTGCGAAAGGGCCTGCAGCCAGGACACTTCAACTTTAACACGGTGATGCATGAAGCCAGACTCAGACAAAGTGGCGCGCAAAGCATCAACCTTGCTTGCATAGCGACCGTCGAGCGGAGAAAGGGCAGAAAGTGAGGATAGGGACATGATGGACTATAGAGATGAAATGACAGAAAGCCTTGCGCAAAAAACAACAAAAGTGTAGATTTTGCAAATGGTAAAGATTTGGCAAAAATTTACAATTGTTGTGCAAATACAGTTTTTTTGCACCGATTATGCGATTTTACCATTTGAATGCGTTCAAATTATAGAATCGTAGTGATGTTGCTGCTCCGCACGCCGGTCCTTCAAGCACAGGATTTGCAGGCAGGCGATGCTATAATCCGCGCTAAACCTACTACCAGATTCCTATGAAACTTATTGGCTCCATCACTAGTCCTTTTGTAAGAAAAGTCCGCGTTGTCATGGCGGAGAAGAAACTTGATTACGTTTTTGTGCAAGAAAACGTGTGGGCGGCAGATACTACGATACAGCAATCAAATCCACTCGGAAAAGTACCCTGTCTCTTGATGGAAGATGGCGGTGCCATGTTTGATTCGCGCGTCATCGTTGAGTATATCGATACTCTGACACCAGTCGGCAAGCTCATTCCTGCCCAGGGTCGTGAGCGCGTGGAAGTCAAATGCTGGGAAGCGCTGGCAGATGGCATCATGGATGCGGCGATTCTGGTGCGTCTGGAAAAAACCTTGCGCCCGGCTGAGCAACAAAGCCAGGAGTGGATAGACAGGCAAATGAGCAAGGTCCATGCTGGTTTGAAGTCCATGTCCAGCGGCCTGGGTGATACACCGTTCTGCACCGGCACGCATTTGACACTGGCAGATATCAGCGTAGGTTGTTCCCTGGGCTGGTTGAGCTTCCGCTTCCCGGAGATAGACTGGCGCGGTGACTATCCAAATCTGGCTAAGTTATTTGATAAATTGTCGGAACGTGCTTCTTTCAAAGACACGTTGCCGCAATAAGTCCACGCAATAAGCCCAATAAGCTCGACTATAAAACGCGACTATATAAAAAAGGGATGCAGCGCAAGCTACATCCCTTTTGTGTTTCTATCGCACCAAAAAACTGGACCGACTTATTCTTCTGTAGACATTTGCGATTGCAAATAATTCTGGATACCGATTTTCTCTATCAATTCCAGCTGGGTTTCCAGCCAGTCTATATGTTCTTCAGTGTCTTCCAGAATAACCTGGAACAAATCGCGCGAGACATAATCGCCTACCGCCTCACAAGTGGCGACGCCTTCCTTGACTGTTTTTTGCGCGGCAACTTCCAGCTTCAGGTCACAGCTCAGCATTTCCACCGTATCTTCACCTATCATCAGTTTGTGCAGGGCTTGCAGATTCGGCAGGCCCCCCAGCATGAGGATGCGGTCGATGAGCTTGTCAGCATGCTTCATTTCGCCTATGGATTCTTCGTATTCTTTCTTGGCTATTTTTTCAAAGCCCCAGTGCTTGTACATGCGTGCATGCAAAAAATACTGATTAATGGCACTCAATTCATTGGTGAGTTGAGCGTTAAGCAGTTTGATGACTTTCGCGTCGCCTTTCATGGCTTTCCTTCCTGTATCTATTGATTCTGTTGGTGATGTGATTGCTGATGCACATTTGCACACAGGCTTTTATCACATCATAGAGCATTCAGTGGCAGTTGCAAAATGAAGATGATCAGCATCACTGAATTCGCTGAATTCAGTGCACGAAGGCGACAATGCTTTTGAAATTGACTGAAGTTGTGAAGCGCAATTGTTCTCATTTAGTTTTCTATCAGCCTAAGAAGAGTCACGGTCATTCAATGCTAACGGCTCTTTATCCGATTTCTATTTTCATTCCTGCGCTTATTCCATATCCCATCTGAATAAATCTCTCCAGAAAATCAAAATCTTTTCAAAGACACTTATTTCAATAAGCTCAAAATAAATTTCGTCGATAGAGAATGAATTTTCACTTCGTTCAAAGTCAACTGAACTTCTCAAGCGTCACGACTCCAATCACGAGAGTCAAGTTTTCCTTCCTTCATCAAGTTGGTCTTTGTCGCACTTTCTTCAAGCCAAGGTATGGTGCGCAAATAGATTTTTCTCTGTCGTCTGTCACCATTTTCCAAGGTCAATCATATTTTCATTTTCTGAGTCTGGTGTTCTGGGAAAACTGTTTTTGTGGTTGCTGGAAATCGGCGCTATCGGCGCTAATTCCAGCATTGTTGCTCATCAAAATCATGTGCGCGAATACATCACTTATTCGTATCCGTGTGAGTTGCCTCTGCTCCCCATCTTCCACATTTGTTGATCGTGCTAACAACAGTGATATACTCTCATTACTAAATCGGCAATATTTTAAGACGATGTAAATTCACTTGAAAATATGGCGTGTTTTTAATTTGAATGCCCGGAACTCCCCCGTTTGCCAGTCATCTGAAAGGACCTGATAGTGCAATCCAGTACCATTGCTTCATCATCTTCCCATCCTCCAAACGCAGGGCCGGCAAAGCGTCGCCGTATCAACGCCATCGGTATGATCTTTTCTTCAGCGCTACTTGCTTTTCTGACGGCTTCTTGCGCGCAAAGCCCTGATGCCCAGGCGCAGGGAAATCGTTCTGCAGATACTGCCTCTTCCTCAACTTCTATCGCAAACAAGAAACTTATGGAAACCACTGATCAAAATGCATCGCCCAAAGTACCGCAAATGACTGCCGAGGAAATCAGCAAGCGTATGCTAGACCTGATCGGCAAGATCAAGACGGCGGAGGATATTTCCTCCAAGAACCTTGAGATTGCGACTGGCCTCAAGGTTTACTTTGATCCGGTAAATTCCAAGGAATATGGGACAGGAGCGAAAATTACTGATACCTGGTTCTTTAACATTACCGTGATCTCCAGCAATAAAGAAGGCAAACCCAGTCGCCTGATATTCTCGTTCGATGACCAGACTCACAGTGACGCCGATATGAGCGCGATTTGCCAAGTCGATTTTGATGCCTATGCAAAACGACTGACTGAACTAGGCTTTCGATCAGAGCCTTACTATGGGGAACACAATCGACTCATTTATTGGAATTTTTCACGCGGTAAAGTTGAGCTACAAATTTCTATTCGTGGAGAAAGCGACAAAAAAGTGACGCACAATTGCGTCTCCATGATAGTCATTGATGTCTAGAGAGGAAGTCACATGACCGGACCAAATGACAAACCCAATACTGCACCGCCGACTGCAGAGCAAAAGCTTGATAAGATCATCAAGGACTTCGGTAATGCCAACAAGACTGCGAGCAACAATCCGGGTGATGACTTGGCTAAGGTCCTCGACGCTTCCCCCGATCTGAAGAAGCGTATCCTCGACTCGGTCGATAAAGGATATTTAAGTAAATTTCAGGCGCTTCCTCCCAACTCTGGTACAGGTGGCTCGTATGACCCGAGCGCAAAAGCCATCAATGTACCGATGGACGCGCTCAAAGGTGCCAGCACTAATCCACGTGATAAGGCCGAGTTGATTTTTGTGATGGGCCACGAAATCCAGCATTCATTCAATGCCGCAGCGACCAGGAAGATAACGCAGGATTTCCTTGACGGCACCACGACTCTGGCAAAAAGCAAGGCATCACCACACGACTATACCAAGTTGACTGAAGACTTTATCCAGTCATCTCGCAAAGACGAGGCCTCCGCGCATATCGGCGGTTTCAATGCGACTGTCTCGCAAGCCAGGAAAGATAACCCCAGTGCGACGCTCAAGGACATCTACAATACCTCCCCGGGACGTATGCAGGATTTCATCGATGTGACCGGTATTCGGCCAAATCTAAACTACGCGATGAAACCAGGCCTGACGGCCGATGCAGATATGACCATGTCCTTCTCGAAGGAAAATGTCGCTGCTATGGGCAAGTATTACTTTGATAAACCAGGAAACGTTTCTCGTCTTGGGTCGAATCACAATCTCGATTACACCAACTTCTACGGTAGTTGGGCAGCCAATGTTGCTGGTAATAATGAGAAAGCGTATCAGGATTTTTATCACAAAACTGACAAGAAATACGTCGCCCCTGAAGTGCAGTTCGATATGAAACGACTGGGTTTGCAGCAAGACCTGATTAACCAGAATGTAAAATTTTCTGACAACAAAGCCTTCCCGTATGTCGATATCAGCGATGGCAAGAAAAAGGCTGCGACCTTCGATCCGAATGCTCATCCGAACCCATCACCTCCAGTGAGTCCTGTCACGAATCACGCACTAGCGAGGGATTCCAAGCTGGATCTGATTGACAGGACAATAGCACCTGCGAACTCATCAAAGACTGGGCCCGCAGTGCCTGCAAAAAACAGTTCCGACATGCTGATGGGCGACGACACGCCATCGAGTCGCCTGCTTGGGAGAGTACATGAATCACTTAGAACTGGCCAACCCAAACCAGGGTGAATGCAAGGATGCATGCAGAGTCATAAATGACTCACAAGAGCGACTTTAGTCACGAGCTGCTTGTACACCCGAACAGCTTGACGGGAATACTTGGTGTCATACATCAATCATGTAGCGAAGTATTCGCGGCTGAAGCTGTTCCTGATTCTAGCAATAAATTGGTTCGATTTTGCCGCAGGAATAAAAAAAGGCCAGATCGCGCAATTGCCGCAATCTGACCTGTCCCGGGGAGGGGACTTATTCTTAGCTGCTTAGGGAGAAGCTGATAGTCGCTGTGGCAATCACAGTCAGGGCTTTGCCATCTTCGAGATAAGGTTTGAAGATGGCGCGCAAAATGGCGACTTTGGCGGCTTCATCAAGGCGGTTGGAGCCGGATGATTTTTGCACATCCACTTTTTCTGCCTGACCTTTTTCATTGACCAGTACCCGCAAAGTCACTTTGCCTTCTTCGCCCATGCGTCGGGACATGGGAGGGTAGTCTGCCTGTGGTGCACGTACGTATTCGACCGCACTGATTTGTTTCGGCTGGGCAGCAACCACAGGCGTCGGGCTGGTGTCAACCTTGGCCACCAGCGGTGCCGGTTGTGGGGCAGGTGGTGCTGCCTGTGTGGTGATCTGATGTACGTCGGCTGGTATTTCTACGACTGGTGTGATATGGGGAACGACAGGTACCGGCACTTGTACCGAGGTCAGTTTCTTTGTGGGGATAGGCTGGGGTGGTGGTTCTGCCTTGACTACAGGTGGCTCGACAAAGGTCATCATCACTTCCCTTGGCAGTATTTGCACTGCATGTGAAAGCAGACCATGTTCCAGCGCATAAAACAGCGCAAGGTGAGCCACAACGATGGCGGCAAAAGAAAAGATGCGGGACTTGGGAGCGGTGAAATCTTGTGAAACTGATTGTAATGTAAGTGTGGACATGGTTAACCTCACGCAGTGACGGCGTTGGGCTGGAAGTGTAATTGTTGAATGAAATTCTGGAAGCTGGATGCATTATTGCTTTGTTCATCCATACACTGGCGCATGACTTTGCGTGCACAACCTGCGCATTTGCCGCAGCAAGTGCCAACATCAAGTTGCTCGCGCAGCTCGGCCATCGTGCTGACACCCATGGCGACAGCCTGATGAATTTTCTTTTCCGATACGTTATTGCAAACACATACAATCATGAAGCTACTCCATTAATGCAGATTTTTTACCAGAGAAGGCCAGCAACCAGCCCAATTTGCGCAGCTTGGTTTTTTGCGCTGTCTTCTTTTCTACCAGGCTGGCCCATTGTTCGGATAATTGCTGGCAGGTGGCTTTCAGCACAGGTGCCAGATCCGGCAAATTCGCCAGCACACTCAAATGTCTTTCTATGACTGATGCCAGCTTGGTACTCGCTTGCTCAGCCTCTTCCTGCGTTGCACTGTTCGTGCTGTTGACTGTGTAATGCGACATCAGGTGCAACACTGCTGAAACCAGCAGTTCAGGCTGCTTGGATGTGGCAGTCAAACCCGATAATTCTTCGTTCATCAGCGTTCCACCTGGCATGTCCAGTCTCCAAGTATGATCAGCGTTTTACGCTGTCAATATCAGCTTGTTCAATTGCGTAATGCGCAGTCGGTAAATACGGCCCGCGTGATCAATTTCCAATTCACGCTTTTGTTGCATCAAGTCGCCGCTCTTGATGCGTGGAACTTCTTTCAAAGCATGATTCGATGTAGCTGTTGTCGTTGTTGCCGCTGCGGCATTAACTAGATCAGCGTGCTGGTGTAGAGCGTTATATGTAGTCATATTTACCTTGCAAATCTAAACGATAACAATTCTTATTTAGATTATTGAATATTCGAACTTGTTTGGCAAGTGTTTTTTGTTGATATTCATCAGTTCAAGGTTTACTTTTGTCTTGCTCATTAAAGTGGCAAACTAAATACGCTGGAAAATTGGCACCAAAGCAATGTTTTTGGCAAATACTTGTTGCTTTTATATGAAGGGGGAAATGCTACTGAAGCTGATGCTTACCCAGGTGTGCAAGGATGGAATTGCCTGGGTAAGTGTTTGAAGATGGCAGTATTTGAAGCGGAGGAGGCTTGAATATCTGAAACGATAGAGCAGGAACTATATTATTTAGCTGGATGCATGCCCATAGCTTCGCCCATGCAAATGGCTTTGGCCGGTGTCCAGGCTGGATTGAAATCCACAGTGCCTTTAGGGAATAGCATGACCACTGTGGATCCGAGCAAGAATCTGCCCATTTCCTCACCCTTTTTCAATATGATTTGCTGATCGTCGTAACGCCACTCGCGTACCTCAGCACTGCGAGGTGGATTGACCATGCCATGCCAGGTGGTGGCCATGCTGCCCACGATGGTTGCACCTACCAAGGTCAGCACAAAGGGACCAAAGGCTGATTCAAACACGCAAACCACACGTTCGTTGCGGGCAAACAGGCCAGGTACGCCGCGTGCCGTGGTTGGGTTGACGGAGAACAATGCCCCCGGCACATAGATCATGCGCGTCAGGCGGCCATCGCAAGGCATGTGTATGCGGTGATAGTCGCGCGGACTCAGGTACAGGGTGGCAAAGCCGCCATCTTCAAACAAGGCTGCCAACTGCTTGTCGCCACCAACGAGGGCGGTGGTGCTATAGCTATGGCCCTTGGCCTGGAAAATCTGGTCTTTTTGTATCGGGCCAAACTGGCTGATGGCACCATCTACCGGGCTCAGCAAGTCACTATCGGCCAGCGGGCGGGCACCTGCGCGTAGCGGGCGGGTGAAAAATTCATTGAAGCTGGCATAGCTGCTGATGTCAGGATTGGCAGCTTCCTGCATATTCACCTGGTACTTGCCGACAAACCAGCGTATCAGGCTGGTAGTGAACTTGCCTGCTTTTGCATTGGCAAATTTGCCGAACAGTACGGTCAGTGCCTGTTTAGGCATTAAATATTGGGGCAGGACGGCAAGGCGATCGGACACAGCGACTCACTTTTCAAAATGTACAGGACAGGGATTATAACGTTGAGCGGGCAAAAGCCTGCTTTTTCTCAGGTAATCGCAGACACATAGTCAGAAATTGTTTCTCCTGAGCTAAGGTTTTTGCAAATGAGGGGGGCGTATGCTATCGTCAATAGAAATACTTACTATTGCGTCCCCATGTCTGATGATAGCCAGCTAATTGTGATTGATCAGATCCGGATCGGAATGTTCATCAAACTCGACCTGAGTTGGTTCCAGCATTCTTTTCCGATGAACTCGTTCAAGATCACCAGCCAGCAACAAATTGACGATCTGATCGCGCTCAAGCTCAAGCATGTACGTTATATCCCGTCAAAGTCTGATCCGTTAACTGCCAAGCCCGCTAGCCAGCCTCAGACTGTTGCTGACAGTTTGCCTGAATCATCGCCAAAGCGGGTATATGCCAGCATTATGGATGCCAAGCGCGCCCGCTTTGAAAAACTGCAAAAGCAAAGAGATGAAATTGCGCGCTGCGAAGAAAAATTCGTGTTGGCGGCCAGCGTGGTCAAAAATATCAATCGCCTGATTTTTTCCAGACCCAAGGAAACCATTTTAGAAGCTGGCAAGCTGGTCGACAGCATGTCTGAAGTCCTGCTCAGCGGTAATGATACCGTCATGCACCTGATACAGCAGACAGCGGGCAACGAGGAATTGTATTTTCATACATTGAATGTCTCGGTGCTGGCAATGATGCTGGCCAATGAAATGAAATGCAGCGATGAGATGATCAAGGAGATAGGTATTGCTGCCTTGTTTCATGATCTGGGTAAGGTGAATGTGCCTGACCACATCAGCAACAAGACTGAGCCCCTGACCCGGCCTGAGCAAAATTTCTTTGAGCTTCATCCGGAATATGGTGTGGAGGTGGGTAAAAAAGCCGGTTTGCCGCAGGTAGTGCTGGATGTGATTGCCCAGCATCATGAATTCATGGACGGGACCGGTTATCCGCATCAACTGAAAGGTGATGCCATAAGCATACATACCCGTATTGTGACCATCGCCAATGTGTACGATAATTTGTGCAATCACAATGATCCCAAACAATCATTGACGCCACATGAAGCCTTGTCAACCATGTATGCGCATAGGCGCACACAGTTTGATGGCGTCATCATGGCTACCCTGGTCAAGAGTCTGGGTGTGTATCCACCCGGTACCCTGGTCAGGTTATCCAATGAGGCAGTCGGTCTGGTCATGAATGTGAATGTGGGCAAGCCCTTGAGGCCACGCGTGCTGGTGTATGACGCTGAGATACCCAAGGAAGACGCCATCATTCTGGACCTCGCCGAAGAGAGCAAAGAGCTATCCATCAACGCCAGCATACGACCAGGTTTATTGCCAAGGGTAATTTTCAATTACCTGAACCCGCGCAAAAGGGTCAATTATTATTTTGACTCGCAATCGAAGAAAACACAGGGCGGCCCTTTACCAGGCCAGAATTAGCAGAAATGACCGACACCGGCATGTCACAGTCAGTATCCGTTTTGAACCATGGATTACTGCGCCACATCATTGACCATAGTCGTGAAGCGATTCTGGTGGTGGATATGCATCACATGGCATTGGTCGATGCAAATCAGCTGGCTTGCATGATGCTGGCTTACGCCAGAGATGAGCTGCTGGGCCTGCCTCTGGCAAACATAGAATGTTCATTGCAGGATGTGTTCTTTTGGGAAGCCTTGCGTGCAGATGCGCATGCTGAAGGCCGGGCAGTTGCAGAAAGTGAATGGATCAACCGTCATGGTGTTTCTTTTCCGGTAGAAAAACGCGTTTCGACTTTTATTGAAAACGGCAAAGAGTTTTTTATTATCCATGCCGAAGATATTACCCACAGACGTGAACTGGTAGAAGGCCATGTGCATCTGGTAGCGCAATTGCAAAGTTCGCTCGATGCGACTGCCGAAGGCATCTTGTCGATAGACTTGAGCGGCAATGTGGTGAACATCAATCAGCGCTTTTCTTCCATGTGGCAATTGAAAGATGAATTGCTCGCTTCCAGAGACGAGGCGCAAATGTTTGCCCATCTCAAGGGCGCGCTGCAAGATGCAGATGGTTTTTTTGCCAGCCTGGAAAAGATCCACGATGATCCGAATCTGGAGACCGAAGATTTAATGACCCTGAAAGACGGGCGCTATTTTATCTGTGTTTCCAAACCTGAATTCATGCGAGACAAGAGGGTAGGGCGGGTTTTTAGTGTGCGTGATATTACGCAAATGAAAGAAGCCGAGCGCAGCCTGGTGGCAGCCAGGGATGCGGCAGAACAAGCCAGTAAAGAAAAATCGCGCATGCTGGAGGCGCTGCTGATCAGTGAGTCGCGCTTGCGCCGCCTGGTTAATTCCAGTCTCATCGGCATCATGCAAGGCAATCTCAGCGGTACGCTGACGGAGGCCAATGATGTCTTGTTGCAATTGGCGGGTGTGCAAAGGCTGGAATTTGCAGATTTTGGCATGAGCTGGCTGGACCGGACCACAGAAGAGAGCCATGCTGCCCATCACAATGCCATGGCAGAAATACGCCTGCATGGCCAGGCCAGACCCTATGAAGGCGAGCTGATACGCAAGGATGGGGTGCGTATTCCCGTCATGGTTGGCCTGGCACAACTGGAAGGCTCACTGGAAGAATGGGTGGGCTTTGTGCTGGACCTGACTGAACAGCGCAAGGCTGACCGCATCAAGTCAGAATTCATTTCTGTCGTCAGCCATGAGCTACGTACTCCTCTGACCTCGATACGGGGCGCGCTGGGTTTGCTGGAAAGTGGGGTTGCCGGTGAATTGACAGCCAAGACCATGCAACTGATCAAGGTCGCTCACAGAAATTGCCAGCGTCTGGGCGTTTTGGTCAATGACATCCTCGACATGGAGAAACTGGCATCCGGTAAAATGGTCATCAACATAGAACGCTTTGACCTGGTTGCCGTGACCAGGCAGGCAATAGAAGCTAATGCCGGTTACGCGCAAGCGCTCAACGTGCGTTACCGCATTGCTGATCATCCAGAAAATGCCTGGGCCATGGGTGACAATGTACGTGTCATGCAGGTCTTTGCCAACTTGCTGTCAAATGCTGCCAAGTTTTCTCCAGCAGGTGCTGAAGTGCAAATCAGGATTACCGATATCTCAGGCATCTACAAGGTCGAGGTGGAAGATCATGGGCAAGGCATACCTGAGGCTTTCAGGGAACAGATTTTCAAGAAATTTGCCCAGGCAGATGGCACCAATACCCGACAGCAGGGTGGTACTGGCCTGGGTTTGAATATCACTAAAACCTTTGTCGAAAAAATGGGTGGTGAAATCGGCTTCGAAACCGAAGAGGGCAAAGGCAGCATATTCTGGTTTACCCTGCTGGCCTCGGCGCACCGCCGCCACGACAGATAAAACGGACTTCCGCAAAACCGCCCCAGCTGCGTTGCAGCTCCCGCATTTAGCAAGATTCGGTACTAAAGTATTGTCTTCGTCGCTACGGTGTAGTCGGGGTTTCAGGCAATATGTTGCCTGCCGACGTAACGAACCGCCCTTGCAAGGGCGGTTTCTTGACGCGATAGCCTTGCTGGGACGATTTTGCATAAGTCCTGATAGACTTGAAATTCTGACCCATCCCTCAAATTTTTCAGATTACTCACAGTCAGCTACTGAGGTTGCAGATAAGGTTTTAGCTAATTGTATGGTAGTTAAAATCTATTGGATATTTAAAATTCATAGTGATATGCTTCTTGTCGTTGTGGACATATTGTTCACCTTGTTATGTCAATCAGGAGAATTTAATGAAAACTGTAGGTCAAAAACTCGACGCATTCAAAGTTCCAGCAGCCAAGCCAGGCTTCAATCATCACGAAGAAAATGGCGTGTCCGCATTCGAAGACATCACTGAAGCTTCGTTTCCTGGCAAATGGAAAATCATTTATTTCTACCCAAAAGATTTCACTTTCGTCTGCCCGACTGAAATCGTTGAATTTGCCAAACTGACCAATGACTTCGCTGACCGTGATGCTATTTTGCTGGGTGGTTCTACAGATAACGAATTCTGCAAGCTGGCATGGCGTCGTGAACACAAAGATCTGGACAAACTGAACCACTACGCGTTCGGTGATGCAACAGGCTCTTTGGTCGACATGCTGGGTGTACGCGATGTTAACGCCGGTGTTGCACTGCGCGCGACTTTCATCGTCGATCCTGACAATGTCATTCAACACGTTTCTGTCAACAACTTGAATGTTGGCCGTAACCCTACAGAAATCCTGCGTATTCTGGATGGCCTGCAAACAGATGAACTGTGCCCATGCAACCGTACAGTAGGCGGCGCAACTCTGTAATGCAGAGAGCGCATGCTGTAGACGTAAAATAAACCCGCTCCGGCGGGTTTTAAAACCACTTTTTGATAGGTAAATACTATGGAATTCTTGAATTTAATTAAAAGTCGTATCCCTGATTACGCCAAGGATATCCGTCTGAACATCGATGGCACCATCGCCCGCTCCAGCCTGGAAGGCAATGACGCGGTAGGCGTGGCTCTGGCAGCAGCATTTGCAGCAAAAAGCACAGTGATCATTGAAGCCATCAAATCCAGTGGCGCAATCACGCCAGAAGAAATCAATGCAGCGCTGACAGCAGCGGCTTTGATGGGTATGAATAATGTCTGGTACCCGTATGTGGAAATGGCAGACGATGCTGACCTGAAAACCCAGGCTGCTCAATTGCGCATGAATGCCTATGCGACCAATGGCGGTGTTGATAAGCGCCGTTTCGAGATGTACGCTTTGTCGGCTTCCATCATCGGCAAATGCCATTTCTGTGTGAAGTCGCATTTTGAGTTGTTGAAGAAGGAAGGTATGTCGGCGACGCAGTTGCGGGATGTTGGTCGTATTGCGGCTGTTGTGAATGCCGCAGCGCAGGTTATTTCTGCTGAGACTGTGTAATCCTTGGCTGGTATTGCTCCTTCACCTTCAAGGAGAGATTTGTGGGAATTCGCAAAGCACTGCTTTGCGCCACAAATTTCTAAGCAGCTTGCAAGCTGCAAGGTGGAATGGTTGGGATGAGGATGGGGTTCTGTCGATAAACGGCGATCACAATATCGTCGCTCCAGCGTAGGCTGGAGCCTGGTGACGTTCGTTGCATACTTGTGTTGCGCGTAAAACGATTGCCCTTCATGGATACAGGCCGGGTCTCGGCCCGGCGGCCGAAATTCTTTCTTTGCGTCGCCAAAGAACGTATTCAAAGAAAGGCGACCTAGGCGTCGCCGCCCCTGCGGGGTTCCCGATTGTGCAGTACAAAAAATGGGAAGATCCGAAACTCGCCTGCGGCCTTGCTTTAGGAACATGCGCTTGCAAGCGCATGCCGTTACGCAGGCGGACAGCATACTGTCCGAAATCCCTGCTATACCTCAAACAGCGGTTCTTCTATTTCCATTTTCTGTACTGCACAATCGGCGTCGACACATGGGAACTGCCAAACGTCAAAAACAACTGCAACCCCAAAGTCAAACCCAACAGCAAGCCCAGTTCGTCCGCACTTCAAATTACAACAACCCCCTACCGAGACTTCCTCTTAAAAATCCCCAACACCACAATCAGCAGCAATAAAGGCAATAAAAACGGCGAAAATATCATCAAAAACAAGCCACCTATCAGCACCGCAAGACCCACCAGCAAGAACGACACACCGGCAATCACCAGTCCCGCCATGATCATGGCGAAGACGATGGCGACCAGGGCAACAGCGATGCCGCCTATGGAAAAACCATTGTCAGAAAAAATATCAAAGTCATCCGGATTCCAGTCCAGGTTTAAATCGATGGGGCTGTCCATGACATACCAGATGACCAGCAATAGTATGCAAAACAGGGTGAAGCGGGCGGATGATTTTTGGTCTGACATGGCTGGCTTGTTCCTCACTTATTTTTGATTATTTACTGACTTATTTGCCAACTTATTTACCAGCTTATTTACCAACATTAATAAAGGGGATCGCACCGCCGGTGGTCGTTGGCAAACGGCCATCCCATTTCTCTATGGCCTTGGCCTGATTTTCTGTTTCACGCAGGCGCAGCAGTTCTGGTGTGACTTGCTGTCTTTGCAGAGCCAATGCTTCTGCCTCAGCGCGGGCACGGGATACTTTTTGTTTGGCTTCGACTTCTATCCTTTGCAGGTCGCGCTCTGCCTTCATCTTCAATTGATCTGCCGTGGTCTTGGCTTCAATCGCTTCATTGAAGGTGCGGCTGAAGTTGAAGTTGACGATGGAAAATTCATCAACCACCAGGCCATGTCTTGCCATGCGTTCTTTCAAGGCCAGGATGATTTCATCGCGTACTTGTGAGCGGCGTGAAATCAGCTCTTCGGCAGTGAAGCGAGCGGTCACAGCTTTGACTGCTTCCTGCACACTGGGGATGATGATGCGCTCGCCGGGCTCGTTGCCAAGATCACGGAAGACAGAGACCACTGCATCTGGCCTGACGTGATAGTTGATAGCGATCTTGGTGTGCACGGTCTGTAAATCCTTGGAAGCTGCATCGCCATCCCCTTCACCCTTTTGTATGGCGACGGAGACCTTTTGCATTTTCTGGGCAATAGGCCAGACCCAGTGTATGCCTTCACTGTAGACCTCATCCGAAGGTTTGCCAAATGTTGTCAATACGCCGCGATGACCAGCGGGGATAGTAGCGAAAGGATTGAGTATGATCAGGACCAGCAAGACGATCAGGCCGACCGCAAATTTGGGAAGAAAATTACGCATGATTTTTTTAACTCGAGGGATGAAAACACCCGCAGTATAGGTGTTTTTTACATAAGTATTCCCGGTAATCGGCGGGCAAATCTACCGCTTAATTTACGTCCTGTGAGTTTGCATAAATTGCTGCAAATGCTGCTTCACCAACGCGTTGATAAGCGCGGTACATGCCTTCGGTATTAAAGGGCAGGACGATGTTGCCAAATTTGTCTATGCCTATGATGCCACCCTGGCCTTCATACACGGGCAGTTTATCCATGACGACATTATTGGCAGCCTGCTCCAGGCTTAGCCCCAGGTACTGCATTTGCGCAGCAATATCATGCAGCGCCAGGCTGCGCATGAAGGCTTCACCCGTGCCCGTCGCAGACAGGGCAGCGGTCTGGTTATCGGCATAACAGCCAGCGCCCAGCATGGGCGTGTCGCCGACGCGGCCAGGCAGTTTGTTTGTCATGCCACCAGTCGAAGTGGCTGCAGCCAGGTTGCCGTGCACATCCAGCGCAACGGCACCTACCGTGCCAAATTTTTTATCGGGATCAAGTGGTGCGGGTTCTGGAGCCGGTTTGGATGACGTGCTCAGCAAATTCGCTGCATCATGATCGAGCAGCACGCCAGATTCTTGCCGGGCGCGTTGCAATTGCGCGTAGCGCTCTTCGGTATAAAAGTACGATTGGTCTTCGAATTGCAGGCTATGCTGGCGCAGGAATTCTTCTGCACCTTTGCCTACCATCAAGACATGCGGGCTGTGCTCCATGACGGCTCTGGCAGCGCGAACGGGATTGCGCACCTGCTGTATGCAAGCCACGGCACCGGCGCGACGGTTTTTGCCATCCATGATGGCGGCATCCATTTCCATGGTGCCAGCATTGGTGAATACTGCACCTTTGCCTGCGTTGAAAAGCGGGCAGTCTTCCAGCATGCTGACAGCCAGGCTCACAGCATCCAGTGCGCTGCCACCTTGTGCCAATACTTCATTACCCGCAGTGACGAAAGACCGCAAAGCCTCCAGATAGCGCGCTTCCTGTTCCGCAATCAGACTGCTGCGCAAGATCGTGCCAGCACCACCGTGTATGGCGATAGCAGCACGTGCGCCCATCTTAAGCTGGCCTGTCCATGTCGATGATCTTGCTGGCTGCCGCTGCCTGCGATTTGCGGGTAGTGGCATTCGGTTCCTGATACAACCATGGCAGCATGAACTTGGTCATTTCGGATGCAGCGTGTACGGGGGCTTTGGCCTGGTGGGCAACGGCACTGCAAATCGCTTCTATCAGGCACAGTGCTGCGCCCTCGGAATTGGGGGAGAAATTGCGGCGGGTTTGCGCATACAGGGTGATGTTCGCCAGTGATGCCAATGGTGAACTTGGCGCATCTGTCAGTGCCAGAATGGGCACGCCTTTTTCGCGCAACTGCTGCAGGATGGTGACTACGTCTTCTGCATAGCGCGGGAAGGAAATGCCGATGACCAGGTCACGCTCAGTATATTTGAACAACTGCCGTGCGACATTCGATGGCCCGCCTGAGCCCAGTGTTGATTGCACGGTATTGCAGAATGGGTCCAGGCTATGCGCCATCAGTCCAGCCAGGAAGGCGCTGGCGCCATAGCCGACGATGTAAATTCTTTCCGCATTCAGGATCTGGCGTACGGCATGGTTGCACAGGTCAGGGGCCAGGCCGCGGCGCGTGGCTTCCAGATTGGCCATGTCTTCATTGAGTGAGCTGGAAATAATTTCTGTGCTGGTGGCAGGGCGCTGGATTTCGCTGCGTAGATTATCGATAGGTGCCAGCATGGCTTCAAAGCCATATACCAGTTCAGCACGGAATTGCGGATAACCTTCAAAGCCAAGCGCCCTGGCAAAGCGATTTGCCGTGGCGACCGAGATGCCGACGGCATTTGCCAGCTCATCGATAGACATGGTGGCTGATCGAAATACATTCGACAGCACATAATCGGCTGCTTTTCTGTGCGCTTTTGACAAGTTCATATAGACCTTGCCTATGCGCGCATTAACAGTACCACCCAGGGATTGCGTATCAGGACGATTCATATCGGCTGGCTTTTCCGGTGAAATAGAAATGTAAATATAATTTCATCGATTTAAATTGTAAAGAAATGAATCGTGTCAAATCGATGATTGTCTCTCTCCGTACATATTTTGGATAATTTGGTCTATTTAGGAGATTTGTCAGGATAAACAAAATACATCAAATTTTGTTCTGAATTTACCTGAATTTACGCAAGCTAATGATTGTGTTATTGAAAAGATTGTCGGCATTTATGAAAGTAAATTGAAACAGATTCTGCTATTTACCAAATGGTAAAAAAATGCCCACAGACATGTGGGCATTTTGTTTGTGGCAATCATTTGCTGGCGATTGACTGTTCGCAAGGTAGTTTAGCGGGTGGCGAGATCAATAATCCCACCACCCAGGCAAACATCGCCGTCATACAAAACTGCAGACTGCCCAGGCGTGACCGCCCATTGCGCCTGCGGGAAGTCCAGTTGGAAACGCTCGCTGTCACCGCTGAAATGGCAAGCCACGTCAGGCTGGCGGTAACGGGTCTTGGCAGACAGCTCACCAGCTTGCGGTGCCTCACCGGCCACCCAACTGACTTGTCCGGCTTCGAGACCAGCAGACAATAGCCATGGATGATCATGACCCTGCACTGCATAAAGGGTATTGGCTTCTACATCTTTTTTCGCCACATACCATGCATCACTGCTGCCATCGGCGTTCTGGTGCGATTTGATGCCGCCTATGCCTATGCCTTTGCGCTGACCCAGGGTGTAAAAACTCAGGCCCACATGCTGGCCTATGATTTCACCTTCAGGTGTCTGGATATTGCCTGGTTTGTATGACAGGTAGCGGTTCAAAAACTCGCGGAAAGGGCGCTCGCCAATAAAGCAAATGCCAGTTGAATCTTTTTTCTTTGCATTCGGGAGTTGCAATTGTTCGGCGATCTTGCGTACTTCTGTCTTCTGGATTTCACCAAGCGGGAACAGGGTATTCGCCAGTTGCTTCTGGTTCAGCCTGTGCAGGAAGTAGCTTTGGTCCTTGCTGGCATCAATAGCCTTCATTAACTGGAACTGGCCATTCATTTCACGCACACGCGCATAGTGGCCGGTGGCGATGTAATCGGCGCCCAGCTTCATGGCGTGATCAAGGAAAGCCTTGAATTTGATTTCGGCATTGCACAGCACATCCGGGTTGGGTGTGCGGCCAGCCTGGTATTCACGCAGGAACTCGGCAAAGACGCGGTCCTTGTATTCGCTGGCGAAATTGACGGCTTCGATATCGACGCCAACGACGTCGGCAACGCTGACGGCATCTATCCAGTCTTCACGGGTAGAGCAGTATTCTGAATCGTCGTCATCTTCCCAGTTTTTCATGAACAGGCCGATGACTTCATAACCCTGTTCTTTCAGCAGCCATGCCGAGACGGAAGAATCAACGCCGCCAGACATGCCTATCACTACTTTTTTCTTGCTCATTTTTGCGGTTCCAAGTTTCCAAGTGCGCTTGGATGGGTAAACAACAGGGACAGCGGCGCGCGCTTGCCCTGCAAATAATCGTCTATGCATTGCATTACCAGAGGGCTGCGATGCCTGTCCTGCGCCGCTACTATCTCTTCGTAGCTCATCCATACAGTGCGCAAGATGCCGGTGTCTAGGGCGCGGTCGTGTGCCTGGCCCAGTTCGCCGGTAAAGGCAAAACGCAGATAAGTGACTTCTTCACCGGTCTTGGGTGAAATGAAGCGTGACAGGTAGGTGCCTATCAATGCGGTTGGTGTGAAGTCGTGTGCGGTCTCTTCCAGGGTTTCGCGGATGACGGCCTGTATCAGGCTTTCATCGGGGTCCAGATGACCGGCGGGCTGGTTGATGCGCACACCATCAGGTGTTTCTTCTTCAATCATGAAAAACTGTTGGTCGCGCTCAATAATTGCGGCTACAGTGACGGATGGTTTCCAAATGGCAGACATGGCTTCTCTCAGTAAGTCCGACATTTTACTTTGCCGTCAAATTTTGTGTGGCAAACCAGCAAATTTGAAAGCGAATTAGCTAATGCGTAATTTATCTATGTCTGCTTATTTTTGCGCTTTCACTATATTTTGATTTTGCACCAAACTTGAATGATTCCGGGTTTCGCGGTCAAGTGACTGTTTTTAAAGGAAATAATTTAATTTTGTAGGTGTTTGCAGGGTGTCGTCAGTATGGTTCTTAAAAGAAATTTGTAGAAAGCACAAAAAAGTGAACGGTTGTGCTAAAAAACATTTTGCGTGTAATATCGTTGTCGAATATCAAATGTAAGATTCGGGTAAGCAAACTGGTGACCCGCATCAGCAAAAAAATAATGGAACGGTCAGAGCTTACCCTTGGCCTTTCCAGCACGAAATTGATACACCAATATTCACACTAAAAAAGGGAGCAAATCTATGAAAATCGGCATACCCGCCGAGTCACGGCCGGGGGAGACGCGTGTAGCGGCAACCCCAGAAACCATCAAGAAATATGTCGCAGCAAAACACCAGGTGATCGTGCAGTCTGGTGCAGGTGTGGCTTCCAGTATTACTGACGAGGCCTACAAGGCTGCCGGTGCAGAAATTGGCACAGCCGCTGATGCACTGGGCGCTGAACTGGTCTTGAAAGTACGCGCCCCCAATGCAGAAGAACGTGCGTTGATGAAGTCAGGCACGGTGCTGGTTGGCATGCTCAATCCGTTTGACGCAGACAATATTGCGGCAATGGCCACACACGGCCTGTCCGCATTTGCACTCGAAGCTGCACCGCGCATTACCCGTGCGCAGTCGCTCGACGTCTTGTCTTCGCAAGCCAATATTGCTGGTTACAAGGCTGTCATGCTGGCTGCCAATACGTATCAACGTTTCATGCCCATGCTGATGACAGCTGCAGGTACGGTCAAGGCCGCACGCGTGTTGATCATGGGCGTAGGTGTAGCCGGTCTGCAAGCCATTGCCACAGCCAAACGCCTGGGTGCAGTGATTGAAGCATCGGACGTACGTCCACCCGTCAAGGAACAGGTTGAATCCCTGGGTGCGAAATTTATCGATGTGCCTTACGAAACTGATGAAGAACGCGAGATCGCCAAAGGCGTGGGTGGTTACGCCCGTCCCATGCCAGCAGCATGGATGGAAAGACAGGCAGCTCTCGTACATGAACGTGCCAAGCAGGCTGACATCATCATCACAACAGCCCTGATCCCTGGTCGCAAGGCACCGATACTGATCTCGGAAGAGACAGTAAAAGCCATGAAACCAGGCTCAGTCATCGTCGACATGGCGGTAGAGCAGGGCGGCAATTGCCCTTTGTCTGAACTCAACAAGACAGTCACCAAATACGGCGTACACATCATAGGCGAGCCTAACCTGGCTACCCTGGTGGCGGCTGATGCATCGGCCCTGTATGCACGTAATGTGCTGGACTTCCTGAAGCTCATCATCGACAAGGATGCTGCGCTGGCGATTAACCGTGAAGATGAAATCGTCGCTGCCACCCTGGTCTGCTCAGGTGGTGAAGTCTTAAAGAAATAGAGTCAAGTTTTTAGTTACAAGTATCAGAAAGTAGAAAGACCATGCAAAGAAATATGCTCCGCGCCAAAATTCATCGCGCAACTGTAACCCAGTGTGACCTGCACTACGAAGGATCGTGCGGTATAGATGAAGATCTGCTCGACGCTGCCAACATCATCGAAAACGAACAGATAGAGCTGTATAACGTCAACAACGGTGAACGCTTCTCCACTTATGCCATCAAGGGCAAACGTGGCAGCGGCGAAATTTCACTCAATGGCGCTGCAGCCCGTCGCGTACAACTGGGCGATTTGATGATTATCTGTACCTATGCGCCGATGACAGAAGAAGAAGCAAAAGCGTATAAACCGAATGTCGTTTTCGTGAATGGCAAGAATCAGATCACCAGTATTAAAGAGTATAAATAACCTAGCCAGGGCAGGCAGTTTGTAAAGTTTTGCTTGCTCATGTCTCGATTTGCATGTCTCAATCCAATTAAAGAGAGGACATCATGGAAGTTAGTCATACCCTTACCAATCTCATCATCTTCGTGCTGGCAATTTATGTCGGTTACCATGTGGTGTGGACAGTAACACCAGCCCTGCACACGCCTTTGATGGCGGTGACGAATGCCATTTCTGCCATCATCATCGTCGGTGCCATGCTGGCCGCCGGTTTGACCGAAGGCCTGCTGGCCCAGGTCATGGGCACGGCAGCCGTGGCACTGGCGGCAGTGAATGTATTCGGTGGTTTTCTGGTTACCCAGAGGATGCTGGAAATGTTCAAGAAAAAAGAGCCAAAAGCCATTGCCCATGCTGACAAGGAGGGCAAATAATGAGCATGAATCTGGTAACGATGCTGTACCTGATCGCATCGGTCTGCTTTATCCAGGCCCTCAAAGGCTTGTCACACCCTTCCACCGCACGCCGTGGTAATGCCTTTGGCATGATAGGCATGGCGGTTGCTGTTGCAACGACCATAGCCCTGATCGTCAAGCTGAAAAACGAAAGCGCCGGTGCAGGCTTGGGCTATGGCCTGGTTGCCATCGGCGTCATCGTCGGCGGTGGCATAGGTGCGACTCTGGCCAAACGCGTAGAGATGACCAAGATGCCGGAACTGGTCGCAGCGATGCACTCATTGATCGGTCTGGCAGCGGTGTGTATTGCCGTAGCCGTTGTGTCCGAACCCTGGGTATTCAATATCGTCGCGAGAGACCAGCCTATTCCTTTCGGTAACCGTCTGGAATTGTTTATCGGTACTTTTGTCGGCGCGATTACTTTCTCTGGTTCTGTCATCGCCTTTGGTAAATTGTCTGGCAAGTACAAGTTCCGTTTGTTCCAGGGCGCACCCGTCAGCTTCAGTGGCCAGCATCAGTTGAACCTGGTATTGGCAATTGCCATGCTGGGTTGTGGCATTGCCTTCTGCGTCACGCAAAGCTGGACACCGTTCATCATCATGACTGCTCTGGCCTTCGTGCTGGGTGTGCTCATCATCATCCCTATCGGTGGTGCTGACATGCCGGTGGTGGTGTCGATGCTGAATAGCTATTCTGGCTGGGCTGCTGCAGGTATCGGTTTTTCGCTGAATAACTCCATGCTGATCATTGCCGGTTCGCTGGTGGGTTCGTCCGGTGCCATCCTGTCTTACATCATGTGCAAGGCGATGAACCGTTCTTTCTTCAATGTGATCTTGGGTGGTTTTGGTGGCGAAGCTGCAACTGCAGCCAGTGGCGACCAGGCACAGCGTACCGTCAAGTCCGGCTCTGCTGATGACGTGGCTTTCCTGCTCGGCAATGCCGAGACTGTCATCATCGTTCCTGGTTATGGCCTGGCAGTTGCGCGTGCCCAGCATGCCCTGAAAGAACTGACAGAAAAACTGACGCACAAAGGTATTACAGTCAAGTATGCAATTCACCCGGTGGCAGGGCGCATGCCTGGTCATATGAATGTCTTGCTGGCAGAAGCTGAAGTGCCTTACGACCAGGTATTCGAGATGGAAGACATCAACAGCGAATTTGGCCAGGCTGACGTGGTGTTGGTATTGGGTGCAAATGACGTGGTTAATCCTGCGGCAAAAGACCCCAAATCACCGATTGCCGGCATGCCTATCCTGGAAGCCTACAAAGCCAAGACCGTCATCGTCAACAAGCGCTCCATGGCTTCTGGCTATGCAGGTCTGGACAATGAACTGTTCTACATGGATAAAACCATGATGGTGTTTGGCGATGCCAAGAAAGTCATTGAAGATATGGTGAAGGCTGTTGAGTAATTAGCTGAACCAAGCTGAGTTGTAAAAAATGCCCGGAAGCGTTGTTCGCTCCCGGGCATTTTGTTTTAGCATGGATTACGGTTTATCTGTCTTGCGATGGCTCAGTTGATACAACAATGGCAGCACAAGCAAAGTCAGAAGAGTGGATGATAGTATGCCACCGATAACCACCGTTGCCAGTGGCCTTTGCACTTCAGCCCCTGTACCTGTCGCCAGTGCCATGGGGATGAAGCCCAGCGATGCTACCAGTGCCGTCATCAACACCGGACGCAGACGTGTCAATGCGCCTTGCTGGATGGCGTTGTCCAGCGCCATGCCTTCTTCACGCAGGCTGCGTATATAGGCAATCATCACCAGGCCATTCAATACCGCAACGCCAGACAAGGCGATAAAGCCTACGCCAGCAGAAATCGACAACGGTATATCACGCAACCACAGTGCGACGATGCCACCGGTCAGGGCAAACGGTACGCCTGTGAATACCAGCAGGCCGTCCCTGATGTTGCCAAACATGGCGAACAGCAGCATGAAGACCAGTAGCAAGGCTGCGGGTACGACGATTTGCAGGCGCTGTGATGCAGACTGCAATTGCTCGAAAGTGCCGCCCCAGGTGGTCCAGTAAGCCGTCGGGACTTTGACTTTCTGTGCCAGTTGCTCCTGTGCCTCTTTTACAAAAGAGCCGATGTCGCGACCACGCACATTGGCGGTGACCACGACACGGCGTTTGCCATCTTCACGGCTGATCTGGTTGGGGCCAGGTGCCATGTCTATGCTTGCCAGGTCAGCCAGGGTGGTGAAACTGGTTGCTCCATTTTGTGCATTCGATACATTCGGCAGACGAATGGGCAGGCGCTTGATGGCATCGATATCGCTGCGTACATTTTCTGGCAGGCGCACAACGATATCAAAACGGCGGTCACCCTGGAACAGGGTGCCAGATTCCTTGCCACCTATGGCTGCAGAAATCACGTCCTGCACATCGCTGATATTCAAACCCAGCCTGGCCGCCTTTTCGCGGTTGATGTTGATGCTCAGCATGGGCAGGCCGGTGGTTTGCTCCAGCTTGACATCGGCAGCGCCGGGGATTTTTTCCAGCACTTTGGCAATCTGGTCCGCAGTGCGGTTCATGACATCCATGTCGTCACCAAACACCTTGATCGCGACATCGCTGCGCACACCGGAGATCAGTTCATTGAAGCGCATTTGTATAGGCTGGGTAAATTCATAATTATTGCCCGGCACTTTTTCGACTGCTTCCTGTATCGCTGCTACCAGATCATCCTTGCTGCGCTTGGGGTCTGGCCATTGTGCTTGCGGCTTGAGCATGATGAAGGTGTCGGCCACATTTGGTGGCATGGGATCAGTCGCAATTTCTGCCGTGCCCAGTTTGCCAAACACTTTATCCACCTCTGGGAAAGTGCGTATCACATGTTCCAGTTCTATCTGCATTTGCAAAGCCTGGCTCAGGCTGGTACCGGGTATGCGCATGGCGTGCAGGGCAATATCACCTTCATTCAGGCTGGGGACAAATTCACTGCCCATGCGGCTAGCAAGCAAACCACTCAAGGCTAGTACCACCAGCACGATGCTCAAGACCAGCGCCTTGCTTTTCAGTACAAAGTCCAGCAAGGGTTGATAGAGTTGCCTGGCCCACAGCATCAGGCGGTTTTCTTTTTCGCTGACGTGTTCACCGATGAACAAGGCAACAGCGGCGGGGATGAAAGTCATCGACAGGACCATCGCGGCAATCAGGGCCGCAACTACGGTAAATGCCATGGGATGGAACATCTTGCCTTCTACCCCGGTCAGTGCAAAGATGGGCAGATAGACCACCATGATGATCAGTTGGCCAAACAGCAAGGGGCGGCGGGCTTCTCTGGCGGCAGCGAACACTTCTTGCAGGCGTTCACTGCGGTTCAGCGTGCGTCCGGCGGCCGCTTGTGCATGAGCCAGCCTGCGCACGCAATTCTCGACGATGACCACGGCACCATCGATGATGATGCCAAAGTCCAGCGCCCCCAGGCTCATGAGGTTGGCACTGACCTTGTTGCCCACCATGCCGGTAAAAGTGAACAGCATCGCCAGCGGTATGACCATGGCGGTGATGATGGCTGCACGTATATTCCCCAAAAACAGGAAGAGGATGGCAATCACCAGCACCGCACCTTCCAGCAGGTTTTTCTTTACCGTATTGATGGCCTTGTCGACCAGCACGGTGCGGTCATATACAGTACTGGCGACGATGCCGGGCGGCAGGCTGCGGTTGATCTCTGCGAGTTTTTTTGCCACGTCCTGCGATACCTTGCGGCTGTTTTCACCGATCAGCATGAACACTGTGCCAAGCACGACTTCACGGCCATTTTCTGTGGCTGCACCAGTGCGCAATTCACGGCCTATGCTGACTTCGGCGATATCGTTGATGCGCACAGGAATATTTTTCTGGGTATTGACGACGACATTGCGTATGTCATCCATGGAAGCCAGTTGTCCCGGTGCCCTGACCAGGTATTGTTCACCACGTCTTTCTATATAACCCGCGCCGACATTGCCATTATTTTTTTCCAGTGCAGTGACGACATCTTGCCAGCTCAAACCATGTGCCACCAGTTTTTCTGGCGATGGTGCAACCAGGAATTCCTTGGCATAGCCGCCTATGGTATTGATTTCGGTCACGCCTGCAACATTGCGCAGTTGTGGCTTGACGATCCAGTCCTGTATTTCACGCAGGTCGGTGGCAGAGTAGGGCTGACCGTCAGCCTTGAGCGCGCCTTCCTTGCTCTCGACTGTCCACATGACGATCTCACCCAGACCGGTGGAGATAGGCCCCATGCCAGGTTCCACGCCTGCTGGCAACTTGCCCTTGGCTTCCTGTATGCGTTCATTGACGAGCTGGCGGGCAAAGTAAATGTCAGTCCCATCCTTGAAGATGATAGTCACTTGCGACAAGCCATAGCGTGACAATGAACGCGTCTGCTGCAGGTTGGGTAGGCCCGCCATCACGGTTTCTATGGGAAAGCTGATGCGTTGCTCAGCCTCCAGAGGTGAGTAGCCAGGCGCAGCGGTATTGACCTGTACCTGGACATTGGTGATGTCGGGTACCGCATCAATAGGCAGGCGCTGGTAACTGAAGATGCCCAGTGCTGCCAGCGCCAGGGTCAGCATGATGACCAGCCAGCGCTGCGCTATCGAAAATTGTATGATTTTTTCAAACATGATGTATTTTCCTCATGCTCTTAGTGTTCATGACTGGCGGCAGCTTTGCCCAGCTCAGCCTTGATCAGGAAACTGTTTTTTGCGACATAGACTGTACCCGCCTGCAAGCCCTTGCGTATTTCTGTGTACTTGCCATCGCTACGACCTAGCTCCACCGGTCTGGCTTCCAGCTGGTCGCCATAGCTGGCAAACACCGTGGCTTGCTCATCGATGATTTGTATGGCTTCATTGACGATCGCAACCGGCACTTCCACTTCGGTTGACAGCAGTGCCACATTCACTGTCAGGCCAGGATACCACTCGCCCTTGGTGTTTGGCAGCAGCAAGCGGGCTTTGGCCGTGCGGGTTTGTTCACCCATGACTGCACCTACGTAGCTGAGCTTGCCTTCTGCCGTTGCGTCAAAGGCATTGGCGCTGATTTTGGCGTTTTGACCTGTCCTGACATTGTTGAGATCCTTGGCAGGTATCGCGATTTCCACCCAGACACTGCTGAGATCGACCACCGTAAAGATGGCAGCATCATCCTTGAGTGACTGGCCCATGCTGATGTGTTTCTCGGTCACTGTGCCTGCGATAGGTGAGCGGATTTCATAGCGGTTCAGATTGCCCTTGCTAGCCATCCCAGCACCGAGGGAAGCCAGTTTTTGCTGTGCACTTTGCAGGGTGATGTCGGCTTCCTGCATGGCATTGCGGGCTTGCAGATAATCCTGTTCGGCCGAGATTTTTTCTTCCCAGAGTTTTTTCTCGCGCTCAAAATTACTGCGTGCCAGTGCATGGCGTTTTTGTGTTGCCAGCACTTCGGTGCGCAAATCGACCAGGGCCTGGCTGGATATCACGGCCAGTAGCTGACCCTTGCTGACCTTGTCACCCGCATTCACCGCCACGCTTTCCACGATACCTGCTAGGCGCGGTACGATTTGCAGCATGCGGTCTTCATTCAGTTTTATTTCACCCAACAAGTTCAGATTACTTTGCAGTTTCACTGCACCTGCAATTTCTGTCTCCACGCCATTTTGCTTGCGCTTCAGGGCATTCATGCTGACGCGGCCTTCTATCTGTTCGTAATTGAACTGATAGCTCTTGCCCGCATACTGGGCCGTGATACTGGCTTTGAAGGAATGCGGTTCTTCGACGATGGCATCACTTTTCAGATAATTTTTTTCTGTGCTGAACTTGAAATTTTGTACTGCGCCACCCAGACGTTCCAGATTGATGCTGATATTGTTTGCTGCAGGTGGCAGCGGCTTGCCATCCTGATAGGCATACAGGCGAAATTCTGGTGCCGTGTTTTGCTCGAAGATAGTCACTTCCAGTGCATAGCCATCCTTGCTGAACAGCTTGCCGCCATGTGGGCCTTTGGCAGTTTCAGTGATCTCATCGTGATGTTCTTTGTCGGCATGTTCAGCCTGCTCTGCATGGCTGCCATGTTCATCGGTTTTTTTTGATTTTCCTGTACTCAGTATCAGTGCAGCCAGTAAGACACCTATGAGGATGACGATGATGACTGGCACGGCAGTTTTTTTATTGATATTCAGTTTCATACAAAATCCTAAAATGAAGAGGTGGCGGTGAACAGGCTGAATTCACTGTCACCTATATAAGCCTCGATATCTGCCGCGGCACGCTGGGCTTCTGACAGGCTGCGCAAGTATTGCGCCCTGGCTTGCAGTAACGAACGCTGGGCGTCCAGCACATCCATGAAATTGAACTTGCCGTATTCAAAGCCCTTGATGGCAAACTCATATGCCTGCTGCGCACCCGGCAGCATGTCTTTCTTCAACATCTCGGCTTCTTCCCTGGCCAGGCTCAGGCGTTGATGGGCTTGCAGTATCTCGCCATGCAGGCGGTTTTCTGTGGCTGTCAACTCATCCCTGGCCTTGTCTGCGCGGCTCACTGCTTCTTGCAAATTGCCCTGGTTGCGGTCAAACAGGTTCAGCGGGATGCTGATGCCGACGATGACCTGGTTGCGGCCAGTTTGCTGTTCACGCTTGTTGCCTATGCTTAAAGTCAGGTCAGGAACTTGCCTGGTTTTTTCCAGTGCAGACATGGCGAGGCGTTTGTCCACTTCCAGCTGTGCGCGTTGCATTAATGGTGAGCGTGCCAGAGCTTGCGTCAATTTTTGCAAGTCGGGTAATGCGGGCAACGTATGGAACTCAGCCTGCAGTTGCTGATCGGCAGTCAGCTTGCTGCCCATGGCTGTTGCCAGACTTTGCCTGGCTATCAGTAATGCACTATTGGCTTGTGCAAGCTCCACACGCACGCCAGATTCGGCAATGCCTGCCCGGGTGGCTTCCAGTGGCGGGATTTTACCGAGGCTGACCTGGCGGCTGGCAGCATGGCTGGCACGCTGTGCCAGTTCCAGTGACAATGTTGCCAGACGCTGGCGCTCTTGCGCAATCAAGACGGCAAAAAAATGTGTGGTAACTGCTGCCCTGATCTCGGCTGATTTGATCGCCAGTTCATTCAAGGCAACGCTGCGACTACGCTCGGCGACACTCATGCGTGCACCGCGTTTGCCACCCAGTTCCAGAGGCTGATTGATTTGTATGGTGGTGCTGCGGCTGTCTTGCCTGGCATCTTCGATGAGCGCGGACAGTTCCGGATTGGGCATGACACCAGCCTGGCGCAATGCGCCATCACTGGCTTGCACTTCACGCCTGGCAGCAGCGATGTCGGGATTATTGGCAAGCGCCTGCGCTATTGCCGTGGGCAGGGTCATTACGCCTGCGCTGGTCGGGAGCAGTGAGTTTTGTGCCTGTGCCGATGCTGGAAACAGCATGAGGCACAGTAGTACAGCCACTATAGCGAGTGGCAAGAATAATTTTTGCATGGCATTCTCCTGAAGAAACGAAATGGAAGAATCCAGCAAGTAACCGTCGAGTTTCTAGCTTTGGAAATGCTTTACGCGCACGCAAGAAAATACGTGACGCCACACAAACACAAAGAAATAAATCAGACAGATGGCTCGCCGGACTTAGGCGAAGGTCATCCATTTGGGGCGTTCAGGTTGCGCCAGGAAAGGCGCAGGAGTTTGCAGCGATGCTGCAGTGATTTGATAAGTGATCAGCGTCGATTCTGTCAGCGGCAGATTGGACGAATAAGCACCCAGCGGGCTATGCGCGCAAGATGCACAATCCGGGTGGGAGTTTGCTTTTTTTGCGGCTGACTTGTCTGCTGACTTATCAGCGTGGTTTTCACCATCTTTGGCATCATGCTCATGCGGATGATGCCCAAAATGCTGCGCAGACTTGTCCGTCTCATGCATGCAATAGGCACTCGCCACCGACCAGCTTAGCTGGAGAGTGAAAGCGACTATGATCATGAGGATGAACTTTTTAAGCATGGTGCGAATTATAAACCCTAAAGCGCATTGTCATTATTTTAGACGACGGACTAAGCGCAAGCCATTGAAGATGACTAGCAGGCTCGCACCCATATCAGCAAATACTGCCATCCACAGTGTTGCTACACCCATCACTGCCATGACCAGGAAGGCCAGCTTGATACCCAGTGCCAGCGCGATATTCTGTTTCAGTATGGCCGCAGTGCGTTGACTCAAGCGGATGAATTGCGGGATCTTGCGCAAGTCATCATCCATCAGGGCAACGTCGGCAGTTTCCAGTGCTGTGTCCGTGCCTGCTGCACCCATGGCAAAACCTATGCTGGATTTGGCCAGCGCTGGTGCATCATTAATGCCGTCGCCGACCATGCCTACCGTGCCATGACTTGCCAGTTCGTCATTGATGGCGGCCAGTTTGTCTTCAGGCAGCAGGTTGCCACGGGCATCATCAATGCCCACGTTTTTTGCAATGGCTTTTGCAGTCATTTCATTATCGCCAGTCAGCATGACGGTGCGTATGCCCAGCGCATGCAGTTCTGCAATTGCCTGGCGGCTGCTTTCACGCACAGTGTCTGCCACGGCTATCACTGCCAAGGCCTTTTCTTCGTCAGCAATGATGACGGCTGTCTTGCCTTCCGCTTCCAGCGCAAATAGTGCTGCCTCAGTAGCCGGGCTGCAAATCTTGAGTTCTTCTATCAGGCGATGATTGCCCAGGTAGTACCATTTGCCCGCTATCTGGCCTTTGACGCCACGGCCTGCAATCGCCTCAAAGTTACTGACTTCCAATGCGCTGCTGCCTTGATTTGCTGAATAGGCAGTCACTGCGCCCGACACCGGATGATCAGAGCGGCCTGCCAGACTGGCTGCCAGTTGCAATGCCATGGCCTGATCACCAGCAAGCAGTTTGATATCAGTGACGACGGGTTTGCCCTGGGTGATGGTGCCGGTTTTATCCAGAGCCAGCGACTTCAGCTTGCGGCCTTCTTCCAGATACACGCCACCCTTGATGAGTATGCCCGCCTTGGCCGCTGCCGCCAGCCCGCTGACCACAGTCACCGGGGTCGAGACCACCAAAGCACATGGGCAGGCAATCACCAGCAAGACCAGCGCCTTGTATATCCACACCATCCATGGCAGGCCCAGCAGCAGGGGAGGGATGAGCATGACGCCCAGCGCCAGGACAAACACGATGGGTGTATATACCTTTGCAAAGCTATCGACAAAGCGTTGTGTAGGCGCACGGCTGCCTTGCGCCTCTTCAACCGCATGGATAATACGTGACAGGGTGGAGTCAGTTTGCGCAGCAGTCACGCGGTATTCAAAAGAACCGGTTTCATTAATGGTACCGGCAAACAGCTTGTCACCAACTGTCTTGGCAACCGGTATGCTCTCGCCCGTGATAGGTGCCTGATTGACTGAGGATTGCCCCTGGCTGAGTTCACCATCCAGCGGGATGCGTTCACCCGGAGCAACCCTTACCGTAGCGCCTATGGCGATAGCTTTGGCCGCAACATCCTGCCAGCTGCCATCCGCCTGCAAGACGCTGGCTGTTTCTGGCGTCATTGCCATCAGGCCGCGTATGGCATTGCGGGCGCGGTCCAGCGACATCGCTTCTATCGCTTCTGACAGACTGAACAAGACCATGACCATGGCCGCTTCCGGCCATTGCCCTATGATCAGCGCACCGGTGACGGCAATGGTCATCAGGGCATTGATGTTCAGGTTCAAATTCTTGAGTGCTATCCAGCCCTTTTTATAAGTGCTGGTGCCACTGAGCAGTATCGCCAGGGCAGACAAGAGCATGACGGGCCAGGCTTTTTCTGCGCCGCTGATATAGGCATAGGTTTCTGCGAGTACCGCAGCTACGCCAGCAGCACCCAGCAACCACCATTTGTGTGCAGGGTTTGCTGGTGGGGTTGCGACTGCGTTCTCATTGTCTTTGCCATCTTCGCTTAATAGCACGGCCTGCATGCCTATGGAAGTCAGCAGGGTCTGAATCTTTGCATGATTTTCCAGTGTATGGCTGACCGTCAGTTTGCGCTGCATGAGATTGAAATCAAGCTGGGCTATGCCGGGCATGGGGCTTAGCTTGTTGCGTATTAAGCCTTCTTCTGTCGGGCAATCCATGTTTTCTATGGAATACACCACGGTCGATGTACCAGCGGGCGTTGCTATGGGCTTGTCGTTGACCTGCGCCGCCTTGACTTCTCCGTGGCCGCAACAGCTATGGACATGCTTGGGCGCTGGCTCATGGGTGGGCTCATGCGAGTGTTCTGAATGATCGTGTTGATGCGCCATGCTGACTCCGGAAAAGAGGTATAGTGAGCATTAGACACCCTGTAGCAGGTATAGAGTCAAGCGCTAATATTTAAACTAATATTGAAACGAGCGAGGCAAGCAAAATGGAATTGAAAATTGGCGAATTGGCAAAACGGTCCGGCTGTCTGGTAGAAACCATACGCTACTATGAAAAAGAAGGCTTGCTGCCACAGGCCAGCCGTTCGCAGGGCAATTTCCGTCTGTATGGCGAAATGCATGCAGAGCGCCTGCAATTCATACGGCATTGCCGTTCACTGGATATGACGCTGGATGAAATACGCCAGCTATTGCAATTCCGCGATGCGCCTGAAGATAATTGTTCAGAAGTGAATGCCTTGCTCGACAAGCATATAGAACATGTCGCCCATCGCATCAGGGAATTGAAGGGACTGGAGTTACAACTAAAGTCCCTGCGCAAGTTATGCACCAGCGCGCAGGCAACAAAAGACTGCGGGATTTTGCAGAATCTGGGTACGGCAGAAGAACATCCGGTGCGTAATCTGGGTAGCCATGGTAGTGGCTGTCATTGATGGTGATTGATATTTGCCAGAAAATATATGAAATATCATGTGATGAATAAAGGCGTTATTTACGCATTGCTGGCAGCCGCCTTGTTTGGCATCAGCACGCCATTCGCCAAAACGATGGTGGCGGATATTACCCCAGTCATGCTGGCGGGTGTCTTGTATCTGGGTAGTGGTCTGGGCTTGCTGTTGATTTTTATTTTGCGTGCCGCCATTTTTCATCGCAGACAGGATCAATTTGTACCTCTCACTCGACCAGATTTACCCTGGCTTGCTGCTGCCATTCTTACTGGCGGAATAGCAGGGCCAGTATTGCTGATGGTGGGTTTGACGCTGACGCCAGCTTCCACAACGTCTCTTTTGCTGAATCTGGAAGGCGTATTGACAGCATTGCTGGCCTGGTTTGTTTTTAAAGAAAATTTTGACCGGCGTATCTTTCTGGGCATGTTGTTGATCGTGGTAGCAGGAGCGCTTTTATCATGGGAACAAGTGCCGGTATTGGGCGTGCCCTGGGGCGCTCTGGCCATCGCTGTGGCTTGCTTGTGCTGGGCAATTGATAATAATCTTACGCGCAAGGTGGCTGCCAGTGATGCCTTGCAAATTGCCGGCATCAAAGGCTTGGTTGCTGGTGCCGTGAACCTGAGCATTGCCCTGGCATCCGGCTATCAACTGCCGCATGGCGACACCTTGCTATCGGTGGGTCTGATTGGGTTTTCTGGCTACGGTCTCAGCCTGGTCATGTTTGTACTGGCATTGCGGCATCTGGGTGCTGCGCGTACTGGCGCCTATTTTTCGTCAGCACCTTTTGTCGGGACAGCCATGTCTTTGCTGTTTCTGGGTGAGCGGCCCGGTAGCGTCTTTTGGCTGGCCGCATTTTTGATGCTGGTGGGCATCTGGCTGCACCTGAGCGAAAACCATGAGCACGAACATGCGCACGAAGCCCTGCAGCACGCACATGAACATACGCATGACTTGCATCACCAACATGAACATGAGGCAGGTTGGGATGGCACCGAGCCACATGTGCATCAACACCAACATCATCCCTTAAGACACAAACATCCACATTATCCGGATATGCATCATCAACATTCTCATTGAATCACCAGTTGCAGTACTCATGTGTACTTATGCCTGGCTTGGTCAGTAATATCGTTCAAGTCACTCTGTTTATCTGATGGCATCGCGATCAAGTCTGATTGTTGTTTTGCAACGGTTTTGCAACCCGTTCCAATATAAACTGTTCCAGCTCACCCATGGTGGGTGCTTCAGGCGCATCCACCCACCAGGCCATCAAATCGACAATACCGCCTGCAAGATAGTGCACCAACATATGCCGCTCGGTTTCTGTGACATTCCGCTTTGCCAAATCTTGTTCTATTAATTGAAATACCATTTCCCGGAAACGGCGCTCGACACCATAGCCACTGCGTCGACCAATGACGTTTCTGAATATACGTCGATTTTCCTCCATATGTGCAAGCAAGCCAGGCAAGAAAGCAAAAGCCCGCACTTCTGTGTGCAATTCGGCATGTGCTGTCAAAGCGTCCCGCAAATCATTCAGGCTTTCTGAAAGCAGGGCATCTTTGCTTTCAAAATGCATATAAAACGTTGAGCGCCCGACATTTGCCCGTTCGCAAATTTCCTGGATGCTGAGGTCATCCCAGGCGCATTCAGTCAACAAATTCAACAAGGCTTCGCGCAGAGCCAGTCTGGTTTTAAGTATCCGGCGGTCAGTTACTGTGTGCGTGAGCATGGGGCGATTTCCTGAACATTAAGGGCGGAAATGTCTGTAAATGGGCGTGGAATGGAATTTGGTTCTTTGGCTAACTCCCTTTGCTTGCGATTATGGACGCCTGTCCAATTTCAGACAAGTACATGATGACAAACACTATCAACAAACAAATTGCTGCATCGATGCACCGGGCGTCTCACCATCTTCGCCGGGTCTTGCGTTTATCAACCGTCGTAGTGCTTAGCTTGTTCACGACAGCCAGTATGACAAATGCCCAGGACGTCAAAGGCAACCTGACAGTGATCGCGAACGGTTTTAAAACGAATACAGGGCATGCAATTGCCAGACTCTACCTGCCGGGCAATGAAGTCACTAGGAAGGGGCAACTGGAAATAAGCGCTTTAATCAACAATGGACAAAGCAGCTTCGTGTTTACGGCATTGCCTGCCGGTGAGTATGCGGTAGTTGTGCTTCACGATGTCAACGATAACGGAACTGTCGATCACAATTTCTTTGGCTTGCCGGTCGAGACGCTGGGGTTTTCGAATGGTTTCAGGGTAAGCCTGTTTTCAGGCATGCCTGACTTTGAAAAACTACGTTTCACCCACGGCAATAACGCGCAAACAATACAACTCACAGTGGAGTAAAGAAAATATGTATACCTCATCTGTCAAACGCCATACACAAGCGCCAGAATCTGGTTTTTTGAAAAATTATTTCACCCGGTTCATCGAATTCTGGTTTTACCCGCTGGGCTTGTTGATGACACTGGCCTTCATATACATGAACACCATGAAAATGCTGGGCGTACCCAAACAGGCTTATTCCATCTATTTGGGAGTGACCATAGGCATCATGCTTTTTCTGGAATGGGTCATGCCGGCACGGGCAGACTGGAGCATGAGCTGGCGCAGTTTTTTACGCAGGGATATTCCCATGATGCTGGTCAATGGTGCAGCCCTGGCCGCTACCAGCTTCTGCCTTACTGCACTGACGCGCTGGAGTGCCTTGCCCAAGGTTCACGACGCCGACGGACTGCCTTGGTGGGGACAGGCTTGTGTCGCTATTTTAATTTCCGACTTTCTCTGGTATTGGGTGCATCGCTATAGTCACCAGGCACGAGGCCGATTTGGACAGTGGATGTGGAAAACGCATGTGGCACATCATCTGCCGCAGCAAGTATATGTCTTCATGCATGCGGTTGGCCATCCGATCAACAGCGCCTATGTCCGGGTGATACTGATGTTGCCACCTGTGTTTCTTGGTTTTTCAGAAGAGGCCATCTTTGCTGCGGCGGTACTGACTGGTTTTCAGGGATTGGTTTCGCACTTCAACGTCGATGTGCGGGCTGGATATTTGAACTACCTTTTCATGGGTACTGAACTGCACCGCTATCACCATAGTTCAGCATTCAATGAAGGTAAAAACTATGCTGCGGTAGTTACCATTTGGGATCAATTATTTGGTAGCTTTGATTACCATCCAGGTTCACTTCCTGATGCACTTGGTGTCCATGACCCTGATGCTTATCCAGAAGACAAACAACTGCTGCGTATAATGGCAATTCCATTTAAATGATGATTGGTAACCAAGGTCATCAGCAATCCCGGTTTTGCCAGAACTCATTTCATCAATGGAGATGAAATGAGTTCCATCTGGTGACAATTACATCCTGACCAGCGTCGATTTGCCAAACAGGCTTTCGATCAAATCAACCGCCAGCACTGCGGTTTGATTGCGCACATCCAGTGCCGGGTTCAGTTCTACTACATCCAGCGATGCCATCAGGCCAGTGTCGGCGATCATTTCCATGCACAACTGCGCTTCGCGGTAGCTGGGGCCGCCGAGTACTGCCGTGCCTACTCCAGGGGCGATGCCTGGGTCCAGACAGTCAAGATCAAAGCTCACATGCAAATGGGTATTGCTGTCGAGATTCGCCAGTACGGAAGACATGACATTGCGCATGCCATATTCATCGATGTAGCGCATGTCGAATACCTGCATACCCATTTCATGAATGAACTTGCGCTCACCATCATCGACACTGCGTATGCCTATCAGGCGTATGTCGGTGGGCTGGATGGCTGGCGTCTGGCCGCTATAGTTGATCAACTCTTTCGGACCATGACCCATGAGACAGGCAACAGGCATGCCGTGGATATTGCCGGTAGGGCTGATGGTTGAAAGATTGCTGTCAGCATGTGCATCAAACCACAAGACGCGCAGTTTCTTGCCAACGCGGCGGCAGTGTGCTGCCACCGCGCTGATCGAACCTATCGCCAGACAATGATCACCACCGAGCATCATGGGCATGTGGCCATCCTGCAAGGCCTTGTCGACGGCGTCATACACGGCCTGGTTCCAGTCTATCGCCTCTTTGAGGTGGCGCAGGCCATTCACTGGTTGTTCCCAGGGATTGGCTGGACCATGCAAATTGCCATGGTCAATGACTTTCAAGCCGCGTGCCGTCAAAGCCTCGTTCAGGCCCGCCACACGTAATGCGTCGGGCCCCATGCCCGCGCCTCTGACGCTTGCGCCTACATCGGTAGGCGCTCCAATTAAGGAAATGGTTTTCATTCGTTTCTAGTGTAATGCCCTGTCAGGATAGACTTCAGGCGTTTATTGGTACTGCACAATCTGTATTGCTACGGGCAGGGCTGGCAACATTGTTGCTCGTTGCTGCCATTCCCATACCAAACAGGTCTTTCGGGTTCATCATTTCAGGAATCAGATCCAGCACCGGTGAATTTGCCTGCATGACATATTTTTCCAGATAACGCATGGCAGAAAAATCTTCCAGCGCAAATCCGACAGAATCAAATACCGTGACTTGCTCAGCATGGCTGCGGCCTGTGGCATTACCTGCCAGAATAGTCCACAACTCGGTCACCTTGAAGTCTGCCGGCATTTGCTGCAATTCACCTTCTATGCGCGATTGCGGTTCATATTCCACTACCACATGCGCGTTATTCAAAATATCCGCATGCAACTCTGTCTTGCCTGGGCAATCACCACCTACGCCATTGATATGCATGCCGGGTTCTATCATGTCCTGGGTCAGTATGATGGCATTGGTTTTGTCTGCTGTCACCGTGGTCACGATGTCCGCACCTTTGACTGCCTCTGCAGTGGAACTGGCACGTATCACCCTTAATTCTGGATACATGCGCAAATTATGAATTAATTTGTCGGTTGCTGCAGGGTCTATGTCATATACGCGCAACTCTTTGATGCCCAGCATGGCATGAAAAGCCACGGCCTGGAATTCACTTTGCGCACCATTGCCTATCAGGGCCATGATGCGGCTGTCTGGCCTGGCCATGTAAGTCGCTGCCAGGGCCGAGGTGGCGGCGGTACGTATTGCAGTTGTCAGTGTCAGTTCTGACAGCAGGCGGGGGTAACCGGTATTTACATCAGCCAGTACGCCAAAGGCAGTCACGGTCAGCAAACCAGCCTGGGTGTTTTTGGGGTGACCATTGACGTATTTGAATGAATATTGGCTGCCGTCAGAGATAGGCATCAACTCTATGACGCCCACGTCAGAGTGATTCGCTACCCGTGCGGATTTGTCGAATGACTGCCAGCGCAAATAATCTTCCTTGATCATGCCAGCCAGACGCGCAATGGCATCTTCAAGCCTGGTCTTCTTCAAATGGTTTTGCAGTTCTTTTGTGCCGATGAAGGTCACCATAATGTTCTCCGTATGTTTTTAAATATGGACTCTGGCAAAACTGCATAGCCATGTTACAGCGACAATTTTGCTCAAATCCAAAAGGACTTGCGGGAACACATTTCAGAGGCTATTGCGAAATCACCCTGGTTTTCCTGATGTTGCGAGACTTCCATTCACTCCTTCAGAGAAGAGTGAGATTTTTTGAAAATCCACCAGACCCATTTCGCATCAGGCTCTTGCGCACCTGTTGTGCTATGTATTCTGTTTACCATTGTAGCCAGCCAGGCAAAGAATTAGATTGCTAAATAAGATGTAAATTTCATGTAAATAGAAATTAAGTTTCATATATATGAAAATTGTGTGTTTTAATTTCTTATTTAATGAAAATGACAAAATATCCTGAAAATCAGGGTAAAGCCGGGGGAACAAAATGGATGTGTATGACCGCAGTATCTTGCGACATTTGCAACAAGATGGGCGCATGAGTAATTTGAGCCTGGCTGAGCGCATACATTTGTCGGCACCGCAGACCCTGCGTAGGGTCAGGACGCTGGAAGAAAAAGGGGTGATACGCGCTTATGTAGCGCAGGTTGCGCCCGAGGCACTGGGACTGGGCGTAATGGCATTTGTGAATCTGTCGCTGGACCGCGAACAGTTTCGCAATGTGCGCGAGGTTGAGCGGCAGTTGAAGGCTTTCCCGGAAATCATAGAATGCCACACCATCTCTGGCGACTTTGATTACATCCTGAAGGTGGTCGCCAGTGATTTGAAAAGCCTGTCGCAATTCCTGACCGATACCCTGATGCAGGTACCGGGTGTTGCCTCCTTGAGGTCTATGATCTGCATGGAAGAAATCAAGCCTGTCAGCGGACTGCCGATAGATTGATGAATTTAAACTTGCTTATCTCTGCTTGCGCAGATTGCGATAACGTTCTGCCCTGCTGGCGATAGTCGATATCAGTTTTTCCGGGTCTATGGGTTTGCCAAGAAAATCGTCTGCTCCGGTTTCTATGGCGGTCATTTCTTTTTGTATCTCTGTAGATAGAAAGACGATGGGAATGTCGATGTAGCGATTGTTTTGCCTGATGATTTGCGCCATCTCCAGGCCATTGCAGATGGGCATGTTCAAGTCTGTCAGCACCAGTTCAGGTTTGAATTTTTTCAGGGATTCAAGAATTTCACTAGGGTCGTTGATGGCTTTCACATGCATGCCAGCGCTGCTGAGTATGGCATCATAATAGGCGGCCAGCATTTCATCGTCATCAACCACCAGTATGCGGTAGGCCAGTACTTCATTCCTGGCGATTTTTTCATCTATCTTGGCGCTCAATGCTTCCACGTCCAGGGGTTTGAGAAAATAACCGGCTGCACCTTCCCTGACGGCGGTCAGGCGCTGCGTGAAATCATCTGTGGCTGAAATGTAAATGATGGGGAAGTTGCTGATGACCCGGTTGCCCATTTTTTTCCGGGCAAGCATTCCTGCCGGACTATCCACGTCTATGACCAGGGCCTGCGGCATCCTGACCATGATGGCAGATTGCAGTTCATCCGCCTGATCAAAACAGATGACTTCATGATGATACATTTCCAGGGTTGTGGCCAGTTGCTGGCCCACATCAATATCAGAAAAGTACAAATACACCAGACTGCGATAGTCAGGGTTGTTCAATTCTTCAAAACTTTCTTCGCTGCTGATTTTTGCAGACTCAGGGAGATCATTATTCATGATAGTGGTTACTTAAATTCCGGTGAATGAAGCAATCGTCATTTGGCTTGCGCAAGCAGGGCTGGTGTATTCATAAGCGGGCGATATCGCCCCATAAATGACGCATGGTAAATTTGACTGATACCTGGTCGCGATGCAGGACTTCACGTATTGCCATCAGGGGTTTTTGCGTGTCGCGTCTGAGTGGTATGGATAGTGGTGTGCCGCGTGGCCCAAGCAGTGCATGTACATAAGGTGTTGTCGTGGTTTCACCCTTGCCAGTCACTACGGCGGTTTCACCACTCTCCAGTCTGACGAAAGTGCCTATAGGGTAGGTGCCCAGTTCCTTGATAAAAACCGTGACCAGCATGGGATCAATCTTGGATTTACCTTCTACCAGAATATCGCGCAACGCTGCATTCGGCAGCATGGATTTGCGGTAACTGCGTGCACATACGCGGGCGCAGTAACGGTCAGCGAGTGAAATGATCTTGGCATTTTGCGGGATATCTGCGCTGGTTTTTTTTGCCGGGTAACCTGTGCCGTCTTCACTCTCATGGTGATGCAAAACCCAGGATAACCAGTCTTCATTATCCACCCCGGCGGCACGCAGCATGGCGACCCCGGCTTCAGGGTGCTGGGAAATCAATTCCTGTTCTGCCGCATTCAGTGTTTCACTTTTCTCTTGCAGTTTCTCTTGCTGCCTCAGCATGGCGACATTCATGGTCAGTGCGGCAGCGGCCAGCAAGAGCATTTCATCGGCGGGTTTTTTGAGTGTACGGGCAATCAGCAGAGATACTACGGCAGTATCGACAGAATGCCGTGGGCCATAGTTGTCGTCCTGATTCAGCAAGATGCAACCCAGCGCCACATCGGGTGCCATGAAGACTGCTGCACCCATTTTTTTGGTCAGCGAGATAATCTGGGCTTGTACATCTGCTTCTGTACTGAGGTTATAAACCAGTCTGCGCAATTCTGTACGCACAGTATTGATGGTGCGCACTACGGAGGGGGCTTCGCTGGCTTTTTCTGCAGGTTTACCATCACGCAAACCACCTTCAGATTTGCCGGTATCGGCGAACAGGCCTCGTTCTATCAGCGACGATACCTGATTGGCACTGGTGACAATAAAGCCCTTGCGTAGTAACAGGCTACCATCACTGCCATAGACATCCCAGGGCAAGGCCTGGCCTATGACTATGTCAGACATCCCTATACGTCTGGTTGACATGCACACCTCGGACGGTGAATGATGCTGGGAATTAAGCTTGCAGGAGTACCCGATACACGTAATTATCCTAGCAGAAATCTTAGTCTGTACTTGTTATCAAATGTCAAGAATGGATGAATCCGTTGCAGCCTTGCACTTGTGCACTGCACAGCAATCGCTTGAAAACTGAACGGATATTGACGGAATCTGTATCTTGCTTGTATCTTGCTTGTGTCTTGCCCGTATCTTGCCGGTACCTTGTTTATGCCCTGCTTACACCGTACGTTTAGCACCAGCCAGGGCGCAGCCGAAAAATATAAAAGTGGCAGCTCCGATTTTATTCATGTAAGAACCACCTTTTTCAGATGTCAGCCAGGTCTTGGCGCGTCCTGCAAAAATCGCATAGCTGCTATGGATGATGACAATCAGGCCACTGTAAGTCATGACCAGTACGGCAAACTGCAAACCGTAGCTCATGGCTGGGTCTATGAATTGCGGGAATATCGAAAGGAAGAAGAAAATCGCCTTGGGATTGGTCATTTGCAAAGACAGGCCTTCCAGAAAGCGTTTCTTGAAACTTGCTTCATGGGCGTTGCCTTCAGTAAAACGGAAAGCAGGTGCGCGCCAGAGTTTGATACCCAGGAAGATCAGATAAGCTGCACCCAGTAGCTTGAGTACGGTAAACGCAGTAGCAGACGCAGCCAGAATGACACCCACACTGGTGGCAGAAATTGCCGCAACAATCAATGCCCCAAAAGCGATACCCAGGATGCCGCCAAAAGTGCCGCGCATGCCATAGCGCAAGGCATTTGTCAGTGTCATGACTACACCAGGACCAGGGCTGAACACGGTGGCTGTCGCCATCAACAGGAATAGTGGGTACAGTTTCATGGAATAGATTCCGTTTGTGCGGGGAGAGGAAATTGTACTCCCAAAAAATGCGACAACCAGGATACAGTTTTTTACGCAACAGATGGAAATGAGGGCGGTGACTAGCGATGGGAGATTTGGTATTGCAGGATGCTGCTCAAAGTGAGATTGCACTTAAGGATGAGCAATCTCACCCTCAAGCGCACTCTTCCTGGGCAACAGATACTTAATGTGCCTTGGCGAAACGCAGGGCAAATTTCTTGAAATGGCGATAGCTGGCACCCAGGTCTTGCAGCGAGTCTATGGACTCTGTGATGGATGCGCCTTGTTCGCTGAAATTGCTTTTGAATTCTTCAAATGCAGCTTCGAGAACAGCAGCCAGTTGGTGATTGTACAAGCGTCCAAAATTCAGATGGCGTCTTTTGATGCGCATTTTCATGGTGTTTCCTTTCAGTTGAAGGGCGGATTATAGAGTAATCCTTTTGAGACTGGTATTTACTTAAGGCCGGTATTTGCTTCATCTTGATATTTACTGTTTTTCTGGTCAAAAAAATAACAGGTGAGTAATTTACTTAATCCTTTGTTTCTCTAACTTGCGCGCCAGCGTGCGCCTGTGCATGCCTAGCCTGCGTGCTGTTTCGGAAATATTAAAGTCGGTTTCGGCCAGTACTTCGTGGATTCTTTCCCACTCCAGATTCTTGATGGAAGTGGAGCGATTCGTGATTTCGACATCTGCTGTGCCAGCGACATGTCCAAAGGCGGCTTCGATATCATCAGTGTTGGAGGGTTTGGACAGATATTGGCACGCGCCCAGTTTCACCGCTTCCACCGCAGTCGCAATACTCGCGAACCCTGTGAGTACGACAATCAGCATGTCGGGATTGTGTTGATGTAAAAGCTGCACGCAGGCCAGGCCGGATGAGTGTCCATTCAACTTCAGATCAACGACGGCGTAAGCAGGCGTATGATCTGATAATAATTTTTCAGCATCTTCTTTGCTGTTGGCGTGCAAGACGGTGTAACCGCGCCGCTCAAACGAACGGCCCAGTGTACGGGCAAAAGCAGTATCGTCTTCGATAATGAGTAGCAGACGACTCTCTGACATAATAAAAATTCCTGAAGTTAAACCGGGATGTCGATGAGATAGGGCAGAGCGGCTATTCAAGCTATTGCAGCTCTTGTGACATTGCAAAGTCTTTATTGATTTTCTTATCGGGAAAAAACTGCTTGATCAGAGGCTCCTAAAGCATGATCGCCGAAAGTGGCAAACTCAATTGTACTATGGCACCGCCATCTTCACGGTTGGATGCCGTGAAATGACCGCCCAGTTTACGTGCCACATTGACGACGAAAAATAATCCCAGCCCGCTGCCGGGACGACCCTTGGTCGATTGATACGGTTCTCCTATGCGTGACAAGATGGCTGGATCGAAACCAGGTCCGCGATCGACGACCCTGAATATCAGTGCGTCGCCCTGACGCCTGGCTTCCATGCGCAACCAGTCCGGGGAAGCTTCCAGGGCATTATCAAGCACGTTACAGACCATTTGCTTCAGGGCAGTATCAAAGACGATGGGAATGTCTTCCTGGATCTGGTTGTCGAAACCAAATGAGACTATAGTCCGGGTTGATGTAAATTCTTTGGTGAGATCATTTAAAAAAGTATTGATCGTCGTTTTGACCGCAGATTCTCCACGTGCTTCTCCGGCAGACAACAGGATGCCGCTGACGATGCTTTTGCAGCGTTGTAATTGGGTTTCCATTTCGCTGATTTCTTCGAGCAGCTCGGGATTTTTCTTGAACTCCGGCATCCGTCGCCAGTCACCCAGGATGACCGAGAGCGTCGCCAGTGGCGTACCCAGTTCATGCGCCGCACCAGAAGCCAACAGGCCCATGCGCACGATATGACCTTCTTCAACTGCACGCTGGTGCAGATCAGCCAGTTGAACATCCCGGGCATGCAGGTTGTGGCCGATGCGAGTGATAAAGAAAACCAGCAGGGCAGCATTGAGCATGAAGCAAATGATGAAGCCTGCTACGTACAGGCGCGATAGCCCGCCGGCTTCACTTGGTGGCAGAGGCAAAGGCTCAGAAAACAGTGATAGTCCGGCCAGGCAGGCGCTGGTGATGACGACGATGATCCAGGTAGACCAGGCTTCCAGCAAGACTGCGCTTAAAATCACTTGCAGTAGATAAAGAAAAGCAAACGGGTTTGAGGTTCCTCCGCCGAAGTACAACTGTGCTGTCAGGCTGAATACATCGATCAGCAAGGCAAAAACAAGCTCGCCATTGGTTACATACACGCGCTCATGCCAGCGCAAATGGCTGGCAATATTAAAGCCTATCAAACAAATCAAGACGACCAGCATTTTGACCAGGGGCAACTGTATGCCAAAGCCAAACATGACGATCAAAATGGTTGATAACTGTCCAAACACAGCAAGCCAGCGCAACTGAATAAGTTGCAACATGTTCTTGTGGCCTGCCGAGTTCTCGTACGCTATCGCAATAGCGGACTGTTTTTCTGGTGTTTTGTTTGCAGTTTTGGCCACTATCCCTTGCCCGATACTATGAGAAAGTACTTTTTTTATCATGCTTGCCATGTCCCGTTATTGTGCTTTTTTAGTGCATGCTAACAGATCATGGGCTATATATTAAATTTGCAATGCCAGCCTGGCTTATGCTGTGTTTCCTATGCTGACGGCGCTGACATTTTTCTATCCCGGATGACATATGCCCAGGCTGCGGCCGTCATGGCTGCCAGCGAAAACCAGACCAAGGCATAAATTAAATGGTTGTTGTGAAAATGAATCACGGTCAGGCCTGCGATGGGTTGGTTTGCCGATCCGTTACTTTGCTGCGCATAGTGTTTATCGGTTGTGGGGTTTGCATCGGCATCGATAAAGAAAGGGGCTGGCCTGGTCAAGCCAATTGCAGTAGCAATGGCGTTCACATCGCGTGAATACCAGCGATTGCCAGCAGGGTCATTTTTCCTCAAAAAACCTCCGCCCGGTTCAGTCATGCGCAACAGGCCAGTGACTTGAATGGTGTCAATATCAGATGCAGTGACGCGATCTCTTTTTGATGAAGCTCGATAAGACGCCGCCATTTTTTCCGGGATAAAACCACGGTTGATCAGGATCGTCGTGCCATCTGCTGTCGCCAGAGGTGTCATGACCCAAAAGCCGCCTCCCAATTCTGTCGTGGCTTGCGCCAGTACGGTTTTCTCATGCATAAAAACGCCACTGACCTGCACATGGCGGTACTCATCCGCACTTGTATTGATGTGTGGCCATAATGAAAAACCGGGAATTGGTACAGGTTCTGCGTGTACGCGCTGTTCAACCCGCTCTATCAAATCGAGCTTCCATTGAAGACGCAGCACCTGCCATGTAGCAAGTGAAATGAAGCCTGCAAAAATAACTGCCATGCAGGCCGTGAAGCTCAGTCTGAATAAGCGTGAATGACGAGATCGTGGGCTGAGCTGACCTGTCTTTGGTGTCAGGTCAGCCGCTTTTCCTGCAATTCCTTGTTCAGGTTCGTTCATTGCATGGATGGCATGGACTTGATATTGTCCGCAGCAGGCCGGGACATGGGCGCGGCATTGATCGATTGCGGTTTTGTTTCGGTCTCATGCATCATGCCGGGCATCATATTGTGATTCAGGTGATACATCACCCACAGCGATCCGCTCATCATGATAAACACCAGCATGCCGGTGAACAGCAATGCCAGCATGGTCCAGCCACCTTCGGATTTGCTATTCATGTGCAGGAAATACACCATGTGCACCACGATCTGTATCGCTGCAAATACCAGCAGGACGATGCCTGTCGTGCTCGACTTGTTCATGACTTTGCCCATGACCAGCCAGAAAGGGATGGCGGTCAGGATCACTGCAAGCATGAATCCGGTAGCGTATTCTTTCAGGCTGCCATGGTTGGCATGCGTATGTCCGTGGTGATTATCGTGATGACCACCGTGACCGTCGTGACCATGCGGCGTGTGTTCTTGGTGCGCGCTCATGGCAATACTCCCATCAAATAAACAAAGGTAAATACGCCGATCCAGATCACGTCCAGGAAATGCCAGAACATGGACAGGCACATCAGTCTCCTGCCATTCTCTGGTGTCAGGCCATGACGGCCTATCTGGAACATCAGGGTAAGCAGCCAGATAATACCGAAACTCACGTGCAGGCCGTGCGTACCAACCAGGGCAAAGAAAGAGGTCAAAAAGCCGCTGCGTTGCGGGCCTGCGCCTTCGTGTATCAGGTGGGCAAATTCATACAGTTCCAGACTGATAAAACCTGTACCCAGCAAGCCGGTAATGGCCAGCCAGATCAAGGTGGCTTTAACACGCTTGCGCTGCATTTCCAGCATGGCAAAGCCATACGTGATCGACGATAACAACAGCAGGGATGTATTGACGGCGACCAGCGGCAAGTCAAACAATTCTGCACCGGTAGGGCCACCTGCATAGTTACGGCCCAGTACGGCATAGGTCGCAAACAGACAGGCGAAGATCAGGCAATCGCTCATCAGATAAAGCCAGAAACCCAGCAGGGTGCCGTTTTCCGGATGATGCTCCTTGACATAAAAATCGCTGCTGACAAATTTGCCAGGCTGAGAAGTTGCACTGGTATTCAAGTTGGCGCCTTCGTTTGAAAAAGTTGCAGTATTAGACATAGCTGGCACCTGATAAGCGGGTACGTTCATCTTCAGTACGGATGACATCGGCAACAGGGATATAGTAGTCGCGCTTGTAGTTGAAGGTGTGGACGATAATGGCAACCATCATCGCCATGAAACTGAGGACTGCCAGCAACCACATTTGCCAGATCAGGGCAAAACCACACACCGCGCTCAACAAGGCGATGATGAAGCCTGCACCGGTATTCTTGGGCATATGGATAGGTACAAAGCCGTCTGTTGGCCTGCTGTATTGCTTGCTCTTCATATCAGCCCAGGCGTCGTTATCATAGACTTTTGGTGTAAAGGCAAAGTTATAAGCTGCAGGAGGTGAAGAGGTTGACCATTCCAGCGTACGACCACCCCATGGGTCGCCAGTAACATCACGCAGGGATGCACGACGCTTGAAGCTGACATATAACTGGATGATGAAGGAAGCGATACCAATTGCAATCAGGACCGCACCGAAAGCCGCGATCTGGAACCAGATTTGCAGTGATGGATCTTCAAAATGGCTCAAGCGTCTTGTCACACCCATCAGGCCCAGTACATACAAAGGCATGAAAGCAAAGTAGAAACCGATAGTCCAGAACCAGAAGCAGCATTTTCCCCAGAAGTCATCAAGTTTGTAGCCAAAAGCTTTAGGGAACCAGTAGTTGATGCCAGCAAACATGCCGAATAGCACGCCACCGATAATGACGTTATGGAAGTGGGCAATCAGGAACAGGCTGTTGTGCAAAACGAAATCAGCAGGTGGTACTGCCAGCAAGACGCCTGTCATGCCGCCAATAACGAAAGTGATCATGAAACCCATGGTCCACAACATAGGCAATTCAAAACGGATACGGCCACGGTACATCGTGAACAGCCAGTTGAATATCTTCGCCCCGGTAGGAATCGAGATAATCATGGTCGTGATACCGAAGAAGGAATTGACACTCGCGCCAGACCCCATCGTGAAGAAGTGATGCAGCCATACCAGGTAAGACAGAATCGTGATCACCACGGTTGCATACACCATGGAGGTATAGCCAAACAAACGCTTGCTACAGAATGTCGAGACGATTTCAGAGAAAACACCAAACGCAGGCAAGACCAGGATATAGACCTCAGGGTGGCCCCAGATCCAGATCAGGTTCACATACATCATGGAGTTGCCACCAAGATCATTGGTGAAGAAATTGGTGCCAAACATACGGTCGAGTGACAGCATGCCCAATACCGCAGTCAATACGGGGAAGGCTGCAACGATCAAAATGTTGGTGCACAGCGCAGTCCAGGTAAACACTGGCATCTTCATCATTGTCATGCCAGGCGCGCGCATTTTAATGATGGTGGCGATCAGGTTGATGCCTGACAGCAGAGTACCTACACCGGCAATCTGCAATGACCAGATATAGTAATCGACCCCCACATCCGGGCTGGCCATGATGCCAGACAGCGGTGGATATGCCAGCCAGCCAGTACGCGCAAATTCACCCACGAACAGCGACACCATGACCAGGCCGCCACCAAAGGCAGTCATCCAGAAGCTGAAATTATTCAGGAAAGGAAACGCCACGTCACGCGCACCGATTTGCAGTGGCACAACATAGTTCATCAAACCAGTTACCAGAGGCATGGCCACGAAAAAGATCATGATCACGCCATGCGCAGTAAAGATCTGGTCATAGTGATGTGGCGGCAGGAAGCCTGCTGCATCACCAAAGGCCACTGCCTGCTGTATCCGCATCATGATGGCGTCGGCAAAGCCGCGCAACAGCATGACGAGGGCAAAAATCACGTACATGATGCCTATTTTTTTGTGATCGATGCTGGTAAACCAGTCGCGCCACAAAGTGCCCCATACGCGGAAATAGGTCAGTGCGCCAAGAAGGCCTATGCCACCGAGGGCGACGGCGATAAAGGTCGCCAGCAGGATGGGTTCATGAAAGGGAATCACGTCCCATGAGAGGCGGCCGAAGATGAGCTTCGTCAAATCGAGATGGTCTTGCATCATTTATTTCCGATGATAAAAGGAGGCACTTCGGGGGATGCTTTGCAAATGTCAGCGTCCAGATAGGCTGACAATCGTGCTACGCGTGCAGCGTTATCTTGTTCCAGGCCTTGCGTAAACAGCCTGGTGAAATCCATTTTTGCTTCAGATGCAGCATAGGCTCTGGCATTTGCCTTTGCATCACTCATCATCATTTTGTCCATGCAGACCTCACCTGTGGCAACGCAGCGGTTCAAAATGGCATGATACAAATCTGCATCGACACTCGCGTAATGGCGCACCGGTTCACGCTCGCTCGGCTTTTCCAGTTTCAGATAAGTCGCACGGTCCAGCGTTTGCGGCTTGGCTTTGGCCGCCTGCACCCACTGCTCAAAATTCTGCGCGCTCATGCCGTGGAACTTGAAGCGCATGTCAGAGAAACCTGCGCCGCTATAGTTGGCCGAAAAGCCATCGAACTGTCCCGGCTTGTTGATGACGGCATTCAGCGTAGTCTGCATACCTGGCATGGCATAGATCTGACCAGCCAGCGCAGGAATAAAGAAGGAATTCATGACATTGGATGCCGTAATCTTGAAGCGCACAGGCACGTCAATGGGGGCAGCCAGTTCATTGACTGTGGCAATGCCAAGGTCTGGGTAAATGAACAGCCATTTCCAGTCCAGCGCCACAACTTCGACGTTGAGGACTTTCGCATCAGCAGGAAGAGGGCGGTTTTCATCCAGGCGCGACAATTTGCGATAAGGGTCCAGCGTATGCGTGCTGATCCAGGTGATCAGGCCCAGGGCGATGATGATCAGCAGCGGCGCACCCCAGATCACAAGTTCAAGCTGGGTGGAATGATCCCAGTCTGGCTCATATTTTGCGGAGGTGTTATTTTTCCTGTAACGCCAGGCAAACAGGATGGTCAGAAAGATCACCGGTACGATGATCAGCAACATCAACAGCGTGGATACCCATATCAAATGGCTTTGTTGAGAGGCAATATCACCCGATGGATTCATTACTACCGTGTTGCAAGCCGTCAACAAAATTGCAGGAAAAACAGCAAGTCCGCGTCGTGCAAATAAGGGAATCATATTGAGATAGGTCAATGATTATAGAAATTTGTGCTAATGTACCTTTACAAAAAGGCCTTGGCGATTGGACGTTTTGTCCTAGTTTTCAAATAAGCATCAAAAATAAAGATCGCACAGGTGCCAGACTATAAATTTAGAGACAAGATTTGAGGGGCCATTATGACCAGCATCAGTACCAACGAGAATGAACTGCCTTCCAGCTATCTGACAGCTTCTGAAAGCAGGAATGTCAGAAACACTAATTCCGATCATTCTTCGATTGCCCCTGGTGAAATCGCGATTGGTGTAGTCATCGGCAGAGCGTCGGAATATTTTGATTTCTTTGTCTATGCACTTGCCTCGGTACTGGTTTTCCCCCAGGTTTTCTTTCCATTTGAACAAAGACTGGAAGGCACTCTGTATGCATTCGTGATCTTCTCGTTTGCATTTTTGGCACGCCCGTTTGGCACAGTAGCCTTTATGGAAATCCAGAAGCATCTGGGACGTGAAGCCAAGCTCACCATAGCCCTGGTTTTATTGGGGGCATCTACCGCTGGTATTGCATTCCTGCCAACCTATTCGCATCTGGGTGTAACTTCCATCATCTTTTTGTCCTTGCTGCGTATAGGGCAGGGTTTTGCGCTGGGTGGTTCCTGGGATGGTTTGCCCTCTTTGCTGGCTTTGAATGCACCGGAGAACAAGCGCGGCTGGTATGCCATGCTCGGTCAACTCGGTGCGCCGGTAGGCTTCATGATTGCTGCGGGCCTGTTTGCCTATATGCTCGCCAATTTGTCGACTGAAGACTTCCTGGAGTGGGGATGGCGCTATCCCTTCTATGTCGCGTTTGCGATCAACGTGGTTGCCTTGTTTGCCCGCTTGCGCCTGGTTTCTACCAACGAATACAAGCATTTGCTCGATGAGCGCGAACTGGAACCAACCAGTATTGTCGAGATGACCCGCTCACAAGGCCGTAACTTGCTCATAGGCGCACTGGCGGCCTTGGCCAGCTATGCACTGTTCCATCTGGTCACTGTGTTCCCATTGTCATGGATCACGATTTATTCCAAACGCTCACTGAGCGAATTTCTGGAAATACAAATGTTTGGCGCCGTCTTCATGATCCTGGGAATCATTATTTCTGGTGTGATCGCTGACCGTATTGGCCGTCGCAAAATGCTATTTGCGCTGGCACTGATGATCGCCGTGCTGAGTGGTTTCGTACCAGCCTTGTTGGGTGGCAGTGAGTTTGGGCAGGATCTCTTTATCCTGTTGGGTTTTGGTGTACTGGGATTGTCTTATGGCCAGGCATCAGGTGCTGTAACTTCCAATTTTGCGCCTAAATACCGCTATACCGGCGCTGCCCTGACATCTGATCTGGCATGGCTGGTCGGTGCGGGCTTTGCCCCTCTGGTGGCGCTGGGCTTGTCGGCACATTTCGGGCTGGAATATGTCAGCCTGTACCTGCTATCCGGCGCAGCCTGTTCAATAGCGGCGCTGAGCCTGAATCGTGCTTTGGAGATCAGGAACTAGTTGATCATATTGAGTGCGCCGCTGTGCGCATTTAGCGCCAACCAAACATCATCTGTTCTGCCAGCATCCGCTTTGCTGGCTTCACCATATCCAGTGCACCCAGCCCCAGGCCCAGCAAGGTCTGGCTGAATGAACCATCAGGGCTGCTGGCAAATACCCGGGCCATGCTGTCGGTGATGCGTATGGTCAGCTTCCTGTCAGCCTGGCGCTCTGCCAGATAGGCTTGCAAGGCGGTTGCAGTATCGCTGCTGGCAGCGTCATGTAAATGTCGTGTCAGTGCGCGTGCCAATACCATGCTGTCGCGCAAGCCAAGGTTCAGGCCTTGCCCTGCGACCGGATGCAGGGTTTGTGCGGCGTTGCCGATGGCGACTGTGCGTGCAGTGGCATGCGCCTGTGCATTCAAGCCCAATAGATAAGACAGACGTGCCGAGGTCTTGATGAATTTGCCCAGGCGGTCGCCAAAGGCGGTTTGCAAGGCTTGTTTGAATTGCTGATCATCCAGTGTCAGCAAGTGCTCAGCCTGCTCAGGTCGCACGCACCAGACCAGGGCATAGCCATCTTCTTGCGGCAACAAGGCCAGTGGTCCTTGTTCGGTGAAGCGTTCAAAGGCGCGTCCGGCTATCTGGGCATCTGTATTCACATGGGCGATGATGGCGGTTTGCTGGTAATCATGGCGCTGGCTACGCTGTTCCTGGTCGCCAAAAGTGCCGCCTTCTGCCTGTATGACGATGCTGGCGCTGACATGGCTGGTTTCTCCAGTGTCTGCATGGATCAGTGTCAGGCGTACATGGTCTGCAGTTTCTTCGATATTGCTGACACTTACCGGCCTCTGTATGCGTATGCCGCTATTGCCGATGGCCACTTGCAGTGGCCGTATGATGTCACCATAGCGGGCTACATATCCCAGGTCAGGCACTGCATAGTCATTCGCCCGCATCAGACTGCGGCCAAGGTGACCACGGCGTGACACATGGATTTCCTGTATGGCTGTTGCCTTGACCGGCCAGGCACCAGCCGCCTGCAGGATTTGCCTGCTGCCATAGGAGATGGCGATGGAACGGGCATCCTGTTCTGCCTGCCCGGCCGTCTTGGCATCAAACAGGGCTATGCGTTCAGCTGCATAACCCTGTTGCTGGAGCAGCAGGGCGAGAGCCTGGCCTACCGGGCCCGCGCCACAGATCGCGATATCGACATCATTGATGATATGAGTCATTTTATTTTGCACCTTCAGCGCGTACGCATTTCGGCTTCAATCTCTGCTACGGTTTTTGGTGTGTCGCGGCTCAGATTCAAATGGCCACTAGCTGTGATCAGGATATCGTCTTCTATGCGTATACCGATGTTCCAGTATTCTTGCGGCACACCTTCAGCAGGCCGCACATAGATACCGGGTTCTATGGTGATGACCATGCCAGCCTGTAATTTGCGATAAGATCTTATATCGCTATCGCCGGTTTTTTCTGCAGTCCGGTAATCACCAACATCATGTACATCCAGCCCCAGCCAGTGACCTGTGCCATGCATGTAAAACTGGCGGAAGGCTGCGCTGGTGATGGCATCATCAAGGCTGCCTACCTTGTTTTTATCGAGCAAACCGGTATCGAGCATGCCCTGGGTCAGCACGCGTACAGCCGCGTTGTGGCCATCCATATATTGTGAGCCCGGGCGGGCATATTCCAGAGCAGCCTGTTGTGACGCCAGCACGATTTCATACAGACGTTTTTGAGCAGGGCTGAACTTGCCATTGGCAGGGAAAGTGCGGGTGATGTCGGATGCATAGCTATCGAATTCACAACCGGCGTCGATCAGTACCAGATCACCATCCCTGATCTGCGCCTGATTGCTCTGGTAATGCAGGATGCAGGCATTCGCACCAGTAGCGACGATGGATCCATAAGCAGGTGCCTGCGCACCATTACGGCGGAATTCATATAATAATTCCGCTTCCAGCTCATATTCAAATTTTCCAGGTTTGGTGCTGCGCATGGCGCGTGCATGCGCTTCAGCAGAAATGCTGGCGGCACGCTGCATCAGCGCAATTTCTGTCTCATCCTTGAACAGGCGCATTTCATCAATCAGCTCACGGACATCGACCGTGATGCCGGGTGCCTTGATGCCACTGCGGCTCTTATCTCGCACGGCTTGCAGGCTTTGTTGCACCTGACTGTCGATATGCGGTTCCTGTGTGGCGCTGTAAAACAGCGTGCGGGCATCACTGAGCAATTCAGGCAATTTTTCTGCCAGATTTGCGATGGGATAAGCAGCATCGAAAGCAAATTCTTTTGCTGCTGCCTCAGGCCCAAAACGAAAGCCATCCCAGATTTCACGTTCTGGATTTTTTTCGCGGCAAAATAAAATCGATTGCTGTTTGTCTGTAGTGGCGACCAGCACGACGACCGCTTCCGGTTCTGTGAAGCCGGATAAATAATAGAAATGGCTGTCGTGGCGGAAAGGGAAATGATTGTCGCTATTGCGTATCCATTCGCGTGCAGTTGGTATGACTGCTACACCACCACCTTGCGCCTGCATTTGTGACATCAGTTGCTGGCGACGTGCAGAATAGTTAGTGGTGTTGATGCTCATGCTTATCCTTTGAAATTCAATGGCGCGTTCAGCGCTTCAAGTTGATCAGGTGTGCCCAGATTATGCCATTCACCGCGGTACAGCTCGCCGCCTATGCGGCCTGCATCAATGTATTCGCGTAGCAGGGGACCTAGCTTGGCATGGTCACCTGGTCGTATCGATGCAAACATTTCCGGGCGATACACGCCGATGTTGCCAAAAGTATGACGCGGCGTGCCTTCATTCGACAAACCCATCAGTGTCAGGGCAAAATCACCAGTCGGGTGGAAGCTGGGGTTCTTCACCATATACAGCCAGGCGATATCGCGTTTGTCTGCCGGATGTGGATTACCCCATGGGTCATTTTCTTCCAGGGTATTGAGGCATTCTGCAAAATTGAAGTGGGGGATATAGATGTCACCAGACACCACAATGAACGGGTCATCCCCCAGCAAGTGCAGGGCTTTGGCAATACCACCTGCGGTTTCCAGCGCCTGCTCTTCGGCTGAGTACTGTATCTTTGCGCCAAAGCGTGAACCATCACCCAGAGCATCTTCTATCATATGACCCAGGTGGGCATGATTGATGACCATCTCGGTGATACCGGCTTTCACCAGGTTCAGGATATGCCAGACGATCAGCGGCCTGCCGCGCACTTTCAATAAAGGTTTGGGGCAGGCATCGGTTAATGGGCGCATACGTTCGCCGCGCCCGGCGGCAAGTAACATGGCTTTCATGATTGTTATTACTCCGCCTCAGAAGGTATAGCCAACTTGCGGCGCATTGTCTTCCAGTTCATCGAGCAAACGGAGCAGCGGGATCAGTTCCTTGTAGCGGTGCGAAGTCTTGCGCACATATTCCATGACAGTAGGGATATCGCCTATGTAATGGTGCTTGCCGTCGCGGTGAGACAGGCGGGCGAATATGCCGAGGATTTTCAGATGGCGCTGCAAGCCCATCCATTCAAAATCGCGGTAGAAGTTGTCAATGTCCGGTGCTACCGGCAAACCTGCACGGCGGGCTTTTTCCCAATAACGTATCGCCCAGTCGAGCACGATTTCTTCATCCCACTGTACATAGGCGTCGCGCAACAGCGACACCAGGTCGTAAGTGATAGGGCCATATACGGCATCCTGGAAATCAATGATGCCGGGATTGCCCTTGTCCATCCACATCAGGTTGCGTGAGTGATAGTCGCGATGCACATACACTTGTGGCTGGGCAAGTGCACTGGCCAGCAGGTGATCAAATACTTTATCCAGTGTGGCCGTTTGCGCATCAGTCAGGGTGACGCCGAGGTGCTTGCCTACATACCATTCCTTGAAAATATTCAATTCGCGCAGCAGGAAGGGCCTGTCATATTCAGGCAAGACATCGGCCTGACTTTGCGCCTGGAACAGGATCAGACTGTCTATCGCGTCCAGATACAGCTTGTGTGCGTTGTCACTATTCAAGACCTGGCCATAAGTATGCATGCCCATATCGGTGACCAGCATGAAGCCTTGTTCAAGATCGTGTGCCAGTACTTCAGGCACAGTCAGGTTGATACTTTTCAAGAGATTCGCCATCTTGATAAAGGCTGCGGTATTCTCTGTTGCGGGTGGTGCGTCAACAGCGATCAGACTATGACCGTCTTCGGTATCAATTCTGTAATATTGACGAAAACTGGCATCAGCAGAGGCTGCACGCATGCTGTCCAGCTTCATGGTATATCCGCTTACACCGGCAAGCCAGGTTTGCAGCGCCTGCTTGCGTTGTTCTTTTTCGGGGGAGATCGCTGCAGATGCTGCAGAATTCACTGGGATTGCTGTGGAGGACATGTATAAATATTAATAGAAGTTAGTTTGTCTGCATACTTCAAGTGGTTTTGCCAGCATTTAACCTATAATAGGCGACTGATTTCTGGCATATTGTCTGTATGACATCGTCCAGCATTGTTGGCAAAACGTTTATTGACCACTGAATTCATGCGCAGGAAACCCGTATTATCTCACTCACCGCTGTTGTTTCCTACTATCCCGGCAATTCTGGTGTCGGTTTTGGTGCCTGCCTACTTTTCTCAGGCGATGGCCCAGAACGTGATTACTGCCAAGCCGGAAGAAGTTCAGGCTCCAACTCAGCTGGTAACCCCGCTGGCAACTCCCCTACAGTCCGATGACAAGTCGTCCAAAGATTCCTTGCCCAGCCCGAAGCAACTTGAAAAACTGAGCGAAAAGCAAAAGCAGGACGACAAGAATGCACCAGTCACCGTCCGTGCTGAAAAGTTTACCGGCAGGCCAGAGCGCTTTATCAAGTTTGAACATGATGTTGAGGTCGTCAAAGGTGGCACCCGCATCACCGCAGACGAAGCCATGTACCGTAATCTGGAAGATGAAGTAGAAGCCAGTGGCAAGATACGCATGAATCGCTATGGTGATTGCTATACAGGTGACGCTTTGCGCATGCAGCTTGATGCCAGTTCCGGTTACGTTGCCAATCCCGTCTATAAACTCTTGCGTAATAACGCCCAGGGACATGCGGCACGTATTGATTTTCAGGATGAAGAACGTTCCCTGATCACGCGCGGCACCTATAGCACTTGCGAAGGCCTCAACCCTGACTGGTATTTGCAATCTGATACCCTGAGCCTTGATACCGGCCTCGACAGAGGCGTGGCTGGCAAGTCTGTCCTGTATTTCATGGGCATGCCTATCCTGGCGACGCCTTCCCTGACCTTTCCATTGTCGGGCGCGCGTCACTCTGGCTTGTTGCCGCCCATATTTGGCGCTTCGTCCAAGGGAGGTCCTGAAGTGACGATGCCCTATTATTTTAATATTGCGCCCAACCGTGATTTGACTATCTATCCCAAAATGATCGCCAGGCGTGGTCTGCAACTGGGGATAGAGGGACGCTACCTGGGTGAAACCTATGCAAGTGAAACCAGTGTTGAAGGTTTGCTTAATGACCGTGTGACTGGCACTAACCGCTATGCGGTGGCCTCCATACACACACAGAAGTTATTACCGCAACTGGAATTGACCTGGAATATCAATTCAGCCTCGGATGATGATTATCCTGCCGATTTCTCGCGCACCATTACCAAAACAGCGCAGCGCCTGTTATTGCGTGAAGCCAATCTGACGTATTACGGCTCATTCTGGAACCTGGCACTCAGGACTTCAAATTATCAGGTTTTGCAAGATCTGGCGGCACCGATAGCCCGCCCGTATGACAGGCTGCCGCAATTGCAGTTGCATGCTGAGCAACATGATGTCGCTGGCCTGGACTGGTCCATGGATAGCATATTGACGCGCTTCTGGCATCCGACTCTGGTGCGGGGTGACCGGGCGGTGTTCAATCCTCAGGTTTCTTTGCCTCTGGTGCAGGCCGGGTTATTCGTTATTCCCAAAGTGTCGTTCCACGCGACTAATTATCATCTGGTCAATCCTGAGCCAGGCAAGGAATCTGATTTCCATCGCGTAGTGCCGACTTTCTCGGTAGATAGTGGTCTGGTGTTTGAACGCAAAACAGAGATGTTTGGCAAGGCGTTGACACAGACACTGGAACCCAGACTGTTCTATGTGAATACACCTTACCGCGATCAGTCGCGCATGCCTAACTTTGACAGTGCCGTTGCCGATTTTAATTTTGCCCAGATTTTCAGTGAAAACCGCTTTACCGGACAGGACAGGATAGGTGATTCGAACCAGATTACCGCTGCCCTGATTTCGCGTTTTATCGAAGGTAATGGCGATGAAAGCCTGAAGCTGGCCATAGGTCAGCGTTTCTATTTTAATACGCAAAAAGTCACGCTTGATAACACCGTCAGCCCCAGCCGTTCGGATCTGTTGCTGGCAGCAACCGGGAAGCTGTCTTCTACCCTCAGTGGTGAAATGGCTTTGCAACTGAGCCAGACTGACAGGCAATCGGTACGTGCCAACTACGGCATACACTGGCAGCCTTCACCGAAAAAGGTATTGAACCTGGAATACCGTTATCAGCGCAACAGCCTCGAGCAGGTCGATGTATCTGCTCAATGGCCGATGGCAGATCGCTGGTATATGGTGGGTAGAAGCAATTACTCCATGATGGATAAAAAGATGGTGGATGGCTTGCTGGGCTTTGAATACAAGGCAGATTGCTGGTCTTTGCGCTTCCTGGCACAAAGGTTTGCGACGAACAGCGTCAACAATACATCCGGCTTTTCCATACAACTGGAATTGAATGGACTGGCCAGGCTGGGCTTTGGTGCTAACCCCATCGATGCACTGAGAAAAAATATTTCAGGCTACCAGTCTGGCAGCGAGCGCTAGCACGTTGCCGTAGGTAAATAATTTGCTGTACTAACAATAGACATGCTTTCCTCCGCAGTTTGTGAAACCGGAACGAACGTGTATATTGCAACTTTTGCCCGCTTTGATGCTCTCACGGGAATGGCTTAACAGGATTTTGGACCAATATGCGACATTTATTGCAAATGAAACAAAGTAACTTATTCACGGTACTGGCAGTGTCTGCTGGCCTGCTTGTCAGCTCGACAGCATGGTCACAAGTCAAACTCAGCCCTATCGTTACACCCAAGACGCAAAGCAGCAGAGCGCAACAAGTCAACAGTATCGTGGTCGTGGTCAATGACGAGGTGATTACTCGTCAGGAATTGAATGCACGCATGCTGGAAATAGAAATGCAGTTGAAAAAGCAGGGCACTCCCTTGCCAGATCGTGCCGTCCTGCAAAAGCAATTGCTGGAACGGATGATCACTGACCGTGCACAAATGCAACTGGCCAAAGAAAATGGCATGCGTGTTGATGATGTCATGCTGGATCGCACCATGTTGCGCCTGGCTGAACAAAACAAGATGACTCTGCAAGAATTCCGCAACCAGATCGAGCGTGAGGGTACTTCCTATGCGAAGTTCCGTGAACAAATTCGTGACGATATTCTCATGCAGCGCATACGTGAGCGTGAAGTCGATAGCAAGATACAAGTATCTGAAACTGAAATCGACAACTACCTGGCAGCAGAAGCCAACAACAAGGCAGCGGCCAAGCAGGAATTGAATCTGGCGCATATCCTCATCAGCATTCCTGAAAAAGCCTCTGCCGAGCAAATCGCAGCACGCCGTGCACGCGCTGAAGAAGTCTTGAAAAAATTGCGTGAAGGTGCAGACTTTGCCAAGACCGCCGTTACCTATTCAGATAGTTCAGAAGCATTGAAAGGTGGCGACATAGGCTGGCGTGAACAAGACCGCTTGCCACAATTGTTTGTCGACGCCATCAGCAAGGTCAAGGTCGGTGAATTTTCTGACATCGTGCGTAGTCCGAATGGCTTCCATATCGTCAAAGTGAATGGCAAACGTGCCGCCAATGACACCAAGGCTGCTGCAGCCGAGCAGCAAAGCCATGTGCGCCATATTCTCATCAAAGTCAGCCAGATCGTGACTGCAGATGAAGCACGCAAGAAATTGCTGGAATTCAAGCGCAAGATAGAAGCCAAGGAAGCCACTTTTGAAGAGCTGGCCAAAACTCACTCTGCGGATGGTTCTGCCTCCAAAGGTGGTGATCTGGGCTGGTTATTCCCTGGTTCTACTTTGCCAGAATTTGAACAAGCCATGGACAAACTGGCGATTAATCAACTGAGCGAGCCAGTGACCACGCAATTTGGTGTGCACCTGATTCAGGTCACAGAGCGCAAGACAGACGAATTGTCGAAAGACAGACAGCGTATTGCCGCTCGTCAGGCTGTGCGTGAGCGCAAATCGGATGAAGCCTTGCAAGACTGGCTGCGCGAAATCCGTGACCGCGCCTATGTTGATTTCCGTCTGGAAGAAAAATAATGCCGCAGCCCAGTTTGCCGGTCATCGCGGTAACCGTAGGCGAACCGGCTGGCATAGGGCCTGAAATTGCGATACGGGCTGCCTGGCAGTTAAGACATGAAATCCGGTCGGTACTGATAGGCGACACTGCCTATCTGTCCATGCTGGCAGCCGAGCTGGACCCTGCCATCAGCATGATGGGGGTGTCACTGCAAGCCTTGCGCCATCAGGGCCTGCCTGCTTCTGGCAATGAACGCCTGACCATCATCGATTGCCCTTTGAATGCCTTTGTCATTGCCGGTCAGCTAGACCCGCGTAATGGCCGTGCCGTTTTGCAGACCCTTGATGTCGCAATTGAAAGCGTGCAGCGCAAATGGTGTGAGGCTGTTGTCACCGCGCCACTGCAAAAAAGTACGATCAATGATGCCGGTGTTGCTTTCAGCGGTCATACCGAATATTTTGCCGAGAAAACCTATACTGGCCGCGTTGTCATGATGCTGGCCAGTGAAGCCAATGATCACCTGCCGCACGCTTTGCGGGTGGCGCTGGCAACCACGCACTTGCCACTCAGCAAAGTCGCTGCGGCCATACAGTTTGATGACTTGTGGAAGACCCTGGAAATCATCCATGCTGACCTGCGCAGTAAATTCGGCATAGAAAATCCGCGTATCCTGGTAGCTGGCCTGAACCCGCATGCGGGTGAAAATGGTTATCTGGGCATGGAAGAAATTGAAATCATTACGCCCGTCATCAAAAAAGCTCAAGAGGCGGGCATGCAAGTCAGCGGCCCTTATCCTGCTGACACCTTGTTCCAGCAAAAATACCTGGAGCAGGCCGATTGCATATTGGCCATGTACCATGACCAGGGTTTGCCGGTACTCAAGCATGCGAGTTTTGGCTTGGGCGTAAATATCACGCTTGGCCTGCCTCTGATACGCACATCTGTTGATCATGGTACAGCCCTGGACCTGGCCGCCAAAGGCACCGGGCATGCAGATGTCAGCAGCATGCTGGTCGCGATGCGCGTTGCTGCCAGTATGGTCAACAAGCAAGATAAGCAAAATACGTAAGAAAATAAGTAAAAAAATAAGTAAGAACCATTATGAAACATATCCCTCGTAAACGCTTTGGCCAGAATTTCCTTACCGATGAACTGGTCTTGAGCAATATCACACGCGTCATCAACCCGCGACCTGGTCAGACCATGGTGGAAATTGGTCCAGGCCTGGCTGCAATGACACGTCAGTTGCTGGATGGCTTGACGCAACTGCATGTGGTCGAGCTGGACAGGGACCTGGTGGCACGTCTGAAGAAAAACTTTTCGCCAGAAAAATTGATCATCCACGAGGGTGATGCCCTGCAATTTGATTTTGCCTCCATCCCTGTGCCTGAAGGCCAGAAGCTGCGTGTGGTGGGTAACCTGCCGTACAACATCTCCAGCCCTTTGCTGTTTCACCTGGCCGAGATAGCATCACTGGTAGAAGACCAGCATTTCATGCTGCAAAAAGAAGTCGTGGAACGCATGGTTGCTGAACCAGGCAGCAAGACCTATGGCCGCCTGTCGGTCATGCTGCAGGTACGCTACCACATGGAGTTGATGTTCATCGTGCCGCCAGAGGCCTTTGACCCGCCGCCAAGGGTAGAGTCAGCCATCGTGCGCATGATACCCAAGCCGGGTGCCCTGCCTTGCGATATCAAAAAACTGGAAGAAGTCGTCACCAAGGCATTTTCACAAAGACGCAAGGTAGTGCGCAATTGCGTGGCTGGTTTGCTGACAGAAGCTGATTTGTTGGCTTGCGGAGTTGATCCTCAACTGCGCCCGGAAACTATCGCAGTTGAAGCCTACGTTGCTCTGGCTAATTTGCTGAGTGCGCGTCAGGCCTGATCCTTTTTGATTCTGCTTGATTCTGCTTTATTTATAACAGCCCGCTGTTACGCCAAGCCTTCCTGCGGTCTATCAGGGTTTTCAACTGCTTGTGGGATTTGCTGACGGAATAATGCATGGATTGCAGCAAGGTCGCAGGGTTGAATGGCTTGACGATAAAGCCATTAGCCCCGGCCTTGATGGCCTTGACCACAGTTTCCTTATTATTGCTGCCAGTAACCATCAGCACTACCGTGTCGGGTGATATTTTCTTGATATGTTCAAGAATTTCCAGGCCGCCGATGTCAGGCATCATGACATCCAGACACACTACTTCAGGTATGGTCTTTTCCAGCCAGTCCAGCGCTGCCACACCACTGGATGCCTCCCCTATGACGTTGAACGCCTCACTATGCAGGATATGCCGCAGCATGGAGCGACTGATATCATTATCATCCACGATAAAGATGCCTATGTCCTGTCTGTCTAGCATGTCCATCTGTTTCCCCTGATTGTCAAAATTGCATTCAGAACTACATTCAGAGCTACATTAATTTTCTGTTTACGATAATTCGAGATCAGATTTTTGTCTGCAAAAACTTGAATAAGTTAATTAATGTTTATTTTAACAATAAATATGCCTGAAGCATGCATAATTGTCTGGCCTATAATCTGAGGCATACATATCAGGAATAATATGAACATTACGCACACACCCGAATGGCAAGCCCTGCTGGCACACCAACAAAGGCTGGAGCAGCAGCATCTGCGTGAATTGTTTGCTGCCGACAGTGACAGGTTCAGGCACTTTTCGGTGGAGCTCGATGGCTTGCTGGTGGATTACTCCAAGCAGCGCATAGACCAGCCTGCGCTAGATAGCCTGATTGCCCTGGCACGCTTGTCCAAAGTGGAAGGCTGGCGTGACCGCATGTTTGCCGGTGAAAAAATCAATATCAGCGAAGACCGCGCCGTCCTGCATACAGCATTGCGACATACTGACTTTACGCCTTTCCCGAATGAGGCAGAGGATGTCATGCCCAAGGTCAGAGCAGTGCGCAAGCAGATGCGCGACATCGTCGAACGGGTGCGCAGCGGCCTGTGGCGTGGCTTCAAGGGGGATGCGATACAGACTGTGGTGAACATAGGTATAGGTGGCTCTGACCTTGGCCCCAAGCTGGCGACGCGTGCCTTGTCAGCTTTCCAGCATCCCGGCCTGACGTTTTACTATGTCTCAAATCTTGATAGTGCCCACCTGGCCCCTTTGCTGGAAAAGCTGGACCCGCGCACGACTCTGTTCATCGTCGCCTCCAAAACCTTCACTACACAAGAAACCAGCATCAATGCCCAGACAGCGCGCACCTGGCTGATGGCAGCTGCGATGGAGGAGTGGGCCGTTAGCAAGCACTTCATTGCCGTCACTTCCAGTCCGGGCAAGGCACATGAATTTGGTATCCCGGACGCGAATATCCTGGAAATCTGGGATTGGGTAGGCGGGCGTTATTCGCTGTGGTCGGCAGTCGGCCTGTCAGTGGCACTGGCGATAGGCATGAATGGTTTTGAACGTCTGCTGGCTGGTGCAGAAACCATGGACAAGCATTTCTGCAATGCGCCGCTGGAAAAGAATTTGCCTGTCTTGCTGGCACTGATCTCGATCTGGAATACCAACTTCCTCGGTGCAGAAACCACGGCCATCCTGCCTTATAACGAATCAATACGCCATTTGCCCGCCTTCCTGCAGCAGTTGGAGATGGAATCAAATGGCAAGACCGTCAGCCGCGATGGCGAAGCCCTGACTTGCCGCGCCAACCCCATTGTCTGGGGAGAGATAGGTGTGAATGGCCAGCATGCTTTCTTCCAGCTTTTGCATCAGGGCGGCTGGCTCATCCCTTGTGATTTTGTGGTGGCCGCATCCAGTGATTACCCTTTGCCAGGACACCAGGCACCTTTGCTGGCAAATTGCCTGGCGCAGAGCGCGGCCCTGGCCTTTGGCAAGACTGAGGTACAGGCGCGTGAAGAATTGTCGCAAGCAGGGCTCAGCGACGCCAATATCGCCAAGCTCTTGCCGCACAAGGTATTTGCCGGTAACCAGCCATCGACCACCATACTCATGCCCAGCCTTGATCCTTTCCAGCTAGGGATGTTGCTGGCGCTGTACGAGCACAAGGTTTTTGTCCAGGGCGTAATCTGGGGTATCAACTCTTTTGATCAATGGGGAGTGGAGCTGGGCAAGCAATTGGCGAACCGCCTCTTGCCGGCGATTCTGGGCAACCAGGAATATGATTCGCATCTGGACACATCGACCAGCGGCCTGATTGCTTACTTCCGCAGGCATGGACATGTCTGAATATGTGTAGTGATTGAAAGGAATGGTTAAAATTCCTCGAAACCAACTTTGCAAAGTTGACGCACAGCATCTTGATTGATATAAAGAAACATCTTAAATCAATTCAGGATGCGTCTATGTGGACAGGAATTTTTGGTGTTGCCTCAGTCGTCATTGTACTGAGCATGGTTGTATTGATACGCGCCATGAATAAAGAGGCACGTCGCTCAGATCATCAGAATTGAATAAAAAACGCAGACCAGGGTCTGCGTTTTTTTATGTGAAGCCGGATTACCAACTGCCAGTATTCGGCATCGAAGCCCAGGGCTCGGCAGGTGCCAGCGGTTCGCCCTGTTGCAGCAACTCTATCGAAATATTGTCGGGCGAGCGTACAAATGCCATGTGGCCATCACGCGGTGGACGGTTGATCGTGACACCGTGATCCGCCAGGCGCTGGCAAAGTTGGTAGATGTCTTCGACACGGTAAGCCAGGTGGCCGAAATTGCGGCCGCCGGTATATTCTTCCGGGTCCCAGTTGTAGGTCAGTTCCACCTGAGCATCATGGTCGCCAGGGGCTGCCAGATACACCAGAGTGAAGCGACCTTTGGGATATTCTTTCTGATGTACCAGTTCTAGACCGAGCGCATCACGATAAAAACGCAGGGAAGCCTCAAGATCGGTGACGCGCACCATGGTGTGCAGATATTTCATGTTTGCTTTCAAAAAAATCCTGCCCGAGCATGCTTGCATTGCTTACCCAAAGCAGTGCAGAAGATAGGTTGGATTTTATCTGATTTTGCAGAAAACTATTTTATGCAGACTATTCTGACCTGCTTCATATCCGTTAGTCCCGAAAGCACTTTTTCTATACCGTCCATTTTCAGGGTCAGCATGCCATCCGCCAGTGCGGCAGTCAGCAATTCAGATACGCGGGCATGGTCTTGTATCAGTTTTTTGACCATGTCATTTGCTACCATCAGTTCATGCAAACCTAGCCTGCCTTTATAACCTTTTGAGCAATGTTCACATCCCACAGCCTTGTATAAAGTGAATTTGCCGGTTTTATCGGCATACTGGCTCTGCCAGGTGGTGAACACTTTTTTCCTGGCTTCCAGCGGGTTTTTGACAAAGTTTTCTGTATTCAGCAATTCCTGACAATACTCATCCAGCAATTCCATCATCTCTTCCTTGCCCGGATGATAAATTTCCTTGCACTTGCCACACAGGCGCTTGGTCAGGCGTTGCGCCAGTATGCCCAGCAAGGCATCGGCAAAATTAAAGGGATCCATGCCCATGTCCAGCAAACGGACAATGGATTCCGGCGCGCTGTTGGTGTGCAGGGTGGCGAATACCAGATGGCCGGTCAGTGAGGCTTCCAGTCCGATGGAAACTGTTTCCTTGTCGCGCATCTCGCCGACCATGATGATGTCAGGATCAGCCCGCAAAAAGGCCCGCATGACAGTCGCAAAGTCCATGCCTGCCTTGCGGTTGACCTGCACCTGGCGCAAGCCTTTCTGGGTGATTTCCACCGGGTCTTCGGCTGTCCAGATCTTGGTTTCCGGCGTGTTCAGATGGCTTAATACCGAGTGCAGGGTGGTCGTCTTGCCTGAACCTGTAGGGCCGCAGACAAAGAACAGACCATAGGGCTTGCTGACCACATTTTTCAGGCGCTCAAGGTTGTACGGCAAGACACCCAGTTTATCGATAGGGATGGGTTCACCTGCTGCCAGGATACGCATGACCACATCTTCCATACCGCCAGAAGACGGAATGGTAGCAACCCGCAACTCTATGTCATAGGGGCCGTATTTCTTGAACTTGATCTTGCCATCTTGCGGCTTTCGGCGTTCCGAAATATCCAGGTCACACATGATCTTGATACGCGCAAGTAAAGCACTGCGGTAGCTGGCTGGTATTTCAATATACGGTGACAGCGACCCATCCTTGCGAAAACGTATCAGGGTTTTTTCTTTGCCTGGCCGCGGCTCTATGTGGATATCGGATGCGCCTTGCTGATACGCGTCGATGATGATCTTGTTGATCAGCTTGACCAGTTCATTTTCGACTGCAGCGGATACCTCGACGATAGCCTGGCCGCTATGTTCCTCGTCATCATCCTCCATGCCGGATAGCAGATCATCGACCGAACCACTATCAGAAACACCGCCAAAAAACTGGTCTATGGTCTGGCGGAATTCTTTCTTGGTGGTGACCCGGTAATGGATCTTTGACGTAGCAAAGACATGGTTGACGACATGCGTTGTGTTGGTATGTTCCGGGTCTATCGCCAATACTGTCAGACCATTCTGGTCTTCCATGATGGGTAGCCAGGAATTTTGTTCCACATACTGGCGTTTGAGGCGCTTGACCAGGTCAACAGGAATAACCCGTTCAGCCTTGTATTCTTCATACGGCACATTGAAATACTTGGACAGAGCCTGTCCCAGAATCCCACGTTGCACCTGGAACTCATCAATCAGTACATCTTCCAGGTCCAGCAGGTTGCGACGTGCCGACCTGACGGCCAATTCCATTTCCTGGGCAGACAATATGGCTTCCGACACCAGGAAATCAAATTTGGTGCGTGGTGTATTGGTTGGCAGTACCTTGCTTTTTTGTGCAAATGCCACGGCCAGAGTTTCGCACAGGGCTTGTACACCTTCGGCAGCGATGGCATTGAAAGCATCACCCAAACGATGGTTGATGAATTGCACCACACCCAGTAATTCATTGCTTTGTGCTTCTACTATGGGGGCCACCAGCATTTGCTTGGTGCGGTAACCGGTGCGCTGGTCAACGGCACGTTGAAATTTCAGGGTCGGGGAGTGCGAGCGCAACTCATTGTCGTCATATACATCGCGCAGGCTGATCATGGTTTTGGTCAGGGCGACGTGACCAGCGATACTCTGGTCAGAAATGGACAGGCGCAAGTCTTTGAAAGAATTCAGGCCGGTCTTGATTTTGGAAATCAGGGTGAGCTTGTCCTGGGCCACGACATAAATGGTCAGGCGATCACATTCAAACAGATTGCAGATGTCGGGTGACACATCAAGCATGATCTGGTCCAAAGCATCTGCACCATGTATCTTGTTGGTCAGGGTTTGCAGGCGTTTAAAGAATTGCAGCCTGTGATCCAGACCATCCTGTGGAGCGTTTGCGACTTGAGCAGTTACCACCATTCGTTTTCCTTTGTTGCATGTCCTGCAGCAGCTTACTAGCTTAGCTTAAAACCGCAGCTTGAACCCATGGCTTAATTATCAGCTTTAACAGGGCAGTCATTGCAAGATACTGTAAATTATTATTCTCTTAAGTCAATTTTTACAAAAATGTATCACGGAAGTCGAATGTCTGACCACAAAGTCAACTCTTTATAGCGTAAAGCGACAAATTAGCCTATCTTCAGGGAAGGAATAGCGTAGAAGATATTCTTGTCTTCAAAGAAAGTGTTAAGCTTGCTCAGAGGCTGGATTGATGCAATGTTGACCTCGGGATAACAAAGCCCTGGATGGACAGAGGCACACTATTTTTGTATTTATGAACTTACAAATTCTCGGCTGTGCAGGTGGTATCGGTGGCAGTGAGCCCTACACGACCAGCTTATTAATTGACGATGATGTCTTGCTGGATGCAGGCACGGGTTTGTCACGGCTCAGCCTGGAGCAATTGGTGGCGATAGACCATGTGTTTATCAGCCATAGCCATCTCGATCATGTCGCTGGCCTGGCATTGCTGATGGATGCCGTATTTGGCAAAAGGAGCAAGCCAGTCACTGTGCATGCCACGGCAGAGGTTTTGCGTGCCTTGAAAACCCATATCTTCAACTGGATTATCTGGCCAGATTTCAGCACTTTGCCAAATACTGAGCAGCCATCCTTGCAATATCAGGAAATGCTGCCTGGCAGTACCCTGACACTGGGTGAGCGCGTGATTACATCACATACGGTAGACCATGTCCCGGGTTCAGTTGCTTACTGGGTGCGTTCTGCAGATAAGGGCTTTTTGTTTACCGGTGATATGGCAAGTACGCCAGCACTCTGGGAAAACCTGGCCGGGCAGGCTACCTTGAACATGGTGATTGTCGATTGTTCTTTTCCTAATGCAGAAGCTGAACTGGCGCTGCTTTCCAAGCATTTTTGTCCGGCTGCACTGATCAATGACATTGCCGCAGTACCTGCAGGGATAGTGTTTTACATCTATCACCTGAAGCCAGGGCAAGAAGCGCAAATCATGGCAGAACTGGGGCAAAATAAGGACAGGAATTTTAAAGCTTTGAAAATTGGTGATCACTTCAATTTTTGACATGCTATTTGAAATGCGACTGGAAATGAGATGGCTGAAATCATACATTGTTCATATGGCGGAAATAATGAAGTACCAGTATGAGCGAATACGGTTAAGCAAGAATTTGAATACGATCTGGAGAAAGTGTTTATGACTGCACTAAGCAGTAGTGAAATTGCACAGCGCCTGGAAAAATTGACGGAATTAAGCCTGGAGTTGAGCAATAATCACGACACACCATTATTGCTGGAAAATATATTGCGCTCGGCAAAAAGCATTACCTATGCCGACGGTGGCACCCTGTACCGTACCAGTAAAGACAAGCAAAGCCTGTGCTTCAATATATCCCTGAATGACACCCTGAACATGTACCAGGGCGGGGTAAAAGGGCATACGGTAGATATACCCAACATCCCCCTGATTGATGCCAATGGCAACAGGAACCTGAATGCGGTGGCCGCTTATGCCGCCAACTACAAACTGTCGGTGAATATCCAGGATGTCTATACAGTCGGCGTATTCAATTTTTCTGGCACCCGCAATTTTGATCAGCAATTCAACTACAAGACCAAATCCCTGTTGACCGTGCCCATGCATGATCATGAAGGAGAGCTGATAGGTGTACTGCAACTTATCAATGCCAAAGACCCGGAAACCGGGGAACTTTGCCCATTCACCGAGACTGACCAGCGCTTTATCGAGGCCCTGGCTTCGCAGGCTGCCATCGCGCTGACCAACCAGCAATTGATATCGCAACTGGAAAACCTGTTCGTCTCGCTGGTACACCTTATCAATATCGGTATTGACGAAAAATCCCCCCACACGGGCAGACATTGCCAGCATGTACCCGAGCTGACCATGTTGCTGGCCAATGCCGTGCATGAAACGCAGGAAGGGCCGCTGGCACATTTTTCCATGACCGACAAAGACCGCAAGGAATTGTGGATGGCTGGCATCCTGCATGATTGCGGCAAGATTTCAACACCCGTGCATGTCGTTGAAAAATCCACCAAGCTGGAAACTATTTTTGACCGCATACAATTGCTGGATACCCGTTTTGAAATTTTGAAACGTGATGCAGAAATCAGAGTGTTGAAAAGTAAATGCGCCCTATATCAGGCCAGCGTCAATAATGACAACTTGATCGCCGAACTGGAACAGGGCTTGCAGGCCGAGCTGGTCAAAATCGAAGATGCCAGAAACTTTTTACACAAATTAAATATAGGCGCGGAAAGAACCAGTCCCGAAGATTTGCAGCGCGTGACCAACATCGCCGCGTGGCAATTTACGGATGCCAACGGCGCAACACAGCCTTTCCTGAATGCCGACGAAGTTGAAAACCTGTCCGTGCGCGCTGGCACCCTGAATGCGCAAGAGCGCGCCATCATCAATAACCATATCTCCACCACAATCAAGATGCTGGAAGCCTTGCCCTGGCCCAAGCATTTGCAAAATGTACCTGAATACGCTGGCGGTCATCATGAACGCATGGATGGCAAAGGCTACCCACGTGGTCTGCGCGGCGAACAAATGTCAGTGCAAGCCAAGATCATGGCGATAGCTGATATTTTTGAAGCCCTGACCGCCAAAGACCGCCCGTACAAAGATGGCAAGACCCTGACAGAATCCCTGCACATCCTCGGTAGCTTTGCACTGAACGGACATATTGACCCAGACTTGTTTAATATCTTCGTCAAGAAAAAAGTCTACCTGACTTATGCTGAGCGATTCATGGACAAGAGTCAGATTGATGAGGTTGATCTGAGCAAGGTGCCAGGTTACCGTATTTGAGTGTCACATTCAGACTTCCTGTTGCCCGTGCTGAAAGAGATCGAGTGGCAGGAAAATTTTCCGGCGTAAGCAATACCTAAAACTGAGTTTGTGGAGGAAAGCTTGCAGAAGCACATCAACAAACTGACACGCTGGGGCATCTGCGTGTTGCTCATCGTCATGGCTGCCTTGCAGGCAAATGGTAATTTACCGACCACCCTCATAGAAAAAGTCGATTACTTTATCTACGACCTGCGCATGAGGTGGGAACCTACCACGTTCAACCCTGACATTGTCATCGTTAATATCGATGAAAAGAGTTTGCAGGAGGTAGGGCAGTGGCCCTGGAACAGGGGAGTCGTCGCTGATCTGATAGAAAGACTGACCGACGATTACCATGTGAGGGCAGTGGGGCTGGATATCGTATTTTCAGAACCAGACAACAGCACCGGCATACAGGTGCTCGAAAGCCTGGCGCAAAAAGAATTAAAAGATAATCCGGGCTTTGTAGCGCAAATGCCCGCGCTCAGAAAAGAACTCGATTTTGATGACAAACTGGCCAAAACCCTGGCGGGGCGCCCTGTGGTTTTGGGTTATGTGTTTTCAAATACACCGAACGACAGTTCAAAAGGCTTGCTGCCAACCCCGGCCTTTATCGATGCCGACTTGGGAGAGCGCAGTTTTGAATCTGCCATCTACACCAAATACACAGCCAATTTACCCGAGCTTCAAAAAGCGGCGATAGCAGGTGGGTTTTTCAACCCATCGCCAGATGCTGACGGAGTAATACGGGGTATTCCTTTACTGGCAAAACTGGGCACTGGTTACTATGAAGCACTGTCACTGGCAACGGCACGTATTGCCCTGAATGCCAGCAAAGTCAAGCCAGTGTTTCTGCAGGCCGACGGCATCAACTCCCAAAGTTTTTTGAATAATTATGGCTCGATAGAAGCAATCAAGCTCAACTCCACGCCCAACAAGCGCATCCCTGTAGAGCCCTTGTTAACTGCACTGATCCACTATAAAAGCAAGGGAGGGCCAAATGGTGGCGGGTTTGCCTATGTGTCAGCCTCGGATGTGCTGAAGAAGCGCCTGGCTGTCGATAAGCTCAAAGAGAAAATCATATTGATAGGGACGACAGCAGCGGGGCTCAAGGACTTGCGTACCGCGCCTTTGGGATTGGATTATCCCGGTGTGGAAATGCACGCGAATGTGATAGCTTCGATACTGGATGGCGATGTCAAGCAGCGTTCTGATAGCACGCGCGGCTTTGAAGTCATACAGGTATGCCTGATCGGCTTATTGCTCAGCTTTGCACTGTCGCGTTTCAAGGCACTGGCAGCCGTGTTGTGTACCACGGTAATGCTGGTACTGGTTATTGCTTTCAATTGCTGGATGTATCAGTCCTTCAACCTGGTCCAGCCGCTGGCAACGGTACTGTTATTGATCGCAGCCTTGTTTGTGTTCAATATCACCTGGGGCTATCTGGTTGAGTCGAGGAAGCTGCGCGGCGTGGTCAGGCGCTTTGGTGAATATGTGGCACCGGAACTGGTTGCCGTCATGGCAGAAGAACCTGACAGCTACACCATGGAAGGTGAAATTCGCGAGCTGACTGTGATGTTCTCTGATGTACGTGGTTTCACGACTATTTCTGAAAGCATGAGTGCAGCAGACTTGCGAGAATATATCAATATCTACCTGACCGCGATGTCAGAAGAAATACGCGGCAATCGTGGCACGCTCGATAAATACATAGGTGACTGCGTCATGGCTTTCTGGGGCGCACCAGTGCGTCTGGAAGACCATGCAAGGCTGGCCGTTGCCAGTGCACTGAAAATGCAATCCATCGCGCAAGGCCTGAGTATAGACTTTGTCAAGCGCGGCTGGCCTGCGCTGAAGATAGGAGTAGGCTTGAATACAGGTGAAGTACGCGTTGGTGACATGGGTTCCAAGATCAGGCTCGCCTATACCGTCATGGGCGATGCAGTGAATCTGTCTTCGCGTCTGGAGGGTATTACCAAGGTATATGGTGTTGGTGTTGTGGTTGGTGAGGCAACAAAAACTGCTGCACCAGAATTTGCTTATCGTGAGTTGGACAGGGTCAGGGTCAAAGGCAAGACCAGGCCCATATCGATCTTTGAACCCATTGCCGATGTGACCGTGCTTGATGATGCACAGTCTGCCTTGCTGGAACTCTGGCATCAGGCACTCGATGATTTTCGTGCCCAGCAATGGGATGCGGCGGAAAAATCCTTCCGCTCATATCTGGAAGTACGCGGAGAAGACCTGGCTGCCCAGGTCTTTCTTGAGCGTATCGTCTACTGCAGAGAAAATCCGCTGCCTGCTGATTGGGATGGTGTCGCTACCTTTGTCAGCAAATTCAGCGAATAGTGTAACGAGTAAGTTCGGTAGCTTATTTGGTTTTTACCCGCAGCAGGTAGTAGCTGATCACGCCAAGAACTATGCCCCAGCAGGCAGAACCCAGTCCCAGCAAGCTGATATTCGATGCAGTAACGATAAAAGTGATCAGTGCAGCTTCACGTTCTGTTGTCTCCTGCATCGCATTCACCAGGCCATTCTGTATTGCACCCAGCAGTGCCAGACCAGCCACCGTGGTCACCAGTGCGTGTGGCAGGTGCAGGAACAGGGCAGTCAGGGAACCGGCAAAGCTGCCTATCAGCAAATAAAAGCCACCGCAGGCTACCCCGGCAACCCAGCGTTTTTCTGGTTGCTGGTGTGCTTCTGGCCCTGTGCAAATCGCCGCAGTAATCGCCGCCAGGTTCACACCATGTGAGCCAAATGGTGCCAGCAATATGCTGACAAAACCGGTGGCACTGACCAGCTTGCTGGTGGGGGCCTGTTCGTAACCGGCAGCGCGCATGACTGCCACACCAGGTACCTGCTGGCCGGTCAGGCATAGCAGCGCCAATGGCAAGCCCAGACTGATGATGGCGCTCAAAGAAAATTCAGGCGCGGTCCACACTGGCATTGTCAAACCCAGATGCACGGCAATAGCCTGCCCCTGGTTGCTGTCACCCCAGCCCAGAATGCTCCAGAGCGTGACGCCACTGAGCAAGGTCAGGACGATGGCATAGCGAGCGCTGCGGCGCTTGAATATCAGGTAAGCCGCGAACATGGCAGTCACCAGCCAGGGCGCGCCAGCAACGTCGCTACGGGTATTGGCAAATACATCAACCCCAAAGCGAAACAAAATACCTGCCAGCATGGCCGCACACAAACTCTTGGGTATTTTTGCCATCAGTTTTTCAAAGATACCGGTAATGCCTATCAGCCATATCGCTGCTGCCGCAACCAGGTAGGCACCTATGGCCTGGTGATAAGGCACCGTCGCCAGACCCGTCACCAGCAAGGCAGCACCGGGCGTGTTCCAGGCACAGATCACCGGTATCTTGTGCCGCCAGCTCATCCATACGCCCACCAGGCCCGAACCTATCGAGATCGCCCATATCCACGAGCTGGTCTGCGCTGTGGTCAGTTTTGCGCTTTGTGCTGCCTGCAAGACCAGCAGCATGGGCCCGGCATACGAGATCAGTACAGCAATCAAACCAGCCAGCACCGCAGGAAAAAAATCTGCCGCCGTAGCGGCAAAACCCGGCTTGATGGCATTTGCCGGGGCAAGGAGAGGGGGAGAGTGTGGTGTATTCATGTATCTAGTCTAGTTCAGTGCAGGCCGGCATTTACTTACAGTGCCTGTCTGTCTTATGCTATACAGATTCACATTTAAGGTATCTGTTATGCAGCACAGTTACAGACAACTGGCAGACGCCATCGGCGCAGACATCCGGGCCAGCCGCTATCAGGTAGGGGAGCGTTTGCCATCGGTACGCCTGATTGCAGAGACGCAGCATGTCAGTGTTTCTACTGCAATACGCTGTTACCGTTATCTTGAAAGCCAGGGCCTGGTAGAAGCGCGCAATAAGTCTGGTATCTATGTCGCTGACTGGAAATCCCGGCAAACGACAAGTGCAATTACGCAGAAAAAAACCAGTCAGGCTGCGCGAGCAGTTGAATACGACAAGCTCATGTCCCTGCAGCACAGGATGACTGAACTGTATTCTTTGACAGCGCAACCCCTGCATCTGGGGCTACATCTCGCCAGCGCTGCGCCAGAATGGTATCCCTGTGATGCCCTGGCCAAAATCGCCCAGCGCCTGCTGCGGCAAGATCCCATGCTGATCGGTGTCTATCCTGGTGGTACTGGTTTGCCAGCCCTGAAAACCAGCCTGATACAGTGGCTAAAAAACGCAGGCATGGATTTGCAGGCCAACGATTTGCTCATCACTAATGGCAGTACAGAAGCCTTGAGCGTGGCCTTGCGTGCGGTTGCCCAGCCAGGCGATGCTGTCATTGTTGAGTCGCCCGTGTATTTTGGTTTGCTGCAAATGTTGGAAAACCTGGGTATCAAGGCCATAGAAATCCCCTGTGTGCCAGGCCAGGGCATCAGCCTGGAAGCGCTGGAATATGCGCTCGAACACCAGGGTACGGTACGTGCCATCGTCGCCATGCCGAATTTCCAGAATCCCCTTGGTTGTGCCATGCCGGATAAAAACAAGAAACGCCTGTTGCGCCTGGTTGAACAATATGATCTGGCATTGATCGAAGACGATGTCTTTGGCGATCTTTCGCATCAGCAGGAAAGGCCGCAAGCCATCAAGGCCTGGGACAAGCAGGGCAGGGTCATCTATTGCGGCTCTTGTAGTAAAAGCCTGGCACCGGCATTTCGCATAGGCTGGATAGCGGGTGGGCGTTATCAGGCCAGGATCAATTCATTGAAGCTCAGCGCTTCCTTGATCACGCCCTTGTTTGAGCAGGCGGTATTGGCTGAGTTTATACAGTCGGGCGCCTTGCCATCTCACCTGCGCAAGTTACGCGAACGTCTCGCTGCCAATATCCCATTGGCGACTGCAGCCATAGCGCGCTATTTCCCATTCGGCACGCAAGTCATCAGCCCTGCAGGTGGTTGGTGGTTATGGCTGGAAATGCCTGAGCATGTAGATAGTCTGGCTCTGCTGCGCCAGGCAGTAGAAAAGGGCATAGCGTTTACGCCGGGCAGCCTGTTTTCTGGTTCGGGAAAATACGCAAATTATCTGCGCATGAATATAGGGCGGCCATGGGGGCGTGAGATGGAGCAGGGTATCAAAACCCTGGGCAGGCTGGTTTCAGAAATGTAGATGAAATACAGCTTACTTTTTAAGCCGGTCAAATAAATCCTGAGCTATCTTGTCTGCATCTTGCTCTTCAGTTTTGTTTTCAGATGGTTGCTGGCGTTTGGCAAATCTGGACAAGATGCCCGCTTTCCTCGTGCGGATTTTCAGTAAAACGAAAGGGATGATGCGCCACGCGACCACGCCATCCAAAGGTTTCACCGGGATTAAATTGAAGGCGATGATGATCAGATTGGTTTTGGTCAACACATCGAACACCGGGGACAATTGAAACATCCACATGGGTGAGAAATGGAACAACAGATATTGCACGATTACCGTCGACAACAGGAGTAGCAACTGCCCAAGTACGCCTCCCCAGGCAATTAAAATATCCTCTGATTCATAATACGGTGCCTCATGGCTGCATTCACCATGCATCAAGAATAGTTTGATGGCATGAACCCTGGTGTCTGTGTATCTTGCAGCAATCGCATGACCAAATTCATGGAATAGCAGTATGGTGACGAATGCCAGAAATGTAGGAAATAACCAGACTAATTTCATTCCCTGTATCAAAGCCCAGGGAAACCAAAGCAGGATAGTCCAATGTGCATAGATTGGAATCTTTTTCCAGTGCGCGAGCTTCCAATAACCTGATTCCATATAGCCTTTTGCTTTGATCAATACGCTATTCTACAAGAGCCCCGCAGCCAGCAAGGCCTTATCCCATTCCGGCACAGGCTGATACTCTTCCACCAGAAAATCAATAAGCGCCCGCACCTTGGGGCTGACCTTGCGGGTGGCCGGGTAAAGCGCGGTGAAGTCATTCAGTGGCAAGGTCCAATCTGGTAAAACTGTTACCAGCCGACCTTCAATTAAATCACGCCATGCCAGAAAAGTCGTGTCGTAGACTATACCCAAGCCACGCAGGGCCGCCTGGTGCAAGACCTTGCCATTGTTTGAGGCAAAGCCGGGAGTGATATCCACCGCCAGGCTTACGCCAGCACGCTCAAAATGCCAGGTATTGCCCTGGGTAAGGTGGCTGAAGTGCAGACAGCGGTGCCGGTTCAATTCTGTCGGGTGGGCTGGCATACCGTGCTCTGCCAGATATGCCGGGCTGGCGCACAGCAGGCCGCGGCATGGGGCCAGCCTGCGTGCGTGCAAGCCGGGGCTGTCAGGTATACCACCTACTCGTATGCTGAGGTCAAAGCCATGCTTGAACGGGTCCAGCAGATTGTCATCCACATGCAGGGTGGGTTGCAGCATGGGGTGTAGCAAGGTAAAGCGGGCCAGGGCATCGGCCAGCCACTCACTGCCAAAGCTATTCGGTGCCTGTATGCGTATGCCTCCAGCCAGCTCATTGCCTGCCTGAGTGACCACCAGCCGCGCCTGCCGTGCATGTTCCACACTGGTGCTGCATGGTTCCAGATAAGCCTGCCCAAGTTCGGTCAGACTGACTTCGCGGGTTGATCTGTGCAGCAGGCGTGCGCCCAGTTCAGTTTCGAGTTGCATGATGTGCTTGCTGACCATGGCCCGGCTGATGCCCAGATGACGTCCGGCCGCACTAAAACTGCGCTGCCTTGCTACTTCGACAAAGATTTCCATTGCTTTGAGTTGATCCATCTTCCTATTGTCTTCAAATTGGCGACAATCTGTCAACTATTGTTGGTATTGTGGAAGACAAGCTAATTTAGCTACACTTGACGCATATCAAGCTGAAGCCTAAAAAAAGTGATGGGCTTTTGCTTCCCCCGCATATACAGCCAGGAGTCAGCATGCTCAGCAAAGAACAAATCGTTCAATTTCAACAAGACGGTTACGTCGTTGTCCCCAATTTCAAAAATGCCGATGAAATCGCTGCCTTGCGCGAGCGTGCAGCAAAGATCGTCGATGAATTTGATCCGGCTTCCTCCAAATCCATCTTCACCACCAAGGAACAAGAAAAGAAGGTCGATCATTACTTCCTGAATTCGGCCAACAACATCAGTTGTTTTTTTGAAGAAGAAGCCTTTGATGAGCAAGGCAATTTGCGTCAGGCCAAGTCTCTGTCCATCAACAAGATAGGCCATGCGATACATGATCTTGATCCGGTCTTCAGCGCGTTTTCGCGTGGCATCGCTTTGGCAAAGGTCGCTGAGCAACTGGGTTTGCAACAGCCACAGATTTACCAGTCCATGTATATCTTCAAGCAGCCTGGCATAGGCGGTGAAGTGCGCTGGCACCAGGACGCAACTTATTTTGAAACCGATCCTGTCAGCGTCACCACCTTCTGGTTTGCGCTGGAAGACGCGACACTGGAAAATGGCTGCATGTGGGCAGAACCGGGCGGCCATCGCACGCCCATGCGTGAACGCTTCGTACGTGAAGGCGATCAGGTGCGCGTAGAAAAACTCGACAGCACGCCCTGGCCAGATGACAGCACGGCTATTCCACTGGAAGTCAAGGCGGGTAGCCTGGTATGCTTCCATGGGCTGCTGCCACATTACAGCGCACCGAATCGCTCGGCAGTTTCACGCCATGCCTACACCCTGCATGTGACCGATGGAACGACCAATTATTCGCCACAAAACTGGATACAGCGCGATGCCAGTTTCCCTGTCCGTGGTTTTATTTAAGTAGCTAATGATGAATTCTGAAGTATTGATTTTCGCCCCGCACTGGGGCAGTGCTCACCTGAGCCGTGAAGCTTTCATTGGCAAGGTGCTGGAAGCCGGTTTTGATGGCATAGAAATGTCCCTGCCCATGGACGTGGCTGAACGCGATGCGTGGACCAATGCAATTGCTGTAGCAGGTCTTAAGCTCATCGCCCAGCAATGGGAGACGGTTTTCCACAGTGATTTTGCCGTGCACAAGCAAGCGCTGGGTGACTTGTTACGCAATGCCTGCACCGCAATGCCCCTGTTCGTGAATACCCATACCGGCAAAGATTTTTATAGCCAGGCACAAAACAATGAATTGCTGGATCTGGCTGATGAGATAGCGAATGAAACTGGTGTCGCCATCGTCCATGAAATCCACCGCAGCCGCTTCAGTGGTCATCCCATGTTGCTCTTACCCTATTTGGAACGGCGCCCACAATTGCAACTCAATGCAGACCTCTCACACTGGTGCTGTGCCTGTGAATCGCTACTGGAAGATCAGGCGCAAATACTGGAAAAAGTATTTCCTCATGTGCGCCATATCCACGCCCGCGTAGGCCATAGCCAGGGACCACAAGTCAATGATTTCCGCGCACCTGAACATGCAGCGGCCTTGCAACAGCATCTGCTTTGGTGGGATACCATCATCAGTCAGCAACGCGCTTCGGGCAACCAGCAGATCACATTGACGCCGGAGTTTGGCCCTTCACCTTATACGCCAAGTCTGCCGTATACTAATCAGGTTGTATCAGATGCCTGGCAGTTGAATGTGGCGATGCTGCAATTGCTGCGACAGCGCTATCAGTTGTGAGTAAGAAGTCATTGAATGATCAGGTCTTCTTGTAAAGGAATCAGTTTATACATGACATCCGTACGCAAGACATATTTAATACCGGCATCGATAGCTGTGCCCTGATGCGGTATCAAGTGAGGAAATAGCAGTGCCATACCAGGCTCAGGTTTGATGTCGGCAAAGCGGAATGCAGTATGGCCGCCAACATAATCGGCATTCAGGTAAATCAGCAAGGTAAAGAAGCTGCTCTCAGTTTCTGATCTTTTGAAATTGAGATCATGATGCCATTTGAAATACTGACCAGCTTCGTAGCGATAAAAACGGAAACGCTCATTCAGACCTGATAAAGTCCATTCCTTTAATTGAGCTGGCAACACCATGCGGGCACGTTCAAAAATCGAAGCTGCAAGCGCGGTGTCGTCGAAAGTGATGCGGTCATTATTGCGTACCAGATCTTTCCCGCTTATCCCAGTTTCGATCTGTATAGCAGCTTTTTCATATTGCATCTGTTCGCTGCAAGCTATCATGTGCCTGCATTCTTCTTCAGTCAAAAAGCCTTTGATGCTATGCACGCCTGAGCCATGGTCATGAACTTCCATGCGACCGCCATTATGCTGCAGGTGCATCTGTAGTCGCAGTGTTACGGTACATGACATCCGTACGCAAGACATATTTGACGCCGCTTTCCACAGGCGCCCCCTGGTGCAACATCATATGCGGGAAAACCAGCGCCATGCCTTTTTCTGGCTGTATGGTTTCCCAGCGAAATGAAGTGCTGCCGCCCGTGTAGTCGCCATTGAGATAGATCAGCAGGGTTAAAAAGCTGACTTCGTCTTTTGTGCGGGCATAGTTTCCATCCTTGTGCCATTTGAAGTATTGGCCTTCTTCATACCGGTAAAAGCGAAAACGTTCATTCAGGCCCAGCAGAGTCCATTCCTTCAATTCTGCAGGCAGGAACAGTTTTGCTCTTTCAAATATGGCAGCTGCCAGGACTTTGTCATCAAAGATAACGCGGTCATTATTGCGCACATCTTTGTACATGCGCATGCCTGTGCCAGTCTGTATCATGGCTTCTTCATAGCCCATCTGTTCACTGGTAAAGATCATGCGTTCGCATTCTTCTTCAGTGATAAAGTTTTTGATGCCAAAGACGCCTGCGCCGTAGTTATTGAGTTCCATGTCGTTCTCGGTTTTGTTTCGCTCTGACCGTAATATAAGATACTTTGTTGTAAATATCAACTAAGTTAGTTTTAAATATTTACGAACTTAGTGACGGATTTGTACTAAATGCTGCTATCGCTTACAATGGTGGTATTGAATACTCAGGGGAAAAGCATGGCGACTGCTAAGCAAAGCGAAAAAGAATTTCTGCTCAATTACAATATCCATGACTATGATGTTCCCTTGACCAGTGTAGATCTGGTGATTTTCACGATCAGGGATCAGGCCTTGCAAGTCTTACTGGTCAAGCGAGGTGATCATCCTTGCAAGGGGCAATGGAGTTTGCCTGGCGGCTTTATTGATATCCACAATGATATAGACCTGGATGGTGCAGCCCTGCGCAAGCTCAAGGAAAAGACAGGGGTCGAGGCACCATATCTTGAGCAATTGCAGGGTTTCGGCAGCCGCAACCGTGATCCGCGTGGCTGGTCTACCACCTTTGCTTATTTCGCCCTGATTTCGTCTGACCGTATTACACTCAGCCATGGCGGCAATGCAGATGCCGTGCGCTGGTGTCCGGTTGAGTCGGACGAGGGTCTGCCCAAGCTGGCTTTTGACCATGCGCAGATACTGGATGTTGCAGTCCAGCGCCTGCGCAACAAGGTGGAATACACGTCCCTGCCTGCGCATTTGTTGCCGGAAGAATTCACGCTGTCAGAACTGCAGCGCGTGTACCAGATTTTGCTCGGGCGCCTGGTAGACAAGAGCGCGTTTCGCAAGCGCATCAGGGAAGGTGACTTCCTCGAAGAGTTACCCGGCAAATGGCGTCTCGGCAGTAATCGCCCGGCGCAATTGTATGGTTTGCGCAAAGGACAGGGTACGGTCTATTTCAATCGTCTGATGACGGGTGAAGTCGGGGCGAAATAGTTTTTCCTGCATCTTTAGTTTGGGGCGTTTTGAGCTAATGCCCCAAACCAACATCGTCAAGTTTTGTCAAAAGTGCACATCTGCGGCCATCTGAACTTGACGAAAATTCAATATTATCAAATAATCATCCTGCATTCCTGATTTTCATGTTTGCTGGACTCGCTTGCTATGTGCGTCCGGCAAATGTCCGTGTCAACGTGCGCACCAGCCAAAGCCAAAGTCCGCATTCAGTACAAAAAGGGAGACAGTGTATGAGCAAAGATCAAGACCCCATTCCGCCATGTTTTGACCAGGCCAATCAGGCACCTGAGCGTTTGACCGAAATGTTCGTCGGGATAGCGCAAGGAAACCGCATCAAACTGGGCCAGCGTCCGGCGGAGCGTGCGGTGTTCCGCAAATTGCATGGGGTTGCCAGCGCCAGACTGGTGATGGAAAAGAAAATACCTGCCAAACTCAAGGTCGGCGTTTTTGCGCATGACAGCCTGGATGCCTGGGTCAGGTTTTCCAGCGATACGACGCCGACTTCACCTGACCTGTATTCAACTCTGGGCATAGGTATCAAACTGTTTGGCGTGCCTGGCCCCAAGGCACTGGGTGATGATGGCGACACGGCTGACTTCATCATGCAAAACTTCCCGGTCTTCTTTGTCGATAACGCCAAGGAGATGGTGGAGTTTACTTATGCTGGTGTGGTCGCACAGGACTATCCCGGCTATCTGAAAAAACATCCCAAGACTGCAAAAATACTGGACCAGATGGAAAAGGTCGAGGGTAGTACCCTGACCACGACTTACTGGGCCATCCTGCCTTTCCAGGCTGGAAAGAAAGAATACGTCAAATACCGCCTGGAGCCTGTCACGCCGCCAGAGAATGTGCCAAATGATGAGCGCGATTATCTGGCAGTCGACATGTGCAACCGTCTGGCCAAGCGTGAATACCAGTTCCGCTTCATGGTGCAACTGCGTACCAATCCCAAGACCATGCCGCTGGATGAGGCAACGGTGGAATGGCCGGAATCAGAAAGCCCTTTCATCCATGTAGCCACTCTGATCTTGCCGCAGCAGGATATCAGCGTGCGTGGCCAGTCTGAATATGGCCAAGGCCTGGCTTTCAATATCTGGCGTGTGCCGCCAGCACAGGCGCCGGTGGGTTCTATCGCCGAGGCGCGCAAAGTCGTGTATGCAGCAGGCGCAGATGCCAGACATGAAGCCAATGGACAAAGCCTGCAAGACCCGCGTGAACCGCGCTCCCCGACTGCAGGCTGTCCCTTTCACTCGGTAGCGCAGGCAAAAGCAGAACCAGTCGTCAAAGACACTTGCATCGTCAAGGCAGTGATTTACCCCTCCATAGGTGTGGCGCGTGTAGGCACCAGTGAGAAGGAATGGTTTTTGGGGCCGGAAGTGCCTTATCCAAAACCAGAGGCACCAGGTTACTACCGCGACGCCCACAAAAAACTCAAGCGCCAGGGAGCCAGGTTCCGTGTCTATGGTGTGAATGCCAAGGGCGAGATCGTCAAGGAACTCAATGCCGACAATGCCAAGGTAGAGTGGCAGGTGCAACTGGCCAATACCAAGTCTGCCTGGTATGGCTTCCAGCTGGCGCTGGATATACCTGAAGCTGCATCTGCCCCGCAAACTACCTTGCGCAATGCGGCTGTGCCGGACAGAGGCATGCTGTCCATCACGCCCAAGCAAAGAAAAGTCAGCGGCAAAAAAGCCAAGCCGCAGCGTTTTGATGATGGCAAATTCATGGGCAAGCCTGTGTATCTCGGTGAGGCATTTACTGATGAGCAAGGCAGGCTGATTGTGCTGGGTGGACATGGTGTTTCCGCCTCTTACGATAATAGCCGCGCCATCACCTTTGCCAATAATGAAGGCTGGCATGATGATACTTCTGATGGCCCCATCAATGCCAAGGTTGTCTATGAAGGTCTGGAATTGATGGTAGAGCCTTCCTGGGTTGTGGTTGCGCCACCCAACTATGCGCCACAAAGAAAATCGGTGCGTACCATGTGGGATTTGATGCGCGATGTCGCCATCACTGCTGGTACTTTGCCCAAGCCAAAACGCCCCAGTTTTACTTTCGACATCCTGCCTTTGTTTGAGCGCCTGAACGGCTTGCAATGGGTAAATGCTGGCTTCAATGCAGGATTTGGCTGGAATGGGATGGTTGACCTGACGAGTGCACAGGCTCTGTCGCGCCTGGCCAGCAATAACACTGCCTACGTAGAATTGCGTCGCACCATCGCCAATCAGTTCCGTAACTATGAAGTCGATGCCTGGTCACCCAAACCCTGGCCGTGGTTGTATGGTGATGCCATGGCTATCCCCGCTGCGCAAACACCAAGGCAAAATGCCTCGCCGACGGCAACGCAACTGGCCATGCTGATGGAGTGGGCAGAAGGTAATTTTGTCGAAGACTACGACCCTGATCGCAAACATGCCGAACGCATAGACCAGGTGCCACTGGAGCAGCAAGGCGATACCCTGACCCAGGCAGCACTGGATTTTTGCCTGGCGGATGCCTTCCACCCCGGTTGCGAAATGACCTGGCCAGTGCGTGCCAGCACCATGTATATGGCACCGTTCCGCTTTGCTCATGCCGTCGATGGCTGGATTGCACCTGGCCTGGGTGAGATACTGACCAGCGATGGCGTTACCATACCTAATGGTCCCTTGTACGGCCAGCAGGCTGGCGGCATTACCCGCTGGATGGCGGTGCCATGGCAGACCGATACGGCAAGCTGCCGCTCGGGTTACGATAAGTCGTATGACCCTTATGTGCCGAGCTTCTGGCCAGCCCGTGTGCCTAATCAGGTTTTGACCAAGCAAAACTATGCTGTCGTCATGGATGAGAAAAAGCCGCTGGGTGAAAGGCTGGCCGCATTTGCCAATCGCGCATCCTGGATCAACCCGCTGGGCAGTACCAGTTATACCGACCAGATCAATAATATGATTCATCATTTTGATCATCTCGGTGTGGTTGAAGTGCATCCCGGGCCGAGTGATCATCAACACTTCCCTGCTGAGTTTGAGGTGGAAGACCAACACATCCCTATAGCAAACATGCCTGCACCAAATACCAAGCATGCGCAACATGATGAGCATGCCATGGTAGGGGCAGCAGAAGTGACGAATGCTGAATCTGTCGATATCATGACGATAGAAAAAGTACGACGCTTCCCGCGGGGTTTGCATCGCTAGCATGGCTAGATTGCAGATAGATGCATTGGTCTTAGGGACAGGGGCTGCGGGCTCTGCCTTTGCCCTGAACCTGGCACCGTTTCAAAAAGTGGTGATGCTGGAAGCATCGCCGCCAGCAGTCATGCGCATAGGTGAATCCCTGCCAGCCGCAGCCGGTAAGCTGCTGGCTGACATGGGTTTGTATGAAGCATTTTTGCAGCAAGGCCATCAGCCTGCGCATTTGAATGTCAGTCGCTGGGGCAGTGATCTGGCGATAGAGCAGGATGCCATGCGCAATCTTGATGGCCATGGCTGGTATCTCGATCGTCATCGTTTTGATTGCTGGTTGCAGGATGTTGCGCAAGAGCGTGGCGCAGCTTTGCTGAGACAAAGCAAGCTGCTTTCTTTCGCACCGGCAAAAAACAATCCTGAATATTGGGATGCAGTCATCTCTGTGCAGGACAGGATGGTGCACATAGAAACCAAAATGCTGATCGACGCCAGCGGCAGAAAATCACTACTGACCCGGCAACTGGGCATAGCCCGCAAAGCCACAGATAAACTGGTGTGCAGCTGGCTGGTCGGCAGGGACACTGAGAATATTGCAGGCTCCAGCCACATCAGTGCCGAGGCAGGCGGCTGGTGGTATAGCTCATCCCTGCCAGGTCAGGGCCGCATTGTAGCGTTCTACACCGATGCCGATTTACCAGCAGCGGCAGCCTGCAATCGTCAGCAAGGGCTGTTGCAGCGTTTGCGCCAGAATACGCAATTGTCAGCCTGTCTTGATGAATATGGTTTTGTACCAGGACAGCAGCATGGATATTGTGCTGCCCACACTGCAGTGCTGGAACAATTTGCCGGTTCCAACTGGCTGGCCATTGGGGACGCTGCATTGAGTTTTGATCCGCTGTCTTCACAGGGTATTTTCAATGCCCTGTACACAGGGCTGGCAGCAGCGGAGGCTGTGTCTCATTATGATGGTGATGCACAAGCTGGCTATGTAGCTGAACTGAACTCCATCCAGGCAGCTTACCTGCATCATCTGCAAGTCTGGTACCAGCAGGAACAGCGCTGGGCTGATCAGCCATTCTGGCAACGGCGCAATGCTACTTTCATTGCCGCCTGAATTTCCTTGTTGCAAAATTGTAAGCAGACGTGAAGCGCCTGTATGCAATAAAACCCCTGGGCTAGAATTGTCGCTTTCTTTGCCTGGGATGGTGTCAGTGTCTTATTTCTTGCGATGCATACTATTGTCCATGCTCTTTTTTGTGACAGCCTGTTCCAAAACAGAATATGTCGATACTCTTGAACCTGATGCACTGATGAAGCTGGTTTTCAAAGGTTGGCAAAAAGAGGGGGAAAACTCCATCGTCAAACCACCCATATTGAAAATTCGGGATGGAGACATCTCAAAGAAAGGCATGGAGCTGGAGCCGATAAAGGTTTTTAAACTAGCTGAAGACAGGGCAATGATGCTGGTCAAGGCGACACCGACCAGTGTCGATCAGGTCAGTCGCGACGTACTAGCTGCCTACTGGTTCAAGCGCGATGGTAAAAAATGGTTGCTCGAAGCCAGGCAGGATGAGATTGATACCCTGCTACCCAAACATGAAGTCAAGCTGATCAAACTCGTCGATCTGGCGACATCCACGCAAGGGCTACTGCTTGAATATGGTGGCTACCAGCATCAGGAAAAAAGTACGTGGACCAGGTTGTACAAATTGGGTCAACATCAGCTCATCAGCATGCTTGCTGAAAATGAAGATTTTTTATCTTCCATGAATGCCTTCAATAATGCAGATTGTCTTGCGCGCATGAAGAAGGGCTTAGGTAAACCGGAACGCCTACGTCTGAATGACAGGGACGGGAAGTCCGGGAATTGTCTGGATATCAAAGTCAAATTACAGATCAAGCCAGGCAAAACTACACCTGGTGAAATCGTATTGAGTTCAAATGCAAGGATGGTTGAGTACCGTGAAATTACACCGGTAGAAACCACCAGCAATGGTGATGGTGGTGAGTCTTATACAACTTATGAAGTCATCCCCAGTACACCGCGTTCAAGCATGGCGTATCGCTTTGATGAAGCCAAAGGCAAGTATCAGTTAGTCAGCGGTAGCAAGAGCCTTCTGCCGGATTGGTATCGCGAGTAAAACAATATAAGCCCGGTTATTTATGCCGGGCTTGTGAACTACTTTTTAATCAAACCGCATCTAGCGCAGACTGCAAATCCTGCCTCAAATCTTCCACATCTTCTATGCCTACCGACAGGCGTATGAATGAATCGGTGATACCCAGCTTGGCCCTTTGTTCTGCCGGGATCGTTGCATGCGTCATGATGGCTGGATGTTCTATCAGGCTTTCTACGCCACCCAGGCTTTCGGCCAGGGCGAATACTTCGCAACGTTCGAGGAAGCGGCGTGCGCCTGCGAGGTCAGTATCAAGCTCTATGGAAATGATGCCGCCAAAGCCATCCATCTGTTGTTTGGCCAGCTCATGTTGCGGGTGGCTTTCCAGGCCAGGGTAATACACTTTCCTGACCTTGGGCTGCTTTTCCAGCCAGCGTGCCAGGTCCAGGCCATTCGAGTTATGGCGTTCAACACGGATGTTGAGTGTCTTGATGCCGCGCAGGGCGAGGAAGCTGTCGAAGGGACTGGCTATTGCACCAACAGAGTTTTGCAAGAAGCCCAGACGCTCGCGCCAGTCTGCCTGATGGGCTTCGCCACCAACGATAGCGATACCACCGATGATATCGGAGTGACCATTCAGGTATTTGGTCATTGAGTGGACGACGATATCAAAACCCAGTTCTAGCGGACGCTGCACTTTGGGGCTGGCAAAAGTATTGTCAGCTACGGCGATGATATTGTGCTCGCGGCAGATTTTTGCAATCGCCCGCAAATCGGCCAGTTTCAGCATGGGGTTGGTCGGTGTTTCTACCCACAGCATTTTGGTGTCGGGGCGTATCGCAGCCAGTACTTCTTCTGGCTTGGTCATGTCCACATACGTGAACTGCAGGCCAGCGCTGCGTTTGCGTACGCGTTCAAACAGACGATAGCTGCCACCGTACATATCGTCACCGGCGATGATATGGGCGCCGCTGTCGACGATTTCCAGCACTGTGGCAATCGCTGCCAGACCGGAGGCAAAGGCAAATGCCTGCGCGCCGCCTTCAAGGTCAGCTACTGCACGCTCCAGCGCCCAACGGGTGGGATTGTGTGAGCGGCCATAATCGAGGCCCTTGTGTACGCCAGGGCTATCCTGGACGAAGGTGGATGTCGCATAGATAGGCGGCATGATGGCGCCCGTAACCGGATCGGGGAATTGCCCGGCGTGGATGACACGCGTGCCAAAGGCTTGCGGATGAGTAGGCTTCTTGTATTCGGGATAGCTCATGAAAGTGTCCTGCGCATATGGTTAAGAAGATCAAAGCGGGTAATCAGGCCATAAAACTGCTTTTCCGGTTTGTTGGCTGCAATGATGGCGACCAGACCTCGGTCCAGTGTGCTGCGCAATGCGGCGATGCTGGCATCCGGTGCCAGGGTTTCTATCTGGCTGGTCATGGTGTCTTCTACGGCACTGCGGAACAGGCTGGCATCGGCAGATACTTTCAACAGCAGGTCTGATTCATCAATGATACCGATAATCGCGCCATCGCGTATGACAGGCAATTGCGAGATATCGGCACTGCGCATGCGGTTGAACGCCACCATCAGGGTGTCGCTGGCATTAACGCTGATGACGCCACCTTCATCGAAGCGGCGGCTGATGATATCGCGCAGATCGTTGTAGTTTTTACGCTTGAGCAAGCCCTGGTCTGTCATCCAGTTATCGTTATATACCTTGGACAGATAGCGTGTGCCAGTGTCGCAGACAAAGGTGACTACGCGTTTGGGCGTAGTCTGGGCGCGGCAATAGCGCAGTGCTGCGGCCAGCAGGGTGCCGGTGGAAGAACCTGCCAGTATGCCTTCGGCGCGCAGCAGTTCACGTGCCGTGCCAAAGCTTTCAGCATCGTCGATGGTATAGGCGTGCTTTACAGCGCTGAGGTCGGCAATGCCGGGGATGAAGTCTTCACCTATGCCCTCGACTGCCCATGAGCCGCTGACTTCATTGATATTGCCTGTCTCTACGTACTCAGTCAATATCGAGCCTTTTGGATCGGCCAGTACAAATTCCAGCTCGGGCTGGACTTTGTTGAAATAACGCGTCAGGCCCGTCAGCGTACCGCCAGAACCTACGCCGACGACGATGGCATCGACTTTGTGGTCAGTCTGTGCCCAGATTTCTGGTCCTGTCGTGGTTTCATGCGCGAGCGGGTTGGCTGGATTGTTGAACTGGTCGGCAAAGTAGGAGCCGGGTATTTCCCTGGCCAGGCGTGCAGCATAGTCCTGGTAATACTCTGGATGCCCTTTACCGACATCAGAGCGTGTGATGTGGACTTCTGCACCCATGGCTTTCAAGTGCAGGATTTTTTCTGTGGACATCTTGTCCGGTACCACCAGCACCACGCGGTAACCCTTGGCACGCGCCACCAGTGCCAGGCCCAGGCCGGTATTACCAGCCGTTGCCTCGATTACGGTACCGCCTGCCTGCAGGCGGCCTTCACGTTCTGCAGTTTCTATCATTGACCTGCCTATGCGGTCCTTGATGGAGCCGCCAGGGTTTTGTGATTCCAGTTTGAGGAATAATTCACATGGCCCTGTGTCAAAGCGGGTAACCTTGACCATGGGCGTATTGCCAATCAACGCAAGTACTGCGGGATCAGTTTGTTTTGTCATCTTAGTGTGCTCCTGGGTGCATACAATAGGGGTGCAACAGGTTTAGCATTTGTTTATGAGGCAGCTATGCTAGCTATTTCATCTCCTGAGGCTAAGGAATTTTTCCAACTAAGCATAGTTGGAAAATGGTTTACTTGCATTTGGGTAAGGCTATTTTGAGGTCAAAGTGGCAAGTATGGGGATAGTATAGCCATAGTTTGGGAAATTGTTGGGGTATATGCGGTTTGCTTATATCAAAGCCTTGTGTATTTATGTTTGGCGTAGATTCTTTATTGAGGCACTGAGGATTTACTGTAGTTTTATGCTATTCGTCAAATCGCTCTGATATGAAGTTGGAGGGTGCCTGGCTTTGGTGGGTAGATTGATCAGTGCATAACGGCAATCTATATAGCGTCATTCCAGCGTGTTTTTGGCTGGAATCCAGTGGCGTTATTAGTGTACCGAGAGGTCTATTAATTTCAGGCTTGAGGGAGTTTATGGATTAGATTTTAAAATCCGTATACGTAATTTGCGATTGCAGGCCGGTGGTAGACCGGCAGCTACACACCTTTTTGCTTCGCCAAAAAGTTGTGCCAAAAAGGCGACCCAGGCGTCGCTGCCCCTGTGGGGTTCCCTTTGCTGCATGACAAAAAATGGGAAAGTCCGAAAACTCGCTACGCTCGAACATCGGACTTTCTATTTCCATTTTCTGTCATGCAGCAAAGGCATCGACACATGGGAACTGCGAACTTCAAAAGCAACGGCAACACCAAGATCAACGGCAACACCAACGCGACCTTGATTTATATTTCTTTGATACTGGTGAAGAGTCTATATAAAATGAATTTGTTCACTTTATCCACAGCCCGCAAAAGTAAATGCCGCACGAGGCGGCATTGAAAGTGGGGGACTTGTTACGTTAAAGCGTGAACGGTTGGGACGAGCCGCTTTTATTTTATTGTGTGCTGATCATTTCAGGATCCTGGTGACTCTTCCTTTTGATGGAAAGGCGCAAACCAGCATACCGCAAAAGAGGGGATAGTAGCCAGCATGACGAAGATGAAATAATTTGTATAGCCCAGCAATTGCTGTAAATGGCCGCTGATGACGCCTGTGACCATCATGCACAGGCCCATGAGACCGGTACCGAAGGCATAGTGTGTCGTGGTGTATTTGCCAGGGGCTAACTGCTGCATCAGGTAGATCATGAAGCCGACTGAGCCAAAGCCGAAAAAGAATTTTTCGATGGCAACACCGGCGGTGATCAGCCACAGGCTTTCTGGCTGGAAGATGCTCATCACCAGAAAGCTGGCGTTGGGTATGTTCACGGCGCAGCAAAGGATGAACAGGGTAGGTTGCAAGCCACGTTTGGCGACAAACCAGCCACCCAATAAAGAGCCCAGTAACACGGCGATCAGTCCGTAAGTGCCATAGGTCAGACCCAGCATTTCATTCGACAAGCCCAGACCACCTTTGGCGACAGGATCAACCATGAAGAAGGGGCCGATTTTTTCGAGAAATCCTATGCTGAGACGGAACAGGAAGGCAAAGCCTATCATCAGCCAGACATCGCGTTTCTGGAAAAAAGTGACGAAAGAATCGCGCAAGATGAACAGGGCTTCGCTGACATTGGTTGGTGTGTTTTCTGCCTTCGCACCATCAGGCATGGTACGTAAATGCCAGGCTGCCATGAGGGCGATGATGCCTGCCACAATCAGGAAGATGACGCGCCAGGCATCCATCCAGTCAGCGCCGAAAACCTTGGGGTCATGATGAAAAAAATCAGTATGCAGTTTGCCACTTAAATAAACCAGTCCACCTGCCGCAACGATGGGGCCTATATTCCAGCTCAGGCTCTGGATACCGCAATATAGTGACTGCGCCTTACTATCAAGCGAGGTGACGTATACACCATCTGCAGCAATGTCTTGGGTAGCGCCGAGGAATGAAATGATCCAGAACAGGCTCATCAGTATCAGCATGTAGTTGGGCAAGGACATGACCAGGGTGACGCCGACAAAACCGACAGCAATAATCAACTGCGTGCAGATGACAAAGAATTTCTTGGTCTTGTACATTTCTACAAAAGAAGCGAACAAGGGCTTGATGGTATAGGCGAGGATAAGGTAACTCGCATATTCAGCGGCCTTGCCATTGTCCATGCCCATGTTCTTGAACATGATGGCGCTGACATTAGTCAGCATCATATATGCCAGTGCCATCGTAAAGTAGGTCGTTGGCACCCAGAACAACGGGGATTTCCGGACGGGCTTTGCCGGGGGAATATTGATTTCTGTTTCAGTAATCATGGGCTGCACGCTTCTTTTCAAGTGGGCGGCATGCCTGCTGGTCTTAATTATTTCATCGCCCCAATGTATGCGATGCATAGTTTTTTGACGCTCACTCGCAGGTCTGCTTATGCCAAATTATTCTTATAGACGATTTGGCTAAAACTTACTGACAAAGGAGTTGGCAGGCTGTCTCGTTAATTTTGTAATTGAGTTTTAATGGAATCAGTATTCAGTTCTATTTATGAAAACCTTTTCAAGCGCAGAATAGCATGAATTTTTAATGTGACGCACGCCATAAACAAAAAATTTTATAAGCACATAAAAAACTGTCCCATGATTTGAGCAGCTAATATCCACAAAACATACATGTTTGCAGGGCTTTTCTAGCTATGAGGCTTAAGATTTTTGACTTGAATTTATGTTGTAAGCGAGTCAGCGCAAGAAAGTATCTTTAACTCAGTTTTTGAAATCAGTTGAAACTGATTTCAAAATAAATTGTGAAAAAATAATGGGAATGGCATTTTGAAAATTTCATTTTTCACATTAATCCAAGATGTTTTCATAGGAAAAGATATAAATTGAAAGAGCAAGACGTTGACAGGCTAAATATCCGGTGATAAATTCCGGTTTGTGAAAACGTTTTCATCTGATTGGTAAAAAAAATCTTTATTTTGATTATTTTGGTGATCAGGCTGAAATTTGGATTTTGGCCCTGATTGATGATCAAAGAATCAGTTTTTATCTTGATTTGAAAACGTTTTCAGTTTAAATGCATGCTTCGTTGAATTTGGGCGCCTGAGTTTGGCTCAAGCTGCAAAAGAAGAATGGCTGACCAGCAGCTCAGTTCCTCAGCTACGAGGCATAGCGATATATAAAAAGAGCATGAATGCTTAAAGCGAACTTATCCAAAAACCAGACCATGACTAATCTATCAACGATGCCTGAATTTTCCTCCGCTTTTACCTGGGGCGTTGCCACCAGTGCCTATCAGATAGAAGGAGCTGCCAATGTTGATGGTCGTGGACCCTCGATCTGGGATACCTTTACCCATACACCCGGCACTATCATTGATGGCAGCACAGGTGACGTGGCTTGCGATCATTACCACCGCTATGCTGAGGACGTTGGCATCATCGCTGATCTGGGATTAAAGGCTTATCGTTTTTCAGTATCCTGGTCACGTGTGCAACCGTTGGGTTATGGTGACTGGAATGAAAAAGGTTTTGAATTTTATTCTAACTTGCTGGATAAACTGGAAGAACATGGCATTGCTGCCCATTTGACTTTGTATCATTGGGATTTGCCCCAGGGCTTACAAGATCTGGGTGGCTGGTTGAATCGCGATACCTGTTTGCGCTTTGCTGAATATGCGGCAGAAATAGCGCGCCGCTTTGGTCACCGCGTTGCCAGCATCGCTACCCATAATGAACCCTGGTGCACAGCCAATCTTGGCTATGGCAATGCCCAGTTTGCGCCGGGTGTAGCAGATACTGCGCTGGCAATTCAAGTGTCGCATCATCTTTTACTGTCGCATGGCCTGGCCTTGCAAGCCATGCGTGCCATCAATTGCCCGGCCAAACTGGGCATAGTGCTGAACCAGTGGCCAGCCATGCCAGCCACCGACTCAGCTGCTGATATAGCACAGGCAGAATGGGAATATGCACGCTCTGTGCAATGGTTCATGGACCCAATATTCAAGGGTACTTATCCGCAAAAAGCACTGGATCGCATGGACATGAGCAAGTTCCATGTGCATGCAGAAGACATGGATATTATCCGTCAGCCCCTGGATTTTCTTGGTGTGAATTATTATTTCCGCGCTTTTGTCAGCACCGATAATCCACCCAAGCAGCCGGACGGCAAGCTGGGCTTTAGCGACATGGGGTGGGAAGTTTACCCATCCGGCATGACAGACTTGTTGCTGAAGCTGCGTGCTGAATATCCTGCCTTGCCACCGATTTATATTACTGAAAATGGCATGGCAGTAGCCGACAAACTTGAGGGGGGCAAAGTTCATGATGAGCAGCGTATCAAGTACCTGCAACTGCATTTTCAGGCAATGCATGATGCGATAGCTGGTGGTGTCGACGTGCAAGCTTATTTTTACTGGAGCCTGCTTGATAATTTTGAATGGAACTCAGGTTATGCCAAGCGCTTTGGCCTGGTCTATCTGGATTATGCGACACAGCAGCGTACCTTGAAAGACAGTGCATATTGGTACCGTGATTTTGTCAGTGTGCAGTTGCAGGATAAATGAGTTCTTGCCTATTTTTCCGGTAAAAAGTAAATAGCCAGATCTGGTTTTTCCTGTTAATTTCAGGTTTTCAAAAACGAATACCTGAATTTCATATGGATGAAGGACTGGAAGAATCAGATGAGCTTGAATGCGCACGGCATGGCAAGGCGCACACGACTTATGTATGTGAGCACTTGATAGCCCAGGCTGTGCAAAAGTGGCATTGTGATTACCCTGATGCTGACAATCCCTGGCCGGATGCCTGGTGTGCAATATGTGACGTACATTACCAGGCCGAGGGTGAATGGAATGAACGTAATGAAGACCTTGTGCCCATCAAATTGCTGTGTCACGGCTGCTATGAAGATGCACGCTCTGCCAGTCTGAACAGGATTGAGGGAGAGGCACTCGCTACATGGAATAATTTTCTTGATACCTGTTATGAAGACTTGCAAAAGAAAACTGAGCAGTTGAATCAAGAATTTGACCTGGGTTCTCATCAGCGTTATGACTGGGATCAGGTAAAAGGGGAGCTGGCCTTTTCCAATGATGGCGTAGCAGCTGTCGTCGCCAAAATAGATTTCATAGGTTCTTATTCCTCCAGGACAGACACATGGCTGTGGGCCTGGGCAAACTTCCATTTGCTTGAAAATGTAAGAACCCGTGTGCAGGCAGTGCGTGACTTTGGTGAGGTGCAGGACTATCCATGTCTGACTACACCGAAATGGACGGCAGAAGAAGTGAATGCCTGGGAAATGGCTGCAGTTGCTGCCCATGTACTCAATGCCAGAGGTATTTACCGCAGTCCACGCGAAGGCGGTGCCAGCTTTTTACTGATACGTGAAATCTCAACAGCCTGAGATAGTTACAGATGAGAATGGCGATGAGATTGCTGAGGCGCATTTATGCTTGCGCCTCAGACAGAAACAGTTACTTGTAAATTCCGCAACCGATCAAGACATCACCCACACGTTCAATATAGGTTGATTTGGGTTCCATCATCTTGGTGGTGGGATTTGGCCATTTATAGTCTACCCAGCCGTGTCCGGTTTTGCTGTTGGCAACATCCAGAAAGCTTTTGACGATGGGCATGCCATCGGCATCTTTTAATTCCAGTAAATTCTTACCCACCATCTTGGCATTGGCACCATGTGCACGGTTGATACCGTCGCCATTGGTGTTGTAGACAAATACATATAAATCTTTGACGACAAATTGACCGGTGGGGTTATTGAATTCGGCATAGGCCTTGTCTTTGCCATTTTCTTTCAAGTAGGTTGCAGCGCGTTTCACCAGGGCTATAGCTTCATCTGCAGTCCCCTTGTCAGCGGCGACAGAGACTTGGCTCAGTGCCAACATGGAAAACCCGGCAACTGCAAGCAAGGATTTGATAAATATTCTTCGCATCTTGATCTCCTGTTATTAAAAAATACATGGCAAGGGGAAGCTTTGTGGTGCTTGGCCAGAATTCATTCTAATGGTGAATTTACATAATGCAATGTTTGTAATTTGCACTTGTGTTAAACAATGCTAAAACGTCTGTTTTTAGGGTGGATAAAGAAAAACCCCGGCCACTTGCGTGGGCCGGGGGATTTACAGGTTTGAGTTTAGAGTTTGCGATCAGTATTGGTATTTAGAAATCAATACCAACATTGACGCCAAAGGTACGCGGCGGCAGATACTGCGCTTGCCATGGACCATTGGCATTCATGGCGCTGGTCTTGACTTTATTGTCACCAACATTGCGGACAAAGAAGTCTGCATACCAGCTGGATTTGCCTGTGGCTTGATAACGCATGCCAAGATCAGCGCGGGCATAGGCTTCCTGTTTGTCGCCGTCTCCATAATTGAAGACGCTTAACCAGGTTTCTGTCTCATAATGCAGGCTGATGCGTGGTGTCAGTGTGCCTTCATTCAGATGGAAGGTGTGCTGGTACAAGACCTGGGCAGAAAACTTAGGCGTATGCGGCATGGTATTGCCTGATACATCCAGGCAATTGCTGATGCCAGGCACTTTACATGCGGGCAGCGCATAGTCATTCGAGCCGCCTATCAAGTTGCCAAGCGTAGCCTTGGCGATGGCAATAGTGACTTGCAACTTGTCATCCTTGCTGAGTTTCGCTGCCAGCTCGGACTCAAAACCATACACCGTTGCGCCATCGGCATTCGATGTCTGCAAGCCGCGGGTGCCATCCGGTGCGGTGACTGGCGCACTGAACTGGAAGTCCTTGAATTTGCCATAGTACAGCGCATTATTCCACCTGACTGTGCCACCCAGCAAAGTGCTCTTGGAACCAAGTTCAAAGTTGGTCAGCGTCTCAGGTCCGTAGGTTTTGCCGCCATCTTGCAAGCCACCAGATTTATAGCCAGTGGAAATGCTGCCGTAGACCATATTGTCTTTATCGATGTCGTGTGAGATGCGCAGCAAGCCTGTCACCTTGTTGCCGCTATAGCTGCCATCATTGAAGGAATAGGGTGCAAAGTTGGAGTTGGCAGAAGCAGGATTGACATTCGGTGTAATAGCCGCCTGGCTTAGTTCAGGCTTGCCCGAGAAGCCATAGCCGCGGCCATCGACATTGGTGCGCTTGTCCTGGGTGTAACGCAGGCCGCCAGTGATATGCGTGTCATTGCTGGCATTCCAGGTTGCCTGGCCAAAGGCGGCAGCTGTTTCTACTGTTTCCTTAGGCTGGATAAAGGAACCCTGCCAGCCTACTGTGCCCTGGTAAGTACCATTCAGGATAGGAATATCAAAACGGATATCATTGGTTTCTGAACCATAGTACAAACCCAGTTGCCAATCCACATCACGCGTGCCCATGGATTGCAGTTCTACTTCATGGCTAAAGTTTTTATAGTTGGATGAAACGGTATTGTTTGCCTGCATGCTGCCACCAGAGGTAAAGCTGGTAGGTGCATTGGCACCACCGTCCTGATCAAAGCGAGACGAGCCACTGAACTTGGAATAACCACCGATGTAAGTCAGTTGCATATCCTTGTTTACGGCATATTCTATGCGGCCCCGGATAGCATCGCTGTCGCGTTCAGTGAAGGGGGCTGTATCGATCAATGCTGACCAATGGTTTTGTCCTGCACGTGGCGTTTGCAGCAAGTTCATCGAGGGCGTGCCACGGTCTATGAATTTTTCATATGACAGATCGATCTTGGTGGCAGCGTTAGGCTTCCACAGCATGCTGATACGTGCAGCAGTCTGGTCTTGCGCGCCATATTTGGGGCCATCCTGCACAAACAAGGCGTAGTTGATAGGCTGGAAGGGAACTACCGTGCCGCCGTTTTTCAGATAGGTGGCGAAGGCTGTTTTCTGGCTATCCAGTGACAGCATGGTCGGGGCCTGGTAATCGACATAACCATCATGTTTCTCATGCGCATAGGCAAAGCGCAAGGCCATTTCATTGCTGACCGGGATATTGAAAGCGCCACGGCTGCCAAAACGCTTGTAGCTGCCCAGACCACCTTCTACCGAGCCAGAACTTTCGCCAATTTTTGGTTTGGCAGTTTGCATATTAACTGCACCAACTGTGGCATTACGCCCCCACAAAGTCCCTTGCGGGCCGCGCAAAACTTCTATGCCTTCCAGGTCAAACAGGAGGGACGTCGCTCCTTCCGGGCGGGGTGCATAGATGCCGTCAATAAACAGCGCAACTTCGGGATCGGCGTATTCAGTTTTGGCGCTGTCATTACCAATGCCGCGCATGGTCATGGTAATCACACCATGATCACCCTGGCCAGTGGCCTGAAAGCCTGGTACCAGGTTGACCACGTCCTGTACATTTTGCACGTGTGCGTCTTCCAGTGCGGCAGCGTTGATAGCTGTGATGGCAACCGGGGTTTTTTGCAATGACGTGGCGCGCTTGGTGCCGGTGACGATGACTTCAGAAATGGTCGTGCTTTCGCTATTGGCCTTGGTTTGGCTGGCGGTCGTTGGTGCCGGTGCAGGCGCTTGTGTTTGCGCCTGGGCTGCGCCCATGCTGGTGATCAGGGTAAGGATCGCCAGTTGTATAGGTGTGATCGCGACTTTCCGGGTCGCAAGATTGCGGATTTTCATATGTCTCCTGTTACAGGTTGGGTTGGTTTTTTTGCTCTGATTAAACCATAACGTTTTTGAAAACGTTTTCTTATTGGTGTTTCTTTGATTTTCTTTTGAAACCGTTTTCATAATACATAAAACTTGAATTCTGTGTCAAACAGAAAATGATAACGTTTTCAAAATGTTGTAATATAAGCCGGATTGAGATGAAAACCATTGTGCAATGCGTAGTCTGCATCCCTGATTGATTTGCAATAAACGGGAATTGATTGCCGTCCAGCTAGTTGGTTTTCAAGGTGTTTGCATGTCACTGCCGCTGATATTGCTACTGAAACATACCTGAATGCCATGAAGCTATTTACTCTTGACCGCAGCTAAACTGAGGAGCTTGCTCAAATGAAAGCCATAAAAAGTGTATTGATCGTAGGTGGTGGCACAGCTGGCTGGCTGACTGCATGTTTCATGGCCAGACATCTGTCATCTTCCAAAGAGGGGGAGGGTATACAGATACGCCTGGTCGAGTCAAAAGACATAGGCATTATTGGTGTTGGTGAGGGCAGCTTTCCTTCGATACGAGGTACGCTGGCGGCGATAGGCATAGATGAGGCGCGCTTCATACGGGAGTGTCACGCTACCTTCAAGCAGGGCATACGCTTTGATCACTGGGTCAGGCCAGCTGGTAGCCCGGGTGTTGATCATTACTTCCATCCTTTCAGTCATCCCAGCCAGCGGGGTCCGGAATTATTGCCGTACTGGCTCAAAGGTCTGGCTGCGCGCGATGGTCAACAGCCAGCTTTCGCTGATGCAGTGACCATGCAAAAATGCATAGCAGATGCATCACGCGGCCCCAAGAGATTTGCCGACAAAGACTTTTTGGGACCGATGAATTATGCCTACCATTTCGATGCTGGCCGTCTTGCTGCATTATTGTCTGAGCATGGGCAGTCACTCGGGGTGAAACAAATACTGGGAACAGTAGAGCATGTGCAACTCAATGATGATGGAGCCATTGCTGCCGTGCATACGCAAGATGGCCAGGTGCTGGCGGCAGATTTGTTCATTGACTGCACGGGTTTTAGCGCTGGCCTGATTGGCAAGACCCTGGGGTCGCCATTCAAGTCTTTGAATGATGTGCTGTTTGTAGATCGCGCCCTGGCCTTGCAGGTACCTTATGCAAAGCCCGATGCGCCCATAGCTTCTTACACCATTTCAAGTGCGCAGGAGGCAGGTTGGATATGGGATATAGGTTTGCAGCAAAGACGGGGTATCGGTTATGTGTTTTCCAGCCGTCATACTGACGAGGCGAGGGCAGAACAAGTCTTGCGAAAATATATAGGCCCGGCTGCTGAAGGCATGACGCCAAGATTACTGAAGCTCAATGTTGGTTACCGTGAAACCCAGTGGATAAAGAACTGTGTGGCCATAGGTTTGTCGGGTGGTTTTATCGAGCCGCTGGAATCATCAGGCATAGGCTTGATAGAAACAGCTGCATACTTGCTGACCTATCTGTTCCCATTCAATGGTGAGTTTGATGCTGTGGCAACCCAGTTTAATCAGCATATGAAAGCGCGTTATGAGCGCATCGTTGATTTCGTCAAAATGCATTTCAGCTTGAGCCAAAGAGCAGACTCTGCATTTTGGCGTGATAACAGGGATGTGGCATCCATTCCTGAGAGCCTGCAGGAAAAACTGAAGATGTGGAGTTGCCGACCACCGCACCGTATGGACTTTATCGCAGACCTGGAAATGTATCCGCCATCAAGCTGGCAGTTCGTTTTATATGGAATGGAGTTCCAGACTGACATGGCTAATAACAAATTCGTGTATCCGCAAGAGCAGGAGGCCGCCCAGGAATTTCAGATGATAGCCCAGATGGCGCAGCGCGCCCTGGCTGACTTGCCTGATCACAGAAAACTGGTTGAGCACTTGTGCAAGGCGGCATCTCCGCTTCCTTCTGTACTGGCAAGAAGGGCTTGATGGCGTTCAATACTACGCTTCTATGGCTGGCAAGGTAAAACCAAAGCGCAAGCACAAAAATCCATGATATGCTAATTGTGAAAAGCTTTTCACTGAATTGTGAAGATAAGTTGTCAATACTAAAATAATTACCCTGCTTGGGAAGGCATTGCGTGGTTGAGAGAACGAAAAGAAAAAACGAGCCAGTCACCTTATTGGATGTTGCGCGTGAGGCGGGTGTGTCGCCCAGCACGGTATCGCGCATCCTGAACGGCACGGCCAAGGTCTCTGATGACAAGCGCAAGGCAGTAGAAACTGCCATTGCAGAAATGAAGTTCGAGCCCAATCAATTGGCGCAAGGGCTGAAAAGTGGTCGCTCCATGACCATAGGCATCGTCGTGCAGGATATTTCCAGCCCCTTCTTTGACGAAACCCTGCACGGGGTTGATGATGGCTTGAAAGGCACAGGCTATGCGTCGGTGATCGTCAGTGGGCACTGGAATGCCGATGAAGAAGCTGCACGCATCAAGCTTTTGCTGGCCCGTAAAGTGGATGGCATCATCTTGCTGTCTGGCCGTATCGCTGACAAAAAAGTGCTGGAATTCGCCCTCGACAAACCCATAGTGGCTACTGGCCGCAGCTTGAACAGCAAGACTGCAGTTGGCTTCAAGCTCGATAACGTTCATGGGGCGTACCTGGCAACCCGGCATTTGATAGAACTGGGTCACAGGCGCATCGCTTTTGTTACTGGGCCGGCAAACAATACTGATGCAGCCGAACGACAAGAGGGCTATCAAAAAGCCTTGCGTGAAGCCAATATTCCATTTGAAAAGAACCTTGTGGCTGAAGGTAATTTCCATGAAGCCAGTGGCCTGCTGGCGATTAACCGCTTGCTGGAAACCCAGCAGCAATTCAGCGCCGTTTTTGCAGCTAACGATCTTTCTGCCTATGGCGTCAGGCTGGGTTTGTATCGCAAGGGCATACGTGTGCCGGAAGATATCTCCCTGATAGGTTTCGATGACTTACCTAGCTCACTGTATACCACGCCACCGCTGACCACCATACACCAACCCCTGTATGACATGGGCTTGCTTGCCACCAAGACCCTGCTAGGTCTGATAGCTGGTAATGAAGTCGATACGACTTTGCCGGGTCTGGAACTGATTGCCAGGGAAACCACCAGACGGATACGTTAAGTAGGGAAGGTGTGCTGGACATATCTTTGCGGCAGTAAAACATGTAAAAGATATGTCTGCATGGCTGTTCATCTGTAAATAATGTACAGCCATGTAGAGACAACACGCAGCAATCAGAAATCAACCATGAATCCCGCACCGATTGATTTTTGCGAATAATTATAGTCAATCAGGCTCTGACCATATCCCGAGAACATCTGGAAATAAGCCTTCAGATTGGTAGTAATAGGCATAGCGAGGCTGGCTTGTAATGCACCATGGCCGGTATTGAAATTGCGGCGTGCGGTCAGGGAAAATTCGCGCCCGCCTTTTTCGCGATATGTGGCATGTATGTCGCCATGCCCCAAGTAATCAACGATATCGATATTGTCGTTATCTGACCTGGCATTATCAAGACGACGCCAGACTCTGGTGCTGATTGAGAAATTGCCGTGTTCAACACCCAGCTCAGCATAGATGCGGTTCCAACTGCGTGATAAAGTCGAGGTCTGACCATTTGACTGATGTACCAGGCCAAAATTAAGGTATCGGATATTGAAATCACCTATGCTTTTATTGACAGGGATCATTGCCATGGCTTCTGGCTGGTAATTGGTCTCGCGGAAAGGGCTGGATGCACTGCGGTTATACGCCTGCCAAAAACTTTGCTGGGTGTAGGCCACCCACACATCAACAGGCGAGCTACCCACTTCTTCAGCCAGTTTCATTTTCATGCTCAGTTGATAAGTCAATTCTACATGCTTGGATTTGACGCCGGCAGGTGTGACGTTCTTGAACGGTTCATCGTTCGAGGCATTGCTGTAATTTGCCACCAGCAGATAATTATCATGATGAGGCCGAAACACGAATTTGCCGCGCTTGGATGCTTCATCGAGTTCCCAGCGTTGCACCATGCGCGACATTTCGGGTGCTGCTTCTGGTGGCTTTTCAGGTGCCACGGTCTCTTTCAAATCTTGCAGAGCTTCTGCCTTGGCAATTGGTTTGTCGGCCTCCACTGGGGTAGAGGCCTTGGCGAGGGCATCAAAGCAACTAAGACGGACACTCGCGTCGCCGAGCACGGAACAACGCAGCATTTGTTGTTCCATCTCGCTAGCCTGTGCCTGGCTAAATAACGCAGGCGAAAGTATAAACAGAGGTAATATTATTTTTTTGAGGTGAGCGGGCATATGCGCTTTAACTGTCAAGTTGCGAGTCGGTAACACATCGCGTGGTTAAGTTAACCAGTCGATATGCTTGTTTTATTAGAACTCATTTCATAAATAGGGTGAGATGCGTTTGCCCCATAACGTGGGCTGGCAAGGGTAAAGCAGGGGTATCGTGTGGTCCACATTGGGCAACATGTTGCACGTCTGCGTACGATGTGCGCTTACCAGCGCACATGCGTCCTGCAAGGAGACAAGGCAGTGAGGCAAACCCTTCGGGAACTGACGATTTGGGCGCATAGCAGCGTTGCGCCCTTTACTAAGGCAGGAGTTTTAGCTGCACGGGGTACGCACCCGAGGCCTTGCATTGCATCCCAAATCGTCTTGTTCGCACTCACCCTATTTATGAAATGAGCTCTATTGACGAGGATAAGTGGGCTTCGTCAAGTCGTATGTTCGGTAGCAAACATAATTCTGGCTAATTGCTGACTGCATAATTAAATGCACAAAAACAGACGGATGAAAATTTGAATTCGCGATTTATTGTGAGCAGAGTCGTTTCGATGGCTTTCCGCATTAGTTGCCGATTTGAGGAAAAAATCAATGATGGTGACAAGCTTATAGAGGAGTTCTAAGAAACGAGCAATGATGGAAACAAATCCGCAACATGAGCCATCCTGCCTGCTAATGCAAAATAAGTCCTAAAAATAACTGACTGCTTTAAGAAGTTTTGGCTAATAAAATTTCTCGCAAATTGACGGGCTTTCTTTGTATTTTCTAAAGGCCGGCTGTTATATATCTGCAGCCTGTTCCGAAATTCTTATGTTTGATCTACTAAATTTTGCATCCTGTCGCATAGCGATTGTAATAAGTGAAGCTGCTAGGCAAAGTAGCTGAAGATCAGTTGGGAATGTAGGTATAGCAAAATTTCAAAGCCAGCTCAATTTGCATGATAGATGCAATGGCTTCTAATTTGTGGTTGCTTAATAAGCATCTCCGGATGGTTTCAACTGCAGACTAGCGATTGTTTAAGGTTTTATTGTTTGACTATTGCTTGATATTTAAGAATTTACTGTTTCGTTCAAGACTTTATTCGGACGTAACAAGTGTTTATCTTGACGCTGATCTGGGCGCAGACTATATTACTGACTCAAAAGTAAGTTAATTGAGTTGTTGCTAATATGTCATGTCCTTTTAAGCCCAAGTGGGAGCGCCGCAAGGATGCACGCCCGCAAGAATTACTCGCTGCTGCCCTCGATTTATTTGTTGAGCGCGGTTTCGCGGCAACACGTCTGGACGACGTGGCGCGTGCTGCCGGTGTCTCCAAGGGGACTTTGTACCTGTATTTCTGCAGTAAGGAAGAGTTGTTCAAGGCTGTAGTCAGGGAAAGCATCGTTCCCCTGATAGGTGAGGCTGAGGGTGTCATTGATCAGTTTGAAGGAGGGAGTGAAGAATTATTCCGCCTCATCATGACTACCTGGTGGGGCAGTGTAGGTAAAAACAAATTGTCTGGCCTGCCCAAGCTGATGATGGCAGAAGCCGGCAATTTTCCTGAACTGGCCAGGTTTTACCAGGAAGAGGTCATCGACCGTGGTGAAAACCTGGTCGTGAAGATGCTAAAGCGCGGTATGGCGCGCGGGGATATACGGGAAGTGAATCTGGAAATCGATTCCCGGCTCTTGATTGCGCCGATGATCATGATGATGATCTGGAAACATTCGCAAGGAGTTTGCAAGGTAGATCCAGATCAGCTCGATACCTATATTGAGCACTATATAGAGATGGCCCTGCATAGTTTGTTGAAAAAATAGATTTCTTAGAACGTGTTTACGATCTGTAGCGAGCGGGCGTCAGCGGGGTGAAGAGCAGCGCAAAAAGCGGAATGTACTTCTAGTACATGAGCATTTTGAGCAGCACATGAGCCCCGATCACGCTCGCGCAGTAAGATCGTAGGCAGGTTTTTACTTATTGGAGAGTATGCGCTGCTTGACCCTCACCTTGTGTCAGGCTTTAAAGTCAGGGTTTCTTATGACCTGGACAGTTTATTGACCGTCTTAGCCCCCAGGTCCTGAAACAATTACTTTTGGAAAACAATCATGTTAAAGCGCAAGACTTTCTGGATCATTGCTGTCGTGCTGTTGCTGGCTACAGGCATGATAGTCATGAAAAAAAAATCTCAGGGTAATGTCGTTCAGGCATCAGCCACTGCATCGGCAAGTTCAGTAGCGGTGTCTGGGCAAGCAACTCCTGCAGTGCTGGAATTTTTACCTGCCGACATCGTAGAAGTTGGCAACACAGAAGTCAGAAAACTCCTGGCCTTGTCAGGGGCTTTGCGGGCCATCAATCAGGCAGCTGTCAAAGCCAGGGTGGCTGGTGATATTACCGAAGTGCTGGTGCGTGAAGGCGAGGCCGTACAGGCTGGCCAAGTCCTGATCAAGATGGACAGCAGTGATTATCTGGCGCGACAAGAGCAAGCTAAAGGCGCTTTGTCCGCTGCCCAGGGACAAATGGAAATCGCCCGTCTGGCGCGCGACAATAACAAAGCTTTGCTGGAAAAAAGTTTTATTTCCAAAAATGCCTACGACAATACCAACAGCCAGTATGCCATTGCCCTGGCCAATGTAGACAGTGCCAAAGCTGCGTTGAATGTTGCGCAAAAAGCGCTGGCAGATACTGTCATACGCGCGCCCATTTCAGGGATGATCAGCAACCGCATGGTGCAACCTGGCGAAAAGATTTCGCCAGATAATCGTTTACTGGATGTCGTTGATTTACGCATGCTGGAAATGGAAGCACCGGTGCCAACGCAGGATATTGCCAGCATCAAAATTGGTCAGGCCGTGCAACTGAAAATAGAAGGTGTGCCAGCAGTTGTCGATGGCAAGGTAGTGCGTATCAACCCGGCCACAACAGCAGGTTCACGCTCCATCATGACCTATGTGCAGGTAGCAAATCCAGAGGCTATTTTGCGTGCTGGCATGTTTGGTGAAGCGCAACTGGTGGTTGATAAAAAATCTGAAGTATTGACCGTGCCTGATACTGCCATACAGTACGAAGCTGAACAGGCTTTCGTGTATGCGATAGAAAACAATGTCTTGCAACAAAAGCCGGTGAAGCTGGGCCTGCGTGGCGAAAGCCAGGGCAAGCCTGTGGTTGAGGTAGTTTCTGGCCTTGCACCGCAAGCAAAGATAGTCAAAGCAAATCTGGGTCGCCTGCGTGCAGGCGTGGCTGTGAAGCTGATTACAACGACAGGCAAGGTGTAATCATGTGGTTCACACGTATCAGCATAGGCAACCCGGTGCTGGCGACCATGATGATGGTGGCCTTTGTGGTGCTGGGTTTGTTCTCTTACAAACGTTTGCGGGTAGACCAGTTCCCCGATATTACTTTTCCTGTGGTGGTGATCCAGACCGATTATCCCGGTGCAGCGCCTGAGACCATAGAGTCCGACATCACCCGCAAGGTTGAAGAGACTGTCAATACCATCAACGGTATCAGCGCCCTGACTTCGCGTTCTTACGAAGGCACCTCTGTCGTCATTCTGGAGTTTGACCTGACCGTTGATCCTGCACAGGCAGCACAGGATGTGCGTGAAAAAGTGGCCCTCATCAAGGCAGGCTTTCGCAAAGAAGTCAAAGAACCAAGGGTGACTCGTTATGACCCTTCTGACAAACCCATCTTCTCGGTCTCGGTGACGAATGACGACAAGATCAAGAAGCGCGATTTCCGTGAACTGACCACCATCGGTGATCAACTGGTGAAAAAGCGTCTGGAAAATGTACGTGGAGTAGGCTCGGTTACCCTGGTCGGTGGCGTCAAGCGCGAAATCAAGATTTATCTCAAGCCTGGTGAAATGGAGTCGTTGGGTCTGGGTGTTGATCAGGTCATCAATGCCTTGCGCAATGAAAACCAGGAGTTGCCTACCGGTGCCATCCGTGCACTCGATAATGAAAAAGTCGTGCAGATACAGGGCCGCATCAAGAACCCGCAAGACTTTGCCCGCATCATCGTCGCCCGCCGCGGTGGCCAGCCGGTACTGCTGTCGCAAGTTGCCAGCGTGGTGGATGGTCAGGAAGAGCAAGAGAGCCTGGCCCTGTACAACGGCCAGCGTACCGTGGCACTGGATATTTTGAAGGCGCAGGGTCAAAACACAATAGAAGTGGCAGATGGCTTGACTGCTGCACTGAAGGCGCTGGAACCGCAATTGCAGGCGCAGTTTCCTGGCGTCAAAGTGCAGGTCATCAAGGATGGTTCACGCCAGATACGTGTAGGTGTTGAGAATGTGCGTCGCACTCTTATCGAAGGTGCAGCACTGACTATATTGATTGTTTTCCTGTTCCTCAATTCATGGCGCTCTACAGTTATCACTGGCCTGACCTTGCCGGTGGCCTTGATAGGCACTTTCCTGTTCATGGACATGTTTGGCTTCACCATCAACATGATCACCTTGATGGCTTTGTCGCTGTGCGTGGGTTTGCTGATTGATGATGCCATCGTCGTGCGTGAAAACATCGTGCGTCATGCTGGAATGAAGGTCAACGGCAAGTTCAAGGATCACCATACGGCAGCGCTGGAAGGTACGGCAGAGATAGGTCTGGCGGTATTGGCGACGACTTTCTCCATCGTTGCCGTGTTCTTGCCTGTGGGTTTCATGGGCGGGATTATCGGCCGCTTTTTCCATCAGTTTGGTATTACCGTCACCGCCGCCGTATTGATTTCCATGTTTGTCTCTTTCACGCTGGACCCTATGCTGTCGTCGATCTGGCCTGATCCGGATGCCCATGGCCATCCTACGGTAGATGAAAACGGCAAGTCCATTCGCAAGGGCTGGTATGCAAATAGCATAGGCCGTGTGCTGGAACAGTTTGAACGTGGCGTGCAATGGTTTTCGCGCGGCTATCAGGTGATGCTGCGCTGGTCGCTCAAGCACCGCATCAAAACCTTGCTGATCGCTGTACTGACTTTTTTCCTGGGCCTGGCAATACCGGGCACAGGTCTGATCGGTTCAGAATTTGTACCGCAGGCTGATTATTCTGAAACGGGCGTCAACTACTACACACCAGTAGGCTCGTCACTGGAATTGACTGAGACCAAGGTGCATCAGGTAGAAGCGGTAGTAAAGGAATTCCCTGAAGTGCTGGATACCTATAGCACAGTGAATACCGGCTCGGCACAGGGCAAGAATTATGTGACCACCTTTATCCGCCTGGTACCACGCAAGGACAGGGCGAGGACGACCAGCCAGATGTCAGTACCACTGCGCACCCGCCTGAGCCAGATAGCCGGTATCACGGTCACGCATATCGGTGCGCTGGATGGCGTAGGTGGTGATAACAAGAATTTGCGTTTCAGTTTGCAGGGCAGTGATCTGGCTGAGCTGGCGAAATTGTCGGAGCTGGTGCAGGACAAATTACGCGCTATTCCTGGCCTGGTGGATCTGGATTCCAGCCTGAAAGCGCAAAAGCCGACGATCTCGGTGCAGCCGCGTCGTGATATTGCTGCTGACCTCGGTGTGGGTGTAGCCCAGATAGGTGGCGCCTTGCGGCCTTTGCTGGCAGGTGAAATCGCCACTACCTGGCGTGCACCGGATGATGAAAACTATGATGTCACCGTGCGCCTGTCACCGAATGACAGGAATAATCCTGAAGATCTTTCGCGCCTGATGCTGAGCAGTACGCAAACCAATGCAGACGGTTCACCAAAAATGGTGCCTTTGCGTCAGGTGGCAGACATCAAGCCATCAACAGGAGCGAACCAGATCAACCGCCGTGACCTCAACCGCGAAGTTGAATTGTCAGCCAATGTGGTGGGCCGCTCAGCTGGTGAAGTTAGTGCCGAGGTCAAAAAAGTGTTGGAAGGCATGCAATGGCAACCTGGCTATCGCTACAAGATGGGTGGTGCCACCAAGAATATGACTGAGTCTTTTGGCTATGCCTTGTCTGCCCTGGCCCTGGCGGTGATTTTCATTTATATGATTTTGGCATCGCAATTCGCCAGTTTCTTGCAACCGATAGCCATCATGTCAGCCTTGCCCATGACTTTGATCGGTGTTTTCCTGGCTTTGATGTTCTTCCGCTCTACGCTGAATATGTTTTCCATCATTGGCTTCATCATGTTGATGGGATTAGTTACCAAAAATGCGATTTTGCTGGTAGATTTTGCTAATCAGGCAAGAAAAGAAGGTATGGACCGCATGGAAGCCTTGCTGGAAGCCGCCCATGTGCGCCTGCGCCCCATCCTGATGACGACGCTGGCGATGGTGTTTGGCATGGTGCCACTGGCATTTGCCTTGTCTGAAGGTTCCGAGCAGCGTGCCCCCATGGGCCAGGCTGTGATAGGCGGGATTATCACGTCTTCATTGCTGACTTTGGTGGTGGTGCCAGTGATTTATACGTATTTGGATGATCTTGGTCTATGGATTACGCAAAAATGGCGCGGTAATCGTCAAACTGCCCAAGCGCTTTGATAAAATGCCGTTTCCATCAATTTTGCAATCGAGTATAGAAATGAATATCGAAAAAGCACGCTTCAACATGATAGAGCAACAAATCCGCCCCTGGAATGTGTTGAACCAGGAAGTACTGGATATGCTGATTGTGGTTAAACGCGAAGATTATTTCCCGGCAGAACAAAAAAGCCTGGCGTTCTTTGATACTGAATTACCTTTGCCCGATGGCAGCAAGGCCATGACACCCAAGCTGGAAGCGCGCATCCTGCAAGAGCTGGCGTTGAAGAAACAGGAAAATGTCTTGCTGGTAGGTGCTGGCACTGGTTATCTGGCGGCCTTGCTGGCTTACTCTGCCCGTCACGTGACTGTGCTGGAATCATCCAAAGTTTTGCATGAACTGGCGACCGGCAATCTGCATCGCAATCATGTCAGCAATGTCGATGTGGTTCTGGCGGATGCCTTCAGTGATAAAAATACTGGCAGCTATGATGCCATCGTCATTGCTGGCGGCCTGGAAGAATTGCCCGAACATTTGCAGCAGCAATTGAATGTGGGTGGCCGCTTGCTGGCTTTCGTCGGACAACTGCCGGCATTGACAGCACAGTTATTCACGCGTACTTCCGCGTCTGCGGTGAACAAGCAAAACCTGTTTGAAACCGTGGTTGAGGCAGCACCAGGTGCCAAGCCGGTTTCACATTTCAGCCTGTAATCCTGAGAACAAAACGGGAGACATGTCATGGAAAACATTACTGCAACAGAGTTGGCGCAATGGTTAAACGATAGTAGTAAAAAAGCCCCGGTTTTACTCGATGTACGGGAACCTTGGGAGTATGAAACTTGTCATATCCCGGGTGTGCAATTGATGCCCATGCAGACAGTGCCAACTCGCTTTCATGAGCTGGAACCGGATGACGTGATTGTCTGTATTTGCCATCACGGCGGGCGCAGTATGCAGGTAGCAAATTTTTTAGAGCGTCAGGGCTATACCCAAACAATTAATCTGACTGGTGGTGTGCATGCATGGGCACAACAAGTTGATACGGGTATGCCCACTTATTAATTTACTTTTTTTCGGAGCCTTACATGCGTAATCCTATTCTTGCCACACTGCTGGCCTCTGCTTTCTTGACGATGAATGCAAATGCGACTGATTTGCTGCAAATATACAAGGATGCTTTGGCAAATGATGCGCAGTATGCAAGTGCCCGCGCCAGCCTGACAGCAGGTCAGGAAAAACCTGTGCAAGGTCGTGCAGGTCTGTTGCCCGGTATCGCTCTGAAAGGTAGTGACACCAAGTCGAGTACCGATGCCGAAAACGACGTGGTTTCCGGTTCCCGCACTTTAAAAGGTGTGACCAATATGTGGACCCTGGCCCTGTCCCAACCCTTGTTCAACTGGGGTAACTGGCAGCAATACGAACAGAGCAAGTTATCCCTGCTGGTCAGCGAAGCGCAGTTTGCACAAGCCAGACAGGATTTGATCTTGCGTGTTGCCCAGGCTTATTTTGATGTACTGGCAGCTCAGGATACGCTGGAAACCTTGCGCGCACAAAAAAGCGCGATCTCCGAACAACTGGCTTCTGCCAAACGCAATTTTGAAGTGGGTACCTCGACTATTACTGATACCCACGAAGCGCAGGCTCGTTATGACCTGGTAACGGCGCAGGAATTTGCCGGTCAGAGTGACTTGCAAGTCAAGCGCGCGGCTCTGCAGCAAATTATCGCCAAGGATGCTGGTGAACTGGCTACCCTGAAAGTTGGCGTCAAACTGAGCGAGCCACAACCAGCTGTGATTGATGACTGGGTATCTTCTGCAGAAAAACAAAATTTTGGTGTGGTGGCTTCGCAAGTGGCAGTAGAAATTGCCAAGCGCGAGATACAAAAAAATCGTGCTGGACACTATCCTACAGTTGATCTGGTCGCCAGCACTGGCCGTACTTCAAATGCAGGCGCAACTAATCCTAACGGTACTGGCGTCGTCAAACCGACTACCATAGGTGTGCAGTGGAATATTCCGATTTTCTCTGGCTTTTCTGTTGACAGCCGTGTCAAGGAAGCGATTGCGCTGGAAGACAAGTCACGCAGTGATTATGAAAACGCCCGCCGTACTGCTGCACAGGGTGCACGCCAGGCATTTGTCGGTGTGAATTCTGGTTTGGCACAGGTGAAAGCCTATGAAGCGGCTGAAATTTCCAGCCAATCCGCACTGGATTCCAACAAGCTTGGTTATCAGGTTGGTGTGCGTATCAACATCGACGTACTGAATGCACAGCAACAGTTGTACACCACGCGTCAGACGCTGGCGAAAGCGCGTTATGACACTATCCTGAATGGCCTGCGTTTGAAATCTGCGGCAGGTACCTTGAAGGAAGACGATCTGGCAGAAGTGAATACTTTGCTGCAGCATTAAGCTAAGCGGTTTGTCAGGACTAGAACTGCGTTCCTGAATGTAATCTCCAAAGAAAAAGCTCGCCGACGGCGAGCTTTTTCTTTGGGCGCAGGCTTTTCAAGATTCAACAGGTTTGCCGATCTCACGGTAAACAGGCTTTTGTTCTGCCAGCCATTGCTCGGTCAGATACAGATTCTCGCGTTCCCAGGGTTGGAAGCCAGGTTTGAAATAAGCCAGGTAATGTGGCAGTGAAAACCACAGCAAGCCACGTGGACGCAGACAATATTTAAGCGCCTGCCACCAGGTCCTGAGTTTGAATAATTGGTCATCGCGATACAGGCAATGCAAGGTTTGCACCGTGGTATCAAAACTGAACAGCATGGTCACATACAAAAACCAGGCTATGCGTCGCAGGTAACCGCCACCTATCGCATGATAAGTGTCAAAGGCCACGGATTTGTGTTTTGTCTCTTCTATGGAATGCCAGGTCCACAAGGTTTTCAACGGTTCTTCTGCATCACCTATCCAGCATGGCTCACTCAATGCACCATCGGCAAAAATGGCGGTGAAGTGCTCATACGCGATCGTGATGGCGAGATTGCTTTTGACGCTGACACTGGCGGCACTGCGTATGCGCCACTTGACGAATGGCTCGATAAAATAGCTCAATCCCTGTGTATTCAAATGCTGATTATATTGTGCATGGATATGGCGGTGACTGGCTTCCTGGCCTATGAAACCCTTGATCTCTTCTTTCAGTTGCTCATCCTTGAGCAAGGGCAGGGCTGCCTTGACGCTGTCGATGAAATATTGCTCACCGAGCGGGAAGCTGAAGGACTGTGCATTGAACAAATGGGTGCGGAAGGTATCACCTCCCAACCAGTGACGTGAGAATCCCTGGGATAAATCGATTTTTAATTGACGCACTTGCAGCGGTTTTCGAATGTTGTTTTTTGTCCTGGCTCATATTCATCACGTTTCTCATGTCTGTAATGAAAAACAGCTTAAATAATTAGCCTGATTCTTACTTGTACCAAAGCGTCAAATTTGTACCGACCCGTCAATCTATCATCAGAAAAAGATTATTGAAGTCTTTATCTGAGATCAGATAAATCCAGTAGGCAGGATCACGGGCACTGATTTTTTGCCTGAGCTGCGCCGGTGGTATGCCTGCCAGTTCCAGATATTCGCGGTGCATGTGCGCCTGGTCGTAATAACCGGCATCCTGGGCAATTTGAGTCAGGTCACCCCAGGCGACATCGGGTTTGATGATGTATGGCAGGGAAAAACCAAATCGGACTATGCGCCTGACATCGCGCAGGGTGACACCAAAATTTTCACGCACTCGTCGTTCCAGTTGCCTTTGGCCTATGCCAAAATACTCGGATAATTCGAGCAAGGGAAAGAAGATTTTTTTGTGGGCTGCCAGAAATGCCGCACCCATACTGCTTCTGGGCCTGTGATCCAGCACATCAAGTAAAAATTCCTGAAATAGTGCAACGATGGTACTGACATCCCGCAGATCATCCAGCGTTTGCAAGAAGGCCTGGACACGCTCTGCGCTTACCAGTTCATGAAAGGGCAGGGCATTCCCCGCAATGCTGGCAACATTGATGCCCGTGGCTTGCTGCAACATGCCAGGGCGAAAACATACTGACAATGCCAGAGATTTTGCTTCATATCGAACGTGCGTAGACTCCATCACAGGGCCGCGTAAAAAGAAGCGCTCGGCGACTATCTCGGATTGATCCTCCTGTATCACTACCCCTCCGCCATGGGCAAACAGCATGATGGCAGGACTTAAGCTGGCAGGTAAAAATGCTTCGCAAGCATCCAGTTCCACCACCATGACATGCATGAGTAATGGGGATAATTTGGGATGGGAAGCAAAAACCTGATAATTGATAGGAGTATGCAAGGTAGTCCGGTTGGTCACTATGTTTCAGAGTCAGGCGCTATTTTACTCAAAGCTTCTGACACTTTGTGATTTCAAACAAGAGTTGGTGAGCACAACTCGTTTTATTTTTGATCGTGAACTGAATTCTGCCTAAACAAACAGGCTTGCCGCTTCGTGCTGCAAAGTTAACGCTCATACATAAAGTGACGATCACATTTTATACATGAGCTGCAGATAAAAACTGCGCTTCGCCAGTGGAATATCATTCGGGATACTGCCCGGCGCAAAACTGGGTTCACGGGCGTCGGCATTTGTCAGATTGCGTATGCTGCCGGATATTTCCCATGCACCGGCATTGGTGCGCAGACTGAGATCAAGAGTCTTGTAGTCAGCCACTGGTGGGCGCAAGTCGCCAACGGTGCGCTTGCGTCCTGCCACCCAGTTGAATTGCGGGCTCAATAACCAGTTTTGTGCAAGTTGCCAGTCGGCGCGTGCGAAGACATGGTGGTGCGGCGCATAACCGGCATCCTGATTGGTGATCTGGTCTGTATTGACTTGATAGCTGTAATTACCGCTTAATCGCAACTGGCGGCCGGCTTGCCAGTTCAATTCCATTTCCATGCCATGCCCTTCCTGGCTATTGGTATTGGCATAGGAGCTGCCAGTTCCTTTGATCGCATTGGGCACGGTGCGTATCAGGTTTTTCATCTTGAACTGGAAAATATTGAATTTTGCCTGCAAGTCACTGCGCGCCTGCCAGATCAGGGCCGCCTCCAGCGTTTTGATGCTCTCAGGTAGTATGGACGGGTTGCCACGCTGGGCTGGATTATTGATGCTGTACAGCTCAGCAAAAGACGGCGCGCGGAAAGCTTCACCATACATGAGTTTGCCGGTCAGGTTATAGGCTGCATCCCACACCAGCGCCAGACGCGGGTTGGTGGTGCTGCCGACATCAGAGTAACGGTCATGCCTGAGCCCTGCGGTCAGGTTCCAGTCGGGAGCGAATTGCCATTCATCCTGAATGTACACATAGTCAATCTTGCGCCGGTGTGGCTCGAGAAATGCCAGCGTGCCGGTATACGTTTGTACTGCCCCTGCTGGTTGGGGTAGCCCAGCCGGGGTAATCAGGAAATTTTTGAATTCATAAGTATCGTACATGTTCAGGTCATCATGCCCGACACCGATACGTAGCTGATGCTCGCGCCAGCCTGAATACATGGCATAGGCCGAAGCACGTATTTGCCGTTCTGAAGTATTTGGTGATCCTATGATGCCATTTGGAAAACTGCCCGTGGGGAAAGTAACACCTGCCGGATACAGCACAAGAGGCATGGGCAGACGCTGCAAGTATTGCACGTAGCTGAGATTGAAGCCCAGGCCCCAGTCCTGTCCTATATGGTTGTCACTCCAGGAGATGTCTGAAGTAAGGCGTTGGCTTTTCAGTTTACCAACCGGGTCGAGGGAAGAAGAAACGCCAGTACCCGTACCTATGTTGTCACGCAAGATGAAATTGCTGCGCCAGCGCCATTTTTCGTAGCTTAAATCAAGATTGGCATCAATTGCATCGTGGCCGTTATTCATGGAGCCAGGTGCCAGGCTGGCATGCGTGCCAAACACGCGGTCCAGCCCGGTTTGTGCATCGGCTTCAATGATGCTGGCACTACCTGTGGTTTTACCTGTCCGCAAATAGGCAGCAAAGTCCATGCTGCCCAATTTTCCGCCATGCTGTATCCAGACATCACGGGTAGAAAATGAACCGGCGGTGACACCAAATTCTGTGCCCTGTATTTCCGTGGAATTTTTGGTGATGATATTGATCACGCCACTATAGGCATCTGCTCCATATAAGGCAGAGCCTGGCCCGCGTATGATTTCTATGCGCGAGATATGCTGCAAGGGGTAGCCTCCCCAGAGTCGTGACCTGTTACCGGTTAGCAGCACCGTCATTGGCACACCGTTTTGCAACACCAGGATTTGCGAATTGAGTTCATTGATAATGCCACGCAATACATAGGCGGAAAAATAGTTGGCACCTATTTTTTCGACATGCATGCCAGCCACGGTTTCCAAAACCTGATCCAGATCAGTAGCCCCCATGGCACGGATATCAGCGGCAGTGATGACACTGGTGACGGCGGGAACCAGTCGCAAGGATTTTTGGCTGCCTGTGGCAATGCTGACGGTCAGCTTGTCGCCATAAATGGCCTTCAGATCATCGTCTTCTTCATTATTGTCTGCACTGGCATGGGCTGCCAGTGAAAATGACAAGAGTATGGCTGTCAGCATGGCTGTATGTGGTGGCAAGTACATCATTCCTCCCGAGGTCAGTCATTGCTTTAATGCATTCATCATAAATCTGCTGGCAAGGACTGTCACCGGTTTCCGCATCCTGCTGCTGAAAGTATCAATGCTTTACAAGTCTCCTGCCATGCAGTGTGGCGGGAATGCCGCATCCTGTCTTGTATTTTTTGTGGAATTACATTTTATACATGACTTGCAGGTAGATGGCTCTGGGTGCCATGGGCAGGTCATTTGGAATGGCCAATCCGGGGGCGATACTGGGTTCACGTATGTCGGCATTGAAGAGGTTACGGACCGTTGCTGTCCATTCCCATTTACCCCTTCCACGCAGCGAACGCAAACTCAGGTCCAGGCTGGTGTAGTCGGCAATAGCGGGGCGTAGATCACCAGCCGTACGGCGGCGGTCTGCTACCCAGTTTACTTGCGGGCTGACGGCCCAGCCGGAACTGATTTGCCAGTCTGCCCTCGCATACAAGTGATGGTGCGGGGCGTAGCCTGCATCGGTTTGCGTGCTTTCATCGACAGAATGTTGATAAGAATAATTAGCCAGCAATTTCAAGTCTTTATTGACATCCCAGCGCAGCTCTGCTTCCAGGCCTTTGCCGTTTTGATTGCCAGTATTGAAGAAAGTCGAACCAGTGCCTGGTGTGGGATTGGCAATTGAGCGAATGATGTCCTGCATGTTGTAGCGGAATACGTTCAGATTCAGCAAGATATCCTTGCTGGCTTGCCAGGAAAGGGCCAGCTCTGTAGTAGCTATGCGCTCAGGTTTCAGGTTCGGATTGCCGTTGGCGACAGGATTGAGTCCACGTGATTCATTGAACGCAGGGGCGCGAAAAGCACGACCATATAAAAACTTGGCGGTCAGATCGTGTCGCGCATCCCAGACAAGAGCCAGGCGGGGATTGGTAGTGCCACCAAAATCGGAATAACGATCATGGCGCAGGCCAGCTGTGATGGTCCAGTCCTTGGCCAGGTTCCATTCATCCTGCAGATACAGGTAATCATTCTGCCTGCGTGTTGGCAATATATGAGGCTGTAGCTGGCTGTAGTCCATGACTGGCCCGGTCGGTATCGGGATGCCGGCAGGGCTCAGCAGGAAATTCTTGATTGTTTGTGTGCGGTACAGATTGGTATCATCATGCCCAAGTCCTATGCGCCACTGATGATCGGCCCAGCCTGTGTAGCTGGCAAAGGCAGACAGACGAAATTGTTTTTCCCAACGTGAAGGACCGCCTATCATTCCATCCGGGAAGACACCAGTAGGTAACCTGGTCCCGGGCGGCAAGAGTTGCAGGCTGCTTTTTTCAGTGTAATACATGAAGCTCAGCGTACTGCCCAGTGCCCAGTCCTGTGCAAAAGCCGGGTCCGTCCAGGACAGGTCAGAAGTCAGTCTTTCTGTCGTCGCCGTATCACCACCAAAATCAAGTGCCGAAGATACTCCTGCGCCAGTCTGCATATTCGTCCTGCTCAATAAACTGGAGCGCCAGCGCCAGTTACCCATGCTGACATCCAGATTCGCATCGACAGGATTGAGGCCGGTATGTACGCTGCCTGGTGCCAGGCTGGCATGGGTAGCAAACAGTTTGTCATTCCTGGACTGGGCATCAGCCGTCAAGACTTCTTTCTGACCATCTGTGGCGCCGACGCGCAGGTAAGCGGCGAGCTTGAATGGACCCCATTGCCCGCCATGCAATACCCAGGCATCACGGGTGCGGAAAGAGCCCAGGCCAGCTCCCGCAAAAGTGCCAGCTATTTCGTCGGCTGTCTTGGTGATGATATTGATGACGCCGGAATAGGCATCTGCGCCATACAAGGCAGAACCTGGACCGCGTATGACTTCAATCCGGGAGACATTTTCAACCGAAATGGCATGCCACAGCATTTGTCCCTTGTCACCAGTGTACGAGGTAGTCATGGGTATGCCGTTTTGCAATACCAGCATGTGCGGGTTAGTGACACCGCCACCACCTATGCCACGCATGATGTACGCCGGAAAATATAAAATGGCAGCATGACTGACATGCATACCGGGTATGGTCTCCAGCACCTGGTCGATGTCGGTGAAACCCTGTGCGCGTATATCCTCTGCCGTTATAACCGAAGCCACGGCAGGTGCCCGCCGCAGGCTTTGAGGTTTGCCTGTGGCGATGCTGATCATGGATTTGTCACCATATACCAGAGCCAGGTCTTCTTCTTCATTGGAGTCAGCCGCCAATACACTATGGCTTAGCAACAGCAAGGGTAAGATAACGCAAAGAGGCAGGCGTGACAGCGAAGGCAGAAGGGACATGGTTTTATTTTTTATTCTGAAACACATCGAGTCCAGAATAATTCAGTCGAACCGGACTATCAAGCCATGCAAGGTTAAATCTTCAAAAACAAAGCGGTTTTACAACGACTGCAAGAAATCACAGAAATCCGGGTGTTATGATATCCCTTTGATGCCTGACTTTTTTGTCAGTATTTGCTTTCTCTTTTCTGGCTTGACAGATCATGTTAATCACTATCTTTGTAGCTGCCAGTTTGCTGGTGTTGGCAGGTTCTTATAGTCTATGTAGCAACCTGTATCTGTTGTTTTCAGGTGCTAGTCCCGGAAACTGGCGAAAACACTTTTACCTCAGCTTATTGGCCGGGGTGTTGTTGGGTTTAGCATCGTGGCTGGGCACTTTCTGGATGCTGTTGCCGTATCCAAATATAGCGGGTGAAGGCTGGTTCGCCGGTTTTCCGTATGTGGCGGTGTATATAGATGATACTGCTTATCACTACCATTTTGGTTTCACCAGAGTCAGTGTGATTGCTAATGGGCTGTTCTGGTTTTTATTGCCCATGACGGGCCTGCATTTATATGCCAGGCACTGGCAACGTCAACAAAAGAAAACTGGCTGAGAATTTGCCTGGTGCCAAAGATTTTTTGCCTATACTGGTGACATGGTTCTGAACTGGAGCTGCCAAGGGAGCAAAAAGTGAAAAAACAAGTTTTCCCATTTACCATGGTGGATGTCTTTGCCAGGCAGACGCTGGCAGGCAATGGCCTGAGTATCTTTGTGCTCGAGCAAACCTTGTCAGCCTATATGATGCAGGCCATGACACGGGAAATGCGCCAGTTCGAAAGCATCTTCCTGCAAAAACTGGAAGGGCAGGACAGGTGGCGCACCCACATTTTTACCATGGAAGAAGAACTGGGTTTTGCAGGCCACCCTATCATCGGTGCAGCAGCTTGCCTGCATCAGCGTTACCAGCCTGAAAGCAAGACTGCAGAATTTGAGTTTGTCTTGAATGAGCGCAGTGTATTTGCCAGCAGCAGGCAAGAGAACGGTAATTTTTTTGCTGAAATGAATCAGGGTAAGGCCAGCTTTGGTGAACCCCTGACAAGCAGTATTGCTGAAAATTTCCTGAAAGCCCTGAACCTGCACGCCCATGACCAGGCTGCAGGCTTGCCTTTGCAAGTGGTATCGACGGGCCTGCCTTATCTGATCGTGCCGATCCAGCAACATCTGGACAAGGCACGCATATGCCATGAGAAATTTGAATCCCTGCTGGCAAGCGTGGGTGCAAAATTTGTTTACGTGCTTGATGTACAGCGCCGTGAAGGGCGCACCTGGGACAACGAAGGCAAGGTTGAAGATATCGCCACTGGCAGCGCCGTCGGGCCTGCTGGCGCATATATGGTCAGGCACCAGCGTGCACAGGCTGGCGATGCGCAAATTTTCACTCAGGGTGCATATGTGCACAGATCCAGTGAATTACATGTGAACCTGAATGCCGAAGATGAAACTGTCCTGGTACATGGACAAGTCTGTCTGGTTGCCCAGGGTGAGCTTTACGTATAAAACCTGATTACCAAACCTGGTCGATTGAATGATGTAAGAGTCGGGGCTTATTGGTCCGGCATGAATGTCTCTGTCTCACCATCTGCAAAAAAACGCAAAAACACAAAATTCCCTACGACCTGCGGCAATAGCGGCACGACTCTTTTGACATGGCAGCAGAACGATACCGTGACAAATCCTGCATGTCTTAAGCCTGCCATCCAGGCCCGAGCATAGCCTTGATACTTCAGTTTTTCCTTGAAGGGATAGCGTTTGCCAGTGTTTTTGCCTGGCCTTGCATATCAAATCTTTTTAATTTAATAAGTAGTCTAATTACATAAAGTAGTCTAACTACATTGTTCTATTGCCCGCTTGTGGGGCATACACAACACATTTCAGTGCATAGAGCACGACTTACTATAGTGGGCACATGTGGTGCATGTATTTTCTTTGTAGTATTTTGTAGTCTCCGTTTGACATTGAATCTAGTTTTAGTACAAAATTCATCTCGGAACGTTGGGTTCTGATTGCCAGACTGGAATGTTGGGTTTCTGTCTGGTGACTCAAAGAGTGCAAGTCAAATAAAAGTGTGAGGGGACATTACATGAAACAAGCTACGCAAAAGCGTCGGCAGGGCGAAGCTCTGCACCGTTTTTCTTTTAAGTTGAGTCCGGTTGCAGCTGGATGTGCGGTGTTGATATTTGGTATGACCGACATCGCTACTGCGCAAGAGGCTGCAAACAATACTGTGGTCGTGACAGGCATCCGCAAGGGTATAGAAGAAGCCATCTCGATCAAGAGAAATTCCAATTCCATCGTTGAGGCAATTTCAGCTGAAGACATAGGCAAATTGCCCGATGCCAGCGTGGCAGAATCGATCGCCCGTTTGCCTGGTGTTACTGCACAGCGTAGCCGTTCATCCGGCAAGGCAGCAGATGTCAGCGTGCGTGGCTTGTCCCCAAGTTTCAATGGCTCCTTGCTGAATGGTCGCGAACAGGCTTCCACGGGCAATGCCCGCAGCCCTGAATTTGATCTGTTCCCGGCTGAACTCATGGGTTCCGTATTGATCTATAAAACACCAGACGCAGCACTGGTTGGTCAGGGTCTGGCAGCGACTATCGACTTGAATACACTCAAGCCGCTGGATTTTGGCAAGCGTGTACTGGCAGCCAGCTATCGCAAACAACGCACGGGCGTACAATCAGGCTCCGAAGAGGGCACAGGCGACCGCGCATCTTTCTCTTACGTAGACCAGTTTGCCAATCGCACTATTGGTATTTCACTCGGCTTGACCAAGTTCAAGGAAGATGGCGGTGGCCAGCAGAAATTTGATTCCTGGGGTGGCTGGGTACCAGATGTGGATTACAACGGTAGTCTGGTCAAGGCACCGGGTGGCTTTAAGGCCGATACTGAAACCAGTAAAAACAACCGCGATGGTGCATCTCTGACTTTGCAATATAAGCCAAGCAAGAATTTCAAGTCAGCAGTTGATGTCTTCTATTCTGCCGGTTCTACCAGTCTGAAAAAGACCGGTCTGGAAGGCGCAGTCGCTGGCTCCGCCGGTGGTTATGATCCAAATGGTGTGTTGACCAACGCAACGATAGTTAATGGCGTTGCTACTTCAGGCACTTTCAGCAACTACAAGGGCGTGGTGCGTAATCACAAAGAAAGCGCGGACGACAAGCTGACCTCGGTAGGCTGGAATAATGAATTGAAGCTCGATGAGTGGACGGCAATAGCTGACCTGTCTTATTCCAAAGCCATCAAGCATAGCAAGCGCTATGAAACAACTGCTGGCCAGCCTGGTGATGCAGCATCCCTGGGTTCCATCTCTTATACCGGCTTTAACGGTGGTAATTTTTCTGACGTCAAATACACAACCAGCCTGAACTATGCAGACCGCGCAGTCGCTAAACTGACGGACGTGGATGGCTGGGGTGGTGGTCCCAATACACCTCAGGCAGGTTATGTTGCCCTCCCTGATATCAATGACAAGGTGAATAGCATACGTCTGATCGCCAAACGCGACGTGAGTTTTGGCCCTGTCGTGGCAGCGCAATTTGGCTTTAACTATACTGACCGTGAGAAATCACGCACTGGTCAGGAAGGCCGCCTGGTAGTCAAAGGTGGTGGTGGCTATGCAGCCGCGACCATGCCTGGCAGTGCAACTTCGATAGCTGGCACGGTTGGTTTGCCAGTCGCCTCATTTGATCCTGATGGTTCTTTGGGGTCGATTTATGAGTTGTCGCGCTGGGTTGATGCATCTGTGCTGGCTAAAGACTGGTCTGTCAATGAAAAAGTCACGACAGCCTATGCCATGGGCGATCTCGAAGGCCAGTTGATGGGCTTTAATTACCGCGGTAATTTCGGCGGTCAGTTTATTCATACCAATCAGCAATCTACAGGTAACCAGGTTGATCTGGCCAAGTGTACAGGTATCACTGTTGACACTTGCCCTTACAAGACTGTGGCTGGTGGCAAGTCTTACTCTGATTTCTTGCCTAGCCTGAATGTGTCTTTCGATCTGGGTAAAGAACAATTCCTGCGTCTTGGTATGGCTAAAGTTTTGTCACGCGCAAATATGGATGATCTGCGTGCCAGTCAGGAATTTGGCGTCAAAACCAGTGGTCCATTCCCTATCCTTGGTGGCAGTGGTGGTAATCCGGAGCTGAAACCTTTCAGTGCCAAGGCCTTTGACCTGTCGTACGAAAAATATTTCGGCAAGAAAGGTTATTTCAGTGTTGCCGGTTTCTATAAGCAACTCGATACGTATATTTATCGTGCGCCACGTACTTTCGACTTTAAACCATTCGTCAGTGCGAACACACCTTTGCCTCTGTCTGGCCCATATCAGGGTTCTACCGTTGGTTTGTTGACGACGCCACAAAATGGAAACGGTGGCAATATCCATGGCTTTGAAGTTGCCCTGAATATTCCTTTCTCGCTGATCACTCCAGTTCTGGATGGTTTTGGTGTGATGGTGAATCATTCTGATACTTCCAGCCAGATCACTTTGCCTGCATTCGGTTTTGGTACTTCCAATATCAGTGCCGAGACGATTCCATTGCCAGGTTTGTCCAAGCGCGTCAGTAACCTGCGTTTGTACTACGAAAAAAATGGCTTCCAGGTGGCAATTGCCGGACGCAAGCGTTCTGACTTCCTTGGTCAGATCAGCGACTTCCAGGATAACCAGCAACTGACTTTCATCAAGGGTGAAACCATCGTTGATCTGCAATTGTCGTATGAATTCCAGACTGGCTACCTGAAAGGTTTGTCGATACTGGCGCAAGCGAATAACTGGAACAATGCACCGTTCCAGCAATACAATACTGATCCTAATGTGATCACAGATAAGATAGTGTATGGCAGGACTTATCTGTTTGGTGTGAACTACAAGTTCTAAACCAGATTGCAATACAGCCCCTGTCAGCTTTATGCTCACAGGGGTTTTGTTTTATAAGGCATCGGCCAGTTTCAGTTGGACGTCAATCCTCCTGAAACTGGTCGGTGCTTTTTGGCAGTGTCAGCAGGAGGGGACAAAATGCAAAATACAAATATAAAAAATGTAGTGATTGTTGGTGGTGGTACGGCAGGCTGGATGACGGCAACTGCCCTGGCTACTGTATTGCAGGGGCAATATCAGATACGTGTAGTAGAGTCGGATGAAATTGGTATTGTCGGCGTGGGCGAAGCCACCATACCGATGATACAAAGATTTAACCAGGTCGTCGGCATCGATGAAAATGAATTCCTGCGTGAGGCACAAGGTACGTTCAAGCTGGCAATAGAATTCGTCAACTGGGGCAAGCAGGGTGAGCGCTATATGCATGGCTTTGGCGCCATAGGCCAGGATTTTGGCAGCCTGCGTTTTGATCAGTATTGGCAGAAAATGCGCAAGCTGGGCAAGGCCGATAATCTGGCTGCCTATTCAATTACGCGCATGATGGGCAAGGCAAATAAATTCATGCCAGCCCGTCATGATATGCCTGACTCACCTCTGCACCAGATTGCCCACGCCTATCATTTTGATGCCAGTCTGTATGCGCGTTATTTGCGCAAGATAGCAGAGTCCCGTGGAGTGGTACGTACCGAAGGCAAGATAGTCTCGGTCAGTCAGCGCGAAGCTGATGGCTTTGTCGATGCCATCGTCTTGGAAAATGGTGAGTGTATCGTCGGCGATTTATTTATCGACTGTTCCGGCTTCCGTGGCTTGCTGATAGAGCAGACCTTGCAGACAGGGTATGAAGACTGGTCGCACTGGTTGCCCTGCGACCGGGCGCAGGCCGTGCCTTGTGAATCTGCGCCGGAACTCTTGCCTTATACCCGCGCCACCGCGCACCGCGCTGGCTGGCAGTGGCGCATCCCGCTACAACATCGCATAGGTAATGGCCATGTGTATTGCAGCCAGTATGTCAGTGATGATGAAGCTGCTTCTGTCTTGTTGTCCAATCTCGATGGCAGGCCATTGGCTGATCCGCGCGTCATCAAATTCAAGACCGGCATGCGCAACAAAACCTGGAACAAGAATGTGGTGGCAATAGGTTTGTCCAGTGGCTTTCTCGAACCGCTGGAATCCACCAGCATTCACCTCATACAATCGGCCATTGCAAGGCTGATCGACTTCTTCCCTGATCAGAGTTTTAATGCTGTCGATATCGCTGAATACAATCGTCAGTCACGTTTTGAATATGAGCGCATCCGCGACTTTGTGATCCTGCATTACAAACTTAATCAGCGCGATGATTCTGCCTTCTGGAAAGCCTGTGCCGATATGCCTGTGCCAGATAGTCTGCAACATAAGATCGACCTGTTCCGTGCAAGCGGGCGCTTGTTGCGCGTTGATACTGAATTGTTTACCGAGGTGGCCTGGTTGCAGGTTTTCGAAGGTCAAAATTTAATTCCTGAAAACCTCAATCCTCTGGTAAATTTGCAGACCGAAGCGGACACGATGGAATATCTCGATAGTGTGCGTGAGGTAGTGCAGAAATGCGTGGCCATCATGCCAGAACATGCTGCCTATATTGCCCGGTATTGCAAAGCCAGAAGCTGATTCAATACTGAGTGGGGGGAGGCGCCACTGCAAGATTTCACCAGCAGTGGGGCATAAAAAATAAACTCAAAAAAATATAAATTATGCATACTGGTATGAGCACTACCGAGATCTTTCTGATCGCGATGTTTGTGATTTTTACGCTGCCTTACCTGATCTGGCGTGTAGGTAAAACCGACTATTACGCACCACTGGTAGTAGTGCAGATTATCACTGGTATTTTACTGGGGCCTGGTGTGTTGGGTGCGATTTATCCCGACTACTACAAGTTTGTCTTTAATCCCCAGGTAATACAATCATTGAATGGCATCGCCTGGTGGGCTGTCATGATTTTTGTCATGATTGCCGGAATAGAACTGGACTTGAAGAAGGCCTGGGAATACAGACGCGAAAGTACCATCACTGCCGGCCTCGCTTTAGGTATGCCTTTGCTGTTTGGTTGTGTAGCTGGTCTGGGTCTGCTCAGCATGGATGGGTGGATGGGGGCCAAGGCCATGAGCTGGCAATTTGTACTTGGCGTGGGCATGTCTTGCGCAGTAACTGCCTTGCCCATCCTGATTTTGTTGATGGAAAAGCTAGATATCCTGCGCCAGCCCATAGGCCAGCGCATATTGCGTTACGCTAGCCTTGACGACATTGCCATCTGGGGTGTGTTGGCGGTGATCTTGCTGGACTGGACCAGGGTAGGCCGACAAGTCGGCTTTTTGGTTGTGTTTGCGGTTGCTACCCTGTTGTTCCGCAAACTCATGGTCTGGCTGGAAGAACGTGACCGCTGGTATGTCGGCCTGATCTGGCTGGCCGCCTGCGCTTTTGCGGCTGACTGGGCTGGCCTGCATTATATGGTGGGTGCTTTCCTGGCGGGTGCTGTGATGGATGCCCACTGGTTTAATCAGGAAAAAATGGACCTCATGCGCCACCATGTCTTGCTGGCCATCATGCCAGTGTTTTTCCTGAGCACGGGTTTGCGCACCAACTGGGCTGTAGGCGGCGCTGCGGTGTTCATAGCTGCTGCTGTGCTGCTGGTCGCATCTGTCACTGGCAAGCTGATAGGCATACAGGTCGCAGGCAAGATACTCAAATGGGAAAAAGGCGAGGCATCCATCATAGGCTGGTTATTGCAAACCAAGGCTTTGATCATGATTATCTTCGTCAATATTTTGCTGGATAAAAATATCATCACCAGCGAAACTTTTACTGCCTTGTTATTGATGGCCATCGCCAGCACCATGATGACCGTGCCTGTGGTGTATCCGAAATTGCAGAAAATGAAGGAACTGATTTTCAGGAGTAAATAAGATTTTTGAATTCCTTTTTTGCAGGTGAAATGCCCGCTGCTTTTGTGAGAGCAGTGGGCATTTTCTTTATTTAGTTTGTACGTCCGGATGCACCAAGATAAATCTGAAAAAGCGCAGAGAGTGATGGGTAGTATTGCTACAGATTGGTATTTCTATGTGAAGGTTTCATACAATATATCAGTTTTCACCGGGCATAATTGCCGTTTGTAGTTCCCTTGGAAAATTTATGTAGTTTGATTACATTTCGCTGTGGTAGTATTTCAAAATGCGGACATTCTTGGTATGGTGACTTTGTTGGGAAGTCGTTTTCAGCCAGCAAGCAATACTGCAACAGTAGTTCATAATAAAATTTGGGGACAAAACACCATGCAAGTATCTGCATACAAACCACGTCTGTCGTTCTGGCAGTTGTGGAATATGAGTTTCGGTTTCTTTGGCATACAGTTTGGCTTTGCGCTGCAAAATACCAATACCAGCCGCATATTCTCTACCCTGGGTGCGAACCCGGATGAGCTGGCCCTGTTCTGGCTGGCTGCGCCCATTACCGGCTTGCTGGTGCAACCCGTCATTGGCTACCTGAGTGACAATACCTGGCACTCTTTCTGGGGACGCCGCCGTCCTTTCTTTTTTATCGGCGCGATACTGGCATCGATTGCCATGTTCCTCATGCCTAATTCCAGCGTCTTGTGGATGGCAATAGCGGTGTTGTGGATGATGGATAGCGCCATCAATATTTCCATGGAGCCATTCCGCGCCTTTGTCGGCGACAAGCTTGATGTCTCGCAACAAACGGCGGGCTTTGCCATGCAAACTTTTTTCATTGGTTGCGGTGGCGTGATTGCCTCTTTGTTGCCGACGATATTTACGGATTATCTGGGTGTCAGCAATGTACCAGTGAATGGCGCGATCCCCGACACAGTGCGCTACTCCTTTTATTTTGGTGGTGCCATATTTGCCTTGTCTGTCATGTGGACAGTCTTCACCAGCAAGGAAATTCCTCCGGCCGATCTGGAAAAATTCAAACAGGAGCGTAAAAACAACCAGGGCATAGGCAAGGCCGTTGGCGAAATCCTCGGTGGTTTCCTTAGGATGCCCAAGACCATGGTGCAACTGGCGCTGGTGCAGTTCTTTACCTGGGTAGCCTTGTTTGCCATGTGGGTCTACACCACGCCTTCGATTGCGCAAACTGTTTTCCATAGCAGCGATGCGCAGTCAGCTGCCTTTCAGGAAGGTGGTAACTGGGTGGGCATCATGTTTGCCGTCTATGGTGGTGTGTCGGCACTGGCGGCTTTCTTGTTGCCTGTACTGGCTAAGATCACCAGCCGCAAATTTGTCCACATGCTCTGTCTGGTGATAGGCGGTGTCAGCCTGATGAGTATCTTCCTGATCTCATCCAAACAAATGCTGCTTTTGCCCATGGTGGGTGTGGGCATTGCCTGGGCCAGTGTGCTGACCATGCCTTATGCCATTCTGGCAGGTGCATTGCCAGCGAGCCGTATGGGTTATTACATGGGCTTGTTCAACTTCTTCGTGGTGATACCACAGATCATTGCCGGTGTTGTGCTGGGGGCGATCTTGAAGCATTTCTTTGATAATCAGTCAGTCAAGGTGTTGATGTTGGGTGGGTTTTGCATGATATTGGCTGGCTTGCTGACCTTGCTCGTAAAAGATGAAGCTGCAGAGGAAGCATCCGCTGCATCAAACATGGATAAGACTGCAGCTAATGCTGCTACCGTTTAAGCAATCAGCATCAGCCGGAATCTCATCATGCAAGTAAAAGCAATCAGACTGGGACTGGCAGCACTGCTGGCCGCGTCTTGTAGTTCTATATCGCTGGCTGCACCCAAACTAAAAACAGCCCAGCCATTTTTATGGGAAAACGCCACTGTCTATTTTTTACTGACAGACCGTTTTCATAACGCCAACCATAAAAACGACCTTGCCTATGGCCGCAAGAATGATGCTGCACCCCAGCGTGGTTACGCTGGCGGCGACCTGGCTGGCATCACAGCCAAGATCAAGTCTGGCTATTTCAAAGACCTGGGTGTCGATGTCATCTGGCTGACGCCGCCGGTTGAGCAAATCCATGCCGGTACCGATGAGGGCACTGGCAAATCATATGGCTTCCACGGTTACTGGGCCAAGGACTTCACTCGTGTCGATGCCAACCTGGGCACAGAGGCTGACATGCGCGAGTTTGTCGATACAGCCCATGCACATGGCATGCGTGTCTTGTTGGACGTGGTCATGAACCACCTGGGGCCAGTGACGGAGCAAGACCCGGTCTGGCCAGATGAATGGGTCAGAACATCGCCCACCTGTACTTATAAAGATACTGAAACCACGGTCAGTTGCACCCTGGTGAAAAACCTGCCGGATATACGAACAGACAGCAAAGCTACAGTCAGCTTGCCGCCAGTGCTGGTAGAAAAATGGAAAGCAGAAGGGCGCTACGATAAAGAAGTCAAAGAGCTGGATGATTTTTTCCAGCGCACGGGTCTGCCACGTGCACCACGCTACTATCTGATGAAATGGCATGTGGACTGGGTGAAGAAATACGGTGTTGATGGTTTTCGCGCAGATACCGCCAAGCATACCGAGCCAGAAATCTGGAAAGAATTGCATGGCCTCGCCAGTGTCGCTTATGAAGACTGGAAGCATGCGAATTCCAAAAAGAAGCTCGGTAGCCAGGCTTTCTTCATGACGGGTGAAGTGTATAACTATGCGATTGGCCATGGTCAGGGCTTTGACATGGGAGGCGGCCAGACCGTCAATTTTTACCAGAATGGTTTTGACAGCCTCATCAATTTTGGTTTCAAGTCAGATGCCAACAAGACTTATGAAACCCTGTTCAGTGATTATGCCACGCGTCTGCATGGGCCTTTGGCTGGGTATTCCGTACTCAATTACATCAGCTCGCATGATGATGGCGGGCCCTTTGATCTCTTGCGTCAGAAGCCATTTGAATCTGCCAATAAACTTTTACTGAGCCCCGGCGCGGCGCAAATTTATTATGGTGATGAAACTGCACGTCCATTGAATGCCGCTGGTGCGCAAGGCGATGCGACACTGCGTTCGTTCATGAACTGGGATGAGCTGGCAAAGAATATCAACCGTGATGGCTACCGCATTGCCGATGTTCGCCAGCATTGGAGTCGTCTCGGTTTGTTCCGGCGTGCCCATCCCGCCATAGGTGCAGGCGTACATGAAAAACTGGCGGATCAGCCTTATACCTTCAAGCGCACTTATGACAAGAACGGTATCAGCGACAAGGTGGTGATAGCGCTGGATGTACCTGCAAACAGCAATCCTGCCATCAGCGTCGCAGGCGTGTTTGCCGATGGACAAAAACTGCATGACTATTACTCTGGAAAGACGGCCACAGTCGTCAATGGCAAGGTGCAATTCAATAGCGGCTTGAGCGCGATATTGATCGCGCCCTAGTATGCTCTCACAAAAAAATAATTAGAGACACATGAAAAAAACATCCATAGTCAAACTGAATATCTTTGTTGCTGCAATCTTGTCACTGGCGACTAACGTGCATGCACAAAATTCTGCGCGCACTATTGTGTCAGTTGCAAAGCTGGCTGATCATCTGGAAATCAAGACCAATGATGGTCGCTATATCCTGAAGCCGTATAGCGACAAGATCATGGAAACCAGTTTTATTCCTGCGGCTGAAAAATTCAATCCGGCTTCGCATGCCGTCGCCTTGTCACCTGCGCGCGTCAAGACCAGTTTCAAAGAAACGGCAAGCAGTATGCTATACCTTGCCGGCGACATCAGTGTCAGCATCAGTAAATCACCGTTTCAAATTGCCTATGCTTACAAGGGCAAGCCTTTGTTGTCGGAAAAAAATGGTTATAGCAAAGCCAGAGATGTAGACGTGCTGGATTTTAATCTGGATGCAGATGAAGCTTTGTATGGTGGTGGTGCCCGCGCACTGGGTATGAACCGTCGCGGCAATCGCCTGCCTTTGTATAACAAGGCACACTACGGCTATGAAGAGCGTTCAGAGCAAATGAATTTTGCCATGCCGCTGGTATTTTCATCGAAGATGTATGGTCTGCATTTTGATAATGCCGCGATAGGCCAGCTTGATCTCGACAGCAAGAGAAGCAATGTGCTGGCGTATGAAACCATCAGCGGGCGCAAGACTTACCAGGTCATCGCTGGCGACAGCTGGGCCGACATCGTCAGCAATTACACCAGTCTGACCGGGCGCCAGCCTTTGCCACCGCGCTGGATTTTTGGTAATTTTGCCAGCCGCTTTGGTTATCACAATGAAGCAGAAGCGCGCAGCATACTGGATAAGTTTCGCGCAGAGAAAATTCCTGTCGATGCCATCATCTTTGATCTTTACTGGTTTGGTAAAGACGTCAAGGGCACCATGGGTAATCTGGAATTCGATAAAAACAGCTTCCCCAATCCCAAAGGCATGATTGCTGACTTTGTGCAACAAGGTATCAAGACTATCCTGATTACCGAACCTTTTGTTTTAACGACTTCAAAAAAATGGCAGGAAGTCGTCGAAAAAAATATACTGGCTACCGACAAACAAGGAAAACCGTTTACCTATGATTTTTATTTTGGAAATACCGGCCTCATCGATATCTTCAATCCACCTGCGCAAGACTGGTTCTGGGCTATCTATAAAGACCTGAAAAATATGGGCGTCGCTGGCTGGTGGGGTGATCTGGGGGAGCCGGAAGTGCATCCGTCTGACTTGCAGCACAAGACCGGCAGTGCCGATGAATTGCACAATATCTATGGTCATCACTGGGCCAGGCTGATTGCTGATGGCTACAAGAAAGACTACCCCAATCAGCGACCTTTCATCCTCATGCGTTCCGGCTATTCAGGTTCGCAAAGGCTGGGCATGATACCGTGGTCGGGTGATGTTAATCGTACCTGGGGGGGGCTGCGTTCACAGCCTGAAATAGCCTTGCAGATGGGCATGCAGGGCATGGCTTATATGCATTCTGACCTCGGCGGTTTTGCTGGTGCCAATCTGGATGATGAGTTATATACGCGCTGGTTGCAGTATGGCGTATTCCAGCCTGTGTTCCGCCCGCATGCGCAAGAGGAAGTGGCATCTGAGCCGGTCTTGCGCGAGGCTAAGACCAAAGCCCTGGCCAAGGCAGCGATAGAAATGCGTTACCGCATGCTGCCGTATAACTATACCCTGGCATTTGAGAATAACCAGCATGGCCTGCCTTTCATGCGCCCGCTGTTTTATGCAGAACCGCAGAACCAGAAGCTGCAAACAGTGGCTGACACTTATCTGTGGGGGGACAGCTTCCTCGTGCATCCTGTCATGAAGGCTGGAGAAAAAGAAGCCAGCGTGTACTTCCCAGCTGGCAGCACCTGGTTTGATTTTTATACTGATCAGCAGCATCAAGGTGGTACGACTGACACGGTAAACGTGGAGCAAGATCATATTCCCGTGTTTGTGCGTGCTGGTGCTTTTGTCCCCATGAGCCCGCTGGTCCAGAATACCCGAGACTATTCAGCAAAAAAACTGGAACTACATTACTACCATGATGCCACCGTCAAAAAGTCGGCAGGCAAGTTGTATGACGATGATGGCGAGACCGCGAATGCTTATGAGAAGGGGGCTTATACCCTCATGTATTTCAACAGCCAGGCGAATGCAGCGCTGTTGAAAATCAGCTTACGGGCACAGGCAGGCTCACATGCCGAAGCTGTTGACAGGGAAATTGCTCTGCATATACACAATATTGCCAGCAAGCCGACACGGGTCAGCCTGCAAAATAAAGACCTGCCATTTAGCTGGGATGAGGCTAAAAAACGGTTGAATATAGACGTGCACTGGCTGAAAAACAGCAAGGCAGAGCTATCAATAAAGTTGAGTAAATGATATTGTCATGCCCAATCAAAGCCAGGAGTAAGCTGGCTGCCGCGGACTTTTGCCATGGCCGCCACTGATTTCGGGCATGAAATTGCAGGCGTTTGTGGTAAATTGCGGGATTGTATTCTCTGTAAGAACCTGTTTACGATCTGTAGCGAGCGTCAGCGGGGTTAGGGTAACAAAAACGCAGCGCAAAAAGCGGAATGTACTCTGGTACATGAGCATTTTGAGCAGCACATGAGCTCCGATTACGCACGCGCAGTAAGAACGGAAACAGGTTCTGAGAAAATAGGCAGCAAACCGTATATATGAAGACAGCATGACGACAGAACACGCACTTGTAGAACATGGTAACGCGGCGGGCTTTTCCAGTGGCCCGCGCTTGTTGGCTGATATAGGCGCAACCCATGCGCGCTTTACACTTGAGTCTTCGCCGGGTGTGTTTGAATCCGTCAAGGTGTTGAAGTGTGACGAATACACCGACATCATCGCCTTGCTGCGCGCCTATTTGTCCACTGTACCCGCCAGCAAAGTACATCATGCCGCGTTTGCGCTCGCCAATCCTATCGATGGTGACCAGGTCAGGATGACCAACCGTGACTGGGCTTTTTCCATAGAAGATGTACGTCGCGAATTTGGTTTGTACACGCTGCTTATCGTCAATGATTTTACTGCCCTGGCTATGTCCTTGCCGGGTTTGCAGGCTAAAGACCTGATGCAGGTGGGTGGTGGTACACCAGTACCCAAATCCGTTATTGGTGTTTTGGGCCCAGGTACGGGTCTGGGTGTGTCTGGCCTTATCCCTACTTCTGATGGCTTCGTCACTCTCGGCAGTGAAGGCGGCCACGTCAATTTTGCGCCGGTAGATGAGCGCGAATATGCCATCCTGCAATTTGCCTGGAAAGAATGGCCACATGTTTCTACCGAGCGTCTGATTTCTGGTCCTGGCATGGAATTGATTTACCGTGCCCTGGCCGACAGGAATAACAAGAAAGTCCAGACCCTGCCAGCGCAAGACATCATGCGTGGAGCATTGGCGGCTGATGCTGAGGCCGATGCGCTTTGCCTGGAAACCCTGGAGTGCTTTTGCGGCATGCTGGGTAGTTTCAGTGCCAATCTGGCAGTGACCCTGGGCGCTTTTGGTGGTATCTATATCGGTGGTGGCATCGTCCCGTTGATGGGCGATTATTTCGCCACTTCCGCTTTCCGCACACGCTTTGAGGCCAAGGGACGTTTCACCAGTTATCTGGCGCAAATCCCAACCTTTGTGATTACGACGCCCAATCCGGCGTTTTATGGCGTGTCAGCGATTTTGTCTGAGCACTTGCGTGGCCGCAGTGGTGACAGCTCACTGATGGACCGCATACAGCAAATCCAGGCTGAACTGACGCCAGCAGAGCGCCGCGTCGCTACCCTGGTGCTGGAAAACCCGCGCACGGTATTAAATGAAGCCATTGCTGAGATCGCCCGCCTGGCCGATGTCAGCCAGCCTACCGTCATCCGTTTTTGCCGTTCGCTGGGCTTCCTTGGCCTGGCTGACTTCAAACTCAAGTTCGCTAGTAGCCTGACCGGCACTATTCCTGTACGGCATAGCCAGGTACGCATGAGTGACAGCACGCATGACTTGAGCGCCAAGGTGATCGACAATACTGTCTCAGCGATCTTGAATTTCCGTGACCAGCTGGATGTGCGTTCACTTGATCAGGCAATTGCCCTGTTACGCAAGGCAAACAAGGTGGAATTTTATGCCATGGGTAATTCACGTGCAGTGGCACTCGATGGCCAGCATAAATTCTTCCGTTTCCGCATTCCTACAGCATCCTATGGTGATGCACATTTGTTTTCCATGGCGGCAGAATTGCTGAACCCTGGCGACGTTGTTATCGTCGTTTCCAATTCCGGCAAGCTGCCAGAATTGTTGAAGGCTGTGGATGCCGCCCGCCTGGCAGGAGCGGACGTGATTGCGATTACACCCAACCAGTCACCACTGGCGAAGAAGGCCACGGTTTGTCTGGCAGTCAATCACACCGAAGACAATGCCACCTTCCTGTCCATGATTTCACGCATTCTGCAATTATTGCTCATCGATATTATTGCGGTAGGTTTGTCGGTCGATGCACCTGAAGCCGAGGGAAATGGTGATGACATCAAGCGCAAGGAATTATCGCGTTTCAGTAACTTGCTGATTTCTCACCTGGATAGTTGATTACCTCCTGGTCAATGAAACTTGCCTGATTAGTCTGGCTGCTGTTATTGTTTTGCCTTTCATCTTCATGGACTGGCATGTCAGCTTTTGATCCCTTGGTCTTGCTTGATGCAGCTTTGCGCGGCACGTTGCTGGCTTTGCTGTTACTGCTGTCTGCCATACTTGGGCGTGACCGTCCGCAATTGCTGGTCGTGCGTGCAGGCATCGCACTTTGCCTGGGCCTGGCGGTACAGGTAATCAGTGCCACTCCCTGGTTTGAAGCGATGGCGCCGCGTTTGTGGCAAGCGCCGCTGGTTGCCATTTCTGTTGCAAATGCTGTGCTGTTCTGGGTATTTGTACAGGCGCTGTTTGACGATGATTATCTATTACGGTCCTGGCATGTACTGATCTGGTTTGCGGTCGCCGCCCTGAGTGGGCTGAATTGCGCCGTGGTGGCTGGCAGTGCCACTATCTTTGCTCCGCTGACGATGGGTGCACAACGTGCCATCCCGCTGTTATTCGCTATCCTGGCAGCACTGGCGGCAGCGAGGAACTGGCGTACAGACCTGGTGGAACAACGCCGCCGCTTGCGTGCTTTTATTGTTATTGCTGGCAGTATTTATACCGTTTTATTATTGGTAGCCCGTTTAAGTTCGCCGCAGGGCAGGCTTGCTGGCGGTACTGCCATGGCTGATGTACTTGTTTTGTTGCTCATTATCGTCATCGTGACATTCAAGATGCTAACGCTCGCACATCAGGATTTGTTTCCACTTGCTGCAGTTGGGCCAAAAAAACAGCCAGTTCTGCCATCTGATCCTTTGCCAGCTGTCGAGATAAACGCAGTCGAAGACAAATTGCTAAGCGCCTTGCAAAAACTCATGCAGGATGAACATCTGTATCGCAGCGAAGACCTGACGTTGGCTGGTCTCGCCAGCAAAATGCAAATCCCTGAATACCGTTTGCGCAAACTCATCAACCAGCAAATGGGATACCGCAATTTCAATGCCTATATCAACGCTTTTCGTCTGGACGAGGCACGCGCTGCCCTGGCTGACCCGGCGCAAAGTGATGTGCCTATTCTGACCATTGCGCTGACTTCTGGCTTCCAGTCCATAGGGCCATTTAACCGTGCCTTCAAGGCGGCCACCGGGCTCACGCCTAGTGAGTACCGTAAAGAAAATATGGCCGATTCCTGAAATCGGCTAGCCGAAATCTGCAATTTGCAGTCTGTGGCAAGACATCATTCGATTTTTTACGCATAGTCAGCTTCATCCGGAGCATCGTCTCCGCATTAACTGACTGGAGTTTGAATGATGAAGGCCATACGCATATCTGGTTTTAAACGATTATTGAACTGGTTCAGCTACTTGCTGCTGAGCCTGCTGTTTTTTGCAACTGGAGTAGTGAATGCCTCTGTTGGTTTAACAGAAATAGCGCCCACTGCTACTGACGGAACTATCACCCTGTATTACCCCAGCAATGCGCCAGAACAACAAGTACGCCGTGGCCGCTTTTTTTTCAATCTGGCAGAACAGGCTGAGCCCGTACGTGGCAATGGGCACCTGATTATCATTTCTCACGGTTCCGGCGGTTCCCCCTGGGTGCATGCAGACCTGGCGCGTAGCATGGTTGAAGCAGGTTTTATTGTTGCCATGCCTGAACACCACGCTGACAACTATAAGGATGACAGCCACCCCGGCCCGGATAGCTGGACTTTACGGCCCGCCGAAGTATCACGGACCATAGATGCCGTTGGCCGTGACCCGCGCTTTGCACTCTTGCTGACACTGGATAAGGTGGGCATGTATGGCATGTCGGCAGGCGGCCATACCGCGCTCAGCATGGCGGGTGGGCGCTGGTCACCGGCTGGTTTCAAGCAGCATTGTGAAGAAGATCTGGTCAATGATTTTCACTCTTGCGTGGGCCTGATTACCCGCCTTAACGGCGGCTTGCTGGATGGATTAAAAAAATGGCTCGCTCTGACGATCATCCGTAGCCGCTTCAGCGATACCACCATGCGAGAACACCATGACCCCCGCGTGACTGCGATAGTCGCCGGAGTGCCGGCAGCGGCTGATTTTGATATGGCATCACTGCAAAATCCACCTGTACCACTGGGCCTGGTCACTGCCGGGCAAGACCGCTGGCTGGTGCCGCGCTTTCACAGTGATAAAGTATTGGCAGCTTGCAAGAGCTGCGAGCATATTGCGAATATGCCAGAAGCTGGTCATGGTTCCTTATTATCACCCCCACCACCAAATCTGACCGGTCTGGTGGGGGACATGCTGAATGACCCGCCTGGCTTTGATCGCAAGCAGATGGGAGCCGTAGATAAAAAAATTACGGCTTTCTTTGAAAAACACTTATTGCATTGATTTGCTGAAGCCTGATCAGAAACCTCAGGTTTTACTCTGATAATATGGCTTCAAATTTCTTTGTTTCTTGCAGCCCTTCCGGGCTGTCACGCATAGAGCGCATCCAAAGGCTCAAGTAAGAGCATTCTGGATTTGAATAAGTTGGTTTGTATTTTCCGGCTTCGGACGAAGCTCTATTTTTGTGTTGACTGACCTTGGCAGCATAGTAAGGCGATGCTGTCAGCAATGACATGAGCCTGGTATTGGTTGACGCGAAAAGCGCAAGTTCCGTCTTGTATTCTGCGGCGACAGGCGGGTCCGCCAAAGCACAATCTTCCTTTGCCTCGACTGTAATTTGATACAGACGGGACGCAAGTTTTTTGTGGTCTGCAGCTTTGCGTTCTTCTACACTCTCAGCGCAAGCAAAATTTGTCAGAGACAATAAAATCAGGGAAGAAATAAAGCGTAATTTCATGAAGAAGGAGTTCTGATTAATAATGGAGCTGGATAATACCCTATCCATATCCACAATTTATCTGATTAGAACCGGCTCTGAACGCTGGCCCGGACGTTTTAGTGTGCCACTTGTTTGTCGCAAACAACTTCCAGCTCAGGATATTCTGCATGCAATTGATTGAGCAGGGCCCTGGCTATGCCAAGCTCGCGATAGCTGGGTTTGACATACAGAACATGGATGCATACCTGCCCGGCGAGTATGCTGCAATCAAGTGCACCTACATGCTGCTGATCCAGAAATGCCGACAACAGGACATGCCTGCAATTAGTTTGCTCATCTTGCTTGCATATGCGCAGTGCCGCTTTCACAGTTTCGCCAGTAGTGATCTCTGTCATGATTTCACTGCTCCCCATAAGTAGTGGACGCCCAGAGCAAACAGGCCGATGAAAAAGCAGCGCTTGAATAGAATAGGCTGCATTTTATTGCGCAAAATTTGCCCCAATTGCATGCCTGCCAGCGCGGGCAGCAAGGCCAGCAAAGAATCACCGGCAATATCCCATTGCAAAGTGCCACTGCCATATAGATTGATGCCCAGTGCCAGTGTCGATACCGTGAAGGACAAACCCATGGCTTGTATCAATTTGTCCTTGTCGAGACTTAATGCCTGCAGGTAGGGGACCGAGGGCAAGACAAATACACCGGTAGCGGCAGTAACCATGCCAGTCGCAATACCTATGGCAGGGGCGAGTCTGCGTTCTGTCTGGCTGGACACTTGCCAATGTACCGATGCCAGCCCCATTACGCCATATAGCAGCAGGGCCACGCCCAGGCCTGCACTTGACCAGACCGTATCAAGTTTGCTGAACAAGAGACCGGATACAAAAGTACCAAGGCATATGCCCACTAGCATGGGGCTAAGACGGAGCAACAAGGGCAACAACCTGGAACCACTGCCGAGTTGCCATATATTCGTTAAAAGCGAAGGTAAAAACAATAAGGCAGCGGCTTGCATGGTCGTCATGGACAGACTCAGCAAGGCAATCGCCACGGTAGGCAAGCCCAGGCCTATGACACCTTTTACCATTCCTGCGAGTAGAAAGATAAACGCTATCGCCAGCCACTGTGTGCTGTTGCCATGAGGGATAAATAGGGGGATCAGCGTTTCCATATAGACAGTTTGCCATTGCCAGCATGAACTGAAAATGTGGAATATACTCAGTAAGGCTTCGTATTTTACGTAGTCTAAACTTGTTTGCCTTTATTCTCATGCGCTTTGATCTGGTCGATTTGCAGTTATTTGTCCACGTAGTGGAGGCGGGTAGCATCACTGCCGGGGCCGACCGTTCCCATCTGGCACTGGCGTCGGCCAGTGCACGTCTGCGCGGCATGGAAGATTTGCTGGGCGTACCCCTGTTGCTGCGGCAAAGGCGTGGCGTGGAAGTAACCGATGCTGGCCGCACCTTGCTACACCATGCGCGCATGTTGATGCAGCAAATGGAAAGGATGCGTGGTGACCTGGGGGATTATGCCAAAGGCCTGAAGGGGCATATACGCATGTTGTGCAATACCTCGGCGCTGACTGAATTTTTGCCGCAGGCGCTGGCTATTTACATGCAGGCACATCCACATATCAATATTGAAGTCGAGGAAAAACTCAGCAATGACATCGTGCAAGCCATCATCGCCGAGCAGGCGGATATAGGCATTATTGCCGACACGGTAGATAGTGCAGACTTGCAGACATTTTCATTCCGCCAGGATCAACTGGTGCTGGTGACTGCTGCCCGGCATCCTCTGCAAACCACTGCCACTGTCAACGGCAGCCTGAGCTTTGCTGATACTCTCAGCTATGATTTCGTCGGCCTGGCCGGTGACAGCGCGCTACAGCAATATCTGAATGAACATGCGGCGCGGCTAGGGCAGCGTTTGCATTACCGCCTGCGCTTGCGCAGCTTTGATGGTATCTGCCGCATGGTGGAAAGTGGGGCGGGCATCGCCATCATCCCTGAGACGGCAGCGTTGCGCTACGAGCAACTGATGAAGATACACAGGCTGTATCTGACAGATACCTGGGCAGTCAGGAACTTGCTGATCTGCGTACGGCAATATGATGAATTGCCAACTTATGCACGTGAACTGATCAATGCCATCAAGGCTTGATTTCTTTTGTGAAACAATGCAATTGTCTTGACCTGCCCGCCTTCTTGTTACAATGCAGGCCTGTCTCCATCTTCACACTCAGTTTCCATGTCAGTCACCACATCCATAGGCAATGCTTTCAAGAGTTTCAGGGATAAGTTTGTATCCGGTTCCGTCAGTCAGCCTGCAAGCACGATATTTACCCATCTGAATATTGATGCAGATTTAACGCTGGCCTTGTTTGAAGTCTTGACGGCAGAAGCAATCAAGCTGAAATGGCAAGACAATTACCTCGCTCTGGATGAGGGCTTGTTACTGGCTGTGGAGCGTGTTGAAACCGTCGTGCTCGCTGAAGATAAGTGTCGTACCTGTACACGTATCTATGCCAGTCACACAGAGTACTTTCCGCAAGGCCTGAGTGAGTATCAACATGCCATGGGGGCGACTGAGTCAGAAGCAGTGCTTGAAGGTTTGCGCACCTGGGCGAAGATGGATTTATTGGTTTTGCTGGATGCCACACGTGAGCAGCCAGTCAATTGCACAGTCATAGAAATGAATACCAGTGCAGAGCCGGACAAGGGGGCCAGTTTCCGCCAGGTGATACTTGGCCCTGTCGCCCATCTGGCCAGCCAGCCTGAGTCCTGGAAAAAAGAAGAGCATCCATTTTGCCCATGCTGCCTGTTCACAGAAAGCATGCCCGCTTTCCATGATCTATTGCAGACCAGCGATTTCCTTGGCATACGCCTGTTTGCCTCCCGCGATAATGAGGGCAAGCTGGCTGCTGATTGTCGCGTCAATGGTGAAGATTTTTTGCCGGCTGTTGAATACCTGAAACAATATGCAGAAAAATGGCCGCAACGCGGGCTGGAGTTCCGCAAGCAATATGTGGTCGTACGAACTAGCAGCCACAGCGTCAATCAGGCGCAGCTAGTGCAAGCGAGGCAAGCGCAGCTTTGATCTGTCTTTATTTGCTGCAATGACGAATGTGATACATTTGAAATTACCGTTTGCGATGCGTCGCCAATTTACTATCAATGAGTGAGGAATATTATGTACCGTAGCTACTTCAAGGGACAATGGAGTGAAGGCAATACGCCACTGTTTGGCGCCATGGATCATGCTGTCTGGCTGGGCTCCTCTGTATTTGATGGCGCGCGTTCTATCCGTGGCCTGACACCAGATCTGCGCCTGCATCTTGCGCGCGTCATACAGTCGGCACAGCGTCTGGGTTTGCAATGCCCTTACAATGTCGATGAGCTGGAAGCACTGTGCCGCGAAGGTATAGCCCTGTTCCCTGCTGATGCCGAGTTATATATACGCCCGCTGGTGTTTGGCACAGACGGTTTGCTGATCCCTGAACCATCAACTACTGGCTTTGCGCTGACCTTGTTTGATGCAGCCATGCCAGCGTTTACCGGTTTCTCTGCCTGCCTGTCCAGCCTGCGCCGTCCTGATCCTTCCATGGCACCGACAGATGCCAAAGCTTCCTGCCTGTATCCAAATACCACCAGGGCTTTGCGCGAAGCCAAAGAGCGAGGTTTTGACAATGGTGTCGTATGTGACGTGCATGGCAATGTGGCGGAGTTTGCCACTGCCAATCTCTTCTTTGTGACTGCAGACGATGAGATAGTCACGCCTGTGGCAAACGGCAGTTTCTTGTCCGGTATCACGCGTGCGCGTGTCATTGGCTTGCTCAAGGAAGATGGCAGGCAAGTGTCGGAGCGCACTGTAAAGCCGGAAGAATTGCTGGCGGCAAAAGAGATTTTCAATACAGGCAATTTTGCCAAGGTGACGCCTTGCACCAGATATGAAAACCGCGAATTGCCTATAGGTGTAGTGGCAACACGCGCCCGTGATTTGTATTTGCAATTCATGCAAAATACCTGATTCAGACTGAACGACAGATCAATGCTCAAGCGCATACATCATGTAGCCATCATTTGCGCTGATTATCAGGTGTCCAGGGATTTCTATACCCGGATTCTGGGGCTAAGCATTATTGCTGAAACCTATAGGGCAGAAAGAGCTTCGTACAAGCTGGATCTGGCCTTGCCAGATGGTTCGCAAATAGAATTGTTTTCATTTCCTGATGCACCGCCCAGGGTATCTCGACCTGAAGCACAGGGTTTGCGTCACCTGGCATTTGAAGTTGATGATGTGTCAGCCTGTAAAGCGATGCTGGAGGCAAAGGGGCTGGAAGTAGAGGATGTCAGGTTAGATGAATTGACCGGGCGGCGCTTTGTCTTTTTTGCTGATCCTGATGGCTTGCCTCTGGAGTTGTATGAGGCGTCGCCTTGATAATTTTACCAAATGATCTGAGAGCATGGGTCGAAAAAAAGCCGGGGAATAAAATCCCCGGCTTTTTTTGACGTACTTTGGTTTACTTCAAGAACTGCTCATTCCCGACCATACCGATCTTGGTGACACCAAGACGCTGAGCCGCCGCCATGACCGCAGCCACAGACTTGTAAGGCACAACCGCGACCGGACGCAGATGGATCTCTGGCTGGTTTGCCGTTGAAGCGGCTTCCGCCAGTTTTGCTTCTAGTTGCTTAGGATCTACTGCAGTCCCATTCCAGGAAACTGTACCGTCAAAATCCACATCTACATTGATCACGACTGGATCGACCAATGGTGGTGGCGTTGGTCCTGTCGGCATATTCAGGTTCACTGCGTGATTCTGAATAGGAATGGTAATAATCAACATGATGATCAATACCAGCATGACGTCAATCAGCGGCGTCATGTTCATTTCTATCATCACTTCCGGATCGGCTGAACCACCACCGGAGCCTATTTGCATACCCATAATGCTTCCTTTTTAGGGGCTGGCGAAAAAATCGCCCTGACTGCGTTGCAGCTCCTCGCCGTGCTATTCGCACTGTCTTCGTCGCTACGCCTTGTCAGGACAATTTTTCGCTAACCCTGTTTAGTCATTCAAAACACTAGTTCCGTGGAGGCGGTTCAATCACGAAGCCGACCTTGGCGATACCGGCACGTTGTGCCGTCAGGATACTTTTGCCAACAAACTCATAGCGGGTATTCTGGTCTCCACGGATATGCAACTCCGGTTGCGGAACCTTGATTGCTTCTACCTTGAGCTTTTCAAACAAGGCATCCGTACTGCCCAGCGGCTTCATGCTGCCGTTCCAGTACAGGTCACCATCCTTGTTGATCGACAGGGTGATGTTTTCCGGTTTGGTTTTGTAAATCACGTTGGTTTCTGCCGGCAGCTTGAGCTTGACCGTATCTGTAATCACCGGGGTGGTGATCAGGAAGATGATCAGCAAAACCAGCATGACGTCGACCAGCGGGGTGGTGTTGATGGTGCTGTTGACTTCGTCTTCACCATCTCCATCATTGCCAATTGCCATTGCCATAATGTGTTCTCTTTCGTGTTACCGAATACCAAAGACCCCTAAGCGCAGGGGCCTCCGTATGTTAATCAGTGACTGCTAATTATTTCTTTGCTGCTGTCTTGCCCATATTGCCGGACAACACAACGGAATGCAGGTCGGCGGAGAAGGCACGGACCTCTTCCATGGCGCTCTTGTTGCGGCGGACCAGGAAGTTGTAACCCAGAACAGCTGGAACAGCGACCGCCAGACCAATCGCGGTCATGATCAGCGCTTCACCTAC
>NZ_JBYTAV010000004.1:0-375798 GCF_058788535.1 Undibacterium sp. FW305-107
TTATCTCCCTCTGTCTTCGAACGTCATTACGCCGTAAAAACTCCTATTTCTTTGTCCTGATTTACTTGACCACTACAATCTTGTTCTATCGACGGCCAGTCTCAATCACCGAGCGCTGATTAAAAAACGGCTATCAAGTCCTGGCCGGCAACAAAGTCCCCACCACCTCACCAAACCCGATTCGCGCACAACCCTCTTTTTGCGCCCAGCCACGCATGACGATGGCATCTCCATCTTCCATGAAAATACGCTGTTCACCATTACTCAAAGTCAGTGCCTTCTTGCCGCCTTCAGTGAGTTCCAGCAACGAACCAGCCTCTTCTGCCAATGGGCCAGATTGCGTACCCGACCCCAGCAAATCACCAGGATTGAGATTGCAACCGTTGACGGTATGATGGGTAATCAGCTGCGCAATCGTCCAGTATGAATGACGGAAATTCGACAAGGACAAACGCTCGGCAGGCACGCCTGCTGCACGCATTTTTTCTGTCTGCAACAAGACTTCAAGCTGCACATCAAAGGCACCGCTGTCACGCAAATCAGGGTCATCCAGATAGGCCATGGGCTGTGGGTCTTCTGCGTCGCGGGTCCAGGCATGGCGATACGGTGCAAGTGCTTCCAGTGACACTACCCAGGGGGAAATAGTAGAGGCAAAATTCTTGGCAAGGAATGGGCCTAGCGGCTGGTATTCCCAGGCCTGCACATCGCGGGCTGACCAGTCATTCAACAGGCACAGACCAAAGATATGCGATTCTGCCTTGTCCATATTGATGACATCGCCCAGCGCATTGCCGGGGCCGACGAAGATGCCGATTTCCATTTCATAATCCATGCGTTTGGCAGGACCAAACACCGGCGTCTCGGAAGTAGGTGGTTTGGTCTGAGCTACCGGGCGTCGGAATTGCTGACCGGAGACGCCGATAGATGACGCGCGGCCATGGTAGCCAATAGGCACCCATTTGTAATTTGGCAGCAAAGGATTATCCGGGCGGAATAATTTACCAACCGCCGTTGCATGATGGACAGAGGTATAAAAGTCAGTGTAATCACCGATCTGCGCAGGCAAGGCAAACTCTGCCACGCTTTGCGCCAGCAAGCAGGCTTGCAATGCACCTTGCAGGTTTGCACCTTCACGCAAGACACGCGACAGGGCCAGGCGCAAGGCTGACCAGACTGGCGCACCCAGGCCCATCAGGGCATTCAGGTTACTGGCATTGACGGCATTACTGAAATGCCCGCCCTGCAATTCGGTATAACCGGCAAAGGCATGGGCTGCATGCGCGGCTGCCAGATCAAGTATCTGATCACCGATGGCAATACCAATGCGAAATGCCTGGCTGCTGCCCTGGCGACGAAACACGCCATACGGCAGATTTTGCAGCGGGAAATCCGTGCCAGCCTGGTTGGCCGATGCTACCCAGCTGCGCAAGGCGACATCATGGGTTTCGTTGAGTTGTACCGTCATTTATTTTTGCTCCGGATTAAAATTTTTCTTGATACCTTGCCAGCACTGGTAATAGTCAGCCTGCAATTGCGCAGCTTCCATGGCAGCGCGGGTAGGTTTGATGATATTACGCGTTTCTATCATAAAGGCCATCGTATCATCGACTTTATGTGGTTTGCTGGTATCTGCCGCAGATGCCTTGTCAAAGGTTGGAGCATCGGGGCCATGGCCACTCATGCAATTGTGCAGGCTGGCACCGCCGGGACGGAAACCGGTAGATTTGGCATCATACTGACCATGGATAAGACCCATGAATTCACTGGCGATATTGCGGTGGAACCAAGGTGGGCGGAAAGTGTTTTCTGCCGCCAGCCAGCGTGGTGGGAAAATCACAAAGTCTATGGTATCCACACCCGGCGTATCGCTGGCTGCCTGCAAGACCAGGAAAATCGATGGATCAGGATGATCGTAACTGATGGAGCCTATGGTATTGAAGTGACGCAAATCATATTTGTAAGGTGCGAAATTGCCATGCCAAGCCACCACATCCAAAGGTGAATGGCCTATCTTTGCCGACCACAGATTGCCACTGAACTTGGCCAGCAATTCAAAATCACCTTCCTTGTCTTCATACCAGGCAACCGGGGTCTGGAAATCACGTGGATTGGCCAAACCGTTGGAGCCGATGACGCCAAGGTCAGGCAACTTCAATATGGAACCAAAGTTTTCACAGACATAGCCACGCGCTTCACCATCTGGCAGATGCACCTGGAAGCGCACGCCACGCGGTATCACGGCAATTTCTTGCGGCTCTATGTCCAGCAAACCCATTTCGGTGCGAATGTGCAGGCGGCCTTGCTGGGGGATGATGAGCAGTTCAGCGTCAGCGTCATAAAAGAACCGTGTCGTCATGTCACGGTTGGCCGTGTAGATATGGATGGCACAACCTGTCTGGGCATCGGCAGAGCCATTGCCCGCCATGCTCATCCAACCATCGATGAAATCAGTTGCTTCTGCCGGTATCGGCATGGGGTCCCAGCGCAACTGGTTTGGCGTAGTCGGCGTCGCGCCAAAATCATTTGTCATGCGGCCATTACTGGCTTGCTGGAAGGGCTGGTGCATGGCGGCCGGGCGTATGCGGTATACCCAGGAACGACGGTTCACATGGCGCGGGGCAGTAAAGGCCGTGCCTGAGATTTGCTCGGCATACAGGCCGTAGGCACATTTCTGTGGAGAATTCTGACTCTTGGGTAAGGCATCCGGCAATGCCTCGGTTGCGAATTCATTGGCAAAACCGGTCTGGTATTGAAGCTGGACTTCTCTTGCGTCGTGCTTGCTCATGGCGTTTCCTGCAATCTGAGTTTTGTACAGATGCACTTTAATGCAAAGTCTCCCGTTTTACGATATAAATACAAAAATGTAGGACATTCATAAGATCAATAATACTGCGCAATAATGTTGGACAATAAGCTGGACAATAAGAATGGAATATCATGCTGGAACCCAAAGACATAGACTTGAACTTGCTAGTAGTCTTCCAGGAAGTCTACCAAGACCGCCAGATATCTTCTGTCGCCCGCAAGCTGGGTTTGTCGCAGCCAGCAGTCAGCAATGCCCTGGCGCGGCTGCGGCGCAGTTTTGATGATGAATTATTTGTACGTACGGCAACAGGTATGCAACCCACGGCGCTGGCAGAACAACTGGCAGAACCCGTGGCGCTGGCATTGACCCATATCACCCAGGCCCTGAACCGTCAGGAAAACTTTGACCCGGCCAGCAGCAAACGCCATTTCACCATCGCCATGACCGATGTCGGTGAAGTGTATTTCATGCCTATACTGGCGGAACACTTGCATACTCAGGCCCCCCAGGTACAGTTGTCTACCGTACGCGCCAGTGATATTGATTTGAAAACAGAAATGGAGTCAGGCCGGGTTGATCTTGCCATAGGTGCGTTTGATCATTTGTCAGATGCCTGGTACCAGCGCCGTCTGTTCCGGCAAAACTATGTCTGCATGTTCCGGCAAAGCCACCCACTGGCGGCAGACAGGCTGGAGATGAAGGATTTTCTGGCCGCACGTCATTTGATTGTTGCGTCCAGAGAAAACCCTTATGCCAAAGTCAATCAAAGCCTGGAAAAGGCAGGCATCAGTGCGGCCAGCCATTTGCGTGTCCCCCATTTTGTTGCCGTTCCATACATAGTCAGTTGCAATGATTTGCTGGTAACAGTGCCTCAAAAGCTGGCTGAACGCGCAGCAATCCCTTTTGGCTTGCGCTATGTCAAACCACCTTTACGTTTGCCTGCCCTGCAAACCAATATGTTCTGGCACAGACGCTACAATCAGGATGCAGGTAATCAATGGATGCGCAGCCTGATATCTGATCATTTTCTTGAGTGAATGCGCGGTTTTCTTGCCTGCGATGAGAATGATGCTGAAAATCCTTCATCATAAGTCTGAAAGCTTTTCCGCCATGGCAAGTTGCTTATCCTCTACACTTGCCTGATTGTTTAATTAGCCGGAGTAAACCCATGCCTGTCATTACCTGTGTAGAAGACCTGCGCCTGCTCGCCAAGAAGCGCGTCCCAAAAGCATTTTATGATTATGCAGATAGCGGCTCTTACACAGAATCGACTTACAAGGCCAATAGCAGTGACCTGGCTTCCATCAAGTTGAGGCAGCGGGTTGCCATCAATGTTGAACACCGCTCTACCCGCACCACCATGATAGGCCAGGAAGTCAGTATGCCGGTAGCAATAGCGCCAACTGGCTTGACAGGCATGCAATGGGCCAATGGTGAAATGCTGGGTGCGATAGCGGCAGAGAAATTTGGCGTGCCATTCACCTTGTCTACCATGAGCATCTGCTCGATAGAAGATGTGGCCAGCGTCACCAGCAAGCCTTTCTGGTTCCAGCTGTATGTCATGCGCGACCGTGGTTTTGTGAAAGAAATGATACAACGCGCCAGGAATGCCAAATGCTCAGCCCTGGTACTGACACTGGATTTGCAGATTCTGGGACAACGCCACAAAGACTTGAAAAACGGCATGTCGGTACCGCCAAAACTGACGCTGGCAAATATTCTTGATCTGGCGACCAAGCCTGCCTGGGCCTTGCGCGCCTTGTCTGGCCGCAAGACCTTTGGCAATCTGGTCGGTCATGTCAAAGGTGGCGACGGCATACTGACGCTTAGCCAATGGACTGCCAGCCAGTTTGACCCGACCCTCAGTTGGGACGACGTTGCCTGGATCAAAAAAGAATGGGGTGGCAAGCTGATCCTGAAAGGCATACTCGACGTAGAAGATGCCAGGCTGGCGGTAGCCGCCGGTGCCGATGCCATCGTCGTGAGTAACCATGGTGGTCGCCAGCTTGACGGCGCGATGTCTTCCATACAGGCCCTGCCAGCGATTGTTGATGCAGTTGGCCATCAAACTGAAGTCTGGTTTGATGGTGGCATACGAACAGGTCAAGATATCTTGAAAGCCACCGCACTCGGTGCCAAAGGCAGCATGGTAGGCCGTGCCTTTTTATATGGCCTGGGTGCCATGGGCGAAGCCGGTGTCACCAAGATGCTGGAAATCTTGCAGAAAGAGCTGGATGTCAGCATGGCTTTGACCGGTACCAGGGATATTCGTGAAGTGAATGCCTCGAACATCATACGGTCTTAAAAGCGGTCTTAAATTTTCAGAACGCCACTTCCGTCCTTAAGCTCAGTACCCAGGCTTTTTTCAGACTGGCATCCATATTCGGATTGAAGACACATTGCACCACTGGCTGTATTACCAGCCAGGGGCGCACTTGCATTTTATAAGTCGCCTCTACGATAGATTCAAAATTATCGGCCTTGTTGAGCTTGCGGTATTTTTCACTGGCGCGGGCATAGGTCATTCCCAAGGCCAATTGATCCTCTGCATGTCCATCGAAAAAGCCAACATAATTCAAGCCCAGATTAACTGACCAGTCAGATTGATTGATATCTTTTTGTGCCGCACCAAAGCGCAAGAAACCTTGCAAGCCCTGGCCAGGATGGCCCGCTTTTGGCAGCAGCGTGCGTTCAGTCAAGACATACCAGCCATAATTCTTGCGTTGCAAACGCCTGCCATTTGCATCCACACTGCTGAGGTCATCAAAGCTGGTGCTGTAACGCCACATACCTATGGCAGTCTTGTTGAGCGCCTTGTCGTCACCACCAGGTTTTTCGCCAAAATGCCCTGCCTCTGCCATGAGCAGAACACCATCACCCTTGTCAAACCTAATATGGCTGCCGCGTGGATTGGCAGGGTCACCAGGCACACCATCGAGCACGGCCATTTGCACATAGCTATTCTTGTCCGCCGACCTGTAGCGCAGACGTGTACCAAAAGAAGCCATGGGGTAGATAGGCGGGCCATTCTTGCCAGTCTGCCCGACTGAGATATTCATGCCCATGGCAGGTTGCAGAAATACACCTGAACTGTCGGTGACATAAAATTCTGAATCGATGGCATATAAGCCGACCAGCACAGCCAGCCTGTCATCGAGCATGTTCTTTTCCAGCCACAGTGCAGAAAACTGGGCAGTATTGGTCCTGACTTCGATATTATCAACGCCAATGAAGCTGCCGGTTTTTTGCAGGTTTGGTTTGCCACCGAGTTCACTATGGTATTGGGTATAAGCAGTCCAGCCTTCCCATCCCATCAGTTTGCCCAGGTCAAGGCGTATCCTAGCATCGGTATACGACAGCCATCTGGTGCCGGTGGCGATACCACCATCCTGATTGCGCACGATGTCGCTACGATGCGTGAAATCCAGACTGATACCCTGGTCCAGCCAGGCCTGGCGCTGGCCATTCCAGTCGCCGGTGAGGGTAGTCAGATTCAAGTCGGTGCCGTCTTCCGCTGCATGAGCGGATATATGAATGACACAGTTCAGACATAGCAGCAGTCCCATCGAGAAAATGCCAGACTTCAGGGTCTTTCTCATAGGCAGCTCTATAAAATTATTCTGGGCATCAGGAGATCACTTTGTATGCACTTGGTCACCATCAGGTCATAAAAGTATGCTCTTTTATTTTTGATGTGACATGCGCCAAGCCCCTGATTTTCGGCGCTATTCTACCCAAAAATGAAAGACTTGCCTGTAAAAATTTTGTAAACCCTGAACGATATTTTTTTGAGGTGCAGATAATAAAAAAGCATGGGCAAGCCCATGCTTTTTTATTTCATTTTTGAGGCCAGATCCATGCATCAGCATGGATCATGTTGCCTGATTAAGCGACCTGGCGCTGCAATTGATTTTGCGCCTGGTTTTGTGACTCTACCAGTTGCAGATTATCGCCATCAATCAGGATGCGGCGTGGTTTATGTGCTTCTGGAATTTCACGTACCAGTTCGATATTCAGCAAACCATTGTCGAGACGGGCGCTGATGACTTTAACATGATCGGCAAGACGGAAACGATGTTCAAAATCGCGTGAGGCAATGCCACGGTGCAGGAAGTTACGTGTGCCTTCGGCCTTTTGACGGCGACCAACAATTTTCAGAGTATCGCGTTCGGTTTCGATGTCGATTTCGCTGCGGTCAAAACCTGCAACTGCCATGGTGATCGCATACTTATCTTCCGCAATCAGTTCAATATTGTAAGGGGGATAGCTGGGTGCAGTTTCAGCACGTTGAGCATCATCAAATAACTGGGCCAGACGGTCAAAGCCGATAGCGGAACGATACAGAGGAGCGAAGTCAAAATTACGCATGATAATATCCTTATAAATTGAAGCGATATAAATTAAAAGTTTAGAAACTATTTTTGAAAATCTTACTACGGTGATGCCTGTTACTTCTGGTTTGCAGACCTCAGCTTCGAGCATCTGCTGAGTAGAAAATGGCGCTGGTGCCAAGAGTTTCAAGACCCCGATATCAAATTTTTTTTCTTAAATAAAATTTATTCATTTCAGATTATTCTCCGCAGCAATATTTACAACAGTCCAAAGAAAAACAGGAAACAGGCATGGCCAAGCTTTACTTCAGATATTCAGCAATGAATGCAGGAAAATCCACAGCGCTTTTACAAGTCGCCCACAACTACGAAGAGCAGGGACAAAAAGTCCGTCTCTACACAGCAGCCATCGATAACCGTTATGGCGCAGGCAAAGTCACTTCCCGTTTGGGCCCACAAAGGCAGGCTGAAGTTTTTGATGCGCATTTTGATTTTTTGGCAGAAACACCCAAGGTCAGTTGCGTGCTGGTGGATGAAGCACAATTCCTGTCGGCTGATCAGGTAAGGCAATTACATCAGTTGGCGCAAGTACGCGGTGTACCTGTTATTTGCTATGGATTGCGCAGTGATTTTCTGGGTGAGCCATTTACCGGCTCCAGTTATTTGCTGGCACTGGCGGATGACATAGAAGAATTAAAAAACATCTGCGCCTGCGGTAAAAAAGCCACGATGAATATCCGCGTTGATGAAAATGGCAGACGCATGAAAACTGGCGAGCAAATAGATATTGGTGGGAATGAGCGCTATCAACATGTATGTGGCCGCTGTTTTTACGCTGGCTAAAATAAAAGAGCAGACCCCAGAGCCTGCTCTTTTCACCTCATCCAAACCGGCTTTACAGCACCTTCAAAAACTCCGTCAAATCATTAATTTCCTGCGGAGTAAATCCTATATTAAAACGCTTGTCATAAAACTTCACGACATCACTTATTTCTACCATGCCACCATTATGGAAATAGGGTGACCGGGCTTCTATGGCACGCAGGCTGGGTACTTTGAAGCGACCTATATCTTTCCATTTACCAGTCGCCATGGCGCTGCCGGGATCAGTGGTTTCGACTATTTCACCAGTCAGTTTATTCCTGAGCGTGTACAAGGGTATGTCTGGTGTGCGCAGGCTGGCATCTGATACACCGGTATTGAACAGACGTGGTACTGAATGCGAACCCACGTTTCCTACACTATGGCAGCTGGCACAAGTCCCACGCTGCAAGGGCAAGCGCAATTCATCATTGAAGCCAGCAACACGGGTGATATTAAAAGGCTTGTTATTAAATATTTGCTCGCCCCTGGCAATGGAACCTCTTGCAAGATTGATCGCCGTTGGTGGCTGGGGCGGCTGTGGCGGACGTCCCTGAACGGGTGGGTTAGGTGGCGTTGGCCTGTCGAGACCACGCCAGGCCGTAAACATGGTCATGACATTGCGGTCGAATGGAGCACCTGTGACATAGTCACCAACATCCAGGTCATTGATACCGAAATAGAAATTATTTTTTGCCAGTTCAACAGGGCCACCTTTGGCGCCCGCATCAGTCAGATTTCCCGCGACCAGACTGGTGATCTGCGCAGTAAATAATGTCTTTTCAAAATCGACGATGCTACGTTGTTCAGCCACAGTCAAACCTTGTGCCGCTTGCGCATGACCAGTGACTGCGCTATTCGATTGATGCAACAAGTCAAAATCGGTGGAAGAAAAACATTGTAATGGGCGAGTATTGCGTATGCACAAATTGGATCTGGCATCGATGAAGGTTTCACGACCATCCCACATGACTGTGCTCAGGAATTTCAGGTTGGTGGTTGGCAAAGGACGACGGAATAGCGATATCTCTTTGGCGCTGGCATAGCCATAAGGATCATCTACCTTGACCAGGGTAAACTCGGCATCGGCAGGCACTGGCAAGCCCACCCTGATGAGGCCTTTGGTCAGCAACATATTGTATGCCAGGCGTTTTTGATCTATGGTTGCCACCAGGGCATTGGGTGAGTTCGCACCATCCACCAATCTGAAAACTGGATCATCACCATTGGTCTGTGCGAATCTGTCTTTTAAATTGTCAGGACTGATACTCCAGCCCTGGCTTTCCTGATGACAAGTGGCACAACTGCGGCCATTGCCAAAGGCTTTGAAGAAGGCGTTATTTTTATCTATGCTGCCAGTGGTGGAAACGGTCAGAACTGCGCCCTCCTCATTCGCGAAAGGCACCAGCGAAGGCGGATCAGCAGGCGGTGCTGCTGGCGCAGGTGTAATAAGACTTGATGATGTGGCAAGCAGCGGTACAGCTTGCACCGCTGCGCTATTGTTCGACCCTGCCGTGCTGGTATCACCGCCACAGGCAGCCAGACTCATCAGGACGAATATGGCGCCACTTATCTGCACCCTGCGATACATTCCATGCATGTCTGGCAAATTCAATTCTGTATATGATTTCATTTGAAGTCCCTCTTGGAGTTTGATTTTTTCTACTCTGGAAGCCCGGCATTCTCTGCACTAAGTTCTGAGACTGGATAGAGGATGATTTTTGAATGTGAAGAAAAAATGAAGAAAAGGGCTTTTTTAAAAATAGCTGGCACAAAATTCACAAAAATATTTTTTTTAATGATTCTCGTCTTTACTTCATGATTCCTCCATAATTGGCTGGCATCATGGCAAATCAATACAATTCAATACAGTCTGGGAGCCTTGAAGTATGCGTCTGACCATCGCCCGCAAGCTTGCTTTGGCAATTACGGCAATTGTGATTATCAGCATAGGCACGCTGGCCTGGGTCACCAGTCAAAACCTGAAAAGTGGCTTTATTGCCTATCTCAGTGATCTGGAGCGGCAAGACCTGGTCAGGCTCAGTAATTTGCTGGCAGACGATTATCGTCAATATGGCAATTTTGACCGCTTCCAGGCTAACCGCCGCCCCATGCGTGACTTGCTGGATCAGATACGCAGCAAGCCACGTCCAGAAAATGAGGATGCACCTCCGCCACCACCACCGAGAAGAAGACAACGTGAAGGCGAAGCTGAAGATCACAATGACCAGCGCCCGCCTCCCCCGCCACGGAGCCAGGACAGACCGCCACGTGATGCACCACCTGAACAAAGACCGCCAATAGATCCGATGAACTTTGGGCAAAGACTGTCACTGATCGATAAGGATGGACATGCACTGATAGGCCCAGGCGACGCTCCTGGTGGCAGCATCGTGCCTATCATGCTAGGCAATGAGAGAATAGGGATGCTGAGGCTTGCCCCCTTGCGACAAATCTCAAATGCCAGCGCCATGGATTTTGTCAGTGTGCAAATACGTCATACCTTATGGCTGGCGCTGACGTTGATACTGGTATCGCTGATATTTTCGCTATGGCTGGCGAGACATTTATTACGGCCTTTAAAATCGCTGCATCAGGTGACTGCAAAAATTTCCAAGGGTCAGCTCGACGCCAGGGCAGAAATGATCAGTCAGGATGAACTCGGTGACCTGGCGCGTGATATCAACAGCATGGCGCAAAATCTGGAAAGGAATGAAGCACAAAGAAGCAAGATGCTGGCTGATATCTCACATGAATTGCGTACCCCGCTGACCGTGATCCAGGGTGAGATAGAGGCGCTGATGGATGGGGTGCGCCATATCACGCCTGCGGCACTGGAATCTTTGCATGCGGAGGTACGTCACCTGAACAAGCTTGTGGATGATCTGCGTCAGTTAACTTTAGCCGATGCCGGTGACCTGCACTATCAATTCCAGGCCATGGATTTGCGCCCCATGCTGGCAGACTTGTTGCAGCGCTTTGGCTTGCGCATAGAGCAAGCAGGTCTGCGCCTGGAAAGCCAGTTGGGTGACATGCCAGCCTGGATCAATGCCGATGGTGGCCGCCTGACCCAGGTACTTAGTAATTTGCTGGAAAACAGCATACGCTATACCGATAGTGGTGGTGTTATTTTATGTACGCTGATACGCAATGGTGCCTTACTGGAGCTACGCCTGGAAGACAGTGCACCTGGTGTACCAGATGCCAGCCATGCCCTGTTATTTGACCGTTTATACAGGGCCGACAGTGCGCGTGACCGCGCCAGTGGCGGCAGCGGTCTGGGGTTGGCGATTTGCAAGGTCATCGTTGAAGCACATGGTGGACGTATCAGCGCCTCTGCCTCACAATTGGGTGGTGTGAAAATACTCATGCAATTGCCTTTTATCAAGACACCAAATTAATCCCATGGATACCAAGGCCCACATATTCATTGTTGAAGATGACTTGAAAATCGCTGCCCTGCTCAAGGATTATTTGCTGGCAGCTGGATATCAGGTCAGCCATGAAACTAATGGCAGACTGGCGCTGGAACAACTGCGGCTGTCAGCACCCAACCTGATCTTGCTTGACCTGATGTTGCCTGAACTGGATGGCATCAGCATTTGCAATGAAGTGCGCAAATTCAGCCAGGTGCCCATCATCATGCTGACTGCGCGCGTTGAAGAAGTGGATCGCTTGCTGGGCCTGGAAACCGGGGCAGACGACTATGTCTGCAAACCCTTCAGTCCGCGTGAAGTGGTGGCGCGTGTCAAAGTACATTTGCGCCGCAGCATGGCTGGTCAGGATAAGCAGTCCACGGCTTCGCAGTCACGTTTTTCTATCGACAAACAACAACTGCGCATACTGGTGGATGCCCAGCCCTTGAATCTGACACCAGTAGAATATCGCTTGCTGGCCGAATTCATCAGCCATCCTGAACGTGTGTTCTCACGCCAGCAATTACTGGACTTTGCCCATGAAGACCAGCGCGACATCAATGACAGGACAGTAGATACGCACATCAAGAACATACGCAAGAAGATACAGGGAAAACTGCCGGGTAATGAATGCCTGCATTCTGTGTATGGCGTGGGTTATCGCTTTGAACTGCCGCTGTAAATTATTCTGAACACTCAAAAAGAGGCAAAGCGGCGTTTTTGCGAGCCAATACGCCGCTTGCCTGCATAATGGAAAAGCGAGAATAATGTTTTGACTGTTACCCTTGTTAAAACATGACTCTGCACATCGTCACCTTAAAAAAACTCTTCCATATCGACCCGGCCAGGACTAATGCGGTCTGTCATCCGCTGAGTTCCCTGTTGTATCAAACCCTGTTACGCATCAATCGTTCAGGTGATAGCCCTGTTGCTGACCTGGCCAGCAGTTGGGCACATTCTGCCGATTACAGAATATGGTCGTTTGCCATGGCACCTGCCTGCTTCCGTGATGGCAGCCCGCTACTGGCTTCGCATGTAGTGAACAGCTTTGCCCGTCACATCTGGCCATCATCCACCTCCATCTTTGCCGGGTTGTTGCGTGACTTGATTGTGGGTGCCGCAGATTGCAAGGAAGGTGACATCCCGGCGGGCCTGCATGCCGATGATGAGCAGCATCGTGTACTCATACAATTAAAACAGCCCTATTGCCCTTTACTGGAAATCATCGCTCATCCCGTCATGGGGATTTGCCTTTCAAGTGACAGCAATGAAATGACAGGATCTGGCCCTTTGTCTATATCGTCCGCCAGCAGTACAGAAATACAGCTGGAACCTAATCCTGCTTATGCAGGTCTGCGCAAATTGCCAGAGCGAATCTGCATACAGCTTCATGATAAATTTGATGATGTGCTGCTTGCCATGCAAAACGGTAAAGTGAATGCAACCTTACTTGAACGCAAGCATCAACTCAGACTCGATGCCATGCCAGGCATGCATTCCACCAGATTGCGTGACCGCTGGTCAGGCATGTTGATCCTGAACGCGGCAGGCGTATTCAATGAGCAGGCCATGCGCAAGGATTTTCATGCACTGGTACAAAAACAAGCACAAGAAAAGCTTGGCAATTTTTACTACACTGACTTTATTCCAAATGACATTTTGGATGTGCCTGCGGCACCAGTTAGCAACATAACGCGGGAAGAATTTCACCAGCGCTGGGCCGGGCGTTTTTCCGCAAAGCCAGTCCGCATCCTGTATGCCACCGGGCGTGGGGCCTTGACCATAGCACTTGATTGCGCCATTGAGGTATTGAAAGCCTGTGGCATACACTGTGAATTGATACATACGACAAATGCGGAGCAAGTCTATGATTTCGTTGCCAAAGGCGCGTTTGATATAGTCGCACGCGGCTGGATACAAGACTTTGATGATGCTGACGAGTATTTTGGTGTCTATAAAAAACAAGCGCCGCAAGTTGAGGCACAGGCTGCTTATCAGCGCTTTTACGACACTGTAGCGGCGAACCGGCACTTGGCAGATGTGCATGCCAGATCAACTGCCTACGCGCAAGCTGTAAAAGCACTGGATGAAGAATATCTGTGCATCACAGTCTGCCGCGATCATCACCGGATTTTTCATGACAGCAATCTGCATTTGCAGGCGCTTTGCCGCGATCCTTTCGATTTATAAGTTGCAGCCATCATTCCTGCTTGAAGATCACGTCCAAAAAATAAATCCTGTATGCTTGACTTGGAGTGCACTCTAACTTCTATGATCAAACCGTGACCAAACAATTTATTTCCATAAGCGAACTGGCTGCCCTGACAGGCTTGTCTGCGTATACCTTGCGCTTCTATGAAAAAGCCGGGGTATTGCAGGCCGCAAAAAGGGCAGATAACGGCCACAGACGTTACAACAGCCAGGATGTCTTGTGGCTGGAGTTTGTCCTGCGCCTGAAGCGAACCGGCATGCCGCTTGCGGACATACGTGAGTATGCACGGCTCAGGGCAGATGGGGAAATGAGTTTGCAACAGCGGCTGACGATGCTGGAACTCCATCGTCAGCGCCTGGCCACCACCATGTCTGAGCTTGCAGCAAATGCCAGCGCCCTGGATGACAAGATTCAGGTTTATCAGGAAATGATACGCAAGTCTGGCAAGAAAAAGAGGGTCTGATCATGGATCAAAACAGAAGTGAACTTACTAGTGAACGTTACCAGCGCGGCTGGGAGAAATTGAGAGAGATAGATGGCGAAGCAGGAGAAAAAGTCATTGCATCGCTGGCTGATATCGCCCCCGACTTTGCCCGTTACGTGATTGAATTCCCATTCGGGGATATTTATTCACGCCCGCAACTGGATTTGAAATCACGAGAAATTGCCGTGGTAGCAGCGCTCACAGCACTTGGAAATGCTACTCCTCAGCTCAAGGTGCATATACAGGCAGCCTTGAATGTGGGATGTACGCGGGATGAAGTGATTGAGGTCATCATGCAGATGGCGGTGTATGCTGGCTTTCCAGCCGCCTTGAATGGCTTGTTTGCAGCGAAAGAAGTGTTTGCTGCGCTGGATACAGTCGATTAAATCGGCAGACAATAACTTTGCTTGACGGTATCCATGACGACCGTGGTGTGGAACTTGAGGATATTGTCGTTAGTGAAAAACACGGCGCGGGTGAAGCGCTCATAGGCAGCCATGTCTGTGGTTTGCACGATGAGCATGAAGTCAAATTCACCCGCCAGATAAAAACATTGCTGAACCTCTGTCAGGGCTTGCATGTCTTGTTTAAAGCTGTCAATGACATCGCCCAGGCCTTTTTTGAAAGCTACTTCAACCATGACGGTCAAAGGATAACCAACCGCCTGGGGGCTGACTATCGCGACTTCAGCGCTGATCACGCCTTCATCGCGCATTTTGCGTATGCGCCGCTGCACGGCCGTGGCAGACAAGCCTATGTCTGCCCCTATCAGCTCTGCTGAATGGCGGCTATTCTTTTGCAGGTAGCGCAAAATGGCGAGATCGAAGCCATCCAGTATCATTGCTTGAGGATAACAAGTTCATAAAGGGAGACCTATTATGAACCCATATGGAAATCAAATCCTTAACTGGTAGCAATAAAGCGGCAATTAATTTGCTTTAAAGAAATAATATGTGGCTTTATAAGGCGTACGTGTTTCTGCGCCGATCTGGAAATCCGAGCATCCCGTCAAAGGAGCTTTGCCGCCGACAGTGACTACACGCTGTATGCTCGTCACCTTGGAAAAAGTCCCCGTTGCAGAGCTGGACTTCGCTTTCAACAGTAACCAGGGAATGGCGTTGGTATCAACGCTGTCACTCTTGGCGACCACTTCAGCCACTACCTTGCTGCCATCAGCAGCTTCCCAGGTTGGACCTTCATAGTGTTTGCCCAGTTTAGGGCTGGTCGGGTCGTGGCTGGCGTACAGCTCGGCTTCTGGTGAGCGGAATACCCATTCAAACTTCTTGGGGCCGCCTTTATTGGCTCTGCAGTCATAAATCTGCACGCCGGTTGCCGCCATTTGAAAGGCCAGCACTTCACCAGCAGGCGCTTTCAGACTGACTGGCACGCTAACGACCTGCACAGCAGGCACCACAGGGCCAGCTGTATGTTTAACAGGCGCGGTCGAGCAGGCTGACAGGATGGCGGCAGTGGTAATGCTGCCAACGATAGCGATTTTCTTCATTTCTTATACCTTTCAATAAGATGTTCAAGGCGCTCACTCACCGCGACCAACAGATAATTTGATATATCCAGGTGCTCAGGCTTGCATCAAGCACTCGCACGATCATACTCTGCAATGGCACATGCCATTGCTATCATTAGCTGCTGGGGGGAGTGTAAATCTGGATCGGGCAGATTTTAGCAATGCTGTTTTAAAATAAATAAAACACTTACTGAATTTTACATCCTCGTCACAGAAGCACCAGCCCTACTTAAGTATGGCTCGCCATAATGCTGTTTATTCTTGCTCCATATAAATTTGCCTTATGGTTTAACAAACAGCAATGCGTCCTTCATGGGACAATAGGGCTTAGATACCCTGCCTGCATCAGGCATGACGAATTTGTGGATTCAGGCTTCATGAGCAACAAAAACAAGAAGGAAACAAGAAATCAGGGTGGCAGGCCATTGCTGCATGCGCGCAATCGCCATCAGGGGCGCTATGATTTTCCTGCCCTGATCAAGGCAGAGCCTGCGCTTGAGCACGTCCTCATCACCAATCCTGCTGGTGAGACAAGTATCAATTTTGCCGACCCGCTGGCAGTCAGGCTGCTCAACAAGGCGTTATTGCAAAGTAGTTATGGCGTGTGCGATTGGGATATTCCCCCGGAAAATCTTTGCCCACCGGTGCCGGGTCGTGCTGATTATCTGCATTATCTGGCTGATTTGCTGGCTGGCAGCAACCAGGGACGTGTACCGAAGGGTAAGCAGATACTGGCTTTGGATATTGGTACAGGTGCCAGTTGCATCTATCCCTTACTCGGTACCATTGAATACGGCTGGTCATTTTGCGCCAGCGACATTAACCAGGCTTCTTTGGCAAATGCCCAGAACATACTAGACCGCAACCCCAGCCTGGGCAAACAGATCCAATTGCGTCATCAGACGAATGAATTATCCCTGTTCAAAGGCATAGTAGCTGATGATGAATGGTTTGATGTCAGCCTATGCAATCCACCATTTCATGCATCCGCCGAAGAAGCAAGGGCGGGCAGCATACGCAAATGGGAGAATCTGAATAAAAACGGCAAGCCAGAGCAAACTGAACCGGTGCTGAACTTCAGTGGTCAGGCGGCAGAACTCTGGTGTAAAGGTGGGGAGCTGGCTTTTATCGAGAAAATGATCAGGGAAAGTGCAGCTATACCCACAAAAGTCTTATGGTTTTCTACCCTGGTATCAAAATCAGCCAATTTGACCGCAATCCATACGGCATTGAAGCAAGTCAAAGTCTGTGATGAGAAAACCATTATCATGAGCCAGGGTAATAAAGAGAGTCGTCTGGTCGCCTGGACTTTCTTGAATGCAAGCCAACAAGCTGCCTGGGTTAAATTACGTTGGTCAAATGGCAAGAGATAAGGCCTGCACCTGGGTATTTGCCTCTCTTACAGAATATAATCTTAGCTATAGCGCCTAGCCCTGGCTTACAATCTCGTTCGACTGTCGGTTTGCAGCCTGGAATCAACAAGAAATAACAAGAAGTATGCAATATGTATCTGTAGAGTAAGAGTACTACGAGTATTGAGAGAGTACTAAATATAGCGTCGCGTGATTTACTTTTGAGCAAATGTGTCAAGGATAACAATGAAACGTGTAGATGATTTCCGCCTGAAGCTGGGCAAAGATGAGCTGGTTCCTATCATGATCGGTGGCATGGGCGTCGATATTTCCACTGCTGAACTGGCACTGGTTGCTGCACGTCTTGGCGGGGTTGGTCATATTTCTGATGCCATGGTGCAGGATGTCTCTGACCGTCGTTTTGACACCAGCTTTGTCAAGGAAAAAACCAAATTCTACAAATATAATATTAACAACTCTGACAAGACTGACGTCAAGTTCAACCTCGAGCAACTGGCAGAAGCAACCCGACTGCATATAGGCAAGACCATGGAAGCCAAGCAAGGCAAGGGCATGATCTTTGTCAATTGCATGGAAAAACTGACCATGAACGGCCCGCGCGAAACCCTGAAGGTGCGTCTGGAGTCTTCACTCGATGCTGGTATTGATGGCATCACAATGAGCGCTGGTTTGCATCTGGGTTCTTTTGGACTGATTGCTGATCACCCGCGCTTCCGCGATGCCAAGCTGGGCATCATCGTTTCTTCAGTACGTGCGCTGCAGTTGTTCCTGCGCAAGAATTCCCGCCTGAATCGCCTTCCTGACTACGTCATCGTCGAAGGGCCGCTGGCTGGGGGCCATCTTGGTTTTGGCATGGACTGGGCAGAATATGATCTGCAAACCATCATTACTGAAATTGTACAGTTCCTGAAGGCAGAAAACCTGGATATTCCACTGATTGCCGCTGGTGGTATTTTCACCGGTAGCGATGCCGTGTCCTTTCTGGAAAACGGCGCTGCCGGGGTACAGGTAGCAACCCGCTTTACCGTCACCAATGAGTGCGGCTTACCAGCCAATGTGAAGCAGGAATATTTCAAGGCCAGTGAAGGCGACATCGAAGTCAATAATATCTCGCCTACAGGCTACCCTATGCGCATGCTGAAGAATACGCCAGCGATAGGTGATGGCATACGCCCAGGTTGTGAATCTTATGGCTACCTGCTCGATGGCAATGGCAACTGCGCCTACATCACATCGTATAACCGTGAAGTGGCAGCACACCCTGATGCCAAGAAAATCTCAGTCATGGACAAGACTTGCCTGTGCACCCATATGCGTAACTTCAATTGCTGGACTTGTGGGCAAATGACTTACCGTCTGAAAGACACGACCCGCAAACTGCCGGATGGCACTTATGAATTGCTAAGCGCAGAACATGTGTTCCGCGATTACCAGTTCAGTGTAGATCACCAGATTGCCTTGCCGGTTTAATCTGGCAAGCTGAAAACAAGACGCCGCTTTAAGCTTCGGGCAAAGCGGCTTTTTTTATGGTTGCACGCAATTCCCGGGCAAACCGCTTAGCACTCCGCCCGTGCATATTCATGCCACACGGTAATATTTGCTTACATTTTGGTGCGTGCGCATGCACTCACTGAAATCACAAGCAATATATTTCCCTTTAATAGCCCTCAACCGCATCAAATCCACTGGTATCAGCCTTGGCATGAAAAATGCTGCAATGCACATGCTTGTGTGTCATTGACGATGTTTTTGAAAAGGCTAGCTTGATGAAAATACGCGTGCTCTCCAGCTTTTTGCTTTCCCTCTCTGTCAGTCTCTTGCTATGCAGCGGCGTTTGCAATGCACAGGCAGAATTCCCTACAACGGCGTCAGTGAGCGCAAGCACCGCATCTGTACCCACGCCTGCAATTACTGCAGTAGCCCCGCCTGCCATGAGCAAGCCTGGCATGATCGCCGCAGACAAGATCAGCGCTGGCGACACCGCGTGGATGCTGACCTCGACTGCACTGGTATTACTGATGACCATACCCGGCCTGGCCCTGTTTTACACCGGCATGGTGCGCAAGAAAAATGCACTGGGCACGATGGCACATAGCCTTGCGACCACCTGCATCGTCACGGTCTTGTGGGTAGTGCTGGGTTACAGTCTGGTATTCACTGCGGGTTCACCTTATCTGGGCAGCTTGGACAGATTCATGTTGCATGGTGTGAGCTTCTTGAAAGAAGCCGGGCAGCTCAGCGTACATCAACTGGCACCGACGATACCGGAAAGCGTGTTCCTGATGTTCCAGATGACGTTCGCCATTATCACCCCTGCGCTGATTACCGGTGCCTTTGCCGAGCGCATGAAGTTCTCTGCGCTGCTGCTGTTTATCACCTTGTGGTCCTTGCTGGTGTATGTGCCAGTCGCACACTGGGTGTGGGAACCGGCAGGCTGGCTGGCAGCGCGCGGCGTGCTGGATTTTGCTGGCGGAACTGTCGTGCATATCAATGCTGGAGTATCTGGCCTGGTAGCTGCCCTGATCATCGGACCACGCCTGGGTTTTGGTAAAGAACCCATGCCACCGCATAATTTATTGCTGACTGCGATTGGCGCATCGCTGCTGTGGGTGGGCTGGTTTGGTTTCAATGCAGGTTCTGCGGGTGCAGCAGATGGCCGCGCCGGTTTGGCCATGCTGGTGACACAGGTAGCAACAGCGATGTCCGCATTGGCATGGATGATCGTGGAATGGCTGCGCCGCGGCAAACCATCGGTGCTGGGCATAGTCTCTGGTGCGGTCGCCGGTCTGGTGGCAATCACACCTGCATCCGGTTTTGTCGATCTGACGGGTGCGCTGGTGATAGGCGCAGTGGCTGGCGTAGCATGTTACTGGGGTGCGACCTCTCTCAAATCCATGGGGGGCTACGATGATTCACTGGATGTATTTGGCGTGCATGCCATTGGTGGCATAGTCGGCGCGCTGCTGACAGGTGTATTCGCATTGAAGAGCATAGGCGGTGTCGACGGCAGCCTGGTGACCCAGGCCTTTGGTGTCATCGTCACGGTGATTTATTCTGGCGCTATGACTGCCCTGATTTTGTGGCTGGTCAAAGTGAGCATAGGCTTGCGCGTCACCAATGAGCAGGAAAGAGAAGGACTTGATCTTGAACTTCACGGGGAGCATATCTTATGAGTACCAGCAGCCTGATACAGAATGCCATGTCGGATAATCTTGCCTTCTCCCTCATGGCAAGACTGCACGTGATTTTACGGCGGCAAAATGGCCGCGTCACTGACATAGAATACATGCGCGTTAATCCTGGCTATTGCCGCGCCATACTGGATCTGGCGCTGGAACTACCGAATCAGGACTTGCATGAAATCTGCCAAAAGCTTGATGAAATCTATTTTGGTGAAGATGGCCTGTTCGTCGCGCCACCACCAGCCGATCCGCTAATCAACAGACTGGTCGCCAGGAAACAGGTCAGCAACAGGCTGAACGATAGTCCCATGCTTAATATAGCCAATGTGCCCGCGCCAGTACTGGATCACAATGCCATGGTCGACCAGACTTATATAGGTCGATTGCGCTAGCAGGCCAACAGTACATTCAGGCGGTGGATAACTCTGGAATTGCGGGATGATCCAAAAGTGTTAAGACCCGACGACTACCATTTGGAAAAGTGGTCTTCCGTTACGCCCACCAGGTTTTCTATCTGCCGCTTGGGTGCATCCAAGCTGGCCCTGACCCAGCCACTAAAGACACCTATGGGTTGCAGGTAACGGCTGCTGGCGATGATGAGGTTTTTGTTTTCTGCGCGAAAACCTTCGGGATGGAAATGCACATCCAGCAAACCATCATCGGTATGGATATGCCAGTCAGCCATGGCCTGAGTGGCATCAAAGTCAAATTGTGTCGCGCCAAGTGGAATAATCTTTCCATCCAGCCACAGGGCATTTTCATGACTGGAAAAATATCCTGCCTGCAAATTAAAACCTATGTCCAGCGCATGTGCTGATGCCCAGCGCCAGCCTGTTTCGCGTGCCAGAAATCCATTGCTATGGTCATAGCTGCCAACACCATTTTGCAGACTGAAGCTACGGCTACCAACACGTACTTCGCCGGTCAATTGCATGCCTGCCGATTTGACGGTTGCATGCACAGTGCCACCCAGCACCTCACCCACCGCCAGCAAGGAAGGCGCAGCAGGTCTGGCATCCAGCAGAGTATTGATGTTGAATGAACCGCATTGCAGTTGCAATTCATATTGCCTGCTTGCAGGCAAATGTTGAAAGCGAATGTGCTTGCCGAAAAATCGAAACTCCGAACTTGCCTGCTCTGCCGGATGTGCATTCAGTTTTGCAGTCAATCCCGGCAAGCCATCCTGGGAATAACTGGCAATGAGCTTGCCTGCCAGCCTATCGAACACATAGGCAAAGGCAGTGTTAGTCCATCCCACATCGACAATGGCGATGCCGCAAAATATTTCGTCTGTCGCCAGTGCCACGTAATGCCAGTGTTTATGGTGCAAGGCTTGCCATAGCTTGCCACGCCTATGCGGGATGGCCAGCGCCGACCAGTCTATGACTTCAGGTGCACCGGCATATTTGCCAAATCGTACCTGACCGTCAGGATGCAGGACTTGTGTTGGAGCAGGTGGTAGGAAATTGGCTGGCATAGTGTCTTCATTGTTTTTATATGCCAGCGATTCTGCAGTAAATCAGTTAGAGGGTCTATTTCAAACTGCACTCATATTCTGCACTGCAGGAATACCCATGAGTTTCAACAGAGCATAGCCCCATAACAACAGGCCCGCACCCAGGCAGCCATAAGGATCAGCAGCACCTTGGGAAAGTACGAAGGGGTAGCTAAGCGCAAACAGACTCATCACCAGGCCGAACCAGAAATGACCGGGAGCATTAAACAATTTCGCTAACGGCAAAAAATGCAGACCAACTACCAGCATGGCAAAGGGGATGACCCAATCAGCCAGACCCATATTTGCCAGTACATTTCCACCGACCAGGATGGTGATCCATTGAGCGGCATTAATCAAATGGAACAAACGCCCTGCTCTTTGTGCGCCTGGACTATCGTCGTCAGCGTAGGCCTTGTAGTGATGATGACGCTGCACGGCCAGCCCCGCGAGAGTCAATCCCAGAACAGCGATGACCAGATAGACCAGCCAGTTGCCATGCATGCCACGCTGATTCCATAAAGCCAGCCAGGCAGCACCAAAAACAGCAAAGAACATCGCGCCCTTGGCACGGGCAGCGTGAGAAGAAAATGTGGCAGCGTTGATTTCAGACATGATGGACACTCCTTGTTGAACTGTTGCCAGTATGGCGAAAGAGAGTCAGCGATATCAGAGCAAAGTGTCAGGACTTGCGAATGACAAATGTCACGTCTGCGAGTGTGATGTCTGTTTTGGGGTTCAAAATACGGAATTAGCATGGTTGGTACGACTTGCATGCATAATATTGCTTTTGCAATTGCTTGCAGAATTGTTTGCAATGCGGTCCGCGCAGGCGACAAAGGACAGGAGATTCTTAAGTGCACTTACTCATTATTATCATTGCCTTGTTGGCCCTGGCCTATTTTTTGAATCAGGCCATGCAAAAAAACAAGTCAACGCAGGACGGAAAGCCTCTGCCCACAGCTGGCCATGATGCCGCGCATCAAAGCCATCTTGACCGTGCTGCAAGTGCGCAGGCGGTTGCTTTTATCTCGGAAGGCAAATTGTTTTACCGTGCTGCCCATGGCGAAACCAGGCAATTGCACAGTCCGTATGTGCAAGAGATGCTGGACAAGATGGAAAAACACAGGGAAAGGCATGCCTGGAAACAAAACACCAGCTTTGGTGTTTCTGCCTCAGGTGCCTGGCGCCAGTTTGACGGCGAAGCTGCGCAGATTAATGCAACGGCCATGCAATTTGATGAGCAGGGTCGCATCCTGTATTTTTTGCAGGACGCAGGCATGGGTGGCCTGTTTTCATATGATCTGGAAACTGGCACCGAAAAGCGCATATTGCACAGGCAAAACCTGGCACTGACAGACATGCATCTGGACCAGAGCAGTGGCAAATTGCTGGCCTCATCAATGAACAAAACCGGCATCGCCAACCTGGTCATGTGCAATCGTGAAGGTGATGAATACCGCGAATTGACGGGTGGCGATACCCTGGACACCAGCCCCTGCTGGATACCGGATGCAGAAAAGCAGATCCTGTATCAATCTACCGGTATCGCCCGCAATCAAAGTGGTGTCACACTGGCTTATGGCAATGCCAGCATACAGATGCTGGATATTAAAAACGGCGCTGTCACGCCAGTGCTCGATGATCCACAATATGATTTCCTGCATCCACGTGTCTGCCCGCAAGGTAATCTGCATTTCATCCGGCGCCCCTATGAAGTCCCCAGGTACGACACCAGCAATGCGCTGCTGGATACCTTGTTTTTTCCTTTCCGTTTATTGCGTGCGGTGTTTCATTATCTGAATTTTTTCTCCATGATGTATAGCCGCAAGCCTTTGACCAGTGCATCCGGCCCGGCCTTGAATGCAGACTTGAAAGAAATTATCCTCAAGGGCAAACGCATAGATGCTGAAAAAGCCCTGAAAAAAGAAAGCATGGTCAATGGTGTACCCTCACTGGTACCGGCTTCATGGCAGCTGGTGAGCCGCAACCGTCAGGGCAGTGAAACTATCCTGGCGACCAATGTGGCCGCTTATGATATGCGTGCTGACGGCAGTATTGTTTACTCGAATGGACGTGGTGTGTTCTTATTGGGTAGCGGCAGACAATCAAGTCTGATATTGAAAAGTGAGCTGATTGCCGACGTTATCTCACAATAAAGGCCAGAGAAACATGTTATATGTTGTCATACAACTTTGCACTGACTTTTTAAGTTAAAATCAGTCTATAGCCATCAATCACTCTTCAGTACAATACCCGCTTCATGGAAACTCAAGACTACGCCAACGCTCTACCGGCCAAAAGACGGCATAAAAGCCTGTCCCAGGGACTGGTAGAAAGTATTAGCAATAACATCAAGAACGGTATCCTGAAGCCGGGTGAAAAGCTGCCCACCGAGTCTGCCATCATGACTTTGTATGATGTCAGCCGTACCGTGGTGAGGGAAGCCATTTCACATTTGCAGGCAGCAGGGCTGGTGCAAACACGCCACGGCATAGGTACTTTCATCCTTGAGCCCAGTCAGGCGGCCAGCACAGGCATGCTGCGCGAGGCTATCGTCACCGTCAGGGACGTGCTGGACATACTGGAACTCAGGATCAGCCTGGAAACCGAGGCTGCCTGGCTGGCCGCCTCACGCCGCACCGAAGAACAGGCAGTGGCGCTGGGCAAGGCACTGGAAGATATCCTGGCGAACAAGACTGAGGAAAATGCCTCGGTAGATGCTGATGTACGTTTTCACTTACTGATCGCCCAGTCCACTGGCAACCGCTACTTTGTTGACATCCTCAGCAACCTGGGCACCACCATTATCCCGCGCGCCAGATTGAAATCCGCCATGCTGACGCTTGAAGGTAATAATAGTAATAACTCAAGTACCAGTTATCTGGAAAGAGTCAACCGCGAGCATGAGGATATCTACCTTGCCATACAGCGCAAAGACCCAGAAGCAGCACGTGCCGCCATGCGTACCCATCTGAGTAATAGCCGGGAGAGATTGCGTCAGGCACAGCAGCGCATAGAGGCACCCTCAGCGTAATCTCAACTTGCATTTCAGCTGAAACACCAGTTCAAATTTCAGCCCGGATCAAAATTTTTAAAAGTGTGCTTGTCTTCTCTTATTTTAAGTTGTACGATGACGTATGACTTAAAGAAACAATGACGCAAAAATACTTATTTAGCACTTACTTTTTAAAACACGATCAAACCTGGTCATGACGCACGCCAGGTTTCCATTTCCGGAGCTACCATGCACCCTCAAGAACTGAAACAAATCCTGTCCTCTGGCCTGCTGTCTTTCCCTCTGACTGACTTTGACGCGGCTGGTGACTTCAATGCCAAGACTTATGCAGAACGCCTTGAGTGGCTGGCACCCTATGGCGCCAGCGCCTTGTTTGCTGCAGGCGGTACGGGTGAATTCTTCTCGCTGACCGGCGGTGAATATTCCGACATCATCAAGACTGCAGTAGATACCTGCCGTGGCAAAGTACCTATCCTGGCGGGTGCCGGTGGCCCTACCCGCCAGGCCATCGCCTATGCACAGGAAGCAGAACGCCTGGGCGCGCACGGTATCTTGCTGTTGCCACACTACCTGACTGAAGCCAGCCAGGATGGCCTGATCCGTCACGTAGAAGAAGTCTGCGCTTCGGTTAAATTTGGCGTGGTTGTGTACAACCGTGGCAATTCCCGCCTGACTGCTGATTCTCTGGAAAAACTGGCAGCACGCTGCCCTAACCTGATCGGCTTCAAGGACGGCATAGGCGATATCGAATTGATGGTATCGATCTGGCGTCGTATGGGCGACCGTTTAAGTTATCTCGGTGGTCTGCCGACTGCAGAAGTTTATGCTGCTGCGTACAAGGCATTGGGCACACCGGTTTATTCTTCAGCCGTATTCAACTTCGTACCAAAACTGGCAATGGACTTTTATCACGCCATTGCAGCAGATGACCATGCCACATCAAATCGCCTGCTGGACCAATTCTTCCTGCCTTATCTGGAAATCCGTAATCGCAAAGCCGGTTATGCAGTGAGTATCGTGAAAGCTGGCGCACGTCTGGTTGGTCACAGCGCTGGCCCGGTCCGCGCACCATTGACCGATCTGACAGAGGAAGAAGATGCCATGCTGCACAAATTGATTTTGGCACAAGGTCCACAATAAATTCAGAAGCAAAGGGAGTACAGAATGCAAATCACCGGGCAAATGCTGATCGGTAAAAAAGCGGTTTTTGGGTTGGCAGGCAATGTTAAAGCCATAGACCCATCCACCAATCAGGAAATCGAGCCTGTTTTTGGCTTCGCCACGAAAGATGAAGTTGAGCAGGCTTGCCAACTGGCTGAACAAGCGTTTGACAACTACCGCACTACCAGCCCGGAATTAAGGGCACATTTTCTGGAAACAATAGCCACAGGCATCATGGACCTGGGCCCTGCGCTGATAGAACGTGCGGCACAGGAAACCGGCTTGCCCATCGCCCGCCTGGAAGGCGAACGTGGCCGTACCGTCAATCAATTGCGCCTGTTTGCCAAGGTAGTACGTGATGGACACTGGCTGGATGCAACCATAGATAGCGCCCTGCCAGAACGCGCACCACCACGCCCGGATTTGCGTCTGCAAAAAATCGCACTGGGCCCGGTTGCCGTGTTTGGTGCAAGTAATTTCCCGCTGGCGTTTTCTGTGGCTGGGGGGGACACCGCATCTGCCTTGGCCGCTGGCTGCCCGGTCATCGTCAAAGCACACAATGCCCACCTGGGCACAGCCGAACTGGTTGGCCGTGTCATACAAAGAGCCGTGGCAGACTGCGCACTGCATGAAGGTGTATTCTCCATGCTGGTAGGTGCTGGCAGTCAGGTTGGTCAGCAACTGGTTGATCACCCGGCCATCAAGGCAGTGGGTTTCACGGGCTCACGTTCAGGTGGACTGGCGCTGGTAAAAACCGCTGGTCTGCGGAAAGAACCTATCCCGGTCTATGCAGAAATGAGCAGTATCAATCCTGTATTTTTGCTGGATCATGCACTGGCTGCACAAACCACGACACTGGCAAAAAACTTTGTTGATTCACTGGCATTGGGTGCCGGTCAGTTCTGCACCAACCCCGGCTTGGTGATCGCCATAGAAAGTGCAACAGCACGTCAGTTTTTGCAAGATGCCGCCAGCGCATTGGAAGACAAACGTGCGGCGACCATGCTGACACCTGGCATACACCAGGCCTATGTCAAAGGCACTTCGCATCTTGCTGATATAGCGCAATTGCAACTGGTCGCCAAAGGTCAGCAAGCCGAGTCCCCATGTGCCGCACAAGCGATGTTGTCTGTGTGCTCAGGTACTACTTTCCTGAATACACCAGCCTTGCAGGAAGAAATTTTTGGCCCCTCTTCCATCGCCATTTTGTGTAAGGACTTTGATGAAGTAGTCGCCGTCGCATCATCACTGGAAGGACAATTGACGGCGACAGTGCATGCCGTGGCTGACGATCATGCCCAGGCCAGAAAGCTGTTGCCAGTGCTGGAAAGAAAAGCCGGACGCATCCTGTTCAATGGTTTTCCTACTGGCGTAGAAGTGGCACATGCCATGGTACATGGCGGCCCTTTCCCGGCAACTTCAGATAGCCGCAGCACTTCAGTTGGTGCCGCAGCAATCGAGCGTTTCTTGCGCCCGGTTTGTTATCAGGGCTTCCCGGCAGATTTGTTGCCAACGGCGCTGCAGGATAGCAATCCCCTGCAACTTGCACGTATGATGGATGGAAAATTGACACTCGCTTAAACAGAGTCGAAGAGTTGAAGAGTTGAAGCGTTGAAGTTTTGGAATGGCCCGGGCATGCCCGGGCTGTTCTGCAAAATAAGCACATGTACACAGCACACAAAAGAGGTGCAGACATGGCGACAAAAATCATGATCAGGAGACGCTCGCATGAGCCAGCAAACTATAGGAAAATACCGGTGGACTATCTGTGCCCTGTTATTTTTTGCCACTACCGTTAATTATCTGGACCGCCAGGTACTCAGTTTATTGGCACCGGATCTATCGAAAGAATTTGGCTGGACCAATACTGACTACGCCAATATCACGGCTGTATTCCAGTTTGTCTACGCTATTTCAATGCTGCTGGCTGGCCGCTTCATCGACAAGATAGGCACCAAGAAAGCCTACCTGATCGCTATTGCAGTCTGGTCGGTCGGTGCGGTCATGCATGCCTACTCCATCATGCTTGGCGATGGCATGGTCAGTGCCTTGACAGCGCTGGGCATCGCTGCGGTTCCGGTATCAGTCGCAGGCTTCATGATTTCACGTGCAGTACTGGCAATAGGTGAAGCCGGTAACTTCCCGGCAGCGATCAAGGCCACGGCAGAATATTTCCCCAAGCATGAACGTTCTTTCGCCACTGGCATTTTTAATTCAGGTGCCAACATCGGTGCGATTCTTGCGCCTTTGACTGTCCCTTTGATTGCAGCTCAATGGGGCTGGCAGGCAGCGTTTATCGTCATCGGTGCGATTGGCTTTGTCTGGATGATTTTCTGGCAGATGTTCTATGACAAACCCGAACAGCAAAAATACCTGTCAGCAGCAGAGCTCGCTTACATCAACAGTGGTGACATACAAACAGCAGAGACAGCAGCCACAACTAACGATGCCGGTAAAAAAGTATCCTGGTTCAAACTACTGTCTTACAAACAAACCTGGGCCTTTGTCATCGGCAAATTCATGACTGACGGTGTCTGGTGGTTCTTCCTGTTCTGGTTGCCAAAATATCTGGAAGCACAGTACAAGATGCAAAAAACAGAAATCGTCGTGCCACTGGCAGTCTTGTACAGCATGACCATGATAGGCAGTATAGGGGGCGGTTATTTCCCCAGCTATTTCATGCGCCGTGGTGACAGTGCCTACAATGGTCGCATGAAAGCCATGTTGGTGATTGCCCTGTTCCCCCTGGTGGTCTTGCTGGCACAGCCATTTGGATACCTCGGCTTCTGGGTACCGGTATTACTGATCGGCGTAGGCACTTCTGCCCACCAGGCCTGGTCTGCAAATATCTTCACTACCGTATCTGATATGTTCCCGAAAAAATCGGTGGCATCCATCGTCGGCATAGGTGGCATGGCAGGTGGTCTCGGTGGTGTACTGGTCTCCAAAACGGGTGGCTGGCTGTTTGATTATTACGGCCAGCTGGGTCATATACAAACTGGCTACACCATCATGTTTACTTTCTGTGCAGTGGCTTATCTGCTGGCATGGGGCATGATGAAGGCTCTGGTGCCGACACATAAAGAAATCACTGACCTGTAAGATGACTGAATTTTCCCATATAGAGTCGATACCAGCTGTGAACTGCACAGTCGGTGAAAGCCCCTTGTGGTATGCGGAGCAGGCGGCCTGGTATTGGGTCGACATACCGGCGAAAACCATCTGGAAACTCGATACCAGGAATGGTCAACTGACATCCTGGCTGACCACGGAAATGGTCGCCTGCATCGCCCTTAAACAGGATGGCGATTTCATTGCAGGAATGGAAAGCGGTATTTTCAACCTGCATCTGGGTGACGGCCCGCGTGCCTTGCAAACCCGTCTGGCAGTACCTGCAGAACTGGCAGAGTTGGGGGCTGGGATGCGCTTCAATGATGGCCGTTGCGACCGTCAGGGGCGTTTCTGGAGTGGTACCATGTTCATGGACATGGCTGCCGCGAAAGCGATAGGCAATCTGTATCGCTATACCGAGGAGCAAGGCTTGTCAGCACCTGCCGTCAGTAATCTGCTGACCCAGAATGGTCTGGCCTGGTCACCTGATGGCAAGACCATGTATTTGTCTGATTCTCATCCTGCCAGTCAGACTATCTGGACATTTGATTATGATGTGGAAGAAGGCGTGCCACATAATAAACGCGTCTTTGCTGACATGAAACCCATGGCGGGTCGTCCTGATGGCGCGGCCATGGATGTCGATGGCTGTTACTGGATATGTGGCAACGATGGTGCCTGCGTACTGCGCTTCACGCCTGCCGGCAAGCTCGACAGGACGATAGCCCTGCCCATGAATAAACCCGCCATGTGTACTTTTGGTGGGCCGGACATGAGTACCTTGCTGGTGAGTTCTATCGGCGCTGGCAAGGCCGAACATGATCAGTGGGCGGGCAGCCTGGTGCTGGTCAGACCAGGGGTGGCGGGAGTCCCAGAAACAAGATTTTCCAATTGAATTTGCATCAATCCATGAATACCTGAAAGCGCAGCGGTACTTAAGCGCATAAGAGAGACCTTTCTCTTATGCGCATTTTTTTGCCCGGCTTATTCTGCCAGGATTATGCTGAGAGTTGACTGTTGTGCAGCTTGTCACCTATCTGCACATTTTTCAATTCCAGACCCTGCACGTTATACAGATACAAAGGACTGGCGGCATTTACCGGTGTGCCAAACTGGCAATCACTGATGGTCACGTTGGTGACCGGGAAGATCATGGGATTTTTCTCGTCGCCGTTATAGTCCGACGCTACCGGACCAAGAATAACGATGGCCTGGAAACAGGAGAACTTGCCATTTTTGGTCGTGACATTACCCACTTTGACATTCGAGATATGCACATTCGTCACTACTGGCGGCCTGGTCCTGACGTTGTCGCTGACCGGTGCGTAATCACAATCAAAAGTAATCACGGCTCCAGCTGCCGTAGCCACCGTTTTTGACTGTATCGGCGAGCCAGGCAGAGAAGTGTAGAAGGACGGGCTGGTCTGTACACCATTCGGTATGTTGATATTGCGTACAAAGAAATTCTTAAGGTAACCGCCACGGTTCATATTTGTCTTCAGGCGTATCGCCGTATTAAGCGGATTAGTAGCCCAGTTGATATTCTCAAACAAGAGATTTTGCGCATACACATTCTGTATGCCTCCCGCCATTTCACTACCCAGTGTCACAGCACCATGACCACTTTGCATGGTGCAATTCTGGATGACGATATTTTGCGAAGGCCCATACTGTGTGTCCAGATTCTTGCCCGCCTTGATGGCTATGCAGTCATCACCAGAATCAAAAGTACAGGATTCAACCAGCACATGGTCACATGCCTCAGGATCAAAGCCATCGCTGTTGGGGCCATGACTCTTCGCCAGGACATTGCGTATCACGACATTACGGCAGTGCACAGGGTGATGCTGCCAGAACGGCGTATGATTCACCTGATAGCCTTGCATCAACACATTCGTGCAGCTGATGAACTGTATCATCGGTGGACGCAGATTATGCCCCATGCCAAAGATACGCTTGCCCACGGGTACGCCCGCTTCAGACAAGGATGGCAGGTAATTGGCATCGGCACGCCATTTATCATTGTCGCCCTGTATGCGCAGCCTTTGTTTTTCATCCAGTTGTGGTGCAATTTTTTCCAAGCTGGTGGCATTCAGGTCATTCGCGGTATTTTCTGAACGCTTGCCATGCTTGTAATTGGGCGTAGTATTTTGCCCGACTGAATTGATGGTTTTTTGTTTGCCTTTCCAGGTCCACCAGCAATCGCCATTGTCATCAAAGGGGACGCCGCCCTGACCATCGAGTATGCTGCTCCAGTCATCACCAGTCAGGGCAATATTGTCCTGACCATAGGCATACACCATGGGTGAGAAATTCAGGCAGTCATTACTTTGCCAGCGCGAAATCACCAGCTTGCCGTTAGGCCCGCAATCGAAGCTGCCATATCTGGCATAGTCTTCGGGGTTATTACTGAAATAAATATGCGCACCCTTTTGCAAATGCACATTCACGTTCGACAATAAAACAATGGGGCCAGCACAATACCAGTTCCCGGCGGGAACCAGCACACGGCCACCACCGGCTTCATGGCAAGTCTTGATAGCCTTGGTAATGGCAGGATAGATATCCCTGGAATTTGCCGCTGGCGTGGACAAGTTATCCTGTTCTTCAAAAGAGATCCAGGACTTGACCTTTTTCAACTCACAAGTGACCGCACCAAAATCGGTGATGCGGTAATCAGCACTGCGAAATTTCAAAGGTTTGGAAAGACGATCAACGATATCCTGGGCTTTTTGCCATGGGTCTTCTATCAATGTTGCTGCAAGCGCATTGCCTAAGGGTAGCGCGCTGCCAGCAGTGGCAGACAATCCCGTCAGCGACATTTTCTTCATAAAACTGCGGCGCGCAGTCTGGCCCGCGAATGTATTTTTTTCTTGTTTCATCTCGTCTCTCTTTTTCTGTTGCCAGCTACAGGCTCATTCTTCAGTGTTATTAAATTCAGCCAGGAATATACGGACGGGCGAAAACGGACCCGCATATCCCATCTGATTTATCGGATCAATCTTTGCGGCCAGTAAATTCGCCCAGTAATCATCGCTGGAAAATTGTGCAGGGCGATAAGGCAAGGTGCCTTTCTTGTTCCAGTCTGACCAGGGTTGCTTTTTATTGATATGCGCGCCGATGACAGAATTCATGACCACCATCTTGCCTACTGTTTCCAGCGTCTGTCTCCTGATCGTGCCTGTCGGAGAATTGAATACGTCCACATCGCCTATCTGGCAATCATATCCAGGGACAGGCACGGGCGCATACGGCGTGCAGCGTTCGTTGGAGAACCATTGACGGGCGAGGCTGAATTTCCCCGCCAGGGCATTGCTGCTGCCGTCGTGGGTGAAGCGGCAATGATCAAACACAAAACCATAGCGTGTCTTCACATTGGTGCTGGGTGCGCCGACATATGCTGAGTTACGGTCACCCAGGGTCTTGATTTCGGTCTCCAGAAAAAAGGCTGTGGCATCACCAAAAATAAAATCCACATCTCCTTCTACGTAGGAGCGCTGGAAAAAATTCCTGGCAGTCTGACCATCCTTGCCTGATTTCATATACAAGGTATCCTGAAAGCCCAGCATGCGCACACTGTCAAAATGGATTTTGTCTGCACCGTCAAGCATGACGGCAAGCGCCTGATGATGGACCATCTGACTACGCGCATAGATGCCATTTTCATCGGGACAATTACCTGGCTGGCAATCTGCCCTGGCATTACCCCTGTCCTTATTGTATGCATTTTCTATGGTCAGGTTTTTTGCCTGAAAGCCGGGGCTCTTGACCCATAAAACGGCAGTACCAAAAGTACCCAGCGCTGGCCGGTCTTTGAGGCTGTTGTACATGGCTGTGATGCTGGCGTGCAGGCCAGCAAACTGTGCAGAAAATTGCGTGGTGTAAATACTGCCTGTAGTCGCTGCATCAAGATTGGCGCTGATGCGTGTCGTAGCGGCATCGCTACCATACAGGGTGATGGGAATAGTGCTATCAGGTACATACACCAGTTCACGGTAAGTACCAGGTTTGATGAAGATGTGAATACGCTGTTTGTTTCCCTTGCCTTTGTCTATATCGCTAACAGCCTGATTGACTGCAGCCTGCACTTGCCTGAATAAGCTGACGCCATCGGGCGCAGCATTGGCATCGACGATATAGTCAGGTGTTAATTGCGGGTCGGCTGCAACAGGTTCAGACAAGGGATCCCAGGGTGCAACCTGTTCCTTACCCGGAAAACCTGCATATTTCAAGACTTCGGCATAGGCAAAGTCTTTGGCTGCCTGCGCATCGAGTTGTGGACGTTTGTTATTGTTCCCCACGACATAAGCATCTGGATAAGCAGCAAATGCCTGCTCACATTGCCGGGGATTAGCTGCAACAGCATTGAAGACAATTTTTTCATTTCCTGCCAATTGTACATACTCAAACTGGCTGTTACTTTTATCAGCCAGACTGACATCTTTCATAATCAGTTCTATGGGATGTGCGACATCGTAGCCTTGTAAAATGATCTTGCCTGGTGTCAGTGACTGCACATGTTCAAGCGTGATATTGCGGTAATGTGGTATCAGATTGCCAGTCGCAGTCTTACCATAATGAGTATCAAAATCGATGGGGGCTTTGACATTGCGTATGCAAACATTGCGGTAACTGATGTTTTGCACCAGGCCGCCGCGTGAGACATCGCTCTTGATGCGCAGGCCAGAAGTCGTACCGTCCATGCTGAGATTTTCTACCAGCACATTGCTGACACCGCCATTGGTTTCACTACCTATGGACATACCGTGACCAGAATAAAAATGGCTATTGCGTATGCTGATATTTTCGGTAGGACCATTATTGCCAGCCTTGATGGCGACGTTGTCGTCACCGGTGCGGATATAACTATTGGCGATGGTAATATTGCGTGAAGAAATCGGGTCTATGCCATCGGTATTCCTGGCGTTAGCAGGTGTATCTATGCGCACACCCCAGGCAGTGAAGCCATCAACCTGATTCAACGTGACATGGAAGTTCGGCGAGTTTCGCAGAGTAATATTATGCAAGGTGAAGTCCGTTGATTGCGCGACCTCGATCAGCCTGGGTACATTCTGGCGATTATTTTCTTTCTGGGCGCGCCGGGCAATCTGCCACCATGTTTCTTCTTTACCGCTGATGCGCTCCCCACCCTGACCGTCAATGACACCCTCGCCATAGATACCACTGCCTTTGGCACGATCAACTGTGATGAAAGGCTTGCAACCTCTGCCCTTGTCATCATTCGTGCCACAAGTACCTGAGCCGCGGTCATAGTCCAGCGGATGTGTGGATGCATACAGGGTCACACCGGCATCAAGCAATAGCGAAACACCGCTACGCAATTGCAAGGCACCGGATAAGAATGCAGCCTTGCCATTACGGCTGCGCAAACGTACTGCCTGCCCAGGGTGGCAGGCATCTATTGCCGCCTGCAGGGCCTGGGTATCGGGTGCCCTGCCCGCTGTTGCATCTTGTTTGCCACTATCCCGTTGTGCTGCAAGCACGCTGCAGATTGCAGGTATCTGGGGTTCTTTTACCTGGCGGCTGTCTTGCGCATATATGGTGTTGGCAAACAACAAACCTGATATCGCAACAGCCAGGCGAATTGCCGGCAAGTCTTTTTCCCTGTCCATTATCTACTCTCCGCATTCACACGTGTTTGCAAGGAGGGAGCGACCATCAGTAGTTCTTTCAATACCATGGCAGAGAAATAAGCTGCACCTTTGCTACCCAGATGGGTACGGTCAAAAGCAGATTTTGCAGCACCCGCTCTTTCAGTCTTGGCCAGGTCAGTTGTTGCAGCCGGTTGTACAGCAGGTGGTGGTGCCATTGCCAGCGTATCAGCTTCAGCCTCACCCATGGCTTGTACAGCGCTGTAACTGATGGCATTCAAATCTATCATGGGCACATGCTTGTCCGCTGCTACTTTTATGCTGGCTTCTGCCCACGGACGCAAGTCATTTTGCAATTGCGTGCCTTTGAAGCTGCGCCTGGTCAATGGCGTTACCAGCACGGCTTGCGCACCCGCTGCCTGTAAGTCGTCAATATAGCCTGCCATATTGACGGGAAATTCTGTCGCCAGATCAGTAGATCGCCCTGGCTTGCCGGGCTGGTCATTATGCCCGAACTGTATCAGTACCAGGGTCTGGCTGAATTGTGCATTGCTTGCCATTAATTTCTGTACTATTTCCCATGAACCCTCGGCACGATAGCTGCCAGAGCTACGCCCGCCTTTTGCCAGATTCAGGCAGGTTACATCAGGCTCGAAGCGCTGGCACAAGGCATCACCATAACCACTTTTGGGTGCCATGGTAGAGTCGCCGACGAGTATGATACGGCTAGCTTTTGTGGCCAGGGCTGGAGTCTGGGATTCAGCCTGTTTTGGTTGACTGCAAGCGCAAAACAACAGTGCGCTGATCCCGGTCATGGCGATAGTGCGGAGTATAGGTTTCATGGGATTTCTGAATTCTTAAAAAAAACAGGGTCTGCGAACAAACCCTGTCTCTGTCAATTAACTACATCTACACTTAGAAGTTATACGTCATACGTGCATTGAAAGCGCGACCGATAGGGCTGGCTGCACTGCTCAGGTAACCGTAGGTATAACCACTATGATTGGTGACAGGTGGTTTGGCATCCAGCAAGTTGGTGATACCAGCTGACAAAGTCAGATTTTTGAAACCACGATAACTTGCTGTCAGATTCCAGACCTGGTATGGCTCGATGTCCCTGAAGTATTCAGCCGCAATCAAATTCTGGTCATGGTAGCCAGTGTTATAGTTTTGCGTCAGTTGAGAACTCCAGTTACCATAATTCCATGCCATCGTCAGTGTATGTTTCCAGCGGAAGGTAATGATAGGCAAGCTGCTGGTCGTACCATTGCTGGCTACACCAAAACGACCCACGTTGGAGACATAGGCGCTGTCCTTTTCCAGTTGGTTATCGAACTGCGTCAGGTAAGTACCATTCAACTCAAACTTGAAATTACCCAAGGATGTTTTAGGAATGGAATAGGCCAGGGCAAGGTCAATACCAGAAGCTTTTTGACCACCCAGATTCATCGTGATGTTCTTGATGTAAGCCAGTGAGCCATCAGCATTACGCACAAACAGGTCTGCATACTTGGTTGGGTTCAGGAAGTAGACTTGCTCAGGCAGGTTAGCCAGCATGTCCTTCATCTCTATATGCCAGTAATCCGCAGATACTGTCAGATTTTGCACTGGTTCAGCAGCGATACCCAGAGTAAAGCCCTTTGAAGTTTCTGGCTTCAGATCAGGGTTACTACCGGTTTGACGTGGCAGAGATACATTACATACCGCTGACGCCACCAGACCAGGCAAGGCTTTACCGGTGCCCGCTACGCCAGGCGTGCCGCCTGGACATTGCAGAGGATCATCCCATTTGGCAGCAGTGGTGGTGTTCGCACCTGCTACGCGATAACCATAGCGGTCAAACAATGTCGGTGCACGGAAACCGGTATTGGCAGAACCACGGAACATCAAAGACTTCATGGGCTGATAGCGGAAGCTGGCCTTGGGATTGATGGTATTGCCAAAATCACTGAAATGATCGTCACGTACGGCCACGTTGAAATTCAATTCCTTGGTGACAGGAATTTCCATTTCAGCATAAAGCGCCGCAACATTGCGTGCACCCTGACCATGCGATGGCCCAGAAGCTGCATAGGTAACAACAGAGGTGATATCGGTCTTGGTATCTTCTGTTGTATCCCTGTGCAGATCAGCACCCAAAGCAAGTGTCAACGGTCCGCCAGCGAGTGTAGTCAATTCGGTGGAGGCCGTCAGGTCTATGCCTGTAAATGTACTGATGGAGTGGCGATTCAATGCGCCGTCTACCGAGATACTTGCCAGGTAAGCTTTACCGGCAGCATCTTGCAAACCGAAAGGATTGAGTGTGCCATTGGCAAGACCGGTCAACAGGCCAGGACCATTCACATAACCTGCTTCGTAATAATTATCACGCTGGCTGTGTCCGTAGACAAAACCGGCTTTGTAATCCCAGTTACCAAAACGGCCTTCATCATTCACGCTGATTCGTTGGTTGACTTGTACGTCCTTGGTGGTGGCTTCGGCCAGGTCTGCCGCACTCCAGGTAACGGTCAGCGGCTCCCCCTTCAAGCCAGCAACTGCGGGTACGCCACCACTACCACCGGGGTACCATTTACTGGTCGATGGCAATAAGGCAGCAACGCCATTTGCAGCCAGGCTGGTAGTCGGATTTTTTGTGCCGAGTATGTGTTCCTGACCGCGCATGTAATCAATAGTCAGGATATGGTCGTCACTGAATTTCTTCGTGCCCTTGGCATAGAAAGTAACCTGTTCGTTACCGTACAGTGCCGTGCCGTAGTAAGCCGCGTTCAGGATGCAAGTATTTTTTGCACCTTGTATGCTGTATGGGCCCTGGCAACCAGTTGCATAGTAAGGATTGGCAGCAGTTTTATTGGTGGCTGTGGTGAAGTTGGCAGGCATGGCATAGCCACCGCTGCCCAGTGTCGGTGCACGGCCTATACTGGTCAGTATTTCTGTTGTACTCAGTTCGGCGCGGTCAGAAGCCAGCAAGCGGCTGCGGCGATGTGCATCTACCGTACCATACAAATTCCAGCCATCTTTTTGCAGATCACCGACACCAACCGTAGCGCTAACGCGCTGCTCATCACCGCCACCAGATTTCTGTGGTTTGACATATTGTGCAGATACGGAATTACCGACGACGGTACGCTTGGTGATAAAGTTAACCACACCACCGATAGCATCAGATCCATAAATTGAAGAAGCACCGTCGCGCAGGATCTCTACCCTGGCGATCGCACTCATCGGGATGACATCCAGATTGGCATAGCCATCGGCAATCGCTTCATTGGCGAGGCGACGGCCATTCAGCAAAACCAGAGTACGGTTGACGCCCAGACCACGCAGATTGATATTGGTACCGGAACCGGCATTCGATGGTGCCAGTGAGCTTGACTCAGGCAAGGACATCATCAAATCAGCCAGAGTGGTCATGCCGCGTTTTTCCAGCTCTTCACCAGTTACCATGGTGACCGGCAGTGATGCTTCTGATGCCAGACGCTTGATGGATGAACCTGTTACTTCCACCCTTTGTATTTCTTGTGCCTGTGCCTGATTGACCATAGTCAGCACTGCCAGGGCAATGGATGACAGTACAAACATAGGTCTTTGGAATTTCTTATCGTGTTTCATTATGCAGTCTCCTCCAGTTTTCATAGAATTCTCGCGTCCATGCCTCGTGGGACATGGAGCACTAGTTGGAGCACCTCGCGTACTCTGTGCCACTGCGACGAAGATGGGCGCAAAAAGCCCCGCCGGGGTCGCAGCCGGTCAAAAAATATAAAACCCGATTACTGCAGATAGAGTCGCAAATGTTTTCTTTGCTTTATGACTGACCTGCTTATTTGTATATGCACTTGGGCGCTTGTGCGCTTATTTGCTCATCCGCGTGAGAAAGTCCTTGTTACCCTTTCCAGATGCGCACGCATCGCTTTGCGTGCAGCTGCCGGATCATGAGAGGCAATCGCCTCCAAAATATTTCTATGATCAGTCAGTGTTTCCTGCCGCAAGTCTTCTGTCTGGAAATGCTCCTTCAATTTGTGCCACAAACGGCCCCGCTGATTCCACAGATACTCCACCGTACCTACCAGTGCGCTATTACCTGTCGCCCTGGCGATGGCCAGATGAAAATTCCTGTCAGCGTTTTCATTACTGGAGTAATTGGCATGATGCTTTTCCATCTCCAGTACTGCCTTCAAAATCTCATCAATCGCAGAGTCAGTTGCCACTCTCGCTGCAATTGCCGCTACTTCTGCTTCTATCAAACGCCGGGCCGAAAGTACCTCAAATGGCCCCGGCCCTGCTTCAGGCACATTAGCCTGCGCTTCTGGCAGTTCACTGACATATACACCTGAACCACCACGTACCTCAATCACACCACCCAGTTCCAGCGCAATCAGTGCTTCACGTAAAGATGCACGGCTGACACTGAGCTTGGTCGCCAGATCGCGTTCGGACGGCAAGCGCTCTCCAGCTGCAATATTCTCTTCAGCGATCAGGGCTTGAATCCTGTCTGCCACCACGCGGTACAACCTTGGCTCATGTGGTGGCTGTTCGTTCTGTGAACTATTTTTTTTCATCATGGTGTTTGCTACTCATAGAAAAGCTTAATAAAAGCAATTCGGTCAGGCCATTCTAATGTGGTCAGACCAAATTTGCAATGTGGACTAGCCAGATTTTTTATTTGGTGGCATACTCGCCACAAATGATACGAGAGGGATTATAGCGGACTCTGCATTTCCTCCCGTAAAAAAAGAAAAATCTGACGGTATAAAAAAACGGATTTTCATAGGAGAAACTGGTTTCTTGGTAGTAACGATACAAATTACCAACGCGGCCACAAGTCTCTTTGTAAATGTTCAAGTCAAAACCTTTTTGGTATGACCAATTTCATGAAAATCAGATTTCTCGACAAAAATAATTATGCGCAGCTCAACTCTTTGTGCATTGAAAGCCACAATTGGCAAAGAAGGGGAAAAGAAAATGACGATATCCAGCACCAGCCTGCCTGTCAGTTCACCACTGTATATACGCATGCATGGTAATGACAACGTTGCCATTGTTGCCAATGATGGCGGCTTACCTGCAGCCACGGTTTTCCCCTGTGGCCTGAAATTGCTGGAGCACGTCCCCCAGGGCCACAAACTGGCCTTGCAAGACATAGTAGAAGGCACAGCAATCACCCGTTACAACGTCACCATAGGTTATGCGGTGCGCAACATCCCCCAAGGCAGCTGGGTAGAAGAATCCTTGATACGCATGCCTGCCGCCAGAGAGCTGGTGGATCTGCCTATCGCTACCGTATCGGCCCCTGAAACCGAGCCACTGGAAGGCTATACCTTCATGGGCTATAAGAATGCGGACGGCAGTGTAGGCACACGCAATATCCTGGCCATTACGACGACAGTGCAATGCGTATCCGGTGTGGTGGAACATGCTGTCAAACGCATCAAGGAAGAGCTTTTGCCCAAATACCCCCACGTCGACGACGTGATCGGTCTGGAACATACTTATGGCTGTGGCGTTGCCATTGATGCACCAAATGCCAATATCCCGATACGCACTGTGCGTAATATCAGCCTGAACCCGAATTTTGGCGGGCAAGCCATGGTGGTCAGCCTGGGCTGTGAAAAACTGCAACCAACACGCTTATTCCCAAAGGGCAGCATTCCTATTAAAAAGGGAGATGAAGGCAGCGGCGAACCTGCGCTGGTATGTCTGCAGGATCAGGCACACGTGGGTTTTAATTCCATGATCGCCTCCATCATGCACACGGCAGAAAAACAGCTGGCAGAACTGAACAAGCGCCGCCGTGAACCCTGCCCCGCATCAGAGCTGGTTGTGGGCGTGCAATGTGGTGGCAGTGATGCATTCTCAGGTGTGACCGCCAACCCGGCAGTCGGTTTTGCAACCGATCTGCTGGTGCGTGCTGGTGCGACAGTGATGTTTTCTGAGGTGACAGAAGTACGCGATGGCATAGACCAGTTGACTTCACGCGCCGCCAATCCGGAAGTGGCAGCAGCCATGATCAGGGAAATGGCCTGGTATGACGAATACCTGAAACGTGGCGGCGTCGACCGCAGCGCAAATACCACACCGGGCAATAAAAAAGGCGGGCTGTCAAATATCGTTGAAAAAGCCATGGGCTCTATTGTCAAGTCTGGCAGCTCCACCATTTCTGGTGTCCTGTCGCCGGGTGATAAGCTGACACAAAAAGGCCTGATCTATGCCGCTACGCCTGCCAGTGATTTTGTCTGTGGCACCTTGCAACTGGCTGCAGGCATGAACTTGCACGTATTCACCACTGGACGCGGCACACCCTATGGCCTGGCGGCAGTCCCCGTCATTAAAGTCGCTACCAGAAATGACCTGGCCAGACGCTGGAATGATCTGATGGATATCAATGCCGGCAAAATCGCCAGCGGCGAAGCCACGATAGCGGATGTAGGCTGGGAGTTATTCCAGATGCTGCTGGATGTCGCCAGTGGCAAGGAAACCTGGGCCGAACACTGGAAATTGCATAATGCACTGGTCTTGTTTAACCCGGCACCGATCACCTGATAGCCTGGCCTGAGCATAGTTGCGCATCAAGAATTCAATAGAAGAGAAGGAATCCCATGAATACCAATATTACTGAAAAACCATTTAACCGCATCTTACTGACTGGTGCTGCGGGTGGCCTTGGCAAGATTTTGCGTGAACGTATCAAGGCATGGGCCAACATCGTGCGCCTTAGCGATATTGCCGATCTTGGTCCTGCAGGCGAAGGCGAAGAGGTCGTACAGTGTGATCTGGCCGACAAAGCTGCTGTGCTGGCATTGATGGAAGGTGTGGATGTGGTACTGCATTTTGGCGGCATTTCTACCGAAGCCAATTTTGAAGCCATCATGCATGCGAATATTCAGGGCACTTACAATATCTATGAAGCAGTGCACAAGCACAAGGTAAAACGCGTCGTGTTTGCCAGCTCGAATCATGCCGTTGGTTTTTACCGTACTACGGATTACATCGATGCAGACATGCCTACCCGCCCTGACGGCATGTATGGCATCAGCAAATGTTTTGGCGAATCACTGTCCCGTTTTTACTATGACAGGTTTGGCATAGAAACCGTCTGCATACGCATAGGTTCATCCTTCCCTGTGCCAACTACACGCCGTATGCTGGTGACTTATTTCAGTTACGATGATCTGGTTGAAATGCTGCGCTGTTCTATCTTTGCCCAGCGTGTGGGTCACACCATCGCCTTTGGTGTTTCTGAGAATCCGGGCAAGTGGTGGGACAATAAAAAAGCCGCACATCTGGGCTATAAGGCAAAAGACAGCTCCACGGTGTTTTCTCACCTGTACCCAGACAGTAGTGAGTATCCAGAAAAAGACGACATCACCACCATCTACCAGGGTGGTGGTTTCTTGCTGACTACCCCACAGTACAAGTAAGCGGGGGCTTAAATCAAAAAGGCAGACACTTTATCGTGCCTGCCTTTTCTTTATTCACCAGCCGTCAGATTAAGAAACTGATCAAGGATATGGAAATGATCGTCAAAGAATAATTCCTCCATCCCTTCCAACTTGTCTATGCTGACCCAGGCTGCCTGGGCAGCATCGTCAGCGGCGCGGATATCGGGTAAGTGATCAGTCTGCAAATCAAAATAATGTGCATGGGTAATGGTACGGCCACGCAGGCTGCGGCCTGGATGGTCAAACACTTTGACATCGACCAAAGAATGTTCAAGCGTAGAGGCCAGCACCGCCAGATTGGTTTCTTCAAACAATTCGCGTATCGCCCCCTGGAACAGGCGTTCATTCTGGTCAAGGAAGCCACCAGGCAACGCCCACAAGCCCTTGCCAGGGAAACCGCCGCGCTGCACCAGCAAGATATGACCAGCCGCCTTGACCACTGCATCCAGTGTGACGAACATGGGGGCGTAAGGTGCCGGTTTCCACGCGGCCTGGTAAGCCAGCAATTGTGCATGTTCTTTCACCAGCACGGCATAATGCGGCAAGATACTCCAGGCCTTCAGGTATTGGCGTATGCTGAGTGGCAGGTAATGGGCAATCACATCGAGTGACACGCGCATGTCTTCCGCCTCGAACAATACCCGGCGTATGACTGTGGCATCAATCGCCAGCAATTGCTCTGCCGCGACCAACTGCCATTGCGGGAAGCGGTTCAGGTAATAGCTGGAAGCATCCTTGAAGTGGCCTATCAAAGCGATGCGCTTTGCATAAGGGAAGTGTCTTTCCACCTTGCCACGCACTGCTGTTGCCCAGCGTGCATCATCATAATAATCACGTACGGCAATATACGACACCCTGTCACGCTCTGCGGGTGTGAGCGCTGCATTGATCATGTCTGCCCGCTCTTGCCAGGTGAAAGGGTTCTTGGTACTGCGTGCATGGAAGGATGAACCAAGTATCACGACCACTTCTTCGGCAGTTTCCAGCGCCAGCTGCAAGAGCGTGGCATGGCCATTATGAAAAGGTTGAAAGCGTCCTATCAGTACTGCAACGTCGATTTGCATGGATGACTTCATAAAATAAAACTTTGATTAATCTTAATTGCTGTACTTTGCCGCAATCGGCATCTGGCGTCCACTACCAAAAGCACGGGCACGTACGCGGATAATGGGTGGCGCCTGGCGGCGCTTATATTCATTGCGCGCTACCATGCCTATTATGCGGCTCAGGCTTTTCTGGCCAACTTCTGTCTTTTGTAATTGTTCTACAAAAGCCTGCGCTTTGGCAAATTCATGGGCAGGCAGGCGCTTGCCTTCTATATGCCATTTCAGCATTTCATCGAGCTCATCATACGGTGGCAAGCTATCCGTATCAAGCTGGTCAGGTGCCAGCTCTGCTGAAGGTGGCTTGGTCAATACATCTTGCGGGATAATTTCGCACCCGGCTGCATTGTTGACATGTTGCGACAAGGCATACACTTCTGTCTTGTACAAGTCGCCGATCAAACCCAGGCCACCATTGGTGTCGCCGTACAAAGTACAATAGCCGACCGAGATCTCGCTCTTGTTACCCGTCGTCAGCAAAAGTGCGCCAAAAGCGTTTGAGTATTCCATGAGGATGGTGCCGCGTATGCGTGCCTGCAAATTCTCTTGCGTCAGGCCGCGCAAAGGCGAGGCAAACGCATCCTCAAAACCCTTGGCATATTGCTCTACCAGACTGAGTATAGGATGCGTATGCAGTTTGACTTGCAGGTTGTCGCATAATTTGACTGAGTCAGATACTGAGCCTGTACTTGAATACGCTGATGGCATGGTGATGGCGATAACGTTTTCTGCACCCAGTGCCTGTACTGCCAGGGCGATTGTCAATGCCGAGTCAATACCACCTGAAGAACCAACGACGACCTGCTTGAAACCACAACGGCGCGCATAATCTTGCAGACCCAGGACGATCTGGCGGCGGGTAAATTCCGGTACGGATAAACCTGTGCTATCCGGCTTGGCTAATGCTGCGCCATCAATTGCGGTGAAATGGAGGTCTGAAAATCCCAGCAACTGAAAGTCTTCTTCAAAACGTGCTGCCTCAAAAGTCACCCCATGATCAGGTGTGACCGCAAATGAAGCGCCATCAAACACCAGTTGATCTTGTCCGCCTACCTGGTTCACATACAGCAGGGGCAGTAGATGATGCGCTGCCGCCTTGGCAAACATCGCATGTCTTTGCTGGCGCTTGCCTATATCCGAAGGACTGGCATTGATACTGATGATCAGATCCACCTTGGCTGCTGTCAGTGCGTTGAAAGGATTAACCTGGTAATCATGTTCTTCATCATTCCAGCCATCTTCACAGACCATGAAACCCAGCTTGAAACCAGCCACATCCAGTGTGCTGGCAACTTCCTGCCCCGGTTCAAAGTGGCGGCGCTCATCAAAGATGCCGTAAGTGGGCAGCAATTGCTTGTAGTATTCAGCAACGATCTCACCATTGCGTATCGCCAGCAAGGCATTATGCAAAGCTTTGCCCTGAGCTTTGTTTGGACGCACGGTACCAATCACGCTGACGAGATCGGGGTTCTCTCTGGAAGACTGCATGATGCTGGTCAATGCCTGCTCAGCCTTCGCAAGGAAAGCACTGTCTTCGAGTAAATCACCGGGGTAATAGCCACAAACACAAAGTTCACTAAACACTGCAACATCGGCATTTGCCGCCGCAGCTTTTTGCATATGCCTGATGATCGCGGCAGTATTGCCAGCAAAGTCACCAACCATATAATTTAATTGTGCAACTGCCAGTTTCAACATGATGATATTCCTGGATACAACTTCATTTACATTACGGGATGATTGAAAACCTGACGCATATAAGCAAGGAAGGTTTCATCCGTGCACAAGGTCTTGCCAGCAGAGTCAGATAATTTTGCTACTGGCTGTCCATTGCATGACTTGAGTTTCATGACGATATTCAGCGCCTTGATACCAGTATCATTCGTCAGATTGGTGCCTATGCCAAAACCTGTCATGGTGCGGTCAGCAAAATGGCGGTACAGGCTAAATGCAGTTTCCAGGTCCAGCCCATCAGAAAACACCAGGCGTTTGGTATGCGCATCGATACGCAATTTGGCATAATGCGCCAGGGCCTTCTCACCCCAGACCACAGGATCACCAGAGTCGTGACGCAGGCCATCAAACAGTTTGGCAAAGTAGAGATCAAAGTCAGACAGGAAGGCATCCATGCCGACCACATCTGTCAAGGCAGTGCCAAGATCACCACGATATTCCTGCACCCAGTCTTCCAGTGCCGCTTTCTGGAAATCACGCAGACGCACGCCAAAAGACTGATAAGACTGCAGGTACTCATGTGCCATCGTACCGATGGGCACCAGCTTGTGTTTCTTGGCCAGGTACACATTCGATGTGCCCTTGAAGAATTGTGGCACTTCACGCGCCAGCGTGGCGACGACTTCATCATGCCATTCGCCAGAGAAACGCCTGCGCAAGCCAAAATCAAAGAATTCAAATGGATGGGCTTTGGGTGCTTCTTTTCCAAATTCACGGATTTGTTCTATCTTTGCTGCCAGCCTGCGCCTGCCTTCTTCCAGAGTATCTGCTGTTTGCAAGCGGCGGAAATATAATTCATTAACGATATGCAGTACAAAGATTTCATAGCCCATGACATGCACTTGCGGGCCCGTTGCCACGATTTGCAGGTTGTCACCATCTGTACTGACCTTGATGAATTTACGCTGAAAATGAAAGACCGTTAAGAAGTCAGTGAAGTCACTTTTGATGAAACGCAAGGACCGCAGATAATCGAGTTCATCTTCAGTAAAGTTCAGTGCACACAAATGATCAATTTCACGTTCGACATCGGCTTTTAACTCTGCCAGCGGATAAGCAGTGGAATTGCGGCAAACGAAAGCATATTCAGTCTGGGTATTCGGGTGGCTATGCAGCAAGGCTTGCCACATGGTGAATTTATATAAATCAGTTTCCAGCAAACTTTGAACTACGGGTTTCATATTTTTCTTTTCTAGTGTCACTTAAGTAGGATGCGCCATGCGCAGCATTGCTTGACACACCCACAAACAATCATCAGCTCGCGATTTTTTGACAAAAGGGTGAAGCGCACGGCGTACCCTGCACATTTATCTTTTTTCGGTCTCTATACATTCGCCAGCAACTCAGGCAATACATCTGCCATCTTCGCAATCTGCAAACCCCTGGCGGCCATGTCGCGCACAAAACCTTCAAACTGAGCATCAAATCCCGTGACTGCACTCATGCAATCAGTTACCAGTACCAGCTTGTGCAAATCAGCTGCGGCAAAGTTTTCTACCAGATGTTCAGTGGTAGCCTTCACACAATGACTGCCTGCTTCTCCAGTAATATACACGCGGTCAGCTTTACTCAGTTCAGTAATCAATTGCTGATTCAGTTGCGTATCCGGGTCACTGGCATCCGGCACTTCTGCTTTGACTGCTGAATAATGCTCGGTCCAAGGGTTGGAACCCTTGTTGATCTTGTTGACCACACCCAGTTGTTTTTCTTCCCAGGTATTATAGGCTGCACGCACATCGGCATGCACATTCTGTCCCCATGAGCCAATTTCGCAATGCACAGGCCATATCATCAACTGATAACGTCCTTCCGCCTCCAGTGCATCCAGATAGGCCAGCGCACGTGGCAAGGCTTCAGGCTGGCGTGGCTGATATTCGCCAGCGCGTACCGCCTCTGCAGAGATGCTGGTGAAAGGAGCCACTGCCGCGCCCTGCCCTGTCATCCAGAAAGTGGGATGGGCAATGTCATAGCGATGATGTGCGTCCAGAGTGATGCTGATACCGCTGATGCCATCTGCGCCTTTATTGATAAGTTCAGCCACGCGCAACATGTCGGCATGGGCACCAGGCACAGGCAGGGCTGGCGATAATGGCTCTGCACTATGCGCATCCCTTGCCAGATAAGCTGGCGGCAAATCACAGAAATCATTTTGCGGATCAATGATGAGGACTTGCAAATTGCGTTTCATGATATTTCCTTTTTCTTGTGAGGCTGATTCCATTGTAGGCCACTTAGTTATTTTTAGCAACTAAGTAGCCATATATTCTTTTATTTCATTAATCGGTGTCAAAGACGCTGCTGGCAGCCAAGAATAAGTTATTATTTTCAATAACTTAGCATAAATCGCTAGTTTCGCTCTGCGCCTGCATCTCTGCCTCTAGTGATTACAATTTCTTGCAAATTCGAAAAATGCAATAAATACATACTCAATGTATTTACCTTCCAATGTCGCTTAATTGTGATCGGCTATTTACTTCCATCTCAAACATGCGCGAAAACAACAAATGGACAATCTTAGTTACATTACGAAACTATCTTAGTTGATTTATATAACTAACTTGATTTATAGTGCACTTAATCCTGCAAGACAGGTAACTCATAAAAAGAAAAATAAAATGCAAATAACTCAATCTCAAAAAAACTTCAGCAAATTCCTCAGCTACGTACTGCGCCACCAGCCCGACTCCATAGGCATCACTCTGGATGCACAAGGCTGGACAGAAATATCCACACTAATGAGCCAGGCCGCGAAGCATGGCAAACGTTTCAAGCTGGAAGACTTGCATGAAGCAGTGCGCATTTCTGACAAGCAGCGCTTTGCCATCAGTGAAGATGGTTTGCGCATACGTGCAAACCAGGGGCATTCGGTAATGGTAGATCTGGCTTTGCCTGTGGAAGTACCGCCGGATGTTTTGTATCATGGCACGGCGAGCCGTTTCATTGCTTCCATCATGAAAGATGGACTGCGCCCGGGTTCGCGTCATCATGTCCATCTTTCGGCAAATACGACAACGGCGCATACCGTTGGTGCGCGGCACGGCACGCCGGTTATCTTGCAGGTCATGGCAAAACAGATGCAGGAAGATGGCTTCCATTTTTTTGTATCGGCGAATGGCGTATGGTTATGCGACAGCGTGCCACCAACATATTTGATCAGGATGAATTGAATGATGATGACAACCAAGCGACCACATCAGAATACTTACTGGGTAAGGCCCGGACAATTACTGGCAGGAGAATACCCGGGCGCACTGGATGCAAACACGGCAGCGCAAAGGCTGGGGCAATATCTCGATTGCGGCGTCGATTATTTTATCGACCTGACAGAAGAAGATGAACTGGCCCCTTATGCACCGCTGCTGATGAAGCTGGCGAAAGAACGCGGCATGCAGGCCCAGCACCGCCGCTTTGCCATACCAGACCGACATACACCATCGTCGCTAGGGCAGATGCAGGAAATCCTGCAAGCACTGCACGAAGCACTGGCAAAGCAGCATACCGTGTATGTGCATTGCTTTGGCGGCATTGGCCGCACCGGCACGGTCATAGGTTGCTATCTGGCGGAACAGCATCAGGACAGCAAAGCAGGCTTACAGGAACTGGCGCAATTATGGCAGCAGATGGAAAAGAAACGCTACTGGCCAGAGACACCTCAAACCACAGAACAGCATGCCTGGGTATTAACCTGGCCTGTGGACAGCAATCCAGACAGCACAGGAAAGACATGAATACGCTAGAAGAATTATTAGAGCAGATAGGCGCGGGAAGGCAATTCAACTATCTGCATTTCTGGGGTCATAAGCAACGCGGCCTGCAAGCAGACAGAGCCTGTTTCAGTCAATGGTTTGTTGCGCCGTTTCAGATCGATGGCATCACTTACCCTACTGCTGAACATTACATGATGGCTGGCAAAGCCAGATTGTTCGACGACCAGGTCGTGCTTAAGGAAATCCTGGCGACCAATGATCCGGATATGGTGAAACGCCTGGGCAGGAAAGTGAAGAATTATGAAGAGACATTGTGGGTAGAACATCGCTTCCAGATAGTAGTCGATGGTAACTATGCGAAGTTTTTACAAAACCCAAAACTGAAGCAGTACCTGTTAAGTACCGGAGACAAGATCATCGTCGAAGCCAGTCCACTGGATAAAATCTGGGGCATAGGTCTGGCACAAGACCATCCTGACAGCAATAACCCACAACTTTGGCAAGGCTTGAATTTGCTTGGTTTTGCCTTGATGGAGGTCAGGAGCAGACTACTCGCAGAAAACAGTCGTTAATATTTTTAGCATCTCACAGACTTAAGTGTGCATTCGCATGCATTTCAAGCATGCGAATGGCGCAAAAATCTCGTTTGAATATCAGTCTCACATCCGTTTAAATATCCATAGACGACAGCCCTGAACTTACCATCCGGAAGCCCGGCTTCGTCACAATATGGCCGGAGGCAATATGGATGTCTTTACTGAGCATCAAAGGGAATTTTCACTACCGGTATCAATGCCAGGCAGCAGCTACGTGCTGGCGCCGATGAGCTATGTCCTGCCTGGCGAGCAACGCCCTGTCAGCTATACCTTTGAACCACCCACTGGCATCCCATGGGAAAACGCCACTTATGATTTGCGTGAAGTGGCCATATATGATGCGCGTCAGGCAGAACAGGAACCCCAGCTTGAGCGCGAGGGTTTTGAATTGTGGGATGCGCCTACGTCCGTGAAAAATTTCATGGATCACGAAGAGGTCAGGTCTGATTATTATCAGGAAGCGCGTGAACTGGCGCTGGCAGTTACTGGTGGCAGACAGGCTTATGTCTTCGATCATCTGGTCAGAAGGCGCGAACCCAGAGAAACCACTTTATCCTTCGGCAAGCGAGCAGAGAATGGCCTGGCAGCAGCCAATGGGCGCATACACAATGACTACACCGAGCAATCAGGGCAAAAGCGCCTGGCGCTTGTTGTCAGAGATATGGAAGTGATGGCGCAGATACGGCGCTATTGCATCATCAATATCTGGCGCCCTACCCACAATACCGTGCTGGATACACCGCTGGCGGTGTGTGATGCGCGCACGGTCAGGCAATCTCACTTGCTGGCTTGCGATGTCAAATACCCCCATCGTACAGGTGAGATTTATCTGTCCAGATTTTCGCCCAGACATCGCTGGTCTTATTTTTCGGAGATGAAGCCGAATGAGGCACTGATCTTCAAGCAATATGACAGCCAGTTCAATGGCGTTTCGCGCTTTACACCACATGCTGCATTTGATCATCCACATGCACCAGATGATGCACCACCAAGGGAAAGCATAGAGCTGCGTTGCCTTGTTGTATTTTGAAAAGGAGTCACGATGGATACGCCCGTCACCACCATGCCCGTCATCGATTTTTGGTTTGAATTTGGCAGCAACTACAGTTACCTGAGCGTCATGCGTATAGAGCAGGATGCAGCCAGGGCTGGTGTCAGGGTGCGCTGGCAACCATTCTTGCTTGGCCCCATATTTCAGGCTTTTGGCTGGAACACTTCGCCCTTTGTTTTGCAAAAGGCCAAGGGTGATTATGTCTGGCTGGACATGGAAAGACAATGCCGCAAGTATGACCTGCCCTGGAAAAGGCCTGGCAATTTCCCGCGTTCTGCCATCTTGCCATTGAGGGTCGCTGTGCTGGGTGCGGAACAAAGCTGGATAGCGGAATATTGCCGTCGCATGATGCAAATGAATTTTGCGTATGATCGCGATATTGACAACAAGGATGTAGTGACTGCTGTGTTAAACGATATGGGTTTGCCGGCAATTGAGATCATTGAGCAAGCGCTGAGCGATGAAAACAAATTGAAGCTGCGCAAGCAAACTGAGCTGGCCATGCACAAAGGCATATTTGGTGCGCCAACCTTCTTTGTTGGCGAGCAGATGTACTGGGGCAATGACAGACTGGATGACGCCCTTGCTCATGCTCGTGATCTTTTGATTTATCCTGATGCATGATTTGGTGTCCGGATCAGGCTATTATTGGCACATCGGCCTGTATCTCAGGTTTTTGCACAGCTTGGGTCCTGATGAACATACTTAGCAAAGAAGTCAATACACCACCCGCAACCAAAAAGAGATAAACATAGCGGAATTGCTGCAGATTCTGCACCTGTCCCCCCAGTATGGTCACTGTGAACGCCACACCCAGAGCAGAACCAAACTGGCGGATTGCCTGATTGACTGCACTACCCACACCAAAACGTTTTGCAGGCAAACGCGCCACGGCTGCACCTGAAAGCGATGGCAGCACCAACCCTACACCTATGCCACTAAGCAGCATGCCAGGCAACCAGACCGTAAGATAATCAGCTGTCAGACTGGTGTTCAGGTAAAACCATAAGCCGCTCAGGGCATAGATCAATCCACCTGTTACCAACAAAGGTTTATGACCAAAACGGGCGACATAACGGCCAGAGATAATTGCCACTGGCATGACAATCAAAGGGCCAGGTGTGATACCAAAACCAGCCTTGGTGAGACCGTAATGCCAGATCGCCGTCATGAATAAAAAGAAGCTCAGGAACATGGCGGTAAAAGCTGCACCAAATACCAGGGTGGCAGCATTCACAAAGCGATAATTCCTGTCCTCGAACAAACTCAAATCCACCGCTGCATGTGGCCTGCCTTTAGCCCAATAAATAAAGACAAGAAGTATTGCTACGCCAACGCTGATGGTGGCAAGAGTCGCCGGTGCCTGCCAGCCCCAACTGTCGGACTGGACTATGCCCAGTATCAGCAAGCCACTCCCTGCAATGAGCAAGAACACACCTGGCCAGTCAAAACGATGGCCGGTTTCCAGGTTGCGTGATTCTGACAGGCTTAACGCGGCCCTGATCATGGCAATAATACCTATGGGCACATTGATCAAAAATGCCCATTGCCAGTTGATGCTTTCTATAATGAGCGCACCTGCACTTGGCCCGACTGCCGCTGCCAGCGCAGCAACCGCACCCCACAGGCTGACGGCAATGGCACGTTTCTCGATAGGGAAAGCCTGCAATACCAGCGCCAAAGAAGTTGGCGTCAGCAAGGCCGCGCCTACAGCTTGCAAGACACGGAAGAAGATCAGCATGCCCGTGCTGCCAGCCACACCGCACAAACCAGATGCCAGGGTGAACACGCCTACACCAAGTATGAACAAACGCTTGCGCCCCAATAAGTCTGCCAGGCGACCGGCGGGTACCAGTAATGCAGCATAAACGATGGTATAGGCATTCAACACCCAGGATAGCTCACTGGGCCGTACATCCGGGAAGGCGTGGCGCAATGCGGGAAAGACAGCGAAGCCTATGGTGGCATCAAGCGACACCAGAAATACAGCAACGCTGGCCAGGGCAAAGGTTGGCCAGGGACTGATATTTTTCATGATGTTTCTCCGGCTTCTATCACTCGTTCAACAATATCGGCGGCAAGTTTGTTGATGATGAAGCTGACTGCTGCCGCATGTATCTCTGGCGTGCGCAAGATGCGCCTGTGTCCGGTTCCTGCACTTGCCACCAGACTGGCTTGCGGCCAGGCAGCCGCCAGTGCCTGGCTTTCGGAGTAGGGTATTTCTTTATCTTCAGGGTCATGCAGGATCAGGGCGGGGTGATGCATGCCATGCTGCAACTGGGACAAATCCATGGATGACAGCGGTGCACCTATGCTGCTTGCCAGCATATCTTCCAACTGCTGCCTGGCTGTCTCATCCAGGCCACCAGCCCTGGCTGCATGCTGGAATACGCGCGTCAACGAAGCAGGGCCGCACAGATGCACGCTGGCCTTGACTTGTACGCCTTGCGCAAATGCATGCAGACTGGCGGCTGAGCCTACTGAATGGGAGATCGTGGCGGTGAGTGCTCCCAGATGCTTTGCTACTGCGACAACGGCCTTGCCATAGTCGAGTACATTGGTCGTTTCGCCTTGCGATGCACCGTGTGCCGGTGCATCCAGCGCAGTCACGCTAAAACCTGCCCGCAGCAAAGGGGCGACAAAACCTGCCATGTGGCTGGCACGGCTTTCCCAGCCATGCAGGAGCAGGACTTGCGGCCCCTGCCCCCAGGTCCAGGCGCGCAATTCCAGGCCTGCATAAGGAATACTGACGCGGCGCGCATGCGCCAATGCCTTTTTATCATCCTCAGTTTCCGCCTGCCTTTGTGGCCGGGTGAATGCCTGCAAGATCATGTCCATGATGGGCTTATTAGTTGCCTTATTTATTGGATTGCTTGTTGCATTATTTATTGCTCTGGCTGGTGTATTCATACTTCCCCCGAAATTAGATGACGAATATAATCCAATAGATGTTGATTATCATCTAAAATAGAGATTCATGTCAAACCTGATTAAAACCAGTATTAAAATGAAAACTCTGGTTGGCAGATTTTTTAGGAATAGAGCAAATGAGAACTACCCGCGAACAAGCCGCGCAAACCCGTGAGCGCATAGTGGAAACCGCTGCCCGCCTGTATCGTGAACATGGCATCAATGGCATAGGTGTGGCCGACCTGATGAAAGAAGCCGGGCTCACGCATGGCGGCTTTTACAAGCACTTTGAATCCAAGGAAGCCCTGATTGCCGAAGCCTGCAGTACCGCGCTGGAAAGCACACGTACAGAACTGCTGCGCAAGACAGAACTGGTCAGCGACGAAGAAGCCATCGCCAGCCTCGTGCATAGCTACCTGAGCCGGGCGCATAGTGAACATCCTGGCCATGGTTGTGCGATTGCGGCAATGGGGGCAGAAGCCGCGCGCGGCGAGACAGCAAGCAAGGAAGTGATGGCGCAAGGGGTTGATCAATTGCTGGCCATTATCAGCAAACAATTACAGCGTTCAGGTGTCAAGGATGATGCTGCTACCGCGCACGGCGTCTTGTCTTCGCTGATAGGTGGCTTACTGTTGTCGCGCATGATGGACAAGCCAGCAAACGCCAAGGCAGTATTGCGTGACACCAGCGATTTTGTATTGAAGGCAGTACAGAAATAATAATGAAGTAAAAAAACTGCCCGTTATTTCTAACGGGCAGATAGTGCATCAAATTCAATTACCTCACTTACTAATTTCACTTGCGATTATTCGCCAGCCTGCGTACGACAGCCAGCAAGCGATCTATCTCTTCACAGGTATTGTAGAAAGCAAATGAAGGCCGTACCGTTGCTTCTACTCCAAAGCGACGCAAGATGGGTTGGGCGCAATGATGGCCGGAACGTACCGCGATTCCCTCTTCATTGAGCGCCTTGCCCACTTCTGCCGTTTCATAACCCGCCAGCACGAAAGAAGCAACACTGGCTTTTTCATGCGCCGTACCGATCAGGCGCACACCAGGTATGCTCTTCAGCCCATGCGTTGCATATTCCAGCAAGGCATGTTCGTACAGGGCGATATTTTCCAGACCTATGCGTTCGACATAATCAATCGCCGCACCAAGGCCAACTGCATCGGCGATATTGCCAGTACCGGCTTCAAAGCGGGCCGGTGCTGGTTGATAACGGGTGTGCTCGAAAGTCACATCTGCAATCATATTGCCACCACCCTGCCAGGGTGGCAGTTGTTCCAGCAAGGCCTTCTTGCCATACACCACACCTATGCCAGTCGGACCAAATATCTTGTGACCTGAGAAGACATAAAAGTCAGCATCCAGCGCCTGCACATTGACGCGCAGATGTGACACGGCTTGCGCCCCGTCTATCAGCACGCGGGCACCAGCAGCATGGGCCAGAGCCGTGATCTCATGCACAGGGGCGATAGTACCCAGGGCATTTGACACTTGCGTTACTGCCACCAGACGGGTCTTGCTGTTCAAGAGTTTGCGGTACTCGTCGAGCAAGATCTGGCCACTGTCATCCACAGGAATGACGCGTATGACTGCACCCTTCTCAGCCGCCAATTGTTGCCATGGCACGATATTGGCATGATGTTCAAGCTCAGAGACAATGATCTCGTCACCAGCACCGATGAACTTCTTGCCGAAGGTTTGCGCGATCAGATTGATACCTTCAGTCGCACCGCGTACGAAGATGATTTCCTGTTCAGTGGCAGCACCAAGAAATTTGGTTACCTTTTTACGCGCAGACTCATAAGCATCGCTGGCACGTGCTGCCAGTTCATGTGCCGCTCTATGTATATTTGAGTTTTCATGCTCATAGAAATAGCTGATGCGGTCTATCACAGCCTTTGGCTTGTGCGTCGTGGCTGCATTATCAAACCACACCAGTTGCTTGCCATTGACGCGCTCGGCCAGGATAGGAAAGTCCCTGCGCACAGCATTGATGTCGAAGGGTGCTGCCAGTGATGGATTAGCTGCCCTTGGTGCCTGATCCCAGTAGTCTTGTTCCCCTTGCTGGAAATAATATGCAGGCTGTGTAGCACTGCCACCGGGTTGCGGTACAGGCGCAGACGTGGTTGGCGTGGCTGGCGTGGCTGGATATAGCTCCCCGAGTATGCGTTGCAATTGCTCTTGCCCCGGCACGTTGAAAGCATTGGCCCCGGATTGCTTACCCGTTCCCTGTGCCGCCAGGCTGTCAAGATTATTGTCAGCAATTGGATAGCCGTGTTCTTGCCCGACAAAATAATAGGGCGTGCTGGAACTGGCACCAGCCGCTTGCGGGCGTGATGGTGCAATGCTGCTACCACCATTTTGCGGCACGCCACTGACAGAGACAGAAGGCTGACTTTGTACTGAGCTGCTATCGTGCACAGGCGTACGGGCTGAAGGTGGCGCTTCAGGCGCATTGCCCTGGTTAAAGCCCGGCAAGAATTGCGCAGCCGCTTGCGCTGCACCTGGCACCAGTGCAAAAAATTCTGATGCCATGCGGTTCAGTGCAGCTTCATCCGGCAAACCGGAGTTTGCCGGAGCGGTATTACCGCCTTTATCACTTATAGGTGTCAGGATAGTCATGGTATTTACCTATCTCTACGTCATCGAGAACAGCCACTGCATCATCTGTCAGCACTGCCAGCGAGCAGTACAGGGAGATGAGGTAAGAGGCAATCGCATTGCGGTTGATGCCCATGAAGCGCACGGACAAACCAGGGCTTTGTTCACCCGCCAGGCCAGGCTGGAACAAGCCAACCACACCCTGGCGTTTTTCACCAACGCGCAACAAAATTATTTTTGTCTTGCCATCTTCGATCGGCAATTTGTCAGACGGTACCAGCGGTACACCGCGCCATGTCAGGAATTGCGAACCGAACAGGCTGACTGTTGGTGGTGGTACACCACGGCGTGTGCACTCACGGCCAAAAGCGGCAATCGCCAATGGGTGGGCGAGGAAGAAGCCAGGTTCTTTCCAGACCTTGGTCAGCAAGTCGTCAAGGTCATCCGGTGTAGGTGCACCTGTCAGGGTGGAGATACGCTGATCGTCATGCACATTTGCCAGCAAACCATAATCAGGATTATTGATGAGTTCACTTTCCTGTCTTTCCTTGATAGTTTCTACCGTCAGGCGCAATTGTTCCTTGATCTGGTCATGCGGACTGCTGTACAGATCAGAAATGCGCGTATGCACGTCCAGCACAGTAGCTACCGCATTGAGGAAATATTCGCGCGGCTGCTCGTCATAATCGACAAAGGTTTGCGGCAATTCAGACTCATCACGCTGCGAGCAGGCTACTCGCACGTCCTTGGGGTTTTTTACCTTGTTGAGGCGATAGATACCTGCCTCTACCGGCAACCATTGCAGCAGGTGCACCAACCAGCGTGGCGAGATGGTGGATAACTGCGGGACGGTCTTGGTCGCGTTCGCTAACTGCCTGGCGGCATTGTCGCTGAGCGCAAAATTACTGGAAGTGACATCTGTCATTGCTCTACTCCATTAAAGTCAGTGCATCGAAAAATAAACATGAACAGGCGTGCGGGGATAAGCAGCCGTGTGATGTAGTTCACGGCTGTTTATTTGAAGCTCACTTATTCAAACCAAAGAAACGGGATTTTGCTGTTCGTGTCGCAAACTGGCCTGGCTGACATGACTGCCTGCCGCGACATCGCTGGTAACCCAAACATTGCCACCGACGATGGCGCCGCGGCCTATGGTGACACGACCCAGTACCGTGGCACCGGCATAGATCACCACATCATCTTCAACAATGGGGTGACGTGGCAAACCCTTTTGCAGCTTGCCATCGTCGTCGCTGGGAAAGCGTTTTGCACCCAGCGTGACGGCCTGATAAATACGCACACGCTGGCCGATGACGGCAGTCTCACCTATCACCACACCAGTGCCATGGTCGATGAAAAAACCTGCGCCTATACTGGCACCGGGGTGGATATCTATACCGGTCTGGCCATGAGCGATCTCGGCAACAATACGCGCCAGTAATGGCACGCCTAACTGGTACAGTTGATGGGCAATACGGTGATGTATCATCGCCAGTATGCCGGGGTAGCACAGCAAGACTTCATCGACAGTGCGTGCTGCCGGGTCACCCTGATAGGCTGAGATGACATCGCTATCCAGCAGTGAACGTATGCCTGGCAAGGCACGTGAAAATTCGCGCACTATCGTCAGGGCACGGTCATCTATATGCAGGCCCTCTTCTTCGTGATAGCGTGAGGCATAGCTGAGTTCCAGCCTGACCTGGCTCAGCAGAGAATGCAGGACAGTATCAAGCGTATGGCCGACATAGAAATCTTCACTCTCTTGCCGCAATTCAGGCGGCCCCAGGCGCATGGGGAACAAGGCTCCACGCAAGTCATTGAGGATTTTTGCCAGTGCATCACGCGATGGCAACTCACGCCCGCCAGGTTCCGCCGATCTTTGCTGACGCCGCCGCCAGGCATGGCGCACTACTGCCAGTTCGCTGACAACCTGTTCTATACCGAATAGCGAAGCGCGTATCTCTTTAGTCTGTTGCAATGCCTGTCCCATGATGCTCTGCCTTTTCAATTCTTCAATTATTTCAATCCTGCACCCAGGGCAACTTATGAAAGCGCCAGCCACCGTTATGCCCACGCTGCAACGCTTCATCCAGGTCACCTTCAAAACCCTGTTCTATATTGAAGACATTTGGCAAACCCGCCTTGCTGGCCGCTTCGGCTGCCAGTGCCGAGCGTTTACCACTTCGACACAGAAGCAAGACCACGGCCTGCTTATCCTTGAGCTTACCTTCCAGTTCCTTGACAAAACGCGGGTTGCGCGTCAGTGCCGTGCCCGTCGCCCAGGCTACATGCAGGCTGTCCGGCAGGTGGCCAACAAATTTGCGCTCTTCATTGGTGCGCACGTCAACAATCACTGCCAGTCCTTGCTGATGTAATTGCCAGGCGTCTATAGGAGAAACGCTGCCAGCAAATGTCAGGCTGGCGTCGGTGGCACGCTGACGGGCTGCAGCAAGCAGAGGATGCTCAACAGACTGCAGGATTGAGGATGCAATTAATGTGGTAGCTGTCATACACGTTCTCTGTATTCATGTTTTTCGTCACAGAGATTGAATGTACAGAAAATACCTAAGACAGAAAACGAATAAAAATGAAGTTAATTATCCGAATTTCAAATATGCTGTGATTAGCGCCACTTACTAACTCAAGGCAGATACTTGCTGCGGTGCGCAAAATATCGCATCGCGGCTCGTTAAGCGTATGATGTTAATGAGCAAGTTTAAAGACCCGACTACATTATCGCTACTATGGTTACAGATAAATCTACTTCGTATCCTCGACTGGCGACTTTACTGACCCTGGGGGTCAGTGCCGTAGTTCTGATTACTGTTTTATCTGCCCTGTTGCTGGTAGACCATTTTGCCAAAAATTACGCACAGAAAGAAGCAGAGCAAAGACTGCAGCAAGTGGCATGGCAAATGCGTGATGCTCTTGATCAGGTCATGCAAAAATCCGTCAGTGATGTGCAATTACTGTCGCAACTCAATGAAATCAAGGATGGCAAAGACCCGGCTGATGCACGCCGCATCCTTGATCATCTGCAGCACAACTTTTCCGACTATGCCTGGATAGGCCTGGCCGACCCTGAGGGTAAAGTGCTGGCGTCCACCAAGGGTATGCTGGAAGGCCAGGACGTCAGTAAACGGCCCTGGTTTATAGAAGGGAAAAAAGCCCTGTATGCAGGTGATTACCATCCTGCCCTGCTGTTGCAAAAACTGCTGCCTTACAGCGTGGACCCCTGGCGTTTTGTGGACGTATCTATTCCCGTGTATACCTCGGACGGCAAGCTGCGCGGTGTGCTTGGTGTACATCTGAGCTGGAACTGGACACGTAATCTGGTACAAAACATACTGGCTCCAGCAGATAAACAATATGCGGCAGAAGTCCTGGTGGCGCGTGAAGATGGTACCGTCCTGCTCGGTCCACTGAAGATGGAGGAAAGCAAAATAACAACGAACAGCCTGAAGTTGTCACGTTCAGGCAAGAGTGGTGTTACCGAAGAAGTTTGGGAAGGCAGCCAAAAGTATCTGACCGCCTATACCATGACAGGTCAGGCACGCAATTATCCAGCCTTGCAATGGAGCATACTGGTGCGTCAGCCCAAAGACGTTGCCATGGCAGCCTTGCGTAATCTGCAGCGCGAAATCATGATATCTGGCGGCATACTGTGCGTGGTACTGGCACTGCTGGCGTCATTGATGGCGCGCCGCATGTCATCCTCATTGATCAAACTCAGCTCCTTCATGGAACAGCGTAGCCAAACCCGTAACGCTCAGACAGTGCAAGCCAGCCTGCCCGTGGTTCACGGATTTCATGAAGCCCATCTGCTGTCGGCAACAATAGCCGGAATGCTGAAAAAAGAAGAACAATACCTGACCAAGATCGAGCGCAGCAACCAGGACCTGGAAGCCACGGTGATCGCACGCACCCGCGAAATTGAGCTGAAAGCCAGCCAGTTGGAACATGCCTTGCAAGAACAACGCAGCGTGCAAAGCCGCCTGCAGGCAATAGCCGACAATCTGCCCTGCATCATCACTTTCATGGACAGACAGGAACGCTATTTATTCGTGAATGCTTTCGTGACGACGGAATTTGGCGTCAAGCCCGAACATCTGTTAGGCAAGACCTTGCGTGAAGTCGTCGGCGATGAATTCTATAAAGCCCATGCGCCACAAGTGCAAGCAGTGCTGGCAGGCGAGCGGGTCAGCTTTGAAGGCGAGGGCAAATTAAACAAGCGCACTTACTATTATCAGTCTGTGTATGTACCTGCTTATGACGATACCGGGCAAGTCACTGGTTTTTATGCCATGAGCTTTGACATCGCTGACCGCAAACGGGTAGAGATGATGATGAATGAATTCGTCTCCATGGTCAGCCATGAACTGCGCACACCACTGACATCCATCAATGGTGCCCTGCGTCTGGTAGCAGCCGGTGTAACCGGGCAGGTTCCAGAGAAAGCCCATGAATTGATCACGGTGGCAATGCGCAATGGTGACCGTCTGCTACATCTGATTAATGATATTCTCGATCTTGAAAAAATCGCCTCGGGCAAAATGGAATTCAATTTCCAGATCAGCCAGATTGGACCATTGATCCAGGATGCCATCAGTGTCAACAAGTCTTATGCCGATGAATATGGGGTCAGCATCAACTGGCATGAGGCCTATGCCGGGATGATGGTGAATGTAGACCGCCACCGCGTCGCCCAGGTACTGGCCAATTTACTGTCAAACGCCATCAAGTTCTCGAACAAGGGTGGCGAAGTGGAAGTAACGGTAGAAATGAACTTGCCAAAACAAAGGATCAAGGTCATCGTCACCGACCATGGCTGCGGCATTCCGCCTAATTTCCATAGCAAGATATTCCAGAAATTCAGCCAGGTTGATGGCTCCAATACCCGTAAAAAAGGTGGTACTGGCCTGGGCCTGAATATCTGCAAAACCATCATAGAAAAAATGGAGGGCAGCATAGGCTTCACCTCCACTGTGGATGTTGGCAGCCAGTTCTTTTTTGAATTGCCGTTGGCTGGCACCGCTACAATTGATGACAACTAATGACAGTGAATGCTGCCAGCCTTATTTAAGGGAATCAAGCTGCTGCCAGTGCCTGTTCCAGGTCAGCAATCAAGTCATCGACGTGCTCTATGCCTATCGACAAACGCACGGTGTCTTCAGTGACACCGGCTTTTGCCAGTTCATCAGGATTCAATTGACGGTGCGTGGTACTGGCCGGATGGCAAGCCAGGGATTTGGCATCGCCGATATTCACCAGACGGGTAAATAACTGCAAGGCATCCTGGAAGCGACCACCGGCATCACGTCCGCCTTCCAGGCCAAAGGTCAGGATGCCGGAAGGTTTTCCACCCAGGTATTTTTGCGCCAACGCATGATCTTTGTGCTCAGGCAGGCCAGCGTAATTAACCCACTTCACCTTCGCATGCTTGTCCAGATAATGGGCAATCTTGATGGTGTTGTCGGTGATTCTATCCAGACGCAAGGCCAGGGTTTCTATGCCCTGCAAGATCAGGAAGGCATTGAAGGGCGACAAGGCTGCACCAGTATTACGCAAAGGTACGACGCGGGCACGGCCTATATAAGCAGCTGCACCCAGTGCTTCGGTATACACCACGCCATGATAAGACACGTCAGGCTCGTTCAGGCGTTTGAATCTCTCTTTATGCTCAGCCCAGGGGAATTTGCCTGAATCAACAATGATGCCGCCTATGGAATTGCCATGTCCGCCCAGGTATTTGGTCAGCGAATGAACCACGATGTCGGCACCGAACTCTATGGGCCGCAACAGATAGGGCGACGGTACCGTATTATCGACTATCAGCGGCACGCCGTGCCTGTGAGCTACCTTGGCAATCGCTTCGATATCAGTAATATTGCCGAGCGGATTACCTATCGATTCAACAAACACCGCCTTGGTCTTGCCGTCAATCAGTTTTGCAAAGGATTCAGGATCACGGTAATCAGCAAAGCGGGTCTCTATGCCGAATTGCGGAAGTGTATGGGCAAACAGATTGTAAGTACCGCCGTACAGGGTAGAAGCAGAGACGATATTGTCCCCTGCCTCAGCAATGGTTTGTATCGCATAGGTAATTGCGGCCTGACCTGAAGCCAGCGCCAGACCAGCAATACCTCCTTCCAGTTCAGCCACGCGTTTTTCCAGCACATCATTGGTAGGGTTCATGATGCGTGAATAGATATTGCCTTGCACTTTCAGATCAAACAGATCAGCGCCATGCTGGGTATTATCAAAGGCATAGGCGACTGTCTGGTAGATAGGCACGGCAACTGCGCGCGTCGTCGGATCAGGCGTATAGCCACCGTGTACAGCTATGGTTTCCAGCTTCATCAAAATGTCCTTTTGTTTGTAAGTGCGTTTGGAAGTGAGTTTGAATAATGAAATTGATCATAAAAATACTGCCTTTAAATAACAAGGAAGCATTTCGAGTTTGCATATTAAGAAAATTCAAGAAAATGAAGCTGACATCACTCTGGCTGTGAGTTGCCCTTCAGGCAAAGTTTATAAAGAGCAGTTGATGCCATCACCGCCCCCTATTCAGCAAAATGCATCGTCAAAAAAGTGATTTATATTACAATAATATCATTATAAAAAAGTTCATTAATCATGAATTTGAAATACAAACTTACAATATAAAACGACAATTATTTATAGTTTGATATTTATAATAGCTTGGAAAAACACAATCAAATTTCCATGAAATCCCATGAAATCCTGTATAAGGCTGCTATATAAATGAAAAAATATATCCCGCTGGCAATGTTTATTCTCGCTGCATCGGCTTGTACAACTACGCCTGCACAAAATGAACCCCGCAATGTCAGGGCGGGGGGATTTCAAGATCAGCAGGCTGGCGAGGTAGGCGACATCCAGGACATGCGCAGGACTACACTGCAAAAACAAGGCAGGACTGGTGCCACTGGCGCCGTAGTAGGTGCAGTGACAGGAGCAGCACTGGGCAATCAGATTGGCAAGGGTAACGGCAAAAAAGTCAGCACTGTATTAGGTGGTGTCGTTGGTGGTGTAGTTGGTAATGCCATCGCAGAGCAAAATTCCATGGTGAACGTACCAGGACTGGAAATTGTGGTCCGCCTCCGCAGCAACGGCAGCCTGATCACTGTCACCCAGGAACAACAGGGGCGCGATTCCTATTACATAGGTCAGCCAGTAAGGGTAATCTACACGCAAAATATGGCGCAAGTTCTGCCCATGTAGCACGTCGGAGTCATTATGGTCTTGCTGAGTTTGTTTAAACGTCCCAATATACGTACGATATTGATTGCATTGGCTTTGTTTTACCTGATAGGGCAATTCACTAGCCTGCAATATATGCGCAATATTCTAGGGCTCCCGGTTTTACTCTGGATACCTTACAGCTTCTACTCCAATTATCGTAAAGCCAGACAAGCTCATCAGGACATGATCAAAGCGATACGTGACATGTCGCAAGTCACCAATGAATCATGCATAGACATCTGTGGCGATAATGCCATGGCCATCAATTACAGCACCAATACACTGTTTCTGATCGATGGAAAAACCAGGAAAACTGTGCCTGCCAGCCAATTTTTGCGTTGGGAAATGACCCCGGCGGGAGGGGGTGAAATCACAGGCGTCGTGGTTGGCGGATCAACCAGTACCCCTCAGGGCCAGGCAGTGTTGGGGGCGGCCATAGGTGCCGGGATATTTCATGTCCTGATCAATATGTTCATCAAACGCAAGGACATAGGCTTTATCAAGTTCTGGATCAATGATGCTGAGCGCAGCATTGTCAGCGTCTATGTTTCCAAGGCAGCGTTCGTGGACCAGCTTGAGCATTTCACGATGACGATAGGCCAGAAAATATAATCGCTTTTGATGGATACCGAATGAAAATTTCTCACCAGTTGACCGCGATTGCATTTTGTTGTCTGAGTACTGCCGCACAGGCACAAATGTGGACTGATCTGCCACGCATGGACCAAGATGCCAATGTCATCACGCAACGCGCTGACAGCCCGATTTACAGCCGTATGGCAACGGACAAAAAATTCCGCGAGTTTGCCTACTCTGCCATCAATATTAAAGGTGAGCAGCTTGGCTATAAACTTGTACTTGAATCACGTGAGGCATTGTTCGCGGATAATAAGTTACGAAAGGTATATGAGGCCAGGGCAGGCCAGTATTTTGTCTCGTACTGGGTCAGGGAAAGTCCCAACTTCCGCAAGATGCCATTCAAGCGCAATGCTCATGTGCTGCTGGTCGTGGTCGACACGGTACCTGCAAATAAAGACAACCCAGAATTCAAGGCTGGTGCCAGCAAGCTGCCGTATGTGACGTATCAGATACGCTGGGAACAATTCAAAGGCAATCACATTGGCGGCATAATCGGCGACGACACAGGTTCAGCAGTCAAATGGAATTGCAAAACCAAGGAAGGCCAGATAATGCCGACCATGATACAAACCGTTATCATCCACAAGCCCAACTTCAAAAAAGAAGAAGAATGGTACCGCACAGCGTATTACATTACCGATGCGGGTGAACTCAAGGACAATGGTGCGGGCAGAAGAAATATCTGCACTGAACGCAGTATCGGCCCTGATGATGAAGTATCGAGCTGGGTGCGTTTTTTTGGTGGTGTTGGCGGCTGATACTAACCAGGGAAATAAAGCTTGCTGAGGATGCCGTACTTTATGCAACGAACATCCTCACCCATCCCCAGCACTGTCAGATTATTTGGCAGGCACGTCCGGCAAACTCAAGGCCAGCTCAGCAATCTGATCCTTGCGCATGAAGACCACGCCCGGATGCTGCAAAGCATACTGCAAGAATTCCCCCATGATCTTGACACGCGACGGGGTGCCGCCTATGCGGTCATGCAGGGAAACCGACATCATGCGCCGCCTGTATCCTGATTCCATATACAACTGATCAAATTCATCCCGCAATTCCTGGCCAAAAGCTTGCGAAGTCATCGGTCCCTCAGCACCAAAGCGGGCAATATCGTTATTGCGCAAAGTGTAGGGAGCGATGGCAAAATCCTTGTCATTGACCATGGTCGTCATCGGTTCATCCGCACTGAGATCATCAATGTGATAAGTGAAACCCAATGACTGCAATATCCCCAGGGTACGTGGCGTGCCACGCAACCAGAAGGCATTAAAACCGACAGGACGCGTGCCTGTTGCCGTTTCTATCGCTGCGATATTGGCGATATACGATGTACGCTTTTCAGCATCACTCATGGTCCAGTGTGGCGTCCAGCTATGTCCATGCGCTGCTGCTTCATGACCGCGCTGCACGATCTCCCGGGCAAGTTCTGGTCTTTGCAATACTGCCTGCCCCACCATGTGTGAAGTCACGGGTATCTTGAATCTGTCCCACAAATCCAGCATGCGCGGTATGCCTTCACGTGCGCCATATTCAAACCAGGTACGGGCTGGCAAGTCAGGCAGACTGGTGTCTGCCATGGCAGGGAAAGGTGAGCCATTCTGGTGTTCTGATTGAGCACCGGCTTCAAACTGCATAGAAACAGAGACCACCATGCGTATGCCATCTGGCCAAAAATGACCATCAGGCAGATTGATTTTGTTTTTCATTTCAAGCTCCTTAGAACCTGTTTACGATCTGTAGCGAGCGTGCGTCAGCGGGGTCAGGGTAACAAAAACGCAGCGCAAAAAGCGGAATGTACTCTCTAGTACATGAGCATTTTGAGCAGCACATGAACCCCGATCACGAACGCGCAGTAAGATCGGAAGCTGGTTCTTATATATCATTGTTTGATGACGCCCAATTGCTGCAACAGCGTCAGGTTATCTTCGAGATGCCAGTTTTCTGCAATACGGCCATCGGAGACGCGGTAGATATCAGTTGCAATAAAATCGACCTTGCGGCCATCTCCTTGCTGACCATGGAAGCTGCCGCTGAAGTGTCCGGTAAAATGCAGACGACCTATGACACGGTCACCGACCAGCAGCATTTCCTCCACTTCCAGTGTCAGGTCAGGCACAGCAGCACGAAAATTTTTTGATGCAAACAATGGCCCCTGCGGGCCTTGAGGCCGGCCTGCGGGTAAATTTCTGTCCATAAAATTATCTGCCAGTGCGGCTTGCGCAAACTGTGCCTCACCGGTATTCCAGAAAGCGTAATAACGCCTTGCTGCGAGTGACATGCTTTGCTGTTGCGCTACCGGGATGGACTGATCAGCAATGATGTGGCGCGGCTGCGGCAAGTTGTCTTGCGCATAAGCGGTGCTTGCGTAAGTGTTAATGGCTAGTAACAGACCGAGGCCTGCTAAAAATTTGGCATGCATGATATTCCTTCCTGTTTGGTTAATCCTGATATGTAAAGCGAATTTCGCCTGAACACTACTGTGCTACCATTCCAATCTATTGAAAATAGGCTTAATAATTAAAGCATCTATTCCAATTTAGAAAAGATAAGGTGATTTGTGCATGATAGAACTGGCTGATATGAAGCTGTTTGTGCAGGCGGTAATCAGCGGCAGCCTGTCTGCTGCTGGCCGTGAACTGGGGTTTTCACCAGCCGTAGGCAGCAAGCGCATGAGCCGGCTGGAATCCGCCTTGGGGACGAGGCTACTGCAACGCAGTTCGCGCCGGCTTAGCCTGACGGAAGAAGGTGCGCTGTATTTCGAACGCTGCCAGGCCATTTTGCTGGATGTTGCCAATGCCGAAGCTGAACTGGGGCAAGGCCAGGCAGAGCCACGTGGCATGCTACGCGTCTCCTCGCCGGTCGCTTTGGGCAGGCACTACATAGGCCCCGCATTGGCAAAATTTGCCAGTCAATATCCAGAGCTGCAAGTACAGCTTTCGCTGAGTGACCAGTTGATTGATCTGCTTGCATCCGGCTTCGATTGTGCCATCAGGATAGGTGCAAACAACGATTCACGCCTGGTCGCACGCACACTGGCAGCCAACCGCCGTGTCATTTGCGCGGCTCCCGCGTATATCGTCAAGCATGGCAAACCAGATACACCAGCCGATTTACTGCAGCACAGTTGCATACTCATGCAATCGTCCAGCGTCATGTATGCAGACTGGCATTTTCATTCCCTCGCATCACAAGAAGAACAAACCATCAGGGTACGCGGCAACTGGCTAACCGATAATGGTGAGCAGGCGCATGACTGGGCAATCGCAGGTCTGGGGTTGGTCAGACGATCAGTGTGGGATGTGGCAGCAGCTTTGGCAAGCGGTGAGTTGATTGAAGTTTTGTCAGAATGGGCAGATATCAGCGCACCGATACAAATCATGTATCCATCGCGCCGCTATTTACCGCTGCGCACTCGCTTGTTCATAGATTTGCTGGTGGCAGAATTTGCAGCAGCAGAAAGTAACAACCATCCACAGAGAAATAAATGAAAATATCCACATCATTATTTTGCATACTTGCCGCTGGCTGTCGCTTATGCATGGCCACACCCGCAGACACTGCGCATGCCATGGTCGTCATCAATGAGGATGATGTCAAACGTGATGAGCCACCACCGCACGGTGCAATTGGCATGTCAACGGCTTACCGCATCAGTGATGCCGCACCTGCACCACGCAGCATGGAATTCAGGAAACGTATTTTGCATCCCAAGGCAGAGATAGGTTTGCACCCAATTGCCCATGACGAAATTTATTACGTGCTTTCTGGCGAAGGCACAGTCAGTTCAGACGGCAAGACTGCAGCTTTAAAAACCGGCATGGCCGCCTACTTATACAAGGGTGCAGTAGTTGGTATAAAACAAGTGGGGACTGCGCCGTTGAGCATTATTGTCAGCTATCCCAATGCTGCACATTAAAGCTCAGTCGCCCAGCTCTATCAGGCCAGACAAAGGCAGGCCTTGCGGCTTGACATACATGGCAAGTATCCAGGCCTTTGCTGTATCTGACGCATAATGATTGAGCATACCCACAATAAAATCAATGGATGACTTGTCCAGGGCAGCAAAGGGATCATCAAGCAAACTGACTGTGGCACCAGCAGCAAAAGCCGCGGCCAGCCAGACCTTGCGTTTGCTCCCGGTAGACAGCATGAATATCTGCTTGTTGATATGTGGACTCAAACCAAGGCCCTCAATGGCTTGCGCCAAAACAGCATCATCAAACCCTCGATATGCGCTGCGCACGGTAGCGAAATATTCAGGCACAGGCAATTGGTCAAACTCATCTGTACGTGGGTCTACCCAGAATACCTGGCTGCGATAGGCATCAGGCTGTGCATGCAAAGATGCATCTTTAATCTGTAATTGCCCGCTTTGTGCACTTAAGTCACCTGCCAGCAATTGCAACAAACTGGTCTTGCCGCGACCATCACCACCCAGAACCAGCGTAATGCCTGCGGGTATATCGCAAGACCAGTTGGTGAACAAAGGCTGGCCGGGATAATGAAAAGTCAGATCAGTCGCTTGCAGGATCGTGTTTCTCTGGTTGCTCGTGGTTGTCATTGCGCAGGCATCTATTTATTTGGTGATGACGCATAGTATAAGCTGTCATCACGAAAAGACACTGGCAAAGCGGCAAGCCCTGACTGCTTCACTCTTTGACGAGATAACCCCGCATGATCCAGCTCAGCGTTGCATTACCACCATTTTGTGGAACATAAGCATTCCAGAACATGCCATAACCACCGGGAACACGGATACCAGCTGCCAGTAACTGGGTTTTCATGGGATAGCCGGTACTGGCCTCCAGCGGCACCCGTGCCAGGGTGACAATGCCAGAATTTGCTTGTCCGGGCGGGCTCAGATACAAGGTGGCTGTGCCCGCCAGTGCCAATGGATTCTGTATCGTTTCTATCTCCAGTATCACCAGTGAATAGCCGTTAGGGACGGAATATGAACTGGTAGTCCCTGGCGGCAATTGGCCACCTTGCCACACACTCCATTGTGCAATACCGCCGCCATAAAAAGATTTGTTGCCGTTGATGGCGATCATGCGTGTGGCGGGTACACCGAGATGCGTCAGCTCCTGCGCTTGCACAGCCGGGCTGGATAAGAAATAAAAGCTGCTTGCCAATAACAGGCATTTAAGTTTGTTCAACATTGAGAGTGCCCAGATAGAGATGAATGAGTGACTACAGCAGTCAAGTACTTCGCATGGTCACAGAGTTCATGGTCTGCAGTAAGTGTTCCTTGTCACAAGAATGTATGACTGATGTCATATTCTCATTTTCAATTGCCTTATCCGCCTCAATCTCTGTCTTGTCCTGAATAAAGCGTGCTAGACTTTTTTGAGTTTGTTTCTGATCCACTTAATCCAATTGCACCTGTCTGCGGTGACCATGAATACACCATTCTCTCTATCAAAAAGCACCGTTTGCAGTTTTCTGCTTGTAATGGGCGCGCTGTACGGCAATGTGGCACATGCCGAGCCTGAAGTGACCGCATGCAAACTCAAAGTTTTTTCCATTGATCCTGACACCAGGGGCAGCAATATCCGCAGCGGCCCGGGCTCCGAACACAAGGTGCTGGCCAGCATCAAAGACAGCGATTCACAAATGGAAATCACAGGCTCAGCCGGGAAATGGCTGCGTGTTCGCCAGGTCAGTGGCATGGGTGGCGAGGTGTATTTCAAAGGCGAGGGCTGGGTATTCGCACCCTTGACTGGCGTCAATGCGCGGGCAAGTGTGAGCCTGCGTGCCAACCCGCTTACGCAAAGTGCCATGACAGGAAAAGTTCCTGCCGATGCAGGTGCATCAGTGCAAAGCTGCCATGGCGAATGGCTGGAGATACAATATAAAAACATGAAGGGATGGATGCCTCCTCGCTCATATTGCGGCAATCCTGTGACGACCTGCTCATAAAAAATACTGTCATACAAAAGCCCCATAATTGCTGTAGCACTATGGGGCTTTTTCCATCAGAGAACGTCAATTAATACTGGCTTTCCCTGTCATCAAAATTCAAAGGCACCAATATCGATCATGCCATCCTGCTTGCGCAAGATCGCAGCGCCGGGTTGTGCCACTGGCAGCAAACTGGATGTCAGGTTACCCAGACCATTGCCAGCATTGATCAGAGGCGAACCAATTGCCGGGCGATAATCATGCTGTGCCACGTTCGCCAATACCGGATTATTATTGGCACCCAGATTGCTATTCCAGCCATTCACGACTGCACCTGTCAGATGCCCGACCCAATACTGCGCAGCATTTGGCGAAACCCAGTTATTTGTCATATTGACGGTACCCTTGCCCAGTGCCATGGCCTGTACTTTACCTGGCGAGCCCGGCGTGACTGGTAACGCATAAAACAGATTATTCCTGACATCGGCAACAGCATTGGGCATGCCCAGATTAAACATCAGGGTCTCTGGATAAATGCCATGGGTGGCGTCACCTCTTACCACCATCGTATTATTGTAGAAGAACAGGGTACCCTGACGATAATTTGCCGTCAGACCACTGTCACCGCCATAATTGACCAGGTTGGTACTATTGCTACCCGGCGTCACATCAAACAGATTGCCATAGACATAGGTCGATGCATAATTTGGCTCACCATAAATGAGTGCATTACCACCAGTAGAATCCATCAGATGCAGTTGCAGTCCACAGCTTGACGCAAAGGTGTTGTAACGGACAACCAGACCCGATGAACGGTCTTTTAAACAATCACCAAAAGCACCCGGGCGCACATCACCGAAATAGTTGTACTGGAAGATGATATCGCGCGCTTCTGTATAGCTATTGTGCTCAGAGTAACCGTTAGTCACATTGGGAACAGGTGCATTGCCGTTGTTGTAGAAGGTATTAGCTTCGATCAGCACATCTTGCGACAACTCCACCAGCGTGCCGTTTTTTGAATTAATGAAAAGGCCATTACCGCAATTGTGCATGACATTATTCTTCACCACCAGATGTGCCGCAGCTTCGACGAACAGGCAAGTGCCGAAGGCAGCATAGCTATCTGTTTTCTGGCCCTGCGCATCAGAGAAGGAATTGCCATACACTGAATTGCGGATGTCCAGATTCTCAATGCCGATATAACCCACCGGTCCATTATTGTAGTTGTAGCCAGCCTGCGGCCCCACCATGACCAGACCCAGCTTATACAGTGCACGGGGAGTGCTGGCATTGTCATGATATTGCAGGGTGCGTGCAGCCTGGCCTGGCAATGTCTCCAGCTGTGTTGCCAGCTTGCCCTGTGCATCTGGCGCACCATCAATGATGGGCCGCGCACCGGTCACGGGGTCAGGCACGCCGATAACACGCATGAATTTATTCGGTGCAGTCGGTGCCAAATTGGTACCTGCTGAAATCAAGATCATTTCATGGTAAGGCACATTATTTGGCTTGGCATAAATCCTGACCGTGTCGCAGCCTTTTAACTGGCTCCATGGCAACTGGCCCAAGGCGGTATAGGTTTTGCCCACGCCTACGTCATAATAATTGATGACAGCACAGGCAGACTGATCTGCATTCATGGTTGGCGTGGTCGCCCTGTTGATGGTGGATGAACCGGAAGCAGGCGGTATGCCGGTACTGGCTGCCGTGATGACAAATACCCGTGAACGGCTATAAACAACACCCGCTACAGTAGCGCTGGCTGTAATAGTGGCGCTGCCTGAGGGTGCATTGGCAGGCACTGCCAATAAATAATTGCCTAGTGCATTAGCGACAGCGACCTTGCTGACTGTCATCAGCGCAGGGTTACTGCTGCTGACCGTGATGGCCACTGATGTGTCTGTCGCGCCGGTCTCGCTTATAAATTCGATGAGCGCATATTCCAAGGAACCAGCATTGCGCGCATTGCTGGCTTCAAAACCCACGGTTTTGGATGAGAACCCTATACGAGCCGGGGTAGTGACTGCATTTGCTGTCTGTGCAGACAGTGAAATTGCGGTCACTGAAACGACAACCAGACAAATGCCAAAAGCCAGTACCCTGATCAGCTTTTGATGCAGCTTTTGATGCAGCTTTTGATACAGTTTTTGATGCATTTTCATACTATTTCTCCTGACGACGCGACTTTACAAATGAAGGCAAATGAAATCAAATGAATGTTGTCGCAAAAAATTGAATATGCGGATTTCAAATCTGGCGAGTATCATCACAAGTCTGCGTTCATAAAATAAGTGTCTGTCGTCAGGTATTTATATGACATTGAGCATATTGAATGCAGACTCTGTTTGTGAAGACCTGATACGGAAAATAGATTCTGTCGCAAACAGGCTGCCTTGCTGATTCATCGGAAAGGATGCTGGAAAGAAAAATCTGAGAAAACCTTCTTTTTTAACTTGCATCTCGCCTGTATCCATGCACTAGGGCAAGGCTTGTATCTATTCCGGACGACAGCGCAGGTGCAAACTTATCCAATCTTAATTTCAATCCTTCAAGAAAGAGACATGCATCATGATCAAACTGACCCGAATGAAACTGACCCACTTGATACAGGCACTGGTGCTGACCTCCGTCGTAGCCACTGGCAGCGCGGGTGCTGCCGATCCAAGTTCCGCCAATGAAAAAGACCAGCTGCGCTCTACCCTGCTTGAAAGCAAAGAGAAAAACAAGGGCATTACCATCCATACCAGCGGCAACAATGTCGCCATGGTGGTCACTGCGCTGGAAGAAAAATATGTCATCGGACGTAACCAGCAAGCCAGCCGCATCGTCATCCGTCTGGACCGTATAGACGGCGTCTCTGCAGCATTCTGATCCATATTGCCAACGTCAGGCATCGTCAAACGAAGCGCAAAATCAAGGAGAATTACGATGTCTGACTGGGTATTTGTGGCAACGGGGCTGGCCGCAGCTGGCTTTGTGTATGGCTGGCGGCGCAAACCTCCTGGCGCTGGCAAGCATTCCTATCTGAGCTGGATCATGGCTTTTATATTCGGCGCACCAATAGCTAGCCTGCTATTGGCAAACCTGTTTGGCAGCGCTGTATTGGGTTGGATTTTTGGCTTGTCGTTGATGTTCGTGTGGCCGCTGGCCATCCTGTTCATCGCAGGCAAGGCAGCTGGTTCGCTGCTGGCTCAGCGCGATCAGCATAACAATCATGAGCCTCCCATGTTGCACATACGTATCGACAGGGACAGTGTGCATGCAGGCGATGACACCGTGTCACATGCCGAAAACATCGCCATCCCTGCCAACACCAGCCTGGCAAGCTTGCTCGAGCAAATCCGCGCAGGCAATTTCCTGCCATCCATCAGCGGCGGCAAAGCAACGTGGATGATAGAATCTTCAGGAAGCCAGTTCAAGACCATAGGTGTACTGGCCCAGCAATGGCAAGACCCCTGCATGATCATAGATGCAGCGGAAAATGTAACGCAGCACTTTGCAGGCCACCAAGCCAATCTGTTCTTCCGTTATCGCTGCCAGATTGACCCAGGAACCGTACATGCAGAATTGCAGGCTTCGTATGCAAACAGTATTAGCCAGACACCAATACATGGCCCTGGCGGCATCACCAGCCTGGTAAAGCATGCAAGCTATCTGCGCAGTCTGATGAATCCGGGTTCAGACAGATGTTAAGGAAAATCAGAAAATACCCACCCTGGATCATATTAATGGGCATCATCTCTTTCTTGTTCGGTTGCGGTAATGAATCAGCCTATTATAAAAAAAATGGTAAATGGCATTACGATGGCACGGTCATGAATAGCCAGAATGAGCTCGTCAATTTCACCCCCATAGACGACTATTTTGCCAAAGATACGCGTTACGTTTATTACAGAGGCGTGCCGATTTTTAACGGCAATGATGCGAGTGACAGTGCCAGCTTCCAGGTGTTGAGTAAATACTATGCCATGGACAAGGCCATGGTATTTTTTTGCGATACTGAACGTGACAGCAAAGAATACTGGAGCATCAAACGTACTGTCGTCAAAAAAATCAGGGATGCTGACCCAGCCAGCTTCCGCATGATGAGCGACGGTTATCTGGCCAGAGATAAATCACATCTCTTCAGACAAGACAAGATCGTGCCGGTGCAGGATATTGACAGTTTCGTCCTGCTGGAACATTTCTTCGCAAAAGACAAATTACGTGGCTACTACCGTGAAACTGAGATTGCAGGCAGTGACGGGCTTACTTTCACAGCGCTGGATGCACACTATGCAAAAGACCGGTCAAAAATTTACTACGTCGATGGATTCAATGTGGGCGGAAGTCTCAGGAGCGTCAGTTACGAAACATTCAGAGTAATAGAAGAAGGCTATGCCCTTGATGGCAACAAAGCCTATTACCATGGTGATGTCATCAGCAAAGAAGATGTAGTTTCATTGCAGTATCTGGCGATGGGATATGCAAAAACTTCACGCCAGGTTTTCTATTATGGGAAACTGCTAAAGGGTGCAGATGCGCCCAGTTTTGCCATGGTCGAACGCTTTAACGGCAATTTTGATGCGACAGATAAAACCGGCCAATACAGTGCAGGGGAACGCGTCAAGGCGTCACCGTAAAACCTGTGCACTACTTTGTATATATAGCTTAGTTTTTTGCAGCGCTGGCCATGCCATGCCGCATGACCGTCGCCATATGATCAAACAAGCCTTCCCAGGCACTGCGATGCGCGGCAGTAAACCTGGCACCGCCGCGTTCTGCCAGGGTATCAATCAGGACATTGCGCATCACACCAAAGTAAGCCTGCTGAACCTGATAATGATGATGGCGCACGCCGGAAGCGCGCAATAGCAACAGCAATTGCTCGGGCTGATGTACCAGTGCCACGGTTTCTTCAAGCGTGTGGGTCAAGCGCCCCTGTTGCTCTGTCATGTCACCGGAAAATAACTCGATCACCGCTGGTGCAGCGGCAAACAGCTTGCGATAAAAATCAACAGCCAGATCACCAGGCGCAGTAATTGCCGCAGCCCAGCCCGATGTGATCAACGCAGCGATTTCGCCTTGAATAGTCATCAGCCATTGTTCAGCTGCGGCCAGCTGAGCTTTATTGGGTGCACGAGAAGTTGGTGCTGATGGTGCCTTGGTCATCGGTAGGGCTCTTGTTTTCAGGGTTAACAGTCTTTGGACTTTGGAATGAATAGATGTTAAGTATATCCGGTATCGTCACTGGCATAGAAGAAACTGGCTATACAGACAAATACATACTTCAGTATGCATGGGCAAAATCACTATTTGATACTCAAGCCTGTACCGGATATGTTATAAGTATTGGAGGCAATGTTGCACTGCGAGTTTCATCAGATTCTATTGCCTTCCCCTTATTACATCAGCGGATGGCCTGGTAAATTCTTGCAAAATTGAGGATTTTTTGTGACAAAGAACAAGTATCAAATATTGGCAGATGAATTGGCTGATGCGATATTGAGCAAAAAATTGGCCGTCAATGCACGCCTGCCCTCAGTACGCGAACTCATGCAACAACATCAGCTCAGCCTGGCGACTGTCACCAATGCCCTGCATACCCTGGAAGAAAAAGGCCTGGTCGAACCACGTGGCAAGGCAGGCTATTTTGTCAAACCAGCAGCCCGGCAAGAGATATCAACCTCTCAGCCACATACTCAGGCAGATTTGCAAAACATGTCTGCCAGCGTACTGAAGTGGGGGCCAGCTGAAGACCTGTTTCCTCAACAACGCTGGCAAAGTCTGTTGGGCAGTGTGATACGCCGCCACCCATTTCTGTCTACGCGCCATGCCCACGCCTATGGCCATCCTCGCCTGCGTGCTGAATTGGCAAAACGCAGTGCTGAGAATGGTTGTTTTCTGAAGGAAGAAGAATTAATCGTCACACAGGGTGCGACAGAAGCCCTGTTACTGGCCTTGCGGGCAACCAGTGAAGCTGGAAGCAAGGTATTGGTGCAGGCCCCCGTCAGCGTTCTGTATAGCCGTCTGCTGGAAACCTTTACCCTGACACCGGTAACCGTGCACAGCAGCGTAGACGCGCCAGATTTTCTGGCGGAAGTACAGGCCATACTTGAAGGAGACGACCCACCCAAGGTTTTTCTGCTGGTCGCCAATTACCATTTTCCAACCGGTGCACTGATGCCTTTGCCAGTGAAACGCAATCTGCTAAGACTGGCAGAAAAGCATGGCGTCACCATCATAGAAGATGATGTTTACGGCGACTTGCAACATGATGGTGCACGGCCACTGACCTTGAAATCCTTTGACCTCAAAGGCAATGTCATTTACGTCAACTCCTGCTCTAAAACCCTGGCACCCGGCTTGCGCATAGGCTGGCTGGCGGCGGGTAGCTGGCGTGAACGCATAGAATATTTGAAAAGCGCATCAGCCAGCAGTGTCAATGAATTATCACAACTTGTTCTGGCAGAATTTCTGGCCCAGGGCAGCCATGTGCCGCACTTGCGCAAATACCGCCAGCAATTAAAAACACGCACCGGTGAATATTTATCCATACTGCGTCTGGTGCTCGGCAATACCGTCAAACTGGCCGATATGCCAGGTGGCTATAGCTATTGGCTACCCTTGCCAGGCAAGATCAGTTCAGAAGAAATACAAACACAAATCCGCGCCAACTGGCCTTTGCTGGATGAAGCTGAGACACCACAGATTGCACTGGTCTCAAACGGCGTTTGCGTAAATACTTCAATCCCGCTGACTGATCCCCTGCGCCAGTCACTGACTGCATTTTGCTTTTATCTGCGTGGATTCTATTAGCGCTTTTTTATGTGAATAAAGCAGTAAAAAAACGGGCTCTTACCCGCTTTTTTATTTTGTATCTACCGACAAGATCCCTGCTTGTATCTATCTGAAAAATCCGCTCTCCAACATACTTCTTCCCATGCCAAGGCATGATCAGGCGCATTTATACACCACTGTCTGATACTGCATAAGAGCATCTGAGCACGCTGTACTTTCTGAACACTCTTGTATTCATACAGAAAGCACTACCTTGTATCTAACAATGCGTCCGTCTGTAATCAATACTAGGCAGACTCGAACTCATTTCATAAATAGGATGAGTGCGAACAAGGCGATTTGGGGTGCAGTGCAAGGCGTGACGCGCAGCTAAGGCGTCTGCCCTAGCAAGCGGCACAACGCAGCAATTCACCCAAATCGTCAGTTCCCGAAGGGTTTGCCTCATAACGCGTGCTGGACTGCGTTATGAGGCAAACGCATCTCATCCTATTTATGAAATGAGTTCGAATATTCATCTGCTTATGAAAAGAATTTTTATGCAAACTTCACAAAAATTATTTTACAAAAGATATCAACATGATTTCATATGTTCCGCATCGACCGGTAAAAATGAAAGCAAGACCACGGCTGTATTGCTGAAAGAAATTTCACGCCTGAAGCGTTTTATTTCCGATCTGGAAATTGAAAACCGCACTGACATCCTGACTGGATTATTGAATCGTCGCGGCTTCATTGCAGAATTGAATATGGCCTGGGACCGATGGGTACGTTATGCGGTGCCAACCACGCTGATCATGCTGGACATGAATCGCTTCAAACAGATCAACGACACTTATGGACATGATGTCGGTGACAAGGCATTAAAGCTCATCGCTGTCTATCTGCAAAACAATTTGCGCTCAACCGACATTCTTGGTCGTCTTGGTGGTGATGAATTTGCCGTGATTTTGCCGCATACCAATGCTGAAGAGACCCAGCAGATAGTCAGCAAACTACTGGAAGCCAGCCCTGTCTTACAGATAACTTGGCAGCAGCAACATATCACTATCCCACTGGAATTTGCTCTCGGCTTTTCTGAAGTAAATACCGCTCTTGGCCCGCCCCGGGCCTGGCTGCAAGCTGCTGACTTGCAGATGTACCAAAGCAAAGCTGCCACTGCAGACTAAACACAAACTTTCAACAAACCAACTGCCATTTCAACCGGAGATTTAAAATGAACCAACAAACCGTCACACTCGTACAAGACTCATGGAAACAAGTAGCGACAATTGCCCCTCAGGCAGCTGCCTTGTTTTATCAGAATTTGTTTGCAGCAGATCCGTCACTGAAGCCGATGTTCAGAGGTGACATGACAGAGCAGGGAAAAAAACTCATGCAAATGATAGGTGCAGCTGTTGGCAAACTCAATGACCTGGATAATCTGGTGCCGGTACTGCAAGGCCTGGCCGTGCGTCACGATGGTTACGGAGTCAAAGAATCCCACTATCAGACAGTTGGTGCTGCTTTGTTAAAAACACTGGGGCAAGGTCTGGGCGATCGTTTTACCAACGAAACCAAAGATGCCTGGGCAACAGTATATGGTGTGATGGCGAATGTGATGATTACGGCATCACGTGCTACTGTCGCCGCTTGAAGAAAAATTTGTACTCTCTTTAAGAGGAATGTCAAAGTGAACTTTGTATCTGGAAAGACTGGTGATTTTATCCCTGCCTCAATGACACTATCAAACCGCAAAAGAAAAAACGGAGGTACCAGAGATAACACCACGTCTTTTTTTTGGTTGATCTTGCTAGTCTGGTTTTTGTTGAAATATACAAAAACTATTCCACACACTGGCGAGCTGCTAATGGTAACCGTGACATTGGCCGGTTTCATACTATTGTTTGAATACAGCTTAAAGTTTGATGACCGCCGCCTGGTGGCCTGCATTATCGTTGCCACCATCACGGGTATATTGTGGGCTAACTATAATGCAGGTGCTACCGCATTTGTCATGGTCGGTGTCGGTATGTGCTCGCGCATTGAAAATCCCCGCTCTGCCTATGCAGTCTTGTATATAGTTTGCGCAATGTTATTGATGGCTGATGCTGCCTGGCAGTTGCCTTCTGATTTTCTAATACCAACATTGTTATTTTGCATGCCGGTTGGCCTGGTCGGCATACTATTGGAAAAGTCTGCACGCACAGACGAAAAATTTCTAAGTACACAGGAAGAAGTAGCAAACCATGCCCGCCTCGCTGAGCGCGAAAGAATTTCACGCGATATTCACGATGTGCTTGGCCATACGCTGTCAGTCATCGCCTTGAAGGCTGATCTGGCACGCAAGCTGATCAAGACTGACCTGAGCGCTTGCGCCCATGAACTGATCGACATAGAACACAGTGCACGTAACACCTTGAGAGAAGTGCGTACCACCGTGCGCAACTGCCGTGTGAGCAGTTTGAATGCAGAATTGGCTACTGCAAAAAAAACATTGCAGGCGGCCAATATCCACTTGATTTCCCTGATTGAGCAATGCAGCATCCCCCCGTCAATGGAAAATGTTATCGCACTTTCTTTAAGAGAAGCCGTTACCAATATTATCCGGCACACCAAGGCGAGCAAATGCAAAATCACCCTGTCTTCTGATTCAAAAAATATCAAGCTGACTATTGCAGACAACGGTGCTATCCAGGCAGGCAGCACCATCAAGAAAGGCTGCGGCTTAAGCGGCATGACAGAACGCATTCATGCTCATCAAGGAACAATCAACATCCATCATGTCAATGGCCTGAGCATAGAGATTTTTCTCCCCCTCAAAGGTGCGACATGATACGCATCGTGATCGCAGAAGACCATGCACTAGTATCAGGCGCGCTTGCTGCACTGCTGCGTTTTGAGCCTGATATGCAAGTCATCTCGCTGGCAAAGAATGGCCAGCAGGCACTGGAAGTCTGTCAGAAAGAATGCCCTGACATCCTGTTAACTGACATAGAAATGCCTGTCATGACAGGGCTTGAACTGGCTGCCTGTATTGCAGAACAAAAATTGCCTTGCAAAGTCATCATGCTGACCACCTTCGCCCGCGCTGGCTACTTGCGCCGTGCCACTGCCAGCGGCGTGCGCGGCTACATCCTGAAAGACACGCCCTCAGACAGTCTGGCAACCGCAATCCGCACGGTACAGTCAGGTGGCCGCGTGATTGCACCAGAACTCGCCATGGAAGGCTGGAACGGCCCGCACGACCCCTTATCAGAACGCGAACGCCAGGTACTGCGTCTGGCAGGTTCAGGCGCTGGCAATGCCGACATTGCCAGGCAAATCCATTTATCGGAAGGCACAGTGCGTAATTACCTGTCAGATGCCATTGGCAAGCTGCATGTAAGAAACCGTGGTGAAGCTTACAGGATTGCCAGTGATGCGGGCTGGCTATAGTCACACTCTATAGTCACACTCTATAGCCACACTTCATCCTGTAACTCTTCATTCTTCAAGGTATTTTCCATGATTGATCAAACCTGGATGTCGGCACTGACAAAGCTGGCCATTCCTGCTGCAGGCATCCTGCTCATGTTGCTGATTGCGCATTACCGTCAATTTTCATTACGTGAAGATTTTGGCTTTCGCGTCTTCAGCACATCTACTGCCACTGTATTTTTACTTCTCTGGATATTGCTAATCATCTTGGAAGAAGTCATGAGTGAGGTATTCAATCTCGCCCAGGCCAGGCACTGGCCCGCGTTGCCATTGTCTGTCGTGTTGATACGCATACTGGCAATTGGGGTGATAGGGCCAATATCTGAGGAAATGGCCTGGCGAGGCATTTTCTTTAGTTGGATTAACAAGAAGTTGGGAGCAGTCGCAGCCATCATCCTTCCATCACTCATATGGGCACCCTTGCACCTGCAATATGAAGGGGCAACGCAAATCATACTCATCATCGACGGTATATTTTTAGGTTTGGTGCGCTATAAAACACGATCAGTCTGGCCACCTATCATCTTGCACATCATCGGCAATCTGTTTTCTATCTATCAGTCCCTGGCCTGAGTAGCCTCAATGACAATCCGATAAACGAAGAAGCCAGCTTTGGCATCCCTTAATTCGGAGTTTAAAAAATAACAGAAGCTAAGACGGCCTGTTTTCTTACGCGTCTTTCAGACACCGCTGATACTGAAAACAGCATCCTCGCCCTACCATTTTCAATTATTTATTCCAATCATGCGTCTACTATATGAGCCAACCGCTAACGCCGTCCCTTATTTGCGCTTGTGCAGGCTGGAATGTACCAGGTCTGATAAATGAACAATTATTAGAACAATTTCCATCTTTAGCTCAGGTGCAGGACGAAATAAATTTCTCAAAAAATACGGCATCTGCCCTGACACATTTAGAGCGGTATGCACGATTTCTCACAGGCGTTGAGATCGATTCTTCATTTTATCGCTCACATCTGCCATCAACCTATGCACGCTGGCGCAATAGCGTCCCTGCAGAATTTCGTTTTTCAGTTAAAGTGCCCAAAGCCATTACTCATGTTCTGCGCTTAAAAAACTGTGAATATGAATTGCAAAAATTTACTCTGGAAACTTCCAGGCTGGAAAAAAAATTAGGCTGTTTGTTGATACAGCTTCCTCCCAGTTTGCCATTCGACTATGGGATTGCGCACAAATTTCTTTGTCAGATAAAACAACTTAGTAAAACACCGCTTGCCTTAGAACCACGTCACGCAAGCTGGTTTGAGCCTGCTTCATTCGACTTACTGACTGAAAAAGAAATTTGCCTTGTCGCAGCAGATCCAGGTATTGCAGGATATGACGCGTTGCAAGATAACTTCCCCATCACAGCGTCTACTGTGTATTTACGGCTGCATGGCAGTCCACACATGTATAAATCCAGTTATGACAAAGCCTATCTGGAAAACTTGTCGCTGCGCATTGCTATTTTATTAAAACAGGGACGGCATATTTGGTGCGTGTTCGACAATACTGCAGAGGGAGCAGCATTCCCAAACGCCGTAACTTTACAAAGACAGCACAGCCTGATCTCCAATAAGCCTCTTGCGCAAGCACTTAAAGCGACTATATAATCCATATACGTTTCATATATAAGGATGTCACATGGGCATAGTCAACATCGACGATGATCTGCACGACCAGATGCGCAAAGCCAGCTCTGTGGCTTGCCGCTCCATTAATGCGCAAGCTGCTTTCTGGATCAAGATAGGCATGTTGTGCGAAATGAACCCAACCATGTCTTTCAATGAGATTGTGGTACATGAACTGAAAGCCGCGGGCGTAGAACCCCTGGCTTTCAGGGGAGCATTGACATGACCAAACGACCGGAAGAAATTGCCCTGATGGCAGAATCAGGCAAGCTGCTGGCGAGCGTGTTTACCCATCTGGATCAATTGAACCTGATCGGCATGTCCACCATGCAGGTGAATAACCTGGTCGACAGCTTCATCGTCAATGAACTCAAGGCCCGTCCGGCAAGCAAGGGCCAGTACGGCTATGCCTATGCCTTGAATTCATCGCGCAATAGCGTGGTGTGCCATGGCGTGCCATCTGCAACAGAAATTCTGCAAGACGGTGATATCGTCAATTTTGATATCACCCTGGAGAAAAACGGCTTTATTGCCGACTCCAGCAAAACCTATCTGGTCGGCGAAGTAACAGCATCTGCCAAACGGCTGGTGCAAGTGACCTATGAAGCCATGTGGAAAGGCATCAAGGCTGTACGACCTGGTGCCAGGCTGGGTGATATAGGCCATGCCATTGAAAGCCATGCCAGGAAAAATGGTTACTCTGTCGTCAGAGAATATTGCGGTCACGGCATAGGCCGCGAAATGCACGAGCCGCCCGAAGTGCTGCACTGGGGGCGGCCAAGCACAGGCCTGATATTAAAGGAAGGCATGGTGTTCACCATAGAACCCATGATCAACCAGGGCCGTCATGATGTCGAGACCGAAGATGATGGCTGGACAGTGGTTACCATAGACGGGAAATTATCTGCACAATTCGAGCATACCGTGGCCGTCACAAAAACTGGTGTGCAGGTTTTGACGCTGCGCGCCGGAGAAAGAGCCTTGAACTGAGACCGGATAATGCACTCAGGGTCCAAGACGCACAGGTATGCCAGCCGCAGCACCAATATTGAAATAAGGTCTGGTCGCCAATTGCAAGCCACGGGCCGCCTGCGCATTGGCGAAAGTCCCTGGCTTGAATTCAATCTCCACTTCCTGTCCTGAGACCTTGAATGACTTTATCTGATAGTCCGGAAGGATTTTTCCGTTGGCTTGTTTGAGCAAGACATGCTCTTTACTCAAACGTGAACGTTGAAGAACAAACCAGTTTGACTTACCTACCGCTTGTTCCACATCAACCGTAAAATGCAAATCCCTGAGCTTGTGCAGACGCGCATTTGCCAATGTGACCTTGCGGCTCAGTTGTGCATTGCTGCGCTTGATGACAGTCAATGATGCCGTGTCTTCATCCGTATAAATACGGCCATCTGCTTTTGATGTATCAGTGCTACCAGCAATACTGTCTATACGGATAGTCACTCCCGTTGCCGGGTCTGAAAACACATCACCAGCTTGCCAGGTCGCACCCTGCTCATAGCCATCCAGGCTCTTGTTGACTGGACGCCAGACACCGGTCAAATTACGTTCGCCGCCTACCTCAGGACTATGGTAATACTGTCTGGATATGATCTGCAGCACAGGCTGCTCACCGCTTTCAGGCAGCGTGGTATCCAGCCTGTACAACAATACTCCTGCCTGCTGGTTCTCACTATTCACGCCCAGCCTGGTGCGAAATTCAGCGACGTAAGCCGTAGCCAAACCCGTGCGTATCACGACCATCTTGCTGCCACCTGGCGTTTCAACCGGGCTGATGACATGATGACTGGGCAGCTCGCTGGCCTGGCTGACGACATCGACCTGATCGTCGCGTATCCAGTGCATTTTCCACTTGTGCCAGGCGAGAAAATCTGTGGACTGCCCTCCTATATTCCCCATCATGTCCCATCCACCAACATAGAAGAAGCGATCAACTTCTTCACCCTTGATCTCAGGCTTGTACATATATAAATCAGGCAAGCCAAAAGTATGACCAGTCTCGTGGATCAGCCAGCGATAGCCCCAGATGAACAAGTCATTCCCGGCGGTGACGAAGTTGTCCAGCGTATGGGCTTTGCCATCGCGCTCGACCAGTACCACACGAGAAGGCACTTGCGCCTGCCCCATGTACTGGTCATTGATCGTAGCCGGGCCATTGGGCAAACCAGACTTGCCTTGCGCTGGAATGATCAACAGCAGATCATAGGCATCCACGCGTATGCCATAACGCTCATAGGCGAGTTGCGCGACATCGTGGGCGTAGTGAAACATGTCACCGGTATCTTCCGTATTGCCACCCCATTTATAGTCCTTTGCTTTCTTCCCAAGCATCAGCCAATCGAGCTTGCGGTTGTGCTGAGGCGAGGCCAGTTTAAGTTGCAACTGGCCATAAGACGAGGTGTTGAACCAGTTAGCTGCTGGTTGCAAATAATTCAGATAGGGGCCGAACTGGCTATATTGCTTGTATTGTGCTTCTGCATCAGCCGCTTTGCGGTCAGGGAATTCCACAAACAAGACCAGCATGGTTTTTGTGCGCAGAGTGGGTGTGTTTGTCGCTGTAGCATTTTTTGCGATGAGATGTCCGCCAGTGTCGCGATCTGGTCTGGTATCGCTGAAGCGGTACATACCACGCTGCCCGGTCTGCGTATCAACAAAAGCTGGATCAGTGACGATGGTATTCCAGCCTTCATCAGTCCAGCCGCTGGTACCAATAAGATAGCCGTTCTCAGTTGGTTCACCGGTCTTCAATACAGGTATGGGCCGGGTCGCTGCGTACTTGCCAAATGCGCGGGTCGCGACGGTCGTTCCTCTGGCGCTGATGCGGGCAAAAACTGTAGCGCTAAGTGAGATAGCTAACTCGTCACCCTTGATCTTGACATCAAGAATATCATTGGGAGCGACGATCAAACCATCAGGACGCCTGACCAGAACGTCTGCACCTGTGATGCCGCTCAAGGGCGCATTGCTGCGCAGCTTGATACCAGTAAGCCCGTTGAATACAGCCTGCTCCAGCTTTACATTTACTGTCGATTGTGCGGATGACGGCACGCACAGCGATATCACACATAACGCAAGCGCGTACTTCAGTATCTGGAAAATCCGACTCATGCCACTGCCTCATCCAATTTCAGATACTTTTCAAACCAGGCAATGCGACGCAACCAGCTATCTATGCGGTGGGCGTGTTCACGAAAACTGCCATGGCCTTCACGCGGATAAATTGCCAGTTCGGCAGTAACGCCATGTTCCCGCAAGGCTGCATAAAATTGCTGGGCCTCGCTCACTGGCGTGCAGCGATCGTCACTACCATGTATCAGTAAGGTAGGGGTAATAGACGCATTTGTTTGCCTCAGTATCTGCATCAGCGGAGAACGCTCAAGGGCAACGTGCATATTGGCTTTATCCGTCAATGGCCCGCCATTGATGAAGTTATGGAAATCATGTTCACAAGCGTAATGACAACTGACATGGCTGGAAATCGACGACACCGGCACGGCAGCCTTGAAACGCTGTGTGGTCGCCACCGCCCAGTTGCTCAGGTAGCCCCCATAACTACTGCCAGTGACGCCCAGACGTTCTGCATCGGCAAATCCAAGTGCAATGCAATGATCGATACCGGCTTGAATATCATCAAATTCAGCCCCTGCCGGATCACCGATATTCATGCGGGCAAACTCCTGCCCCCAGCCTGTATTGCCACGATAATTGGGCAAGAAAACTGCAAAGCCAGCCAGCACATAGGGCAAGGCACTGCCAGGATTGAAGCTGTATTTGTTTGCATAGCTGGGGCCGCCGTGGATATCGACTATCATCGGTAAAGGTGATGATCCACGAATAAGCGGCAATAAGACCAGACCCTCAAGCGCCAGACCATCCTTGCCACGCCATGCGATATGATGCACTGCAGGATAATCAGGGAGCGCAGAAATGACATCTGAATTCAAGTCACTGATGCGCGTCCATTCAGCTTCATGCATTTGCTTCCAGCAAACTTCTGGCGGCATGCCTGTAGATTCGCGCACGGTAGCGATCATCTTGCCATTGGCTGACACTGCAATGCGGGCTGTATAGCTATTTTCACCCAGCGTTGCATCTTCTTGCTGTTGCCACTCTACATCACCATCAACTGACATCACGCCATACACTGTACCCAGTCCTTGCCAGCCAGCAAACCATAGCCTGTTATTGCACAGCCAATGAATAGAGCTCAGGTTGAATTGCTGGTCGCGACCATGAATAGCTACTTGCCCGGTCGCGAGATCAAGTATGCGCATTTCACCTGCCACCAGGCCACGATCACTGGCCCAGGCTTCCACGAAAGCGAGCTTGCTGCCGTCGGGGCTTGCCGCAAGTCCCTGCAACTGCCAGACAGGGGTATGCAAGACCGTGATTGCACGGCTGTCAAAATCAACGCGCAGCAATTGCGCATGATGCCAGCCACGCTCGCTGGCATCGCGCGAAGCTATGACGATTGCACCGCCGGGTAGCAGATCAAATTCCCATACGCTATGTTCACTCGGCCCGACTTCTTCTGTCGTGCCACAAGCGAGCGTGATACGAAATAGCCGGCGGCGTACACCATCACCCGATGTAAGTTCGGGTTCTTGCGCATCGCCCCACCAAATCCTGGTAGCGGCACGGGTTGCGCCACCGTTCAGGCCACGGTCGGCAGCAAGCACGACAATAGAATTACCGTCAGCAGACCAGCGTATATCCTCTATCGTGCCGGGGATCTGACCTATGCCTTTTACTTCACCAGACGTCTCCCGCAGGAAAAGTGCAAACTTACCCGGGCAATCATCATCCGAAGCGAATGCCAGCCTGTCGTCGCAGGGAGATGGTCTGACAAGTATGGCAGTGTGCGGCCCGTCTGTGAGTTGCTGCGCACCTGCCGCGTCGAACCGCCAGATACGGCTGGGATTAGGCACTCCGGCCTTGCTGCTGGCGCTGCGTATGCTGGCGAACACGGCATCGCCAGTACAATTGAAAGAAAGATCGGATGCAAAGCGCAAGCTGGCAAGTACGTCGAGAGCGGCTTCTATTGTCATTGAAATATTTCCCTGGTGATGGAGAGCGCAAATCGCTTGCCTTCCCTTAACGGCGGCCCTTAACGGCGTCCCTTAACTGCCGCAAAGTTAACCATCGGATGCAAAAAAGGGCTTGATGCTTTTACTCGATTATTTTCAAGAAATCGGCACAGCCACTACATCATCGTGGGCCGGTACATCACTGTGCTGATTTCGGCATGCCAACTAATGAGAATAATCAAGACTTGCAGTAAAACTGCTGCAATACTGGTACAGCACATGAAAAACAATTGTAATGCGAGAAAATTTGTATCCGCCGTGTTTTTAGAACAAGTCAGATTTGCCGCAATTGAAACCTGAGAGGGGTCTCAACATGTCAGAACCTACAATTGATAACCCTGAAGGTCTGGTTGACTGGTTCCGGCGCGGCGGCGTCACAGGCCCCTTGCGCAACTGCATAGGCCCGCTGCCCATGTCCAGGGCATCCATCGTGCGCTGGTCTTCCGACAAGCCGGATACGACCATACAAACCATAGGCACGCATGCCAATAATTACCGCATTGCGGTCTTGCTCGAACCCCTGGAATCACAAATCTGGAATGGCGAACGAGCAGTCTGCGGTGGGATGATAGGCGCAAATCGCTTTCGCATCTGCCCACCTACATCACAAGGTCGCTGGCGGCGTATGAGCAGCTGCGACATAGTCAATATCTTCATCCCCACCAATGCCATCAGTGCCCTGGGTCGCTTGCGTGATTCTGAAGCACCGTCCTTGCTGGCAGACATCCCATTCACGCCAGACCGCATGGTCATGGACCTGGTCGGAAAATTGCTCAATGCGCAGATGCTGGCCGGGCCACTCGAGCAGCAGTTTTGCGACAGCATGATCACTGCCCTGGCGAGCTATTTGCTGGAGAATTATTCCCAATCAGTGCCCGGACAAAAGCCCAGCAGCCTGTGCGGCACACGCCTGCAAAAAGTGCTTGCCCATATTTCCGAGTGTGTGGCCGAAGATGTGTCGATTGCTGCCCTGGCTGATTCCTGCTCCATGAGCGAATCACATTTCTCTAGAGAGTTCCGCAAAGCCGTCGGGCTTCCACCTCATCAGTACGTCATGAAATTGCGCCTGGAGCGCGCCAGCCTGGCTTTACTGGAAGGCGATGCGCGCATCATTGATATCGCATTTTCCCTGGGCTTCAATAACGTCAGCCATTTTTCACGCGCTTTTGCCATGCGCTATGGCTTGCCACCTGCCAACTTCAGACGGAATCACGCCAGCTGCGCCTGACAAACGATAGGCACTTAGTACAACAGGATTTTGCAATTTTGGCAGGATTTGTAGCGTAGTTGCGCCTTTGGCACTGCACAATGCGACAGACTGTCTGTTCGGATAAAATGCTCACGCTGCAAAGACAAGTATTTTGCAGCCACATTCTCCCACTCTGCCAAATTGCCTGAAGAAAGTATGCATCCTATGCGCCATCGCTTGTCAATTTTCTATGCTGCTGTCGCCTCGCTTTTTATCTCAGGCTGTACCTCGATGGCGACTACGGAAAGCAATCGCAGCCAGCCAGAAACCGACAGCTTGCGTGCCGAGTGTCCCGCCGAAGTTCGCTATGCAGCAGTCGCCCCGGCAACAGCCACGCTGGCTGAATTCAAAGCATTGGCAGAAACCCGTCTGGCGGCCCTGCATCTGAAGGCCGTATGGGCCATACCTGAAGCTGAAACCTTCATCGATAGTCAGGCCGACAGGCTGCGCCTGCAACGCCTGCTCAGCGTCGTTCTGCCTGCGCTGGAGCGTTATCCCTCCGTACTGTTTGAACGCATGCGCCTGAGCGATATCGCCCTGGTCAAGAACCTCAGCGTGGCCGGTCAGCGGCGGCGTGCCATGCCAGCACCGCAAACTGCCAGCGTGGTCTATTCCGACAACGATGAAGACATCTGCCTGGCGGGCATGGAGCTGCGCATACATCACGAGTTCTATCACTTTATCGAACACCGCACCTACGCCGACTTTTATTATCGCGATCCACTCTGGCTGGCCCTGAACCCGGCTACCGTGTCCTACGGCAGTGGTGGTGCAACAGCCTATGGCAAAGGCTTCGTCAACCTCGGCCACCCTGCTGCTGGCATGGTGAGCCGCTATGCACTGTACGGCCCGGAAGAAGACAAGGCAGAAATGTTTGGCTGGATGATGACGCCAGGCTATGCCCAGCGCGTGCTGCAATGGACTGCTGACGACACCGCCCTCGCCAGCAAGCATGGTTTCATGATGCGCTTCTTCCAGGATCAGAGCGGCGGCGCGATGGGACAGGATTATTTCATGCAAAGAGCGCAGGCGGTAGCTGCCACTGCAGTCTATAAATAAGCCTCTGAGTGACTCTCTAAATGGCATAAATTGACTAAAGCTTTTTGAGCAGGTTTCGATAACTTCAGCAAGAAATGCAAAGCAGGGATTTTTTCCCGCGGCAATACTCGGCTCCATCGTATTTGCGTGATTGATGTTGAATCACAATGTGGAGTTGATGTATGCAATGGGTAAGTATAGTCATTGGCATCACCATCGTCTTCATCACGCAGCGATATCACGGCACACCAAGAGGTGCCGGTGATTCACTCAAATAGCAAGAAGACTGGAGACGCAGTGATTAAGAAAAGTTTACATTATGGCAGTGCAATTCTGCTATTGGGCGGCATGACTGTTAACGCATCAGCCCAGGAAACCGATAAAACAAAAGAAGCAGAAAAGGTAGAACGCGTTACCATCACGGGATCGTCAATCAAGCGTATCGACGCCGAAACGGCGTTGCCCGTGACCGTGATCAAGGCGGATGAATTTGTAAAGAAAGGAATGACAACGATAGAAGAAGTCATGACCTCTTTGTCGATGAATCAGCAAACCACAGTAGCGGCAGGTAACGTCGGCGCAGAAACCGGCGGTAAATCTTCTGCCAATATGCGTGGCCTGGGCGACGGGCGTACGCTGATTTTGCTGGATGGCCATCGTCTGCCAAATCACCCTTATGACGGCAGCAGCGTTGACTTGTACAGTATTCCTTTTGCCGCCATCGACAGGATAGAAGTATTACGTGATGGTGCTTCACATATCTATGGCACCGATGCGATTGCCGGTGTCATCAACTTTATCACCAAGCGTTCGGTCAAGGGTACGACCGTGACACTGGAAACTGTCGTGCCGCAACAAAGCGGTGCCAGGGAAAAACGTTTCAGCATCACCTCTGGCTTCGGTGATCTTGATAAAGATGGCTACAATATATTCGGTTCCATCGATCATCATGAGCAGGCGCGGATGATGGTGACAGAGCGTGCATTTTCAGCCACTGGAATCTTGCCCGACAAAGGCATCAGCAAAACCAGTGGCACGACCTTTCCTGCCAATTTCTTTTCTACCGCAGGCATTTCTGGCAACCCAAGTTTTGCGTCTGGTTGCCTGCCGCCAGATGCCATCAAGAGCACAACAAACCAGACCTGCCGCGAGGATTATGCGCGCTTCGTCGATGGCATTCCTGAAACCAAGCAAAGCAGCTTCCTCGGCAAAGCTTCAATGAAAGTCGGTTCGGATGGCATTGCCGGCCTGGAGCTGCTGCATAGCGAAAGTACCAATATCAACCGTATCGCGCCGCCACCGATGACCGGCCTGATCATGCACTCCAGCAGCAAGTGGTACCCGGGCGGCACAGGCGGCACGCCAGCCGTTGCCGGCCTGACCGGTGAAGACCTGACAGTCAGTTGGCGCACGGTCGAAGGGGGCCGTCGTGAAGCGACCAATCTCGGCGTTTCTGACCGCATTGTGGCGTCTTTGTCAGGCACGGTAGCAGGATGGGATCTCAGCGGCTCCATCACCAGTGCGCGCACCAGGGTGACCGAGGATCTGAGCGCGGGCTACCTGAATGATGAGGCGATACAGAACGGCATCAATAACGGTATCCTGAATCCCTTCGGTATGCAGGATGCTGCCGGGGCAAGCTTGCTGGCAAGCTCACAGGTACGCGGCCAGGTCATTGCCGCAACTGCCCGCAATACCGGCTTCGACATGCGTGCGACACGCGACCTGATGCAGCTTCCTGCCGGTCCGCTGGGCTTTTCTGTAGGAGTCGAGGGAAGGCGCGAGACTTCGGAATTTATTGTCAAGCGTGGCCCCCTGGACCAGATGATGATATCCCGTGCCAGCGGCCTGGTTGCAGCCAAGGATACCAGCGGCTCCCGCAGTCTTTCAGCGGTCTTTGCAGAAGTCAATATTCCCATCACCCGTGAACTTGAAACACAGGTCGCCGCGCGTTATGATCGCTACAACGATGCAGGCAACAGCTTCAATCCCAAGATTGGCTTTCGCTATCAACCTTCCAAGATGTGGCTTTTGCGTGGTTCCGTGAATACCGGTTTTCGCGCACCTACGCTCTACGAGTTGAATGGTCCTATCGTCAGCAGCATTACGTCCACGCAATACAACGACCCCCTGCTGTGTCCGGGCGGCGTAGCAAAAGCTGGCGTGAATCCCAATATCTCCTGCAACATGAATTTGCCAACCCACGTAGGCGGGAACCGTGATCTCAAACCCGAGCGTGCCAAGTCATACTCGCTGGGCATGGTATTTGAACCCAATTCAAAACTGACCATGTCGCTGGACTATGCCAAGATCTCGATTCGCGATCAAATCGGCCAGGTGTTGTACGAAGAGGTAATACTCAACGACTTCGACAAGTACCGCGATCGCTATCACTACAATGCTGCCGGCACCGCGCTTGACTACATCAATGTGTCATCGCTGGGCAATTCGGGAGAAGTCATGACGCAGGTAGTGGATATGACGGCCCAATGGCGTCTGTCACCATTCTCCTTCGGCACCATCGACGGCTGGTTCAATGGTTCTTATGTATTGAAGAATACCTATACGACCATCGATGGTGAAACGCCTGACAACATAGGCGTCTATAACGGGGTGGTACGCTGGCGCCATAATGCGGCTATCCGCTGGTCTCAAGGTCCATGGTCGGCCACCTTATCCCAGCGATATTCGGGAGGTTACACCGACCAGAACCTGGTGGAAGACAAGTTCAAGCAAAACGTGTCCGCCAATTCCATATGGACCCTGGCGACCAGTTACACTGGCTTCAAAAACCTGACGCTATCGGCTGGCATCAAGAACCTGCTCAACACCAACCCACCATTCTCGAATCAGACGCCGAATGCACAAACCGGCTATGACCCGAGGTTTGCTGATCCTATAGGCCGTTCGTTTTATGTGCGGGCTAGTTATAAACTGTAAGACGCTCAAAAATCATGCATGCACCGAGTTGTGCATGCATGATGTTCTCATTTACTGGGATGCCGCAGCCTTGCTGCGCGCCACATGCAATTTCTTGTAGCTGTCTATCAGGCGCTGGTGTCTTTCCAGCCCTTCCAGTTTCATGCTCGTTGGCGTCAAACCGTAAAAGCGCACACTGCCATCGACTGATCCCAATACCGCGTCCATACGCTCGTTGCCAAACATGCGGCGGAAGTTGACGAAGTAATCATCCAGTTCCAGATCGTCATCTAGCGTCACTTCCAGCACTACATTCAAGGCCTGATAAAACAAGCCGCGATCAACCGTGTTGTCGTTGTACTGCAAGAAGGTTTCGACCAGTTCTTTCGCCTCTTCAAAGTCCTGCAAGGCGAGATTGATCAGCAGCTTCAATTCAACGACCGTGAGCTGGCCCCAGATCGTGTTCTCGTCAAACTCTATGCCTATCAGGGTGGCGATGTCGCTGTACTCGTCCAGCTCATTATTCTCCAGACGCTCCAGCAAGTCTTCCAGTTGTTCATCATCCAGCGTATGCAAGTTCAGGACATCTTCGCGGAACAGCAGGGCCTTGTTGGTGTTATCCCAGATCAGGTCTTCTACCGGATAAACCTCGGAATAACCCGGCACCAGGATACGGCAGGCAGTGGCACCCAAGTGATCATACACCGCCATGTAAACTTCTTTGCCCATCTCTTTGAGTATGCCGAACAAGGTCGCGGCTTCATCCGCATTTGAATTTTCGCCCTGGCCAGAAAAATCCCATTCAACAAATTCGTAATCAGCCTTGGCACTAAAGAAACGCCATGACACCACGCCGCTGGAATCAATAAAGTGTTCAACAAAATTATTTGGCTCAGTCACCGCATTGCTGACAAAGGTAGGCTGAGGCAAATCGTTGAGACCTTCAAAACTGCGGCCTTGCAGCAGCTCAGTCAGGCTGCGTTCCAGCGCCACCTCCAGGCTGGGGTGTGCGCCAAAGGACGCAAACACGCCACCCGTGCGCGGGTTCATCAGCGTCACACACATGACAGGATATTGACCACCCAGCGATGCATCCTTCACCAGCACAGGAAAGCCCTGCTCTTCCAGGCCTTGTATGCCAGCCAAAATTCCAGGATATTTCGCCAGCACTTCTTGCGGTACGTCTGGCAAGGCCATCTCACCTTCCAGGATTTCACGCTTGACGGCACGTTCAAAAATCTCGGACAGACATTGCACCTGTGCTTCAGCCAGGGTATTACCGGCACTCATGCCATTGCTGGCGTACAGGTTTTCGATGAGGTTGGATGGGAAGTAAACGACCTCACCGTCTGACTGACGCACATAAGGCAGCGAGCAGATGCCGCGCTCTGCATTGCCAGAATTGGTATCGATCAGATGCGAGCCACGCAACTCACCCTCAGGATCATAAATCTCCCGGCTATACTCATCCAGAATATCTTTAGGTAGCGCATCTTTTTTACCAGGCTTGAACCAGCGCTCTTCCGGGTAATGTACAAAGGCCGCATTGGCGATATCTTCACCCCAGAACGAACCCGCATAAAAATGGTTGCAACTTAGGCGCTCGATATACTCACCCAGGGCCGACGCCAGCGCGCTCTCTTTGGTCGCGCCCTTGCCATTGGTAAAACACATGGGCGAATGCGCATCGCGTATATGCAGCGACCACACATTAGGAATAATATTGCGCCACGAAGCAATCTCTATCTTGATACCCAGCCCCGCCAGCAAGCCAGACATATTGGCAATGGTCTGCTCCAGCGGCAAATCCTTGCCCAGGATATACGTGGCCGCATCCGCAGTAGGGTTCAAGGTCAGCAAAGCCTGCGCATCAGCATCGAGGTTCTCGACCTCTTCAATCACAAACTCCGGCCCCGCCTGTACCACTTTTTTGACCGTACAACGGTCGATGGAACGCAAGATACCTTCACGGTCTTTGGCAGAAATATCCGCAGGCAACTCCACCTGTATCTTGAAAATCTGCGCGTAACGGTTTTCCGGATCAACAATATTATTCTGCGACAGCCGTATATTCTCGGTAGGGATATTGCGCGTATTGCAATACAGCTTCACAAAATAAGCCGCACACAAGGCCGACGAAGCCAGAAAGTAATCAAAAGGACCAGGCGCAGAACCATCCCCCTTATAACGGATAGGCTGATCAGCCACCACCGTAAAATCATCGAACTTGGCTTCAAGACGAAGCTTATCGAGAAAGTTAACCTTAATTTCCATGGGGGGAGTTCCAAAAGAGTGTACGAAAACGTGTAGGCGGTATTATCCGTGTTTTCTTGGGTGGAAGGGAAGACTTGTAGGCGGCCCGTTATTAAGCGCAGTGACCGGAAGAGATAAGTAAATAGGACTTACTGGCTAAATTCATCATGTGACAGATAATCTACATGCAAGAATATTCACCAAAGTAGAATTAAGGCCATGTTCGACACGTAGACATAATTTTTTGCATTACTGCAACTACAAGATCTCCTCCGCCAGTTTCATGCAAAATCGCTCCCATATTTGTCCATGCTGTGAGTACCGTCGAACGCGGCAAAGTTACCCCAGATGTAATGATATCAAGTACTCCTAGCTGCTCTGTCCTAGAGGGTAAGTGTGGTATTACCCTTGTTAATGCTGTAAAACGAGCGTCCTGTGGCAATAAATCAGCAGTTGCACGAGCAGCCAATATAAGAGCATCTTTTTTAGACGTATCGTCTACAATTGAAGCAACTGAAAGCAGTACATGATTGCGCTCACGCAACTCCGAACGTTCAGCTGCTTCAATCGCTTCGTTGACAACTGATTCTTTTATTGTGGTGGGCAGACAAGGAAATAGTGAAATCAGTGCCCGTGCTTTAGTCGCTCCTTCAGATGCTACTCGAACTACATTAAGAAAATCCAAGACATTGCTTGTCAAGGAAGTATCTTGACTGAGAATTTGGTATGCATTTGCTAAATATCGCGCTTTGGCTGATATTTCGTCAACCTGCTCGGCACTCTTGAATGCAGCAAGCGCAATATCTTCTCGACCATATCGCTTGCCAATCGGTGCTAGTGCCCCGAGCAATTGTGCCCTTGATCGAAAATCCTCCACTTGATCTGACCTTGAATATACAGCTAACACATCCTTCTCTAACCATAAATCGGGAACATATTCCGCTAATAGTTGACCATTTAACCAAAAATTTATGTGATCATTCTCTTGACTAGCAGCTAAGACCGCTTGTAAGCATTGACTGAATGTCGCGCGTTGTAAAGCTAAGGGTAATTTCCCTATTACATTAATCAATGCCCCTTTGCGAAAATCTAAAAGTCCGCCTACATGTATGAAATGAAGACCATCAACACAAAGCTGCATCTTGTTAATGCCAACTGTATGCACGGACAAATTAATTAATAATTCTCCTCTTGATATGTAATCTTTTACCTTCAACACTCGATCAAGAATAATCGTTTCAAGGCAAGATTTCCGCTCGGCATCAAGTGAGCCGAACAAGGAAACCAATGTCAAAGCTTCTGAGTGTATGTCTTCAATTAGAATGCTATGTTGTAGCCCTTCACGGATTAAAGAAGTACGAATAGGTGATTCCGCCTTATTTGCAAGCGATAATAAAGAGTGTGTTCTATTATTTCCAGAGACTAGCGATAGAGCTAAGTGAAATCCAAATTGAAACGCCGCATCTTTGCAATGTGCAGGGAAAAGCAAGATATTTTCAATGAATACTTGTGCTGCAATATATGGGTCCCGTATTTGCTGCACCAGTGCAATAATATAGTCCAAAAGTCCTTCAGAATTTTCCTTTTTTGAACGCTCCAATATTTCTTGAGCCACATAGATTTCTCCAATATTACTTAATTTGGACCAATCGCGTATATCAAAGTCAGTGCTATTCTGTTTCTCAAGCAGTCCATTAAATTGTGTGCTGAAATTCTCTTTTGATTTGATCACTTCCTGCACTGTGATTAAATCAAGTACGGCAGGATATTCACGAACGGCATTAATAACTGCAAGAAAATTTTTGCTTCGTGTTAAATATTCATGACATTTTTTTTGTATTTTTGAATCTATATTGAGCTTATGCTGCGCAAGATATTGAATTAACTTAGCGTATAAATGCGCCAAAGTCGCTTCGTCATTCAGTGAAGCAGGAAACTTACTAAATACCTCAAGTGTAGTATCAATAAATTTCTTATCACGGTAAGGAAGCCAATCCACCAGCAACACAAGATAGGAAATCGTGACATCCAATGTTGCTAAAGCGTGCTCAATAATTTCATTCAGACTGTCTTTCAAATCACCTTGTGCGTGATGTAGTGCCGTCAAAGCAAATTGTGCTCTTTTCATCATATCCGGAACAGATGCTATATCATTCACAACAATGAATGCACGCTCATATGGAAGATGATGGAAGATCATACCGTAGGCCAGCAACTGATTTTCAGGAATCTGTAATTCGACGTGATGCAGTGCTTGCTTGATATTAATTACCCCTTCATCTAATGCCAAGGCCATCAATGACAAGGGCTGCGTTGAGCCAAACGCAGTGACCGTACTCATACATAAAGAAGCATCTAATCGAGCCAAGAGATGTTGTTGGACTCCAGGAAAATGTGACGCGAGTGGTCCTATGAAATCAATTATCGTTTTGGCGTTTTCTGAGAAACCACGATATCCTCCCTCAAAACAATCCCACGCCTGCTGCCATTGATGTGACAAGATACCGCAAAAATCTAACAGTGGCGCATCAATACATGCAAGATGACGGAGATGATGTTGTAAGAGATAAGGATCGACTTTTTCGGGCGCTAGTTGCCCTGCATTCAACGCCTCAACGGTTTCACGCCCCCATGCTGAAAATAACCTATGTGTTTGCAATTTAGCGCCGTCAAGAAAATAACTTTCTTGAAAATATTGTCCCAATTTTGGATGATTAAAGACATATCCATTGGTGATAGAACCATCTCCAATTACGAAGCGCTCTATCGGACGTATAAGGCTATGTGTCGATAAAGCAGGCTGAGTGCCGCTAACTGACGCAACAAGCCTAACAAGTGAGGTGCTACTAAGTGGCCCAAATGCGCAGGATAAAACAATAAGTGTTGCTTCTATTACTTGATCATCGAAACGTTGATTTTCTTGCCTCCAAGCTTTACGCTGATCATTAATCCAATTTTCAATGAATGAACTGAAACCAGGCTGTCGTACTTTCAAATACTCCAGGTCATAACATCCATGCAGATGCATTTTCTGGCGAATATCCTCGACATACAGCATTGCCATAAGTGGCTCACCCTCAGTCAAGTCACATAACAATTTCACTATTTCGTGCTGTTCTTCATTTTCACTAGGTGCAATATGTATTTGCTCAAGCAAGTCACGTATATTTTGTTGTGACAGCAAGGGAATATCGAACGTGCGGGCATCGCGTGTACCTTGCCATCCCAACTTCTTTAACCAGCCTGTCGGCCCTTTATCGTTCGCCAACTCCCGTGCGCTAAGGACGATCTTCAGATTAGGTGGAAGTGGTTCTGGGAAAATGAGGCTACTAAAACTCTGGTCTAAAGCTTCATCAACTCCATCAATAATAATCAAAACTTTAATCTGGAAAAACTGTATTTTGGTGATTAATTCAGTGCATTTGTCTGCGTAATAATTGCTGGCATCAATAGCTGGTGGGGTAATAGTCTCGTTTAATAGTTCACTAAGCTGAAGTGCAATTCCATGATAAAAAACTCCAGGTAAGTTTGTGCCATAACGCATGCTAATTGGCATAAAGACTGTTCGCCACTCATGAGTCATTGGAGTATCTTGAATGTGAATCATCCAATGAACAAGCAGGGCACTTTTTCCTCTTCCTGATGGTGCAACTATGAGGGCACGCTGTATCTCCTTATCGTCGCTCAACCACCTAGCCAATTCCTCTAAGATAGCAAGACGCCCGCCAAATGGCACATCTCCTTTGTCAGATATCAAATAACTCCTTTGAAATGCCAAAATCTTTTGATACGGACCGTACTGTTGGGAGCTTAATGGAGAGCACTGTTCCCATTTTTCACGAAGAAATGCGCGTGTGATCTTACTTTCGTGGTCCGCATTCCAGCGCGCTGCACTCGCATTTCTGACTATTTCAAGCAACTTTAATCGAAATTCAATTGCGTGCGTGTAGTTGAGAAATCGACGCTCGCGTACGGCTAAATCCATCAATGCATTTAGGTTGGCGTGAATTAGGCTTTCTCGACCTCGTCTCACGTCCCAAAAACATTGCTTCAGCCAAAATTCGGTGCTATTCCTTTTGCGTGATTGATAGCCATGCACATAATGAGTTATTTTTTCATTCAAATCAGTTAACTCAACTTTTTTCTCTTCAGTATCGCGAGAATCGACTGGTGTACACAGGACTGATAGATCACTGTTGACTGGTGCATTAGTCACTATACGAAAACGAGATTCTTCGAGAAATTGATCTTGTCCCAAGGACTTTTCAAAAATCGAAATTCCACTTCCATTACTTCTTTTACACAACATTGCTACGGACCAGTATTGAAATGGCTCCTCGCCTTTCACCTGAACAAATTCTGCTACTGTGCCATTTGGCTTATTCCAACAGATAACGAGATCGTCATGCGTTTCGCACAACACGCTTTGCATCGTGACGTCAGACAGCATTTCAATAAGAAGACTTACAGCAAATTCGTCCTGATAATCGAAACCAGTGCGCGCAATTGGCCCGCCCTCTTCCAATGGACGCGCATTCAAGACAGATGGTAGATACTTTATGGGATCAGCAGGTGAAGGCATAAAAGGACGAGTCAAATGAAAGGTAAATAACTATCTATTAGCGATGTAAATTTTCCTATTTCGCGCCTTTAATGAATTTAATTGCATGAAATAATAGTGTCAACCTTTTAATGAATATGAAGTATGCCTGATTTATAAGAAGCACTTCAGTGAGTACAGTTTGCTAGGAAGGCTTGAAAGTTGCTCGATAGACGGGGAGTGAATGACGTTGGTTGAGGCAGATCAGACGATCAATATCAATCCAAAACTTAACTATAATAGATCAAACTCACCGCCCCGGAGCGGACATTTCATCAGCTGGCAGAATGCACAACAACACTCCAGCCTCACGACTCCGGATCAACCCCAAACACCCTAAGCTCCTGCTCACAGCGACAGGCTTTGGCAATACGTGCGGCCCAGGCGATAGCGTCTTCTCTTGTAGGAAGCTCAAGTACAGTGAAGCCGCCATTGAGTGGAGGTGCCCAGGAATAGCCGCCCTCTGCGACTGCGCCATTGGCTGATACCAGAACGGGCGGTGCTGTTTCATCGATGCCGCCGGCGAAAACGTAGACGCCTGCTTCCTTGGTCTCGCGTATCACGGCATGGGCGTCTCGCCCGACCGTCTCCATCTCACTGTCGGGCACTTTCATTGCAGCACTGGGGAATGAAATGAGGTACTTTGCCATGATCTGCTTCTCCAAAAATTGGGGGTCTGGTGATCATGGCAATGTAACTCAATGTCCTGCCCTATTCAACTGTCACGCTTTTTGCCAGGTTGCGTGGCTTGTCTACATCCGTCCCTCTTGCCAATGCTGTGTGATAGGCCAGCAATTGCAGTGGCACTACGTGCAGTATCGGTGACAGTTGTCCGTAGTGTTCTGGCAGGCGTATCACGTGTACGCCTTCGCTGGAAGTGATGCGGGAGTCGGCGTCGGCGAAGACGTAGAGTTCGCCGCCGCGGGCGCGGACTTCCTGCATGTTGGATTTGAGTTTTTCTATCAGGGTGTCGTTGGGGGCGACGGTGACGACCGGCATTTCTTTGGTGACCAGGGCCAGGGGGCCGTGTTTGAGTTCACCTGCGGGGTAGGCTTCGGCGTGGATGTAGGAAATCTCTTTGAGTTTTAATGCACCTTCGAGTGCGATGGGGTAATGCAGGCCGCGGCCGAGGAAGAGTGCGTTTTCTTTACGGGCGAATTCTTCTGCCCAGGAAATGATTTGCGGTTCCAGTGCCAGCACGGCGCTGATGGCGACGGGCAGGTGGCGCAGGGCGCGTATGTGTTCTGCTTCGTCAGTTTCGCTGAGGCGGCCTTTGCTTTGTGCGAGCGACAGCGCCAGCAGGAAGAGTGCTGCCAGTTGTGTCGTGAAAGCCTTGGTGGATGCCACGCCCACTTCTACACCGGCATGGGTGATGTATGACAAGGCGCATTCACGCACCATGGCGCTGGTGGCGACGTTGCAGACTGTGAGTGTGTGCAGCATGCCGAGGCTGCGCGCATGTTTCAGCGCGGCCAGGGTGTCTGCGGTCTCGCCACTTTGCGAGATGGTGACGACGAGAGCATTAGGGTTGGGCACGCTTTCGCGGTAGCGGTATTCGCTGGCGATTTCTACATTGACGGGGATTTTGGCGATTGCTTCTATCCAGTATTTTGCTGTCAGGCCAGCGTAATAGCTGGTGCCGCAAGCAAGTATCAAAACTGAGTCTATCTGTTTGAAGACTTTGTAGGCACCGTCACCAAACAGTTCGGGCATGATGCTGATGACGCCTTCTAGCGTGTCGGCAATGGCACGTGGTTGCTCGAAGATTTCTTTTTGCATGTAGTGGCGGTAAGGGCCGAGTTCTGCCGCGCCGCTGTGGGCGTGTACGGTTTTCACTTCGCGCTGGACTGACTTGCCTTCGCTATCGACTATCCATACTTTTTGCAGTTGAAGGTCTACTACATCACCCTCTTCGAGATAGATAATCTGGTCTGTGGTGCCTGCGATTGCCATGGCATCTGATGCGAGGAAGTTTTCGCCCTGGCCTATGCCGACGATCAATGGGGAACCCTGGCGTGCGCCGACGACGCGGTGTGGTTCGTCGCGGCAGAAGACGGCGATGGCAAATGCGCCGGTCAAACGCTTGATGGCGATTTGCACGGTCTCGAACAAATCACCGCGGTACAGGTGGTCTATCAGGTGGGCGATGACTTCGGTGTCGGTCTGGCTTTCAAAGACATAACCAGCTTGCGTCAGTTCTGCGCGCAGTTCTTCATGGTTTTCTATGATGCCGTTGTGCACGAGGGCGATGCGCTCGCGCGAGAAATGCGGGTGGGCATTGGATGAAGAAGGTGCGCCATGGGTGGCCCAGCGGGTGTGGGCAATGCCGGTGAAACCAGCGAGGCCGGACTGGTCTATCTGTGCCTGCAAATCTGCCACGCGAGATGTGCTGCGTGAGCGTTGCAAATGGCCATCTACATGCAGGGCGACGCCGCATGAGTCATAGCCACGGTATTCAAGCCGCTTCAAGCCTTCCAGCAAGACGGGAGTGATATTGCGTTGAGCAACTGCGCCGACGATACCGCACATAATGACCTCTGATAAAGAATGAATATGTGTTCATGCTAAAGCAGATGGCCTGATATTTTCTTTCAAAATTAATCTATTATTGAAATTTATGGAACATCGATTTTCTATTTGAACTATTATTTCAATATATAAGATAATTTGGAATTATTAATCACATGCTTACTGTCAATGAGTTGGATGAACTGGATAAACGCATTTTGCAGCAATTGCAAAAAGATGCCTCGCTGACCAATCATGAGCTGGCCTTGCGGGTGCACGCGTCTGCACCGACCTGCCTGCGCCGCGTCAAGCGGCTGACAGATGAGGGCATCATCAGCCGTCAGGTAGCGTTGCTGGATGCCAGCAAGCTGGGGGCGAGCCTGACTGCCATCGTCGAAATCACGCTAGACCATCAGGCGACGGAGAAGCTGGTGGAGTTTGAGCAACTGGTGGCGCAGGAAGGGGCGGTGCAACAATGTTACCGCGTGTCGCAGGGGCCGGATTTTGTGCTGGTGATACAGGTGGCAGACATGGCGGCTTATCATGCGTTGGCGCACAGGCTGTTTGCCACCCATGCGAATGTGCGCAATGTGCGTAGTTTTTTCTCTATATTGCGCAGCAAGTTCGAGACCGCGATTGCCCTGTAGGTTTTTTTCAATCATGCCTGCTCAGCGCGGGCGTATGCTCTCCTTGAGTACATGTGCAGGGTAATAACGCTGAAAGCCTTTCCAGACCATCCCGGATTTGGCGACTTGTTCAAGCAAATCCTTCAGCGCAACGGTGTCTTCCGGGCTCAATGACTTCTTGGAAATATAGGCACCGCTGTCCCCCCATGGCAACTCGGGAATAGGTTCGAAACGCAGCTTGTCGAGCATGTCCTGCACACGCACATCATCCATGATGACACCGGCCAGTATGGAAGGTGCCATGATAGTCAGGTCGGCAATACCTGCCTTGAGCAAACGTGCTACGGACAGGGGGTCGCTATCAAAATATAGGCGCTTCTGTCTGGTCAGATCCCTGATCAGGTCTTGATAGGCGGGGCCATAATCAAAACCACGCACCAGGGCGACTTTCAAGTCTTTCTTGTCAAGCAGGTCTTGCGCCGATGTGATAGCGGGGCGATTGCCATCAATGGAAATAATCGTGGCCCGGTTATAGATCATGGGGATGAAAATGCCGTGCTCATCTCGCTTGGGAGTACGGCTGGCGGGGATCAACAGGTCTGCCCGCCCGGTTTCAAACAGGAGCTCCAGCCTGGCCCTGGGCACAGCGGACAAGGTAAATTTGCAGGCTTCTTTTTCTACCAGGCCACGCAGCATATCGGGATAAATGCCGTCAATCTGCTCTCCATTGATGATGACACTGCGCCCTGTCGGGGCGAAGGGTACATTGATCGCGCGCGAACAGGCAGCATGGGCCTGCGCTGCAAATGCTACCAGTCCCGCAAAGAATACTGCTCTGAATACTGCTGTATATATCTGAAACCTCATCAATATTTGCCCACTCATGTTCATACGTTAACCATTCCAAGCAACTGCTGCTTGTCTAACGCGGGCGATTTCCTTCTTTCAGCACTTCTGGTTTGTAGTAGCGTAAAAAACCTTTCCAGACCACGCCTGAACGGGCTGCGCGTTCCATCATTTCCTGCAAGGCGTTACGGTCATCCTGGCTCAGGCTTTTCTTTGACAGGTAGATGCCGCTGTCGCTCCAGGGTAATTCAGGCAGAGGGTCAAACCTGAGTTTGTCGGCCATGTCTTCTACCCTGACATCCCCCTGCACCGCACCAGCAAAAATATAGGGCGCCATGATGGAAAAATCAGCTATCCCCGCTTTTAATACCCGGGCTGCAGATACGGTATCGGCCTCGACCACCAGCCTGCCCTGTTTTTGTAATTCTGCAATGATGGCCTGATATGCCTCGCCGTAGTCAAAACCACGCACGACAACAACTTTCAGATTCTTTTGTTCCAGCAATTCTTGCTGGTTATGTATGACAGGGCGCGCAGACTGCAATGAAATCAGAGTTGCCCGCGTATAGATCAAGGGGATGAAAAAGCCAAGCTCATCCCGTTTTGTTGTGCGTATGGCAGGAAACAATATATCGGCCTGGCCGTTTTCAAACATCACTTCCAGGCGCGCACGCGGTACTGCCGAAAATTGAAATTGACAGGTTTCTTTGGAAGACAGGCTGCGAAAGATATCAGGATAAATACCCGTGACGCTATCACCATTGACGATCACGCTAAAACCCAGCGACGTGACAGGTGCATTGATAACACGTGAACAGGCAGCCTGGGCATGCAAAGGGAGCTGGCTCAGTAACAACACCAGGACGATACGCACAGCATGGCACTTTGTCAGCATACTCATCAAGACTCACCTTGATCATGAACCAGTACACGATAGATCATAATGATGCTTTACGGCAAGCACGATTACGGTCAAAAAGTCACTCTTTGTCACATAGAGCAAATAAACTGCTTTCTGAAAGAATTTCTATCTTGCCATAAGCCAGCCTGATCAAACCATCTTGCCTGAAAAATCTTAGTTCTTTCGATAAAGTCTGGCGCGTCATCCCCAGCATCATGGCCAGCGCTTCCTGGGTAACCGGTACTATGGCGTGACCATCTTGTTGACGATACGCCACCTCGGCCAGCAACAGCAGCCGACGGGCCACTCTGGCACGTACCGACCGCAAGCCCGCGTCTTCGACTATGCCATATAACAAGCGTATGCGTCTTGCCAGCATGCGTGTAATTGCAGTGGCAAAGGAATTGCGCTGCATGAGGTTGCGAAAAACTTGCGGCTCCAGCACCAGTAACTCCACCTCAGTCAATGCTGTTGCATCATGGGTGCGCGGTAAATCATCAATAAGAGAAATTTCACCAAACCAGGTTGCCGCTTCCAGAAAGATAAGTATGGCTTCGCGCCCTTCTGCGCTGAGGGTAGACATCTTGATGCTGCCGCTGAGCAGGGCATAAAAACCGCTGGGCTCATCCCCCTGACGAAACAACATTTCACCAGGCCGCAAGCGCAAATGTTCACAAGAGACTAACATGGTCTTACGGTCTGTCGCAGGCAGGCTGGCAAACCATGGATCGGCCAGCAAGATGCTCATCAAGTTTGCTTGTGATGCCATGAAAGATAAGTCGTTCGCATGAATAGTTGAGATGAATTGTAAAGTATTTGACAGTTTGAGTTGAAAACTGCGTTTAAGGTATATCTGTTATATCTCTACTACGCCTAATCAGGGAGTATTCAAATGCAACATCGCGCGCAATTTGTCCGCATGGAGGACAGCACCCAGGAAGACTGGCAAATCATAGCTGGTGAGTTCCGGCATTTTGTCCAGGGATTGCCGGACAGGGTCATGCAACATCTGCGTTTGCTGGAGGGCGACTATGGCGGTTTTCCGGTAGACCGCTTTACCCATTCACTGCAAACTGCCACGCGCGCCTTGCGCGATGGTCGTGATGATGAATATGTCTGTTGCGCGCTATTGCACGACATAGGCGATACCTTGGGATCTTTTAATCATCCGGATATTGCTGCAGCCATCCTGAAACCTTTTGTCAGCGAAGAAAACCTGTGGATGGTGCAGCACCATGGGATCTTCCAGGGTAATTACTTTTTCCATCACATAGGCATGGACAGGGATATGCGCGAGCAATTTCGCGGACACCCGCATTTTGATCGTACGGCAGAATTTTGCGCCTTGTACGACAACCCTTCTTTTGATGCGCATGCTGAGACTTTCCCACTGGTGGAATTTGAACCCATGCTGACCAAGCTGTTCAGCCAGCCGCGCAATACCATTTACAAAGCAGCCATCAGCGCCGACAACGACAAGTAATAATCAATAGGGCTTACACAAAATTGTCCCAACAAGGCTATCGCTGTGGGAAACCGCTCTTGCAGGAGCGGTTCGTTAGGTTGGCAGACAACATGTTGTCTGAAACCCCAACTACACCGTGGCGTCGACGACAGTACTTTTAGTACGGCTAGACGCTACAACGCAGTGGGGGCAGTTTTGTGTAAGCCCGAGTCACAAAAAAACAACACTGGAGACAATATGCATATACCCTCAGTCAAGGATCAGGTCAGCGCAGAAGAATGGCAATTACGCGTTGACCTGGCCGCCTGTTATCGTCTGGTTGCCACTTATGGCTGGAGCGATCTGGTGTTCACCCATATCAGTGCACGCATTCCCGGACCGGAGCATCATTTCCTTATCAACCCATATGGTTTGATGTTTGATGAAATCACGGCATCCTCTCTGGTGAAGGTGGATCAGCAGTGCAATAAGGTGATTGATTCTCAGTTTCCAGTGAACCCGGCTGGCTTTGTCATCCATAGCGCAGTGCATGCTGCCCGTGAAGATGTGCAATGTGTTTTGCATACGCATACACGGGCCGGTGTTGCCGTCAGCGCACAAAAATGTGGGGTGCTACCGCTGTCGCAGCAATCGACTTTTGTGCTGGCATCACTGGCTTATCATGATTACGAAGGGGTTGCCTTCAGGGAAGATGAAAAGCCGCGCTTGCAAGCTGACATGGGACAGGCTAACTTCCTGATGTTACGCAATCATGGTTTATTGACAGCGGGCAAATCGATCGCTGATGCCTTCCTGTCGATGTACACCTTTGAAGCGACTTGCCAGATACAACTGGCAGCGCAGGCTGGCGGTGAACTGGTGCATGTGAATCCCCTCATCGTCAAAGGGGTGTCGGAAGCCATGCGCGTGCAGACAGGTGGTCTGGGGGGTGCCTTTGTCTGGCCTTCCCTGATACGCAAACTCGATCGCATGGATGAAAGCTATAAACTATGAAGGCAAAACACAAGGTCGTTGTCATTACCGGTAGTTCGGATGGAATAGGAGCAGAAATCGCGCGTCAACTGGCCAAAAAATACGGCCCCAGCCTGGCACTGGTGCTGGCCGCGCGCAATGAAGAAGCACTCAAGAAAGTCGCTGCCGAATGCAAGACCTTCGGTGCAGTCTCACTGGTCGTCAAGACTGATGTCAGTGTAGAGGCCAATTGCCGCCATCTGATAGAAGCCGCAGTAGAACAATTTGGCAGCATTGATGTACTCATCAATAACGCGGGCAAATCTGCCCAGGCGCTGCTGGAAGAAGTAGACAACCTGGGCTGGTATCAGGAGCTCATGCGCATCAACTTCTGGGGCAGTGTCTGGTGTACCCATGCTGCCCTGCCCCACCTTAAAAAATCACGTGGCAGCATCGTCGCCGTATCTTCACTGGCTGGCCTGATCGGCGTGCCTGGACGCACGGCCTATAGCGCCAGCAAATTTGCCATGGGCGGTTTCTTTGAATGCCTGCGTTCAGAATTGAAAGAAGCCGGTGTCAAGGTGACTCTGGCTTATCCTGGCGTAGTTGCTACCCAGATACGCTATAACGGTTATAACGCGGCGGGTGAGGCAGCGGGCAAGAGTGGTTTGAAAGAAGATGATGCCATGTCGATAGAAGAATGTGCATCACTGATCATCCGTGGTTATGAACGTGGAGACCGCGAAGTGGTCATGAGCTTCAAGGGCAAGCTGGGACGCTGGTTGAAACTGATAGCACCAGGCCTGGTTGAAAAAATGGCGATGGCGGCCTTGAAGAAAGAAGTCAGGCCACACTGAACCAGCCACATGGAAGCACAAAAGCCCTGAACTGTCTGGCAGTTCAGGGCTTTTGATTTTATAGCACCATACGATTAAAAGCGGTGTTGGATACCAACTGTCGCCGATGTCTGGTTCGTCGCAAAACCTGCATCATCACGTGATACGCCAGTCAGCTTGTTATTGCTGGCCTTGGCATAGCCAGTAGCGATATAAATGTCAGTACGTTTCGACATCGCATACTTGGCGCGCAGCACCAGCATGCCAGGATCAGCATCTGCACCTGAAGCGACATTCTTGATGTCCTGATAGTAGTAGACGCCAGTCAAAGTCCAGGCAGGTGTAACTGCATAATTAGCGCCGAGCCACAATGTATCACTACGCTGATCTGCCGCACCTGTCGCCAGGGTTTTCTTGAAATTGCGGTAGCCGGCAAACACTTTGGCAGGGCCAAAATCATACGAGCCACCCAGGTGCAATACTTTGGCCTGGTCGTAAGAACCATTGGCTATCGGTGCGCTATTGTTTTGCTCGTAAGTGATGACTGCAGCCCATGGCCCATCGAATGCGCTTGCAGCAACAATGTATTTGGCATTGCCCGAAGTATTGCCCGCGACTTCACCAAAGCCATAGGTTGCACCGAGTTTGTAACCTTTGCCGTCATATTGGTACTTGAGCAAATTGGATACACCAGTCAGCATGCCGTCTTTACGGTTGCCAGTGGCACCGGCAGAAGTTGCCCAGGAATATTGCGGCGCATAACCCATAGGGTCAAATGGCAAGATGAAATCATAGGTGGTGCTGTAAGAACGGCCAGCAATGATGCGGCCAAAATCACCTTGCAGGCCGACATTGGCCTGACGGCCAAAGATGTCACCATCAGACGCACCGGTATCGAGCAAGACGCCGCCTTCGAGTTGCATGATGGCTTTCAAGCCGCCGCCCAGGTCTTCACTGCCGCGCAAACCAAAACGCGAAGTATTCATACCACCACTATTGAGCTTGAACTGGCTGCCCTTGTTGGCATCCGCATTGTTGTTGTAAGTGATGTTGGCATCAATGAGGCCGTAGATTGTGACACTGGTTTGCGCATGCGCTGCTGTTGCCATGCATGCCAGCGTGGCCGCGCCGAGTAACTTCTTCATCGGTGTTCTCCTATAGAAATTTTTGTTTTGCAGACAACATGCGTGTCATGTGGTCGGTTCACATGCTAAGGAGTGCAAGCTTTCAGTTGCCTTTCTAAGCCGGGCTCACTTGTCAAACCGGCATCATACTGTTGCGAAATTGCCTCTCTACAGGCTCTCCCGAAGCCTTCATACACCATAGACAGAAATTTCCTGTTTTGCCAGAACTCATTTCACGCCAGTTTTTTCAGGCTTCACACCAGATTCCTGCCGCTGATCTCATACCGGTGGCAGCTTGCGCGACCAGCCCTTAATCTGACATTGCCGTACCAGACAACACACGAACAAACACACAGATTATTAACTTACTGGAGTCCACCATGAAAAACCTCTTTACTACAACTACGATCAAAAACATGCTGCTTGCCGCAGGCATCGCTACCCTGTCCATCAGCAATGCCATGGCCTTTTCTGAAACTGAATTCAAAACTGCCGTCAAACAACTGGTGAGTACCTCAAGCATCAGCCAGGAGCAATACGTTGCCAACGCAGTCAGCGCCTGGTTGAACCAGGATTACATCAATTCCCTGGCACAAGCAGAAATAGATGCCAGCGGAACAACCAACCTGCAAGCGGCCAGTACCTTTAACAATCTGCTGCAACAGGAACCTGGCAATCCTTTGCTGATGTCATATGCCGGTGCGGCGACCGCCAAGTCTTCACTGGATAAATTTGCCAAAGGTGAAAAGACGACAGCACTGGAAGACGGTACAGCGATGGTGGAACAGGCTTTGCAACTGGCCAATAACAGCCAGGCCATGCATGGCAGCGTACCTGTGGCACTGGAAGTGCGTTTTGTCGCTGCCAGCACTTACCTGGCTGTGCCAAAAATCATGAATCGTCATGACAAAGGTGAGCAGTTGCTGAAAGATGTTATCGATGCCCAGCAGTTTGCACAGACTGATGTGAATTTCCGTGGTGCGGTATGGATGCGCGCGGCAACTTTGGCAGCAGAAAAAAACCGTGCAGATGAAGCGAAAAAATACCTGAATGAGATATTGAAAAACAATGCGCCACAGTCCGCAAAAGCTGCGCAGTTATTGCAAACATTGTCCTGATCTGTTGATGTGTATTACTGTGTAGCGGCCAGCCGATATGACTGACGTAACTGACCGCTACACCATGAATGTTTACTTCTTGATTTTGACTGGACGCTGCCAGCCATCTATCGTGATTTGTTTTGCACGAGAGACTGTGAGCTTGCCTTCAGGTGCATCCTTGGTCAGCGTCGTACCCGCCCCCAGCGTCGCACCCTTGCCTACCCGCACAGGTGCCACCAGTTGCGTATCACTGCCGATGAAAGCATCGTCCTCGATGATGGTGCGGGATTTGTTCACGCCGTCATAATTGCAGGTAATCGTACCGGCACCGATATTGACACGGCTGCCTATGGTGGCGTCACCGATATAGGCCAGGTGATTGGCCTTGCTGTGCGCGGCGATCTGGCTGTTTTTGACTTCAACAAAATTACCGATATGCACGTCTTCTGCCAGCTCTGTGCCCGGGCGCAATCTGGCGTAAGGGCCTATCTGTGATTTGGCGCCAACGATGGCATCTTCTATATGGCAGAAGGCCTTGATGGTGCTGCCTGCTGCAATGCGTGCATTATTGATGACGCAATTCGGGCCTATCGTCACGCCATCTTCCAGTTGCACATCACCGATAAAGACGCAACCCACATCGATAGACACGTCACGCCCGCATTGCAGGCTGCCACGTACATCGATACGCGCCGGGTCATACAAACCCACACCTTGTTCCAGCAATCTGAGGGCAATGTTTTTTTGATGCGTGCGCTCCAGCTCGGCCAGTTGCACCTTGCTGTTGACACCCAGGGTTTCCCATACTGCGTCGGGCTGGGCTGCAACAACTTCCACACCATCAGCCACTGCCTGGGCAACGATGTCGGTCAGATAATATTCACCCTGGGCGTTCTTGTTGGATAAATTGCCCAGCCACTTTTGCAGATGTGCCGTCGGTATGGACATGATGCCAGTATTGGTTTCTGTGATCTTGCGTTCAGTCTCATTCGCGTCTTTTTGTTCGACGATGCGTTTGATGATGCCGCTCTCTCTGACGATGCGACCCAGTCCGGTAGGGTCAGCCATGTCCACGGTCAGGATGCCCAGCTTGTCCTTGCCAGCCGCCGCGATCAGACGTGCCAGGCTGGCTGGGGTAGTCAAGGGTACGTCGCCATACAAGACCAGGGTAGGCTGGTTGACATCCAGCACAGGCAAAGCCTGGGCGACAGCGTGGCCAGTACCCAGTTGTGGTTCTTGCAATGCAAAGCGCAAGTCTTCTGCAGCGACAGTCGTTGGCACCTGCTCGCCACCGTGGCCATAGATCACACAAATATTGCTGGCCTGGAGTTGCCGCGCCGTCGCAATCACATGGTTCAACAAAGGCTTGCCTGCCAGGGTATGTAAAACCTTGGGCAAGGAAGACTGCATGCGTTTGCCCATGCCTGCAGCAAGAATAACGACGTTCATATGGGGTAAATATAAGTTGATATCGGTAAAAGTTTATCACGTGCAGCTTTGCCGGACTTTATGAAAGACTTGCCAAATTGCTTACTAGCCTTTATTCAGGAAACAAAAATGTACAATTCGACCTGCTTTTTGAGCTTGACTCCATGTACAATTGAGAATAATTATCATTTAGAATAAACCGAAATAATTCCATGCAATCCGGTACGGACAATTTATCGCAACAACAAAGCAGGGCTTTCTGGTTGCGCCATTTACATCAATGGCATTGGATCAGCTCAGCACTTTGTCTGATCGCCATGATCCTGTTTGCTGCCACGGGTATCACCTTGAATCATTCGGCACAGATAGAAGCTCACCCTGTTGTCAGCAAAAAAGAAGGCAAGCTGCCGCTGGCTTTGTTGTCGCAATTGAATGCTTTGAAAAATACTGATGATGCCCCCATACCTGGCGACGTCAGCGACTGGCTGGCGCAGGACCTGGGTATCAAGCTGAGTGGTCAGGTACCAGAATGGTCGCCGGAAGAAGTGTATGTAGGCTTGCCGCGCCCTGGTGGTGATGCCTGGTTGCGCATTGCTTTGGACAATGGCGAGATTGAATATGAGCTGACCAGCCGTGGCTGGATTGCCTATTTCAATGACTTGCATAAAGGCCGCAATACCGGCACTGCCTGGAACTGGTTTATTGATGTCTTTGCCGTGGTCTGCCTGATTTTTTGTGTGACGGGCCTGTTCCTGCTGAAGATGCATGCAGGCAAGCGTCCGGGTACCTGGCCGGTGGTTGTATTTGGCCTGGTGCTGCCACTCTTACTCGCCCTGATGTTTATTCACTGATTATAAAAAATTTAAAAGATTTAAACCGTCCACTCTTTGTCCATAAAAAGGTTGTATATCCATGCGTAAATTGCTCCCGTTTGCCATCACCAGTTTGCTGGGTGTCCCGGCCATGAATGCTGTCGCGGCTGATCTGACCCTGAAAGTCGAAGTACCGCGCCTGAATGTGGCTGAATATCACAAGCCTTATGTTGCCATCTGGGTGGAAAAACCAGACCAGACATTTGCTGGCAACCTATCAGTCTGGTATGACTTGAAAAAACGCGACAATGAAGGCACAAAGTGGTTGAAGGACTTGCGCCAATGGTGGCGTCGCAGTGGTCGTGAATTGCAGATGCCGGTTGAAGGTGTCAGTGGTGCTACCCGTACAACAGGTGAACAAACCCTGAGTTTTGCAGGCGACAAAGGTGTGTTGGCCAAATTGCCAGCTGGTGAATATCAACTCATCGTAGAAGCTGCGCGCGAAGGTGGTGGTCGTGAAGTCGTCAAGGTACCATTCCAGTGGCAAGCCAAAGGTGAGCAAAGTCTGAAAGCACAGGGCACCAGTGAACTGGGCGCGATTGCTGTCACCATTAAATAATCGATACGCGAATAGACACGCTCATAGACATGTAAAAAGGCTCAAGAACCATCATGAAAAATTTTAAAAAAATCGCCCTCTTCTCAGCTCTGGCTTGCGCGGCTTTCACGGCTCAGGCGCACCGTGCATTTCTGGTGCCGTCTTCCACCATTGTCGCTGGCAATACGCCATGGGTAACCGTTGATGCAGCGGCTGCTACCGATGTCTTCGTTTTTGATCACAATGCCCTGAAACTGGATAACCTGTTTATCACAGCACCAGATGGCTCGGCATTAAAACCGGAAAACGCCAGCACAGGTAAATACCGCAGCAGCTTTGATGTCAAACTGAGCCAGATCGGCAGCTATAAAATCGGTATCCTGAATGAAGGCCTGTTCGCCAGCTACAAGGAAGAAGGCAAGGTAAAACGCTGGCGCGGTACGGCAGAAACATTTGCCAAGGAAGTGCCCGCCAATGCCGAAGAACTGCAAGTCACACAACGCAGTGGTCGCGTAGAAACTTTTGTCACCAATGGTAAACCCGGTGGCAAGGCCATGGATATTACTGGCAGTGGCCTGGAATTGAGCGGTGCCACTCACCCTAACGATCTGGTCGCTGGTGAAACAGCCCAGTTTCGCCTGACACTGGATGGCAAACCAGCAGCCAAAGTCAGTGTCACCCTGATTGCTGGTGGCTTGCGTTATCGTCAAAAACTGGATGAAAAAACTTTCGTCACTGATAGCGACGGCAAGTTCAGCGTGACCTGGGCAAATGCAGGCATGTACTGGATGGAAGCAGAAATCAAGGACGACAAACAAGTCAAAGCTCCAGCCAAATCCAGAGTTGCCAGTTATGTAGTAACGCTGGAAGTCTTGCCGCAATAATAGCTATTTATACTGTGTGAATATGCGTCGTGTTTTTATACCGCTGGATGTAGCGGCACCACAAATTCCGCCTGCCCATGCCATCAGCCATACACTCGGTGGCAACAGCATGGGCACCAGCTGGACTGTGCAACTGCTCTGCCTGCCGGCCCATGACGCGCACGAATTGCAGGCAGGTATAGAGGCTGAGCTGAACCAGGTCGTCATGCAAATGAGTACCTGGGATCCCTCCTCACATTTATGCGAGTTCAACCGTGCACCGGCGCATAGCTGGCAATCTTTGCCAGCAGAGTTTTTCAAGCTGGTTGACTACAGCCTCTATCTGTCACAACAGACAGGCGGAGCTTACGATATCACGACAGGCAAGCTGGTTGATCTGTGGGGTTTTGGCCCTACAGGCAAACGCGCAAACAAACCTACCGAAGCTGAGATCAACAGCACCCTGCAAGCGGGCAACTGGAAATCACTGGAGCTTGACCACCTGGAGCAACGCTTGCGCCAGAATGGCACGGGTACCAGCAACGTCGCTCTGGATTTGTCGTCGATTGCCAAAGGCTTTGCCCTGGATCAGATTGCCCGTTACCTTGATGCGCAAAAAATCACCAGCTACTTGATAGAACTGGGGGGAGAGCTGCGCGGACTGGGCATGAAAAAAGACCAGTCACCCTGGTGGGTCAGAATAGAAAACCCTGCAGACAATGGCGGCAAACTGGACAAGGAATATCTGGTCGCCCTGCACGGCTTGTCGATTGCGACATCAGGCGATTATCGCCAGTATTTTGAACAGGATGGCCACCGCTATGCGCATACCCTGGACCCGCGCACTGGCTACCCGGTAGACAATGATCTGGCATCTGTCACTGTATTGCATCCAGAATGCATGGTGGCTGATGCCATGGCAACTGCGCTGACGGTACTGGGTTGCTCTGCCGGGCTGGCATATGCCAATCAACATCAGATCGCTGCCTTGTTCCTGCAAAGAACAGCATCTGGCTTTGAAGAAAAAATGAGCCAGGCCCTCATTGCCATGCTGGATTAAGCAAGATGCGCCTGCCTTCTTTAAGCTGGATGAACCGTATCTGCCTGGCCCTGACGCTCTTGTGCCTGGCCAGTTTTTTTCTACCCTTGCCTGCACAAAGACAATCCAGCACTGCCCTCGTCGTCATAAGCTACCTGAGTTTTTGCCTGCAAACCATGCGCAGGCATAAAGACGAATTAGCTGCCCAGCACAAAGGTTTTAGTTCGGAACTGGACCAGAATAATGAGCAAAGCATACTGATCGCTTATGCCAGTCAAACAGGTTTTGCGGAACAGATCGCCCTTAAAACTGCGCAACATTTGCAAGATGCCGGAATGACAGTTGCTATCAGCAGCATGGCCAGCATCAAGCTGGAAACCCTGAGCAAGAGCAGCCGCATGCTGTTCATCGTCAGCACTACCGGTGAAGGCGATGCCCCAGACAATGCAGCAGCCTTCACCCGCCTGGTAATGAGCCAGAAAATCGATTTATCACATTTGCATTTTGCCGTACTGGCACTGGGTGACAGGCATTATCAGCAATTCTGCGCCTTTGCCCACAGAGTGGATCTTTGGCTCAAGCATCAGCAGGCGCATAGTCTGTTTGACATGATAGAAGTCGATAACGGCGATGAAGGTGCGCTACGTCATTGGCAACATTATCTGGGCCTGCTCAGTGGTCACACCGAGATGGCAGACTGGAGCAAACCTGGTTACCAGGAGTGGATATTGACAGAAAGAGAATTGCTTAACCCCGGCAGCCTGGGTGGTCCTGCTTATCGCATCGCCTGTGTCCCGGCACAACATGCTGGCAGTGCTGATTATGCGTGGCAAGCTGGCGATATCGCCGAAATTGGCCCTGATTATCCCCCGGACACAAATCAGGTAAATAAGCAGATAAGTAATATGGCCGAACGCCCTGCCCTGCCACATCGAGAATATTCGATCTCGTCCTTGCCTGCCGATGGCAAACTGGAATTGCTGGTGCGCCAGATGCACAGACCCGATGGCAGCCTGGGCATAGGTTCTGGCTGGCTGACCGCTTATGCAAAAATCGGGCAACCCATCAAACTGCGCATACGCGAGAACCGCAACTTCCACGCGCCATCGCAAGACCATCCACTGATACTGATCGGTAACGGCACCGGACTGGCAGGTTTGCGTGCCCACATCAAAGCACGTACTGCGAATGGTCATTTACACAATTGGTTGTTTTTTGGCGAAAGAAATGAAGCACATGATTTTTTCCATCGCGAAGAAATCCTGGCTTGGAAAACAAATGGTGCGCTCAATAAAGTGAGCCTGTGCTTCTCGCGCGACCAGGCTGAGCGCCGCTATGTACAACATGCCTTGCAAGAGCAACAGGCTGATATCCGGCTGTGGGTAGAGCAAGGGGCTGCCATACTTGTCTGCGGCAGCCTGCAAGGCATGGCGGAAGATGTGCACCAGACCTTGAGTAATCTGCTGGGTCTGGATAAACTGGAACGCATGGCAGAGTTGGGGCTGTACAGACGGGATGTGTACTAAGCGCAGAACGCACTTTTCTGATCGTGCTGGGATCATCAGAAAATGAACCGTCAGTATCGCAATTCAATTTTGCAACACTTGTTGCAATTCCCTACATGAAATTCATGTCTTTTTTCATATACATTGTTGTACGATAGCGTTTGCCCGTTTTTGTTAATATATTTACGGGAATACTTTTGACACGGCAATGCTGGGCTACAGTGTTGCTAAAATCCGTACTTATAACAGGGCTTACCCATCATGGCAGACGTCACCACCATACTCAATAATGGCAGCAGTAAAAACCGCGTTGATATTGTCTTTGTCGCTGAAGGTTATACCGCCGCTGAGCGCGCCCAGTTTTTGGCAGATGCGCAAAAATTTCTCGACAATATGCTGGGTGATGCCAATGCCAAGCTGAATGCTCCATTTTCACCGTATAAAAACCTGTTTAATGCCAACGCCATTTTTGTCGCCTCTGCACAATCAGGTACGGACCAACCCAACAAGAATATCAGCGTCAATACCTATTTCGATGCTACCCAGCATGGTAGTGACGGACGTTTGCTGTATGGTGATTTTTCCAAGGTAAATACGGTTGTCAATGGCGCTGTCGCCAGCGACGCGCATGAACTGGTGATAGTGCTGGTCAATACCGCACTATACGGCGGGGCTGGTGGTTCCATCGCCTGGGCATCTGCCGGAAATATTTCTTCTGCTGAAGTGGTGTTGCATGAAATCGGCCACAGCTTTGCCGGCCTGCAGGATGAATATGTGGATACTTCCATCGCCAGTAATTATCCTGTGACTGATTCTGGCTTCCTGAATAGCCCGCATGTCACCGATTCGCTGAGCCGCATCCCCTGGTCTGCCTGGCTTGGTTATAAGGATGGTGATCTCGGCGTGGTCGGTACTTATGAAGGTGGCTATTACCGTAATACGGGTATTTGGCGCGCAACCCAGGATTCAAAAATGAATCACCTGGGTGTGGCTTTCAGTGCGCCTGAAAAAGAAGCCTTTGCGCTGAAATATTATGCCGCCATTGGTGACTATCTTGACCTGTATTCGAGCATACCCGGCATCTATCAACCATCGGTGCCCGACAGCAGCTTGCTGGCCTATACCTGGAAGATAGGCGGCAACACTGTCAATACCACAGACAAAGTCTATTTTGATGCCTATGGCTCCGGTGCCTACAAGTCAGGGGCCAGCCTGAGCCTGACGACCGTAGATAATACTGGTTATATACGCAAAAACCTCAGTACCACACAACAGACTGAATCCACGACACTGGACAAGACCATCATCAACGTCAGTGGTGCCAGCAGCAGCCTGAATGCCAATAACACTATTTACCAGTTTGATGGCAGCAATAATACGATAGGCCTGAGTGCGCCTCAATCTGTACGTTATGACTATATTGATGGTGGCGCAGGCACAGACACCTTGGTCATCAGTGCCAAACTGGGTACAGGTGGTGGCAGTTATTTTGTCTGGGAAATCGGCAACAACACCATGTTACTGGGTAACCAGAATGCGGCTTATTGGGCTGCCCACAGTGTAGAGAAAATACAGTTCACCGACTACATCGTGAATACCACAGTGTATGACAATGCGCATACCATCAAGACTGGGGAATTGAAGGCGCTGGAAGAATTGTATGTTGCCTATTTCAATCGCGTGCCAGATGCCGATGGCCTTGATTACTGGATCAATCAGTTCAAATCAGGCATGAGTTTCAAGCAGATAGGTGATGCATTTTTCCTGGCGGCAGCCCAGTTCCCGGCACAAACCGGTTATAGCGCCAGCCTCAGCAATACTGATTTCATCAATATCATTTATAAGAATGCCATGGGCAGGACCGATGGCGCTGATGCAGCCGGCATGAAATACTGGCTCAATGAACTTGATACCGGCATACAAAGCCGTGGTTCCATGGTCAGTGCCGTGCTCGCAGGCGCACGTGCTTTCACTGGCGATGCGACCTGGGGCTGGGTTGTCAATTTGCTGGACAACAAAATCAAGGTCGCCAACCAGTTTGCAGTGGAATGGGGTTTGAATTACCTGACACCAGAGGCATCCATCACGAATGGTATCGCAATTGCCTCTGCAGTCACGGCGACCGATATTTCAGCAGCGATTGCACTCGTGGGCATTTACGATGGTCAGATACAATTTGCCTGATGTGTAATTCACTTTACGCTTGCTAGCGCAACAAGAAAGCCACCTTTGGGGTGGCTTTCTTATTTGACGATACCGGCGTGTATCGCAGTCTGGCCATCGCTCCAGAATACTTTCTGGACGATGGCATTGATCAGCCATTGCCCACTGGGCTTGATCAAACCAAATTCATACAGACAATGGGTGTGCAGGGTCTGGCCCTCTGCATTCTTGCGAAAAATAACTGTAGAGACTTTTGCCCTGGCAGTATCACCTGTCAATTCTATTTCAGTATTGCCACTCAGATGATGGGTCTGCAAATCTTGCAAGGCGATGCGGCGTAATTCCGCGTAATGCTTATTACTCATCTGCTCGGGTGGGGTACCGCGCAAATCTGAATAATCAGTGTAAACAGATGCAGCCAGACAGCCGCATAAAGCATTCCAGTCTTTCAGGTCAAAACTATTGGCAAACCTGGCCAACAGGTTTTGAATGGCATGCAAGTCGGCGCTCATAAAAACTTACTTCAAGATCGAAGACACCACACCGACCAGTTCCCAGCCCAGTATCAGATGCTGGTCAGCATCCAGGTGCACGCCATCGTATTCGCTGGAGGTGACGACACTGCCTGCATCAAAGAAATGGCAGCCTGCAGCGGCGGCAACTTCTTTATAGGCGTCGGCCAGACCCGCACATTTTTCTTCACAACCAGTAAACTTGGGAGCAATCGTACCCTTTGGTATGCGTGGTGGTGGCGGTACAACGACGAGTATGGGCGGGATCTGCATACCAGGTTCTATCGGCGCCTGGCGTATGGTATTGATAATCACAGCCAATCCTTGTGAGGATAACCAGGCGTCATTCTGATGCATGGACTGAAAATCATTAATGCCCAGCATAACGATCACCAGTGACAAGGGTGTCAGGGTTTCTATGCGCTGCGCCAGACCTTGTGATCCATTGCGCCCCGGCTTGAAGGGATCTTCCCACACCGTGCGACGTCCATTCAGGCAATCTTCCACTACGCGCACATGCTGGTCAGCACTGTTGAGGCCGATCTCCAGTACACCTGGCCAGCGCTCTTCAAAGTTCAGACGTTTGCGTGTCGTCGGGATCAAGCCCCAGGACAAAGAATCACCATAGACCAGTATGTGCCGCATGCATTACTCCAGATTAGACTTTTTTCAGATAACAGGCTTTTAACATGAAATTGCCTGCGTCCATTTTACAATCGACTTCATGGTCGCCGCTGACCAGGCGTATGCTTTTGACTTTGCTACCCATTTTTAATGTGGTAGACGAACCTTTGACTTTCAGATCCTTGATGAGGACAACTGCATCGCCATCAGCCAGTACATTGCCGTTTGAATCCTTGACGATGCGCTCATCACTATCTTCCGCTGCCGATGTGGCTTGCATTGGCCATTCATGCGCACAATCGGCGCAGATATAGTTGTCGCCATCTGGGTAAGTATTTTCCATGGAGCAGACTGGGCAGGCGGGAAATTGGGACATGAAGGGCTTTCTTGATGCAAAAAGAAAGATAGTATAGCCGACCGCTCTTCTCAAACCGGTAATACCCGAGCGCATTAGTCAGCCGGACCAGCGGGATCAGCAGAGTCAGTATCATTGACAGTTGCGACAAGAGGGATTTGCATGACAAAACTGGTACCGGCACCTTCTTCACTCTCTATGCGAATATCGCCACCCAGCAAACTGGTGACGATGTTATAGACGATATTCATGCCCAGTCCGGTACCACCCTGACCCAGCTTGGTGGTAAAGAAGGGATCAAATACCCGGCCCAGATTTTCTGTGGGTATGCCCACACCATTGTCGTCGAAGCGCAGTTCTACCCTGTCTTGCCCCAGCATGGTGGCGCTGATCCAGATTTGTCCGTCGGGCTTGCCTTCAAAGGCATGCAGGATGGCATTATCGACCAGATTGCAAATAACCTGATCCAGCGGCCCCGGAAAACTATCCAGTTCTATTTGCTCTGGTATATCCATGTTGATACGCAGACCCGCCTGGCGTATCTTGGCCATCATGGTGGCAATCACATCATGGCAAACCTTGCCGAGATTAAAACGGCGGCGCTTGGAACTGGCCTGGTCGACAGCCACTTGCTTGAAGCTGACAACCAGATCAGCAGCATTGTTCAAGCCATGCTCTATCAACTCACTGGCATGTTGCGCCGCCTGCAAATAAGCCGTCAGATCCGAGCGGCGAATATTGCCGTCACTTACCTTCTGGGCAAATTCCTGGGTCTTGGCTTGCAGGGTACTGGCTGTCAACAAGCTGTTGCCGATGGGCGTATTGAGTTCATGCGCTACACCGGCCACCAGCGAACCCAGGGCTGCCAGTTTTTCACTGCGCATCAAATCATCCTGGGTATGGCGTAGCTCTGTAGTGCGCTCGGCGATATTCTGTTCCAGCAAACTATTGGCTTTCGACAAGGCCGTCTGCACTTTTTTGAGTTCAGTAATGTCGGTATAGGTGGTGACAAAACCTTGCAACTTGCCATTTTCATGGATGGGCTTGCCCTGCACCAGATGGGTATGGGCATTTGGGCGGGTGCGTTCAAACTCATGCGCCTGAAACTGTCTGGCCAGAGTCAGGCGGGTGCTGATAAGTTCTTCAATATCACCTTCCCCATACTCACCACGTTCGGCCATGATGCGCAATAAGTCTTCAAATGGCACCCCATGGTAAATCGCATCGGGGTGATAATCGAGCACATCAAGAAAACCCTGGTTCCACAAATACAGTTTCAACTGATCATCGAACACACTTAGACCCTGGGGCATATGTGCCAGCACGGCTTTCAGAAACAGGGATTGCTTGCGGAATTCAATTTCTATACGGCGTTTGGCTGTCACATCCATGCAAGTGGTAACAAAGCCACCACCTTCTACCGGCACGCCACGCACTTCTATAATGCTGCCATCAGAACGCAGGCGTTCATAAGAATAAGGGACATCGCTTTGTATGATGGCCATGAGCTTGGCCAGTTTTTCTTCATCGCTGGCGCTGCTGAACTCACCATATTCACCACGTTTGATATTCGCTTCAAACACTTCACGCGCCAAGGGTGGCTGTCCCTGAAACAGGGCTGTTGGCAAATCCAGCATACGCAACAACTCACCGTTCCAGGCCACGACCCTGAGATTTTCATCGATCAGTGAAACACCACCAGGAAAATTTTCCAGTAAAACGCGGAGTTTTTCATTTTTCTTGCGCGTAGCCAGTTCTGCCTGCTTACGCTCTGAAATATCACGTACCACGGCAACGATGCATAGTCGACCATTATCTTCCAGGAGATTCAACGCTACTTCAGAAGTGAACAGGCTACCATCTGCCCTGCGGGAAGCCCATTCAAAATGTTGGGGCTGACCAGATTTGGTCAGTTCTATATAGCTGTTGGCAGCAGTAAGGGAATCACGCCCGTCAAACTGAGTGGCGGCAGACAGATGCACAGGCGAGCTGGACAACAATTGCTCTCTTGATAAGCCAAACATTCTTTCCGCACTGGGATTGCAATCAATGAAATGCTCTCCCTCTAACACAAGCAAGGCATCCTGAGCCTGTTCTACCATGGCGCGGTATAGGGCAACTCTGGATACTTCAACTTTGCCTGGCATGGGCTTTCCTGAATGAGCTACGGGATGGTGTCGAAAGTAAATACAGCTTACATTTTCAGTATTCCTCAAACCTGCACAGACTACAAGCGGCAAATCTGGCGAGGTACAAATTTATACAATCAGCGGTCCAGGCTAGCTAATAGTTTCTTCATATCAACTGCATAAAATTGCTCAACAGGCTGATATGCCTGCTTGCAGGGCAGGTCCAGTTGCAAGCCAGAGTCCATGGTCAATCTTACCTGCGACCGCAGCCTGCAAGCAGCTATGGTGGCAGCCAAGGTGTCAGAATGATTATATAAAGGCAAATTTTCAGACTTGATGATATTCATGCCACCACGCAGTGTCTTGCAACCCTTGACTTCATCCACGCTGATTTTGTCCGCTTGTGGAAACATGCTGGCGCTGCCGCAATCCGCTCTCATCAATTCCTGCATGGCTTGATTGATCATGGCATTCTTTTGTTGCTGGCTGGCGACGACTGGATGTGCTAGCCCCGTTTGACGGAAAAAATCTACCCAGACAGCCTGCATGCTTTCCTGCTTGCCGAGCAGTCGGGGCAACCATGTACTTTTGCAGTCATGTTCATCGCCACATTCAAGGGCTTGGGCAAAATCTGGCCTTGGTGCCTGCGCCGGTACCTGCCTGAGTTCCTCATAAAAACCATCAAAACGCTCAAATGGTCCTGCCTTGCCCTGCCTGGCTGCCAATCCGTATACATAGACTGCCAGACCACAGCGATAATCAAGCAGCCCGCCACGTATCTCATTTGCTGTCAAATTGCCCCAACTGGACTGACGCACATGCAGCAGACAATCGCCGAGAGCCATGTTCAAGTCTTCAGCTGCCTGCTCATGGTTCAGCCATCCTTTGCGTACAGCCATCAGCCAGCGCAAGAATTCGCCACCACCCTCATGGATCAGGCGTGCATCGGCATAGGCATCAGTCGCATCACGCATTTGAAAACGATGACTAAATTCATGCGACACAAACAAGGTCATCATGCGTTCTGTCTCCGCATCCGGCTGCAAGGGCCAATTGACAAAAGCCAGACGCATGACGTCGGCAGCGTCGCCATCTGGCCTGAGGCCACCAGGACCTGCAACCCTGGAGACCGCAACGATGGGCATCTCGAATTTTGCTTTTGGCAAAGCCTGGCGCAAAAAAGTGACGCTTTCGTCACCCGTTTTGCGTATATTGCTGATATTGGCTTCCCCCATTGCGGCGTCAAAATAGCCAATAAAATTACCTACCACCTTTAATTGCTTTGGCAATAATAAGGCAGCCATATCACCACCGTTTCCATCAGCGGGCCTGGCATTGTCTGCAAATAACCGAGCATTCATGGCAATACCAGGTGCACTAAAACTGTAGTTCACTTTGCCGCAACTTTCATCCACGGCAAAATTGCTGGTATGAACGTAGATCGCGTCACCCACGGGAAAAGCTGCGGGATAACCCCGCACTTTATTCGCACTGACAGGTACCTGGAAACGTAATTGCGTACACGCTGCCTGCTGACTGCTCGCTTGCTCACCATCCGCCTTGCTGCAAGTATCAAGTGGCTGCCAGCTACTACGTATTTTTGCTGCATCACTGCCATGCTTTTTAAAAACCAGTTGAGCGCATGCCGGTGGTAACTGATAACTCACTTCGAGTGCCTGTGGATGCAGAAATTTGATATTGACGTCAACATCTGCGCAAGCACAACCAGATACTGCCAACAAGCAGGTCGCAAGTATTTTTTTATATTTCATAGGGATAATTATTCAGTGGAATTATTTTCCTGAAGTGGCCCAGTATGTTCCAACAGATAATAAACCCCATCTTCACCTTGCCCCTGTTCGATTTGATGCCATCCCAGATGCTGATAAAATTTCAGGGCAGCATGGTTTTGTGCCACGCATTTCAATTGCCAGGGGAAAGGCAAATAAGTTTGCAGATGCTGCAACAGAGCCCTGCCCAGACCCTGCGTTTGCGCTTGAGGATCTACATACAAGTGATGGATATAGGCATCACCTTCCTGCACTGCAAGAACGGCCAATATATGATCCATTGCATCCACTGCGACCCACACTGTTTCGCCATGAGTAACATCAGCAAAACCGGGAATGGTTTCTACAGCACGCTGCTGCCATGCAGCTTCAACCAGGCATTTCTGGTAAATTGCCTGCAGGGCGCTGGCATCCGAATCACTGGCTCTGCGTATGGTAGTCAAGACTGAGCAGCCGTTTGCTGGCTCAGGAATACGGTCAAAGTATCTTTCGGTAGCTGCTTGCCTATCTGGAACAAGATACGGCCAACCGCACCCCGGTGATAATTTCCATGGGTGGCTACATGCAATAACATCTCACCACGGGACATGCAGCCAGGTGTACCATCCACAAAAGTAAAGCGTATGTCATCTGCGAACCTGGTTTCTTGCTGGGCAGCGACATAGTCCATGTACCACTGATCCACTTCTTGCACGCCTCGCTGCAAATCGGCCAGCGTGGGTGTTTCTTTGGTGTTCAGCGCAGTAAAGCCATGTTGCTGGCTTTGCAGGTTGGCGACGAAAATCTGGTCAACTACATAGATATGATTGAGGATGCGTATCGCATCATGCAATTCACGCGCATGCTCGTCTGGCGAGACGCTGGCTGCCAGCTGATACAAGTCGGCATTGGCCCAGGCCTTGTATTCAAACAAAGTCAGTAAAAGTTTTCTGGTATGCATACAATTCCGCTAAAACACACAATAAATTCATACGTCGGCAATGGTCTGCAAAGTAGCCTGCAGCAAATTGCATTTTCACACATATTTTAGCGAGTAATACACTTACGCGTCGGGATACTGGAATCGATAGTGAGCGGGCAAAAAAAAGCCTGTCATCAGAACAGGCATTTGTGTCATAGCGCAGACAATTTATTTTGCAGCTTCTGTCGAGGCAGTCAGCAAATGCAGGGGCCGCACCTCTTGAGATTTTGACTTTACCTCACTAATGGAAATTGTTCTGCCATCCAAAAACACTTGATAAGACGAAGCAGATCCGCCCGAATTTTGCCTTAGCGACATACGTGTCTTGCCATTGAGCTGGTAATCCACGCCAGAGCCACCGTGTACTGCGCGGTATTTGATCGTCTTGCCATCGATACCGGCATTAAATGCTGCGGCACCCTTCATCTTCAGCAAGATATCATACAAACCCTCTGCATTTCTGCCAGCAAATTGCGCCATCTCCACTTCCACATCCTCACCTTCCAGGTACTTACCATAAGGATTCACGACGATGGTCTCAGCCATGGCAAACCCCGTCACGGCGAACAAAAAAAACGCAGCAATCAATGGCTTTGGTAGTTTCAATTTTATTTACCTTTGGATGTAAGTGACTTATAGACTGGCAATCAGCGATTCATAGCAATTCATATACGCTGAATTTTGGGTCTGGCAATCTTACATAAATAAAATCAAAACTTGGATATAGGCAGAAATATTTACAAAATTTACATTTTTTACAAACTCATCCCCTATAGGCTTTGTCAAGGTCAGCAATGATAATTTTCTTCATCTGGAACATAGCCATCATGACCCTTTGCGCCTTGGCCGGGTCAGCGTCATTGAGATAATTGATCAAGGCTTGTGGCACGACTTGCCAGGAGAGACCGTACTTGTCCGTCAGCCAGGCACACTGGCTTTCTTTGCCGCCGCCCGCCAATAATTTGTCCCAGTAATAATCTACTTCTTCCTGCGACTCGCAATCGATGACAAAAGAAATCGCCGGAGTGAAGCTGTAATGCGGGCCGCCATTGAGTGCCACAAATTCCTGCCCGGCCATGGTGAACTTGATGGTCAGCACCGTCCCCTTGGGCAGGGGTGCGCCTTCACCATAGTGGGCAATGCTGAGAATTTTTGCATCCTTGAAGATGTCGAGATAAAACTGTACGGCTTCTTCAGCCTGATGATCAAACCAGAGGAAAGGGGTGATTTTTTGCATGATGCTGTCTCCGTATTAAATATAGATTCAAGATGAAGTACACGATCTGCTGCTAAAACTTATTCCAATATTCTTGCAATTCACTGATCAATGATAACCAGGGTACCCCTGCTGCCAGCCGCAACCGCGTGCGGAGTATGCGCAGGCACCAGATACAGCTCACCCGCTTTGACAGCGACAATCTCGCCGTGAATGTCGAGATTCATTTGCCCATCCAGCACCAGCAGCGCTTCCGTGAAGTCGTGGGTTTCGTCAGGATAGTCACATTCATCCATGCGCAAGACTTTGACTTGCGCACCACCAGCCTTGCCCAAGATGGCAGACCGCCACGCACTTGGCAAAGATGCCGCTTCTGAAATCAAATTTTTATGCAACATCTGTCTGCAAACCTTTCAATGACTGTCTTTTAAAGCCGGGTCCCAGTGTTCTGCAATCTTCCCGTTTTCTATGCGGAACATGTCAAACCAGGTTGTCGTGTATTTCTTGCTGGCATCTTTGGGATCTGGCACAGTACTGACAAAGCTCAAAATCACTTTATCGCCCTCGGCAGTAATCGCCACCAGCGGCGCCTTGACCCTGGCCTGTATGTCTTTGGGTTTGACGAATTTGCTGAAGAGTTCGACAAAAGCCGCACGCCCTGTCCCTACTCCTGGGTTGTGCTGCATATAGGACTCGGCCAGATATTTGTCTGCCAGCTCCATATGCCCGCCTTCAAACACTTCCCGCCAAAAGTCATACACCAGCCGCTTGTTCGCAGCCAGCCGCGCATCCACACTGGCCAGCATGGCCTCATGATCAGGATTGGCCTGCACAGGCAATTGCGCATGAGCAAGCAAAGGCAGACTAAGACAGGAAACCAAGGCAAGACGACGAAAAGAAATCAACATGAAGCGCTCCTATTGGAAAAACATATTTTGCTTACCAGCCTGCAGCCAAGTGCCCCACAAAGCAACGCTACTTGCCCGCATCACCCTTCGCAGGCTTGGCAGCAGCTCCACCCGTTTGGACCTCAACAATCGCCCTTTGTTCATCCGCCTTCTGCTGCATCAACTGCGCCGCCGCTTTCGCCTTGTCCAGCTGCGCTTTTTGTTCGGAAAGAATATTGGCCGAAGCGCTGGGTTCAACCTTGGGTTCTGGTGGTTTGTTACAAGCAGCGAGAATAGAGATACAAGCTAAAACGAGAATGGTACGCATGGAATACTCCTGAAAGCTGCAGCACCGCAGCCATGACCAAATTGAATGTAGATAGGTATTCTAGCAATAAATAGTGCACAGCGAAAAAACAAAAAACCCGAAGAGTTTTCGGGCTTTGTTGAGTCAAAAAATTTTCATCCCCAATACATGCAGATTCATTCGCCTTTCAGTGCCTTACAAAGGCGCGCGCAGCGCCGCCAGCAAACCGTATCCGTGGCACGCTGAGAAATTCATTCAGCGGGATGCAGTACAAGGCCAACGTTAACCCTTGCACAACAATACGTCGGTATTGCGCGCATTTGCAACGCAGTAATGCGCCCGCTAATTGGTGCCCGGATTCCCCCCGTCAGGGAGCTTCGAAAAACCTTTTCATCGGGATGCAGAGCAAGGCGTAAAGCACAGCAATACGTAGGTATTGCGAGCATTTACAACGCAGCTATGCGCCCGATTAAAAGGTTTTTGAAGCTTCCTACATGTTGCGTCGGTATTGTCCCCCGACCTCAAACAGCGCAGTCGTAATCTGCCCCAGCGAACAAACCCGCGCCGCATCCATCAACCTTGCAAACACATTCTCATTATTGATCGCCGCCTGCTGCAAAGCCGCCAGCGCCTTCGGTGCCACGTCCGCATGACGGCTATGGAAATCTGCCAGGCGCTGCAACTGCGATTGCTTTTCTTCTTCCGTTGAACGCGCCAGTTCTATCTTTTGCGGCGTGTCATTGGCTTTTGGATTGCGGAAAGTATTTACACCAATGATGGGCAAAGTGCCGTCATGTTTCAGGTGTTCATAGTGCATGGATTCTTCCTGTATCTTGCCGCGCTGATAACCGGTTTCCATTGCGCCCAGTACACCACCGCGTTCAGCAATGCGTTCAAACTCTTGCATGACGGCTTCTTCTACCATGTCAGTCAGTTCTTCGATGATGAAGCTGCCCTGGATAGGGTTTTCATTTTTCGCCAGACCCCATTCACGGTTGATGATGAGCTGGATAGCCAAAGCACGGCGTACAGATTCATCCGTAGGCGTGGTGATTGCCTCATCATAGGCATTGGTGTGCAGGCTGTTGCAGTTGTCGTAGATCGCAATCAGGGCTTGCAGCGTGGTGCGGATGTCATTGAAGTCGATCTCTTGTGCATGCAGGGAACGGCCACTGGTCTGGATATGGTATTTCAGTTTCTGGCTGCGGTCATTCGCACCATATTTGTCACGCATTGCCACTGCCCAGATACGACGGGCAACACGGCCCAGCACGGTGTATTCAGGGTCCATGCCATTGCTGAAGAAGAAGGACAGGTTGGCCGCAAAATCATCAATGTGCATGCCACGTGCCAAATAGGCTTCGACAAAGGTGAAGCCATTCGACAGTGTGAACGCCAGTTGAGAAATCGGGTTCGCACCTGCTTCGGCAATATGGTAACCGGAGATGGAAACAGAGTAAAAATTGCGCACCTGGTGATGGACGAAATATTCCTGGATATCGCCCATGACCTTCAGTGAGAATTCTGTCGAGAAGATACAAGTGTTCTGACCCTGGTCTTCTTTCAGGATATCTGCCTGCACCGTGCCGCGGACATTTTGCAATACCCAGGCGCGTATTTTTGCTGACTCATCAGCAGTCGGTTCGCGCTTGTTATCGACGCGGAATTTTTCCATCTGCTGGTCGATGGCAGTATTCATGAAGAAGGCCAGTATCGTCGGTGCCGGACCATTGATAGTCATGGATACCGATGTGGCCGGGTCGCACAGGTCAAAGCCGTCATACAAGACCTTCATGTCTTCCAGTGTCGCGACTGACACGCCAGAATTGCCGACCTTGCCGTAGATATCAGGACGTATGGCCGGGTCTGCACCGTACAGTGTCACAGAGTCAAAAGCAGTCGACAGGCGTTTCGCATCCATGCCTTGCGACACCAGCTTGAAACGGCGGTTGGTGCGGAAAGGATCACCCTCACCGGCAAACATACGGGTAGGGTCTTCACCTTCACGTTTGAAGGCGAACACACCGGCGGTAAAGGGGAAAGAACCAGGCACATTTTCCAGCAGCAGCCAGCGCAGGATTTCACCGTGATCGACAAAGCGTGGCAAAGCCACCTTGCGTATCTTGGTGCCAGAGAGCGATTGCTGTACCAGGCGGGTGCGGATTTCCTTGTCGCGGATCTTGACGACATATTCATCACCAGCGTAGGCAGCCTGCATGTCTGGCCACATGCTGATGAGTTTTTTTGATTCACCATCGAGACGGTTTTCACGCTCAGTAATCAGGTCATCAAAATCGGCAGACTTGCCTGCCACTGACAGCATGCGCTTGCTTTCTTGCAGTTGCTGGCGCTCACGGGCAATCAAGACCTGCTTGCCGGTATTCTTGTGATAGGCACGTACTGTATCTGCAATCTCGGCCAGGTAACGGCTGCGTGCCGGTGGCACGATGACATTCTTGGCGCTGGAATATTTGACATTGATGGCAGCCAGCTTGCTGGGCTTGGCCAGCAAACCACGTTGCACCAGCGCTGGCAAGATGCCTTGATACAGAGCAGTAACACCATCATCATTGAAGCGTGAAGCTTGCGTGCCATAGACTGGCATTTCATCCGGCTTTTGCGTCCACAATTCGCGATTACGCTGGTATTGTTTGGCGACATCGCGCAGGGCGTCCTGTGCGCCTTTGCGGTCAAATTTATTGATAGCGACAAAATCGGCAAAGTCCAGCATGTCGATTTTTTCCAGTTGTGACGCCGCACCAAATTCTGGCGTCATGACATACATGGACACATCAACATGCGGCACGATCGCCGCGTCGCCCTGACCTATACCGGAAGTCTCGACGATGACCAGATCAAAACCGGCGACCTTGCAGGCCGCAATCACATCTGGCAGGGCTTGTGAAATCTCTGAACCTGCTTCACGGGTTGCCAGTGAGCGCATGAAAACCTTGAGCTTGCCCTTCCAGGGATTAATCGCATTCATGCGTATACGGTCACCCAGCAAGGCACCGCCAGATTTGCGGCGTGACGGGTCTATGGAAATCAGGGCGATGTTCAGGTGATCATCCTGGTCCAGCCGTATGCGGCGTATCAGTTCATCCGTCAGCGAAGATTTACCGGCACCACCGGTACCCGTGATACCCAGGGTTGGTGTCTTGCTGGCTTTTGCCGCATCCATCAATTGGGTGCGCAATTCTGGCGCGACCTTGTCGTTTTCCAGCGCGGTAATCAATTGTGCCAGCGGGCGGTGTTTGTCGGCGATATCGCCTTGCTGCAATACTGCCAGTGTAGTTGGCGCATAGCCAGAGAGGTCACTGTCACAAGCCTGTATCATCGACAAGATCATGCCCACCAGGCCCATGCGCTGGCCATCTTCAGGGCTGAAAATGCGGGTCACGCCATAGGCATGCAGGTCGGCTATTTCTTCTGGCACGATGACACCACCACCACCGCCAAACACCTTGATATGCGCACCGCCGCGTTGCTTGAGCAGGTCTATCATGTATTTGAAGTATTCAACATGGCCACCCTGGTAACTGGAAATGGCGATGCCCTGGGCATCTTCCTGCAGGGCAGCAGTGACGATTTCTTCTACCGAGCGGTTATGACCCAGATGGATCACTTCTGCACCATTCGCCATCAAGATGCGGCGCATGATATTGATCGAGGCATCATGGCCATCGAACAGGGAAGCAGCGGTAACAAAGCGCACTTTGTTGGCAGGTTTGTATTCAGTCAGGTTCTGGGCAACGGACAGGTCAGTCATGTCTTCCTCATCGGTCTTGTTTTATCACAATGATCATTGCTCTTTAGTAACAATCACTGCGTTTGGGTTAAGCTAAGTTATATGACGTTAACGTAAACGTCAACATGAATATGTAAAACAGCAATCTCAGGCCGGGCGAGGCTTACAACAATAAAATGTCTGGAAAGCTTCATGGATACTGGATATTGAAAAAACTTATCTACCCGTACAATTAGCTACAGCAACATCACTGATGCCACTCTGGCAAGGCAGGTTTTTCACCTAACTTGCCAGATTGCCATTAGGAAATTACGCCACGCGCGATACTTCCTTGATCACTACAGGTGTCTGAGGATTCAGCAAGACTGACTTCTCTGCATGATACGCCTGCATGGCCTTTTCTTTGACATGGCCGTAACCGCGTATCTTTTCAGGCAGGTTCGCCAGGGAGATGGCCTGTTCGAGGTTGTCTGCATTCAAACCTGCTGCCAGTTTTTCCATAAGGGCTGTGTATTCAACGATGAGCGCGCGCTCGGCCTTGCGTTCTTCTGTGCGGCCAAAGATATCCAGTGCTGTGCCACGCAAGCCCTTGAGTTTAGCCAGCAGCTTGAATGCCTGCCAGATCCAGGAACCATATTGCGCCTTGACCAGATGGCCCTGCCCGTCTTTCTTCGAGAAGATAGGGGGTGCCAGATTGAATTTCAGGCTGAAATCGCCTTCAAACTGTTGCTTGAGTTTTGCCGTGAAATCGCCATTGGTGTACAGGCGTGCGACTTCATATTCGTCCTTGTAGGCCATGAGCTTGAACGCATATTTGGCAACTGCCATGCTGAACTTGTTACCAGCGTTCAATGCAGATTCAGCCTTGCGGACCTTATCGACCAGGTCCACATATTGTTGGGCATAGGTGGCATTCTGGTAATCCGTCAATACCGCAATACGGCGTTTGATGAGTGCATCCAGGCTTTGCGGCATCTGGATGACAACAGGCTGGCCAGGGATGGCGATTTTTTCAACGCGGGCAAAATCCACCGCTGCACGGCGGCCCCAGAGGAAGGCTTTCTTGTTGGCTTCGATCGCCACGCCATTCAGTTCTATCGCCCGTAGCAAGGCTGTTTCAGATACTGGTATCGCACCCTTCTGATAAGCAAAACCGAGCATGAACAAATTGGTGGCGATGGAGTCGCCCATCAAGGCGGTTGCCAGTTTGGTGGCATTGATGAAATCAACATTGCCACCGACTGATTCTGAGATCAGGTGCTCTACTGATTCCAGCGGGAATTGCCAGTCAGGGTTCTTCGCAAACGGGCCAGTCGGTTGTTCATGGGTATTGATGACAGCACGGGTACGGCCTGCGCGCATCTTGGAAATCGCGTCATGTGCGCCAGCGGTCAAAATATCGCAACCCAAAATCAGGTCAGCTTCACCAGTCGCAATGCGCTGTGCACGCAATTTGTCAGCCTGGTTGACGATGCGTATATGCGAAGTCACTGAGCCATTTTTTTGCGACATGCCTGTCATGTCGAGTACCGACGCGCCCTTGCCTTCCAGATGTGCGGCCATGCCCAGCAGGGCACCAACCGTGATCACGCCTGTGCCGCCTATGCCGTTCAACAGGATATTGTAAGAGCTTTCACAGGCAGGCAATTGTGGTTCTGGCAGTGCACCAAAGTCATCGGTCTTTGCCGTACCTGTCTTGGACTTGACCAGCTTGCCGCCTTCTACAGTGACAAAACTCGGACAGAAACCTTTGACGCAGGAATAATCCTTATTGCAGGATGACTGGTCTATGCTGCGCTTGCGGCCAAATTCTGTTTCCACCGGCATGATGGAAGTACAGTTGGATTGCACACCACAGTCACCGCAGCCTTCGCAAACGGCTTCATTGATGAACATGCGCTGGTTGGGGTCGGGGAATTCGCCTTTTTTGCGGCGGCGGCGTTTTTCCGCAGCACAGGTCTGGTCGTAAATGAGTACGGTCGCGCCGGGGATGTCGCGCAACTCACGCTGCACCGCATCCATGTCCTTGCGGTCATGCAGGGTCAGAAAGCTCGGCAGGTTGGAGCGATCGGTATAACGCGACAAATCCTCAGTCACCAGGGCGATGCGCTTGACACCTTCTGCCGCCATCTGCTGTGCCATCATAGGTACACTGATAATGCCATCGACAGGCTGACCACCCGTCATGGCAACGGCATCGTTATACAAAATCTTGTAGGTGATATTGACCTTCGCAGCGACGGCTGCGCGTATTGCCAGGTAGCCGGAATGGAAATAAGTACCGTCCCCCAGGTTCTGGAACACATGCGGCAAAGTCGAGAATGCGGCCTGCCCTATCCACGGCGCACCTTCGCCACCCATATGGGTCGTCAGTTTATTGAATTCAGGGTAAATCGCGGTTGCCATGACGTGGCAACCGATACCAGCCAGTGCCAGGCTACCCTCCGGCACCTTGGTCGAGGTATTGTGCGGGCAGCCTGAGCAATAGTAAGCTGGGCGTGCTGGTGTATTGACCTGTTTGCTGAGCACGACATCCTTGGCTTCCAAAAACGCCAGGCGCGCCTTGATGAGGTCACTGGTATGGAAACGGGATATGCGGGAAGAAATCACGCGGGCAATCTGTGCTACTGAAAAGTCAGCTTTAGATGTCAACAGCCATTCACCACGCGGATGTACCCATTCGCCTTTTTCATCGAACTTACCGATGACGCGCGGGCGCACATCATCGCGCCAGTTATACAGTTGTTCCTTGAGCTGGTACTCGACCATCTGGCGTTTTTCTTCGACTACCAGTATCTCATCCAGACCCTGGGCAAATTCCCGCACACCATCCGGTTCCAGCGGCCATGGCATGGATACCTTGAACAGACGTATGCCTATCTCGGCAGCGAATTTCTCATCGATGCCCAGTTCTTCCAGCGCTTCCAGCACATCGAGATAAGACTTGCCTGAGGCAACGATGCCCAGGCGCGCAGTCGGGCTGTCTATGGTGACATGGTTGAGTTTGTTGATACGGGCATAAGCCAGGGCTGCATAGATTTTGTAATCCTGCATCAGGGCTTCCTGCTTGCGTGCCTGGATACCCAGGGTGTCCAGTGACAAACGGGTGTTCAGGCCACCTTCAGGCATGACAAAGTCTTGCGGTATCTTGATTTGCAGACGGAAAGGATCGGCATCCACAGACGAGGTGGACTCTACCGTATCCGCCAGCGCCTTGAAGCCGACAGCGCAGCCAGAGAAACGCGACATGGCCCAGGCATGCAAGCCCAGGTCCAGGTATTCCTGCACATTGCTGGGATACAGCATGGGGATCATGCAGGCAGAGAAAATATGGTCAGACTGGTGTGGCAGAGTCGATGAATACGCACCATGGTCATCACCAGCCACCAGCAAGACACCGCCATGTTTGGATGTGCCTGCATGGTTCATATGCTTGAAGACATCGGCGCTGCGATCCACGCCCGGGCCTTTGCCATACCACATGCCAAATACACCATCGTATTTGGCCGGGCCTATCAGGTCTACCGTCTGCGAGCCCCAGACTGAGGTGGCGGCCAGGTCTTCATTGACGCCGGGCACGAACTGCACATGGTTTTGCTCCAGCAGTTTTTTGGTTTTCCACAATGTTTCATCCAGGCCACCCAGAGGGGAACCACGATAACCGGAAATAAATCCCGCCGTATTCAAGCCCGCAGCAAGGTCGCGCTGGCGCTGCATCATGGGCAGTCTTACCAGTGCTTGTATACCTGACAAAAAGATCGTGCCGCTGTTCGACGTATATTTATCGTCGAGTTGCACATCATTCAATTGCGGGGGCCTGGCGATCTGGCTGGCTTCGAGTGCATCGCTGGATGCTTCTTGATTGCTATTGCCTGTTCTGGCAAGGGACGAGAGTCCAGCAGACTCCATGGTGGTGTCGGATGACATAAGGTGGCTCCAAAATTTGTGATTTAGATCGCAAAGAGCATGCGTTGCATCCGGTAAGACACAATTTTGCTCAGAGCCTATAGCGAGGTATCAGAGATAGGCTCTCGTTGCGTTGGTAGTGATAACTACCATTTTATTCGAATTCGACACAAAATTCGATATCAAGACGCTATCTGTATCACATCTGCCAACGTCAGATATGCTACGAAGGTGCTTGAGACCAAGCTGGTCGAATCAAAGAGACATCAAAAGAAGCTTTCGAAATTTCGCTGCAGCGCTTCTTCGACTTCCTTTGAAATCTGCTGTGTTCACAGTGTAGGTGGAATACGTCTTTGTGGAAAATATGGAATTAAAATATGGGTATCATGAAAAATGATACCCATGTCATACAAGCATGAACTTGCGCTCAAGGGGAAATTGACGATGGGCTGAAAAACCTCAGTATGTGCGTTTCCATACAGCACGCAAGCCCAACGCGAAGAATATGCCTATCGCCAGCCAGATCACGGAAGCGACTATTTCAAAAGTATCCAGCCGCTTCAACCATGCAGGGTTAATCATGATCAGGGGGAAAAAGATCAGACCACGCACTACGCAGATAAAAGCGACCACAAACAAACCTGTGCGCAGCAATGGCAGGCGGTGCACAAAACCAGCCGCTGAAAAAGCATACAGGCTGCATAACCACATCAAGGCAGTGATCAGCAAAGTGCTGACCGGAGCAAGCCAGGTGCCTTGACGGGCTGACTCGACTACCGAGGGTGGTGCATGGAAAAAGTGGATCCAGTCTGCGCCACCGAGCAAGGCAATGATGTGCAACAAGCCACCAAGAAAAGCCGAGATACCTGCCAGTGTCGCCCAGGGTTCTTTTTTTGTTGTAGTCATTTCTTTGCCGTCGGCTTGCGTATGGAGAGCGCTCATTATTGTTCATAAACATACTTCACGCAAAAAAAAAAACGGGAGCATATAGCTCCCGCAATCTCCTGTAACGAAGAAAAAATTAATCCAGTTTATTTGGTCGAGTACATGCCTGCATAACGTATGCCGAAATACAGGATGAAGGTATAGCAGGCTGCAGGCACATAGAAAGACACGTGCAGGCCTATGCTGTCGGCAAGGTAGCCTTGCAGGAAAGGGACGAGGGCACCGCCGACGATAGCCATGCACAAAATACCTGAACCCTGCCCCGTCAATGGCCCAAGCTTGTTCAGGGCCATGCTGAAGATGGTCGGGAACATGATGGAATTGCACAGACCCACCGCCAGTATCGCCCACATCGCGAACGAACCATGACTATAGATGGCAGTGAGTATCAGGATGATGGCGGCAGCCGAATTAAATGCCAGGGTCTTGCCAGGACTGACCTTGCGCATGACGGCAAAACCGATGAAGCGGCCTACCATGGCACCGCCCCAATAAAAACCGACATAGTGAGCGGCGACTGCCGGTGTCAAGCCACCTACATCTGCCTCACCCAGGAAATTGATGAGGAAGCTGCCTATGCTGACCTCACCACCCACATACAGGAAAATACCGATGGCCCCCATGACCAGATGACCATGCGACAATACCGATGCTCTACCGGTGCTGACTGTCGTATCGCTGTCTTCTGCGTGAGTAATTTTGGGCAGCCTTGCAAAAGCAAACAAGACAGCCAGCAACAGCAATGCCCCCGCCAGCATCAGGTAGGGCATTTGCACTGCAGCACCGGCGCTGGCACGATACGTGACTTGTTCTGCCGCTGGCAACTGATTGATCTCTACTGCTGTCAGTGCAGCACCAGATAAAATCAATATGCCGCCAAGTACAGGAGCTACTGTGGTGCCCAGGGAATTGAAGGCTTGCGTCAAAGTCAGGCGACTGGATGCAGTCTTTGCTTCACCCAGTACAGTGACATAGGGATTGGCCGCCACCTGCAAAACCGTGATACCGGAAGCCAGAACAAAAAATGCCAGCAGGAACAGCGCGTAGCTGCCCATGGAAGCAGGATAAAACATGGCACAACCAATGGCAGCAATCACCAGGCCAGTCACCGCGCCATGTTGATAGCCAATTTTCCTGATCAGCATGCCAGCCGGTATTGAGACAATAAAGTAAGCGCCAAAAAAACAAAACTGCACCAGTGTCGCCTGCACATAGCTGAGGGTGTAAATCGATTTCAGATGCGGGATCAGCACATCATTGAGTGAGGTCAGAAACCCCCACATGAAAAACAAAATCGTCACGATGACGAGAGAACTGGTCTGGCTTCTGGCATTGCCATCAGACGTCACGGCAGCAGTTGTCGGTAGTGAAGTTTCCAAGATATAGCTCCTTGTAGTTAATTTTTTTCCTGCTTGCCCAGATGATCAGCCAGCATGGCTGACACACCCAGGAAGGCCGGATATTCTTCAGTGATCAGGTAAGTTGGTATCTGCGCCAGAAAACTGCTGAGCCGCCCCTTGGCTTCAAAGCGCTGACGGAATGCCGATGCAGCAAACAAAGGCCCCAGCCTGGGGACTATGCCACCACCTATATACATGCCGCCCGTTGCGCCAAGAGTCAGCGCAACATTACCGGCCATGCTGCCGAGGATGGCGCAGAAATGCTCTACCGTGCGCAGGCAGTCTGCGCAACTGCCATCCAGTGCACGGCGCGTGATATCTGCTGCATCCAGGGTCTTGCCAGAGATGGCAGCACAGATCAATTCCAGCCCCTTGCCCGACAACAGGCGCTCTGCCGAGACATGCTCATATTGTTGCCACAGTGATTCGAGTATGCGCATTTCTTCCCGGCTTACTGGCGCAAAGCTGGCATGCCCGCCTTCACTGGACAAGGCTGCCCAGGAATTACCTGCGGGGATAATGCCGGATACACCCAGCCCCGTACCAGCACCTATCAGGCCGATAGCCGAACCCGGTACATCAGCGCCACCACCAATTTTCTGCAACTGGCTGGCATCGAGATAAGGCAAGGCCATGGCAAGCGCAGTGAAGTCATTGATGACCAGCAGGCTGCTGAAGTCCAGTTGCTCACGCACGGCAGAAATGGAAAAACTCCAGTGATGATTCGTCATGCGAACGTTGTCACCATCAATGGGGTTGGCGATCGCAATAGCAGCGTGCGCTATTCTTGCATCATGTCTGATCTGCACTTGCCTGACTGTAGTGCTGGCGAGATAGCTTTTAATCGCACCCGGCAGACTGGGGTAATCAATGCAGGCCAGCACGCTGATCGCCTCAAACTGACGCTCTGCGGTTTCCAGCGCAAAACGTGCATTGGTGCCACCTATATCGGCCAGCAGGCGCGGGTAAGTCTGGTTGGTCTTCTGACTGAACATCATTTCAACTCTGCGCAGTTCAAGGTGTCCTGGTCTTTTGCCGCACCACCGACGATTTGTATATTCGTGAAGGCGGCACTGAAAGCGGCTGTGCTGCTGACGCTGAACGGAACATCCACACTATTAAGCTTGACGCCTTTCGCAGTGAAACAGGACAGGGGGACTTTGATGGTCTGCTTTTCTTTCTTGCCAGCCAGGCGTTTGAAGGCTTCAGTCACATCCACACTGGCACTGCAATGGCTGCGGCTGTTGCCACCACAGTGCATGGACAGGCTGACTGTGCCTGCAGGTGCAGTTGCAACGATGGTGTCAAAGCTCAATGCGCCATCCTTGCTGGCAAAGGCAGGTATGGCTTTGCCTTGCGCAGCACGGGCTTCCATGCGTGCGGCACCGCTCCAGCTGACCAGCTTGGCATCTTGCTGGCTATTGACCTGCGCAGTCTGGACGCTGATGCCGGGCATATTCAATACGCGGTTCAGATCCGCCCCTACCGCCTGCTGTTCATTACCGCTGACGACATACAGAGGATAAGTTGCACGGTCAGTCTGATTGAATACCGGATAAGCATTCGTCACACCGCAACCACCGGAAGGATATTTACTATCGAGCTTTCCAATTTTTGTCTTGCTGGAATAGTTGAGTCCATAGCCAAGCTTGAACAGAGGCGAATAGTTAGCCTCATCAAAATTCAGGCTGGTCTGGCACACTGATTTTGGCCATGAGAATGACAGCGTGCCCTTGAAGTCATGCGCCACTTTGCCGTCAGCGGCACGGAACAAGACATCGGCTACGCCCTTGCCTTCCGATCCCGGCAACCAGGCGGCGACAAAACTGTCAGACAGATTCAACAAGTCATTCACATACAACGGGCGGCCAGAGACAAACAGCGTCACTACAGGTTTACCCTTACCTGCTACTGCCTGCAACACCGCCAGGTCTTCAGGGTAGCGGCCACTATGACGCAAAGTACCAGCGGGGCCGATGTCGCCATACATTTCTGCATACGGTGTTTCACCGATGACGGCTATCACGGCATCAAAGCGGCTGAGATCCACACCCCTGGCATCTGCACTGAACTCAACATTGGCATCACCCACGGCTGCCTTGATGCCCGTCAGTATGGAATCAGCATTCGGGAAGTCTGCATTTTTATTGTCCGTACCTTGCCAGGTCAGCGACCAGCCACCAGTCTGATTGGAGATATCATCCGCAGTCTTGCCAACTACCAGGATTTTTTTGTTGCGTGTCAGTGGCAAAGTCGCTCCATCGTTCTTCAACAAGACCAGGGATTCACGCACGGCCTGCCTGGCCAGCTCACGGTCTTGCAAGGCATCCTGTTTGCCTGCATAGGTATTTTCAGATGGCTTTTTACCGAACAAGCCTGCCCGTAACTTGACGCGTATGATGCGCGTCACTGCATCATCTATCCTGCTCATGGGTATTTCGCCAGACTTGACCTGGGCGATGGTGTTGCTGATGAAAGCCTTCCAGACATCCGGTACCATGACCATATCAATACCGGCATTAATCGCTTGTGGGCAACTGTCGTTGCGGCAGCCAGGTACTTCACCTATACCATCCCAGTCGGTGACGATGAAACCATCGAAGCCCATTTTTGTTTTGAGCACATCTGTCAGCAGGGCCTTGCTGCCATGCATCTTGCCGTAGTTGGCGCCTGAGGTTTTATCGTTCCAGCTATTGTAAGAGGCCATCACGGTTTGCGCGCCTGCTGCCAGCGCGGTCATATAGCCTTGCGCATGCACATTGAGCATCTGCGTATTGGTGGACAGGTTGACACCCCTGTCCTTGCCCTGGTCCGTACCGCCATCACCCATGAAGTGCTTGGCAGTGGCAATCACATTGCCATCCTCCATGAATGAGCCCTGCAAGCCTTTTACATATTCACCGGCATACTGGCGCACCAGTGCGCCATCTTCAGAAAAGCTTTCATAAGTACGCCCCCATCTGTCATCACGCACTACCGCCAACGTAGGGCCGAATACCCAGGCAATGCCTGTGGCGCGCACAGACTTGCCCATGGAGCGACCTATCTGCGCCGCCAGTTGCGGGTTGTGGGCAGCGCCCAGGCCGATATTGTGCGGGAACAGGGTTGCGCCGTAGACGTTGCTATTGCCGTGTATGGCATCGATACCCCAGACCACAGGCACTTTGACGGCCATGTCAGTCGCCATCGATGCTTCATAATATTTATCCGCCAGCGTAACCCAGTCAGCCGCCGTGCCGCGCTTGTTATTGCGGTCTGGCCAGCTGCCACCACCATTCAGGACAGAACCCAGGTAATAGCGACGGACATCCTCCGGCGTGATGGACTTGATTTCAGGCTGTGTCATCTGGCCTATTTTTTGTTCCAGCGTCATGCTTGCGACAATCGCAGCGACCTTGGCTTCAATTGCGGGGTCCTTGCTGATGGTACTCTGAACCTGCGGCCAGGCTGAGAGGTTATTGGCAGGCATATTGCCAGGGCCAAATTGCTGCGAATTGCCAGTCGCAGCCAAGCTGATATTTCCCGCGCTGTAAGCCAGCATCAGGGCTGAGCCTAGTCCAAGTACGCCTGTCTTTAATTTCATGTTTTTACTCTTTATCGTTAGTGAATCATCTGATCCACTTTGTCTCTGGATAAACGGATACTGCCTGCTTTTTACTGCTGAACCACATACTAATTTTTACGCCTGTTTTGCGTTTACGATTTGCGCTTGAATACACGCACATAATCCACCAGCATCTGTTGCGGGAACGCCGTGCTGGCATCGGGTGCGCCTGGCCAGTCACCACCTGTGGCCAGATTCAGAATAAGGAAATGCGGATGATCAAACACCCACTTGCCCGCCAACTGATCAGGGTGGACTGTGTGATATTGAATGCCGTCCACATACCAGCGTATTTCTGCGGCTTCCCATTCAACGGCATAGATGTGATAGTCATCGGCGAATTTGCCACTGGCCAGGCTGTATGGCTTGCCATTACCCTGCGCACCTGAATAGCCGGGGCCGTGCACCGTGCCATGTATGGTGGCAGGCTCTCTGCCTATGTTTTCCATGATGTCTATCTCGCCGCAATTGGGCCAGCCTGCGGTGCCTATGTTATTACCCAGCATCCAGAAGGCAGGCCAGGTGCCCTGGCCTGCGGGGATTTTTATACGGGCTTCAAAGCGGCCATAAGCTGTTTCCTGCAAGCCAGCAGTCTTGATGCGGGCTGAGGTATATTCGCGGCCTGAATAATTTTCTTTGCGTGCTTCGATGATCAGTTTGCCATCGGCGAGACGCAAGTTCTCTGTGCGACTGGTATAGAACTGCAATTCATGATTACCCCAGCCATCGCCACCGGTTTCTTCTTGCCATTTGCGGTGATCAAGCGTGCTTCCGTCAAATTCATCTTGCCAGACCAATTCCCAGACCGGGCTACTGACTTGCGTGGTAACGCTGGGTTCGAGCACGGGGACTGCAACCTGGGTAGCGCTACCACCGCAGGCACACAAAAAAAACAGGCAAGCAAGAGTAAGGTATTTTTTCATATGGAACTGATCCCTGTCGACAACAGCATGGCCTGCAAATACAGGCCATGCTGTCAGGCCTACATCAATAACTTACACCTACACGTACACCAAAAGAACGCTGGTCTATATAGCTGGCGCCCATTTTGCCGCCACCTGCATTCCAGCCATTGGTCTTGGCTTTGGCGTCGGTGAAATTGCGTATATAAGCTTCAGCAAACCATTTGTCATTCGGCGCTACCAGTTTCAGCGACACATCGCCCTTGGCATAGGCTTTCTGTGTCAGACCAATATGGGCATTGTCAAAATTGCGCAGGTCGAAATACACCTTGTCTTGCCAACGCATGCCTATCCATGGTGTCAGAGTATAACCATTGTCGAATGCAAACTCTTGCGAGAAATTCATGCCAAAAGTAAATTTAGGCGCATTCGGCATTTGGTTGCCTTCCAGATTGTAAGCACGGCGGCCACGCAATCTGTCATCAGTACCCAGATAAACTGCCGGACAGGGAACTGCACCAAACTCTGCGCGCTGGTCACAGGCATATCCATCATCATAGGAATCATAATCATGGATCACGCTTTTCAGGTAACTGAAGAAGCCCCCCAGTTTGGCACCCGGCCATGGACGATAATCCCACTCGGTTTCTATACCTGACAAATTGACTTTGGCAACATTGACTGTCTGCCACGCAGTTGCCACGTCACAAGTCGGTGCCCATGACGGGCAAGGCAGGTTGTCTGGCGTCGTGACCTTGGCCAGGAAGTTGCTGCCGGTTTGCTGCATGTCTTTATACTGCATGGCAAACAGGACGACGGACAAGGCCAGACGGTTATCCAGCAATTTGCCTTTGTAACCCAATTCAAAATTGGTGACAGTTTCTGGCTTATAGGTCAAGTAGGTTATCTGTTCTTTTTTATTGTCACCATACACGCAGGTAGTCTGGCCGCACTTGTTGGTACGGTCACCAAAGCCGCCGGATTTATAGCCAGTGGCCAAAGCCGCGTACACCATATCGCTTGGCGTCAACTGCGCTTGCAGACCGAGACGATAGGTGCCTTTACTCCAGCTGTCGCTATGGTCATTATTGGTGCCGGGACCATAACCCGCATAGGCGGCTGCACCACCGAGGGAACCCATTTGCGGCGTGATCTGGTTGCCATTTGGGGTACGGTAACTGTCAGTACCTGGGGTACCATAATCAAACATGCCGTTGTAGTAGCCATAGCTTTGGCCACCCCAGCTATTGCCACCATAATTCATACCACCTACGTCGGTCTTGGTATCACGTGTGTAGCGTGCGCCCACCGTAGCTGTCCAGACCGGAGTGAATTTCCAGTCCGCCTGTGCGAACAGGGCCTTGGAATCGATTTGACGGTCAGGCTGCGCGTAGAACTGGCTGATAGGGATATTGTTGGGGCCATAGTGCATCTGTTCCTGGCCAAAGTTGATGGCATTCTTTTCATGCATCCAGAATGCGCCAGCCACATACTGCCAGTTATCAAAACTCTGCTTCAGTTGCAGCTCATTCACGGTAGAGAGGTATTTGGAATTCAGGGTACGCGTGAGGTTATCCGAGATAGGCCAGACTGACCAGTTACCGTCTACCGGATTGCGGCCAGTGACTTCAAAAGCATAGGGCGAGACGCCACCATCATCATCATGCAGCTGGCTGCGTTTCTGGTTCGCATACACAAAGCCGTATTCCAGCGTCGTGTTCTTGTTCATGTTCCAAATAGCCTTGGATCGAACAGTATCAATAGTCATATCGACTTTGCCCGGTACATTGATGAGCACATCGTACTGACCACGCACACAAGCCCAGCGCGTACCGGCAGACTGATCACAATCACGCATGCCTATATAGCCAGCACCAGAGTCCTGGAAATGTTCATAGGCAAGTTGCCATTCCAGGTCATTGTTGACCTTCAGTCTGGCAGCCAAACGTCCTGCCCACTGGTTCTGGTTATTATAGCCATCAGCCTTGGATACCTTGCTGTTGAAACGCTGGGTCACATCAGGTATGCCGTCCGGCTTCCAGCCCAATGCCGGAATATTCGCTTCCGAGAAGTCCTGCATCTGGTTGAACGGACTGTCCCGTGTCACCTTCATCAAAGTAGCACGCAGGGCCAGGTTGTCATTCACTGCAATATTCTGTATGACATTCAGGTTGCGCAAGTTCAGGCTGCCAGTTTCCAGAGAAGCACTGCCATAGGTAGAACCAAATTCCGGTTTGGCCGGTATGATATTGATACTGCCTGCGGTTGAATTGCGGCCAAACAAAGTACCTTGCGGACCGCGTAATACTTCTACCTGGTCAAGATCAAACATCAGCGCTTGTGCACCTTGTGGACGCGGCGAATACAGGCCATCTATATGCAAGCCGGCAGAAGGGTCACCGATCTCGGTGAAGTTGGTGGCAGTAATGCCGCGTATGGTGATCTTGACGGCAGAGTCATTGGCCTGTCCATCCATTTGCACATTCGGCAATTCGCCGGAGATACCTGCCAGATTATTAATGCCTTGCTTGGTCAGTTTTTCCTGGCTGAAGGCAGTCACTGCCAATGGTGTTTTTAATAAAGATGTGGCGCGGCGGGTTGCGGTAACGGTAATTTCCTGTACTTCGTTTTTATCTGCGTCTGCTTTTTTTGTTTTGGATTTGCTATCTACTTCTGCGACTTTACTGCTTTCCTGATCTTGTGCCCATGTATAAGCTGTCAACTGTGCGCAGGCGCTGGCTACGGCCAGGCTTATCAGGGTACGCTTGGTTATTTGATGAAACATCATGTCTCCCATATTTTTTCAGTTATCGGCTGACGGTAGTGAACCTCACTAGCGGTCGCCGTGGTCCGCACATGGCTTGCATGCGCGTCTTACTGGTATTTTTTTGTTTTGGCTGGCATCTTTTTGCGCCATGCACATGTATTGCTGAAAACACTGCCCTGCATTACCCATAATGAATTAGTCATGGATGGATAATTCAATAATGGGAAGGTTTCCAATTTTATCGAAAATGCATATTGCTACCCCCGTTTCTGTTTGTCAATGAAAATGTGTTCGTGGTACGCCCCGATATATCCTGCATGCGACAGACATATCGATTACATCTGCCTGCTAGGCAACTGAGGATGCCTGCTGTTGTTGCGCTGCAGTAGTTACAGCAAACGTATCGTCTTTTGCTTTTCCTGCTCCCAGCAAAAAATCCCGGTACCAATGCGCGCTTAGTTTTAGTGTGCGTTTTTGCGTGACGAAGTCGACATACACAATGCCAAACCTGCGCGAGCAACCTTCAGCCCATTCGAAGTTATCCAGCAAACTCCAGAGGAAGTAGCCCTTGACCTGACAACCCAGGCGTATCGCGTCCTTGACAGCCAACAGATGGCGTATCAGATAGTCGCGGCGCAATTCATCCCTGATCTGGCCATCATCATCAAGATGGTCATCATAGGTCGCACCGTTCTCTGTGATGTACATGGCATGCGGCTGATAATCGTCCTGTATGCGCTTGAGCAAACTGGTCATGCCTTCTGGAGCGATTTCCCAGCCAAAGGCAGTACGCTCAACACCTACCGCATCCACCAGGCGCGTATTCAATGGCGATGCGCCGGGTGCGTGTTCTATGATTTCAGGAAAATAGAAATTCACCCCCAGAAAATCAGTGGAAACTGCCATGGCCTGCAGATCCCCTTCGTGTACCACCGGGACATATTCTCCCAGCGCCTGCCAGACATCCTGAGGGTAGCCACGGCCATACAGGGGATCGAGATACCAGCGATTGCGCAAGCCATCGTGCAAGCGGGCCGCCGCGAAGTCTTCAGGCTTGTCGCTGGCTGCAGAAATAGGATGGAGATTCAGTGCCAGGCCTATTCTGGCATCTGCGACATTGGCACGTATTACCGGCGTTGCCAGACCGTGCGACAGCAAGACATGATGGCATACCTGGATTGCTGTCTTGAAGTCTTTGATGCCTGGCGCATGGATGCCGTCCGCATGTCCCAGCATGGCTGTACACCAGGGCTCATTGTGGGTAATCCAGTGCTTGACCCTGTCACCCAGATGCTCTGTGACGACATCGGCAAATTCAACAAAAGCGTGCACGGTATCACGCGATGCCCAGCCGCCCTGGTCTTGCAGGTATTGCGGCAAATCCCAGTGATACAGTGTGGCCCAGGGTTGCAGGCCACGCTCCAGCATGCCATCTACCAAACGCGAATAGAATGCCAGCCCCTCAGGATTTGGTTTGCTGCCAGGCCCGGAAAATATGCGTGGCCAGGAAATGGAGAAACGGTAAGCATTGCTGCCCAGGCTTTGTGCAATATCCAGATCTTCAGGCCAGTGATGATAATGGTCAGAGGCTACGGCGCCACTGCTGCCATCACGTATGGTCCCTGCTTGCTCACAAAAACTATCCCAGATGGATGGAACGCGGCCATCTGTCGCTGCCGCGCCTTCTATCTGATAGGCAGAGGTTGCAGTACCCCATAAAAAGTCGCTGTTAAAATCTGTGCGCTGCAACTGTGTAGCAAGTGACGGAACTGCATGAAGAAGATTTTTGCTCATATTTTGCTTGCTCAATCTAAAGTTGATTCAAATTAAAATTATTTGGAAAGGTTTCCAATTGCGATTAAAAAATTTTGAGTATTTGCTACTCAGAATTTTTGTACGCGCTTATTGCAAACTCTTTCCTGTGTCCCCACCAACTGCTGTCTGCTCCATGGATCAAGATGGGTGAGCTGGCTACCCCCCGCATGCCCAGGCTTTTGCAGACATTAGCCAGGACATCTACGGCGACCCGTAGCCATGCCCCGCGTGCACTTTGCATCAGTCCAAGCTTAAATCCTGAGGCACTGCTGTTCTACTATCCTACAGGCTGAAATTACTTAAATTTCAGCATCTACCATTCACAAATATTTGATATAGCTATTCAGATACGGTGAAATAATAATCAGCTTTTAATTGCATGGAAAGGTTTCCATAATTTCATAAAAAAAATGAATAGTCAAGAAAACCATTCATTCTTTTTAAACTTATTTGCGCTATTTCTACAACAGACTTTCACACCACAAATTCAGGCAGATTCAAGCACACTCAACAAATTCCTCTGCTGCCTTGTCTGAATTCTAAAGCTAAAAACCAATCGTCATGGTCATTAGCCAGCCTTGTTTCGTTGCTGCACAGGTTTGGCCAGGGAGGCGCGCATGGTCACCTTGATCGGGTAATCACGTGTGACTGGTCTTCTAAGTCCATAGCAACGATTCAATAGTTCATTCAATGCACTGAGCGTGACATCGCGCCATGGAATATGTACCGAAGTCAGTGGCGGCGCAGCATAGGCGGCACTCATGGTGTCATCGTAACCGATGACGGAAACATCATGCGGTACGGAAATGCCAGCCTGCTGGAAGAAGGACAAGGCTCCCAGTGCCATTTCATCATTCGCGCAAAACAGGGCGGTAAAGGGGCGGCCTGATTCCAATAATTCTTTGGCACAATTCCAGCCACCTTCGGGTGAAAAATCACTCTCGGCTATCCACATCTTGCCTGTATCAATTCCTGCATGGCTGAGTTCGCCAAGGAAGCCATTAATTCGTTCCACATTATCCGGCGCGGTCGATGGACCGGCGATGACAGCGATATGTTTATGCTTGAATTCAAGCAGGGCGCGCGCAGCCATGACACCGCCTTGCACATGGTCAGCAGCAAAGCATTGGTCAGCGATGGTTTTTGAATCATGATTCAAAACAACCAGACGGTCACGTTTTGGGCCGAGGATAGAAAAATCTTCGTCCGTCAACACATTGCTCATGACGATGAGACCATCGCAACCACGTTCCATCAAAAACTCTATGCCTTCGACCCCCTGCCGCCGTTCATCACCTATACCGACGCCGAATGCGACCACCATATGCAAACCGGCCAGGCGCAATTCTGTATCAATAGACTGCAGGATGGGCATATAGAAAGTACCCTTGAGTACAGGAATATATACACCTATCATTTGCGAATTGCCCGACAACAGGCTGCGTGCCGCATGTGAGGGGCGAAAATCCAGCTCAGCAATCGCCTTGCGCACACGTTCCTGCGTCTTTAAAGACACCGACCCTTTGCCGCTGACGACGCGTGAAGCCGTACCCAGTCCCACACCCGCCAGGCGGGCCACATCCTTGATAGTCGCCACTTGATTCTTTTCCATGTTTATCATCCGGCCAGTATATTAAAAATTTACCCCGACTATCGTAAATTATCTTCTTCAATCACAAACGTGACTCTGTTTTTGCATCAAACAGGGAAACCCTGTCGGTGTGGATATCAAAGCGCACCGTCTCGCCCAGAATAAACTGCCGGTTCTCATGATCCAGCAAACACAACTGCTGCTTACCCATAGACAACCATAAGAGTTGATGATTACCCATGGGTTCCAACAGGCTGAGCGCACCACTGTATGCGCCATCTGCCTTCACCTGCATATATTCTGGCCTTATACCCAAAATCACATCCTGCGCTGACGATGTTGTCTGAGACGCATAAGCCGATAAATCCAGGTTGATCACTTCATTACCAAACTGCTTATCTTCATTGAGCTTGCCGGCAATAAAGTTCATGGCTGGCGCGCCCAGGAACCCTGCCACAAACAGGTTTGCCGGTCGCTCATATACTTCGGACGGTGTACCGAGTTGCTGTATCTTGCCAGCCCGCATGACGACTATACGGCTGGCCAGGGTCATGGCTTCCACCTGATCGTGCGTCACATACAACATGGTGGAACCAAGATTCTGATGCAGCAGCTTGAGTTCGCGGCGCAATTCTGTACGCAACTTGGCATCCAGGTTTGATAGTGGTTCGTCAAACAAAAACACCCTGGCTTCCCTGACCAGGGCACGGCCTATCGCCACCCTTTGTCTTTGCCCACCGGATAGCTGCGCTGGCTTGCGCTGTAGCAGAGCCTGCAATTGCAGCATCTCTGCCACCCTTGTGATACGGGCTTGTATTTCTGGCTTGGCAATACCATTGATGCGCAAGCCGAAAGACATATTCTTTTCCACCGTCATGGTCGGGTAAAGCGCATAGGATTGAAACACCATGCCTATCTGCCTGTCACTCGGCTCGGCGTAGCTAACATCCTTGCCTGCGATTTCTATGCTGCCTGCGGCAATATCAATCAGCCCGGCTATGCTGTGCAGCAAGGTAGATTTTCCGCAACCGGATGGTCCCAGCAAGACCAGGAATTCGCCCTCTTCCACATCCAGATCCAGTTGATCGATGATCTTTTGTCCGCTCAGCTGTATACCCAGATTCTTGAGACTTACATATGCCATGCACCCGCCCTTGATCTTAAACTCAGCTTAACCTTTGACCGCACCGGCGGCAATGCCACGCACAAACCAGCGGCCCGAAATGAAATAGATAGTCAGCGGCAGCAAGGCCGTCAATATGGTTGCGGCCATATTGACGTTATACATCCTGGTACCGGTCGTCGTATTGATGACGTTATTCAGTTGTGCCGTCATCGGTAAATGTTCACGCCCGGCAAATACCAGGCCGAGGATGTAATCGTTCCACACTCCGGTGACTTGCATGATGGCAGCCACGACTATCATGGGCAGGGACATGGGCAGCATCAATTGCACAAAGATGCGGAAGAATCCGCCGCCGTCTATGCGCGCTGCATGGAATAATTCCTGCGGTATGCCCAAATAGTAGTTGCGGAACAGCAGGGTCATGATGGGCATGCCAAAAATCACATGCACCAGGACGATGCCAGGCAGGGTACTGAAAATATTCAGGGCCGCCAGCACCCGTACCAGCGGGAACATCATGACTTGCGCAGGAATGAAAGCGCCCGCCAGCAAAATACCAAAAAGTAGTTGTGAGCCACGTGGCCGCCAGAACGACAAGGCATAGCCATTCAGCGCGCCCAGGAAAATCGCCAGCACTGTACTCGGTAAAGTGATCGCCACTGAATTCCAGAAGCCGCTACTGATGCCTTCGCAGGCCACGCCTGTACAGGCCATGCTCCAGGCTTGCCGCCATGGCTCTACCGTCATGTGCATGGGCAGGGCAAAGATATTGCCCAGGCGGATTTCCTCCATGGACTTGAAGGAAGTCACCAGCATGATATACAGCGGGAGCAAAAAGAATGCCGCAGCAGTCAGCAGGAAGGCATAGATGCCTACGCGTGCCGGTGTCCACGTGCGCTTTGTGTTTGCCTTCATATTTTCCCCTTGCGTGCTCTTGCATACGCATAGGGTATCAACAGTGCCAGCACGGGCAGTAACATCATGACGGCACCGGCAGATGCGAGTGACAGGTTGGCGCGGCCAAACAAGTGGTCCATAATGAATTTTGCCGGTACTTCGCTGGCAGTGCCGGGGCCACCCTGTGTCATCGCTTCGACCGCATCAAAGAGTTTGACGACAGCCGTTGCCAGTAACAGGAATACAGTGGCAAAACTGGGGGCCAGCATGGGAATGATGATGGACAGATAGACCCGCCAGGTGGGTATACCATCCATGCGGGCGGCCTTCCAGATGTCCTGGTCTATGCCACGCAATCCTGCGAGCAGCATCGCCATGACCAGGCCGGAAGCTTGCCAGACGGTGGCGATGACGATGGTATAGATCACCATGTCCTGATCGACTATCCAGTCAAACTGGAAATCCTTGAACCCAAGTTGCCGTATGCCCTCTTGTATTCCCACACCCGGATTCAGCATCCACTGCCACACCAGTCCTGTGGCGACGAATGACATGGCGTAAGGGTAAAGGAAGATGGTGCGCAGGACGCCTTCACCCGTGACGTTCTGGTCGATGAATACGGCAAGCAAAAAACCAATGATGATGCAAGCTAGGATGAACAACACGCCATAAATAGCCAGGTTATTCAGTGACAACAACCAGCGCTCATTGTCGAACAGTCGCTCATACTGACTGAAGCCGACAAAGTTAGTGACGGGCAGAGTGCGTGAACTGCTCAATGAAATTTTCAATGTCCACAATAAGGTCGCCATGTAGCCGAATACCACCGTCAGACTCATAGGCAACAAGGCAGCATGAGGTATGAGTTTGGTATGCAGCTTGCCTTTGTATCTGGCGCTGGGCGAAGTGGTTGGCATGTACGAGGGCGCTTGGCAGGGTATCAGTATGGCACTTAATTCTTTAATGCTGCGATGATATTCTTTTGTACTTTTTCTACCGCCATATTGGTATTCCAGTAAGCTGTCAGCACATCGGTCAGGGCTCCGTTCTGGTCTGGTGTCAGGTAAATCTCACCGATACCTGCGTGACGGCTTTTGTCTTTCATGATTTCCACACCCATCTGGGCACACAGATTCAATTGCGTTACATCAAGGTCATTGCGTATTGGAATGGAACCCTTGAGTTTATTGAATTCCAGTTGCGGCCCTGGTGCCACCACGATGCTGGCCACCAGTTTTTGCGCCTTGATGGCTTCTGGATTTGCAGTTTTTGGAAAGACAAAAGCGTCGCCCTGTATCAGGTAAGGTGCTTTCGGCCCCAGGCCAGGCATGCAGCCATATTCACGACCCGCGACTTGTTTGGCCGCGACGAATTCACCCAGTGCCCAGTCACCCATGATTTGCATGCCTGCCGAGCCTTTGATGAGCAAGGCGGTGGTCTCATTCCAGTTGCGTCCTGGTGATGCTGTATCAATATAGGACCGCAAGCGTTTGAAGCTCAGCAAGACTTTGCGAAAGGCTTCTGAATTCATGGTGGAGACATTACGGTCACGCATCACGCTCAGATAGAGGTCCTTGCCACCCACATTTGCCAGCATGGCCATGAAGACGATGGTCTCTTGCCAGGCCTGACCACCATGCGCCAGCGGTATCAGACCTGCTGCCTTAAGCTTGTCGAGGGCAGCAAACAGTTCATCTGGCGTGGCTGGTTCTTTGTCGATACCGGCTTTTTTGAATGCGGATTTTGAATACCATATCCAGGCTGGCATGTGGATATTCACAGGTACGGCATAGTAATGACCCTTGATCTTGAGGACATTACGTATCGGTTCTGGCAGGGTTTTGTCCCAATTTTCTTTAGTAGCGATATCATCGACATTGTTGAGCATGTCTTGTTCGACGACATCCTGGAATTGCCTGGAAATATTGAATTGCGCTGCGGTAGGTGGATTGCCGCCAACCATGCGGTTGATGGCAACTGAACGCGCCTGATCACCACCAGCGATGGCAGTATCTGTCCAGACACCACCGGCAGCACGATAGGCGTCGGCAAACCTGGCAACGGCAGCAGATTCACCACCAGATGTCCACCAGTGCATGACTTCAGCCTTGGGCCCTGCGGCATGCGCAGACATACAGGCTGCTACCAGGCTGCCCAGCAACAGAGCACGCACTGGTTTTTTGGTTTTATACATTTTGTCTCCGCCTAAGTTTCCACGGGTGCAGATGGCAGATCGTGGCCTGCAATTTTTCTGCTGTCTTCTGCTTTTTTATCGTTATACCTGTTACTGCATGTATGGAAATTCCCGCCTCTCATCACGTTCAGTCGCATCGACGGAATACAATTGGAAACGTTCCCATAAATCCAGGCAAAATATAACACCCAGGGTTTTCCAGTGTCAACATATTGTCATTATGAATAACAACAGTCTTGTTCAATCTTCTCTCCACAACAAATTACCCTGGGCATATTCATCCATGCTGCACCATGGTCTCGCGCAACTGCGCGACGATGAGATCAACAAAACTTCTCACCTTGGCATTGGCATAGCGACTTTCCCTGTGTACCACATGCACAGGCAAAGGCGCAGTTTCATATGCCTGCATGATGCGGCATAATTGCCCGCTATCAAAATATCCCCCAACCTGATAAGACAGCATGCGGCTGATGCCCAGCCCCGCCAGACTGGCTTCTATCGCTGCATCATTGCTGCTGACGGTCAGGCGGGGTTTGACCTTGACTGCCATGTTCTGCCCTGCATGGCTAAAGCGCCATTCAACCATGGGTGTGACGCCAGTAGCAGCAATGATACTGTGCCTGCTCAACTCCTCCGGGCTTGTTGGTGCCTCATGTCGCTGCAGATAAGCAGGTGCAGCACATAATACCCGGCGTATCTGCCCTACCCGTATTGCCTTCATGCTGGAGTCTGGCAACTCGCCTATACGCACACCGACATCAATACCTTCTTCCAGCAAATTCACGACACGGTCGAGGAAAAGCGCAGACACATCCATGGCTGGATAGCGCTGCAAATATTCGACAATACCGGGCATGACAAACATTTTGCCAAACATGACGGGAGCTGTGACTGTCAGGTGACCACGCGGTTCGGCATTGATGCCTGCGGTGGCTTCGTCAGCAGCTTCTACATCGGCAATGATGCGGCGCGCATCTTCAAGATAACGCTGCCCTGCTTCTGTGACCCTGACAAAGCGCGTGCTACGGTTAAGCAGCTTGACACTGAGCCTGGCCTCCAGCGCAGCAATGGCGCGTGTCACTGCGGGTGGAGACATGGCCAGACGACGTGCTGCAGCAGCAAAGCCTTCTTCTTCGGCAACTGCCACAAATACGGTCATCAGATGCAGCTTGTCCATGGCACTCCGGCGATTATTCCACTATTTACAATAATTAATTGTAAATGATGGGCATTCTTCAGACAAACGATATTGCGTAAATTTGAGCTCTCTGCAACTCCCCTATCAATATCCACTAAAGGACAAATGCATATGGATAAATCATTAGAAATCGCCCGCCCTCCCTTGCCACCCTTCACGCTGGAAACGGCAATACAAAAAGTGCGCATGGCAGAAGATGGCTGGAATACACGTGACCCGGACAAGGTGGTGCTGGCTTACACCGTAGACACAGTCTGGCGCAACCGCCATGAATTCCCGCAGGGGCGCGAGCAAGTCAGGGAATTTTTACAGCGCAAGTGGGTGGCTGAACGTGAATACCGCCTCATCAAGGAACTATGGGCATTTAGCGAGAATCGCATTGCCGTGCGCTTTGCCTACGAGAGTTGCGATCATGCAGGCAACTGGACACGCTCTTACGGCAATGAGAATTGGGAATTTGCTGAGAATGGCCTCATGCACAGACGTCTGGCCAGCATCAATGATCTGCGCATCAGCGCAGATCAGCGTTTATTCCACTGGCCCCAGGGCAGGAGGCCGGATGATCATCCCGGACTGAGTGCTCTTGGCTTATAAGTAAAACCAAGATCAAGTCCGAACAGTGGGCGCAGGAAAAACACGCGGCGTATGATCTCGTAACTAAGGAAACAGCTTGCTCCGGTCAGCGCAACCAGCAAGATACCTTCTGGTAGGGCAGGCAGGGCCAGCGGCTTCATGCTATGCGCCATGATGACGATATAAGTCTGATGCAGGATATACACAGGAAACACCGCCTGCGTCAGATAGCGTCTTGCCGGGCTGTCAAAGTTCAGGTACTGCTTCGCATAACCGCAGGCTGCAATAATTGCCGACCAGGCCATGCAAACCCACACACCGCGCTGGAACATGATGAGCCACTTCGGTGTTGCATCATATTCAAAACTGAAATAAATGATCAGGAACAACCAGCCACATGCGGCTATTCTAAGCGCCAGCCAGCGCAGCTCAGCCAGCTCTTGCCAGAATGCCTGTGAATTGGCGATCAGTGCACCGAATGTAAAGATAAACAGGTAGCAGGCATGGTTATACCAGTCGCTGGTCAAGCCATTATTTGGAGGGTAAGAACTGAACAGACCTATGCGCACCAGCGCCAGATATGCAACAGGCAAAACCAGGATGCGCCAGCCCTTCATCTGCCTTTGCAGCCAGTTACGGGCAGCCTGGAACCATGCAGGCTTGAAAGCCAGCCAGAACCACAGCAGCACGCTATATACCCACAAATAAGTGACGAACCACAGGTGATTCCAGGTAGGCAGGTCCAATACCTTGCCCTCTATCTTGAAACCGCGATAGTGATGCAGGTAGAGCTGCATGAACTCGCTATAGCTGCCGGCATAGGCAAGTTTCTCCACCACTTCAAGATACGCCTGTGGCGGCACCACGACGAACATGCCAAAGATCAGCGGCAGCAAGAGACGCAGGCTGCGGCTGCGCAGGAATTTCCCCGTAGCGATTTTTTCCAGCATGAAGGCAGATGCCACACCGGAAATGAAAAACAGCAGGCTCAGACGCCAGGGATTGGTCAGCATCATCAGCGGCTGTATCGCGCTATTGGCATGCGGACTTTTGACATGCCAGCCCCATTCCACATAATACATGCCTACGTGATACAGGATGAGCAGGAAGAAGGCAATGATCCTGACCCAGTCGAGAAAATACAAACGCTGCGATGGCAAACCTGACACTGCTATGCTTGAATTTGACATGATTTCAATGATTGGCTGTTGACGAACACAGGCGCAATACTAAAAGCATGATCAAATCCATACCAGGAAAATGTGGCAGACTGGATGTGGGCAGGGGTGAAATGGAAACCTCTGCCAGGGATTTAGCTGGCAAGCGCCTGCACAAGCTCATCTCTGTGCTGTCGGCTACATGGCAGGCGCAGTCCATCCACAAGCACCAGTTCTGCATCTCCCTTTTGCGCTGGCAAGACCTGGGTAATCTGGTCCAGCCTGACGATATGGCTGCGGTGGCAACGCACAAAGCCCTGCCCCAACCTTTCCTGCAAACCCGATAAGGTCTGCCGCACCATGTGCTGCTGTTGGCAGGTAAAGATCATCACATAATTGTCTGCAGCTTCCAGCCGTATGATGTCGGCTAGTTTGATGACAGTGACACGGCCTTTTTCATTCAAGAGCAAATGCTGTTCTGCCTGGATTTTCTTCGCACTGCTCCTGCGCTCACTGACTCTTTGCAGGGCACGCAAGAACCTCGCTTCATCATAGGGCTTGAGCAAATAATCGATCGCGTTTGCATCAAAAGCCTGCAGGGCAAACTGGTCATAGGCAGTGACAAAAACGATCAGTGGTACAGGCGTGGTCAGTTGACTGGCGACGGTGATGCCGTCCATCTCTGGCATTTGTATGTCGAGGAAAACCAGGTCGGGCTGCTGTCTTTGTATGCACTCCAGCGCTTCTTTACCATCCCGGGCTTCTGATACGACGGCGTCTGCCACATGCTCGGCCACCAAACGTCTGAGCTTGTCCCTGGCATAGGCTTCATCGTCGACGATGAGAATTTTCATGGCGCTATGCCTCCTGCATCAATGGGCAGGCGCAACTCGGTCATTACGCCAGATGGCATCAGATCGATCAATCGCAGGCTGGCTTTATCCTGATACAAGACTTGCAGACGCTGGCGCAAATTGCTGATGCCTACGCCAGAACCTTGCCCACTCTCCTGCAAATAACCGGCGTCATCTTCAATGCGTATGATGACTTGCCCGGCCTCTTTATATGCACTGATCTTTATGCGGGTAAGCTGGCTGCGTTTTTCCACCGTGTGTTTGAAACTGTTTTCCAGTATGGTTTGCAGACTCATGATGGGTACTTTAATGCTGAGCACGTCGTCAGCAATATCCCAATGGATTGCCACCCTGTCGACAAAACGCAGGCTCATCAGTTTTGCATAGGCTTGCAACAGTTTCATTTCATCTGCCAGAGTGGTTTCGCTATGCTGGCCCAGTTCCATGCTGGCCCGCAACAAGGTCGCAATCTGGCTCAGGGCAGTGTCGGCCAGTTTGACATCGGTGTACATCAGCGATGATATGGTATTGAGTACATTGAACAGGAAATGCGGCTGCATTTGCTGTGTCAGTCTGTGCAATTGCGCTTCGCGTAACAGTGCCTGGGATTTTTCTGCGTTTTCTTTTTCTTCCAGCAAAGAGGCATAGGCTTGCAGGCCAAAGATGACGACATAGAACATGCCAAAGAACATGAAGATCTTGCTGCACTCGTAGATATAAACCGTGATCCAGCCATCATGATGATAGCTCAGCCCCAGCAAGGCATAGACTGAGTGACGCAAGCTGTACACCAGCACGACAAACAAGCTACTGAATAGTGGCAAAGGCTTGATCTGTTGCCAGAACCATTTGGCTGGCGTCTGCAATAAACGTCTGTCAGTCAGCTTGCGTCTTTGCAACAAGAGCAGCAGTGTGCCGACGAGAGCAGAAGAGCTTTCCCAGAATATGGGTTCCCAGATATGCTTGCCGCCACCTTTCAGATGATCTTGCACGGCCACAGCCACCATCAATATCCAGAACAGAAACCAGCCTGTGAACACTGGTCTTTTGATCTTGTGCCAATACGCCAGTCCGTCCATCATTGCGCCACGAGATTGCTGGTACCCAGCCATTTACCGCTCGTGCTCAAATCACGCGTCAGTTCCAGCACCAGTTTTTCGACTGCCATGGCAGCATTCGTCAAGGGGATATTTTTTGATGCGCACAGGGTCACGGTACGTGACAGTTGTACATCGCTGATGGGACAGGCGCGCATTTCGCCACGTTCAATTTCTGCCAGCATGGGTGACACTGGCAAGATGGTCGCCCCCATATCGGCCAGCAGGGCTGACTTCAGGATTGCGATGGAAGTGATGTCGATGACGTTGTCTATGCGTTTGCCCTGCTGTCTTACCACTTGTTCTATGCGTGGCCGCACGCCGTGTTGTATGCTGGGTAAAATCAGGGTGGCCTGCAGGGCCTGCGCCAGGGTGATCGATTTGCGCTTGCAGGCGAATTGCGAATCAGTGCGTGTGATGTACATCATTTCTTCTTCCACCAGCGGCTTGCTGGCGAAGCCGCCCAGTTGACCATCATCGAACAGGATAGCCAGGTTCAAACGGCCCGAGCGTAATTGCTCGGTCAAATTGCCCGTCAATTCCTCTGTCAGTTGAAAGACAATATCCGGGTAAGCTGCGCGCACAGCTTTCAGCAAAGGAAAGGCCAGCGCACCAGAAGCACTTTGCGGGATGCCCAAAGCGACGGTACCACTGGGTTTGTCTGTCGACTGGGCAACAGCTGATCTGGCATCACTGACTTGCTTCAAAATCGCCAGCGCATGTTCATAGAATATTTTACCAGCGTCTGTCGCTTGCATACCCTGCGCAGACCTGTGCAACAGCATCGCACCCAGTTCTTCTTCAAGTTGCTGTAATTGCTGAGTCAGGGCCGGTTGCACGATATGCAGCACGCGCGCAGCGCGCGACAGCGAGCCGTGATCAACGATGGCGACAAAATAACGTAGCTGGCGCAATTCCATTTTTTATTCCACAGGCTTGATAGCCCGTCTTTCTATTGACGACGACAGGATCAGGGAAGTCGAAGTGACACCGCAGCGTGCCAGGCTGGTAATCACACGTTCCAGCTCACGCACAGAAGGTGCAACCACTTTGACGATCACGCAATCTTCGCCGGTAATGGCATGACATTCAACCACTTCTGGTACTTGTTCGGCAATTTTTAAAACCGGCGTATCAGTTGCACGGCTGGCAATGCGTACGAAGGCAGTAATGCCATAACCCAGTGCTTCAGGATTGACCCTGGCGTGGTAGCCGGTGATGACATTGGCAGCCTCCATACGCTTGACCCTTTCGGTCACGGCAGGCTGGCTCAGATGTATGCGCCGCCCTATCTCGGCCATGGTGACCCTGGCATCGGCCTGCAAAATCTCAAGGATTTTGCCGTCCATCATATCCAGATCTATCTTCATGGGAAAAGCCTCTTTTTTCGGTGAGATTAAAAGAAATGTACCTGATTTACCTTTGATTATCCATTCAAAATTCAATCTCACTGACATACACTAATACTCGACAATAAATTGCCACTTGGAAAATACATGCGCCACCTGCCTAGACAAGTCCTGCTTGCCCTGCTCACCGTCTATATAGTCTGGGGCTCTACTTACTTTGCCATTCAAGTGGCATTGAAGGCTTTTCCTCCTTACATGATGATAGGCACACGCTTTCTGGTAGCCGGTGCTATCTTGTACGCATGGCAAAAATGGCGCGGTGCAGCCAACCCGACTTTGCGCGAATGGCGTGACGGTGGCATCGTCGGCATTTTGATGCTGGGTGGAGGTACTGGCCTGACTGCGGTAGCACAGCAATATGTCTCTTCCGGTCTGACTGCGGTTTTCATTGCCTGCTCCCCCATGATTTTGTCTGGTCTGTCCGGCCTGTTTGGTGACTGGCCCAAGCGCCGTGAATGGACAGGCATACTCTGCGGTTTTGCCGGTGCCCTGCTGCTGGCATCCGACGGCCAGTTCTCGGCTCAACCGCTGGGCATACTATTCTTGCTAGGGGCGATACTGTGCTGGGATGTGGGTTCCATTTTGTCGCAAAAGAAACTCAAGATGGCGGCAGGTGGCATGGGCTTTGCCAGCGAGATGCTGGTGGGCGGAATGTTCCTGTTCATCATCAGCCTGTGCAAGGGTGAGCAACTGACAGGTGAAGTCACCGTCAATGCGGTGGCGGCCTGGGCTTATCTGGTGGTAGCTGGCTCCCTGCTGGCATTTACTGCATATATGTATTTGTTATCCAAAGTACCGGCGGGCCTCGCTGCCAGCTATGCCTATGTCAATCCCGTCATTGCAGTTGCCCTGGGTGTCGTGTTTGGTGGCGAACATCTGTCCATGCGCGAGATGCTGGCCATGAGCATCATACTTGGCAGCGTCATCATGATGACGAATGCGCATAAAAAGAATAAGGAACAGGCTGCTGCCTGAGACTGACAATAAGGGTGAAATGGTGCTGCAATATGGCAGCATCAAAAGGTTCGCTGCAAACTTAAAAGAATTCGGCAGTGTCGTTGGACACTTCAATCTTCAAATCGCCGCTGGATACCAGTTCATCATAGAAACAAGTCCGGTTGCGGCCATTGGTTTTGGCGAAATACAGAGCCTGGTCGGCTCGCCCGACGATGGCAACGGCAGGTTCAAACGGGTCTATGCGGGCATAGCCTATGCTGATGGTCACCGTACCTACCTGAGGGAAATGGTGCTGCTCCACATTCTGACGGAAACGCTCAAAGATGGTATCGGCATCTTCCTGCGAAGTCGAGCGCAGCAAAATGACGAATTCTTCCCCACCAAAACGGAACAGCCTGTCTGAAGGACGGAAAGAACTGCGCAAGAGATTGGCGATCAGGATCAGGACTTCGTCACCATATAGATGTCCAAACTGGTCATTCACGCGTTTGAAGTGGTCTATGTCCAGCACAGCCAGCCAGTGCTGGCGCTCAGGTTCATGGCTGCGGCGCTCTTCTTCTGCACGCTCAGCTTCGGTGCTGGCGCGCTGTTGCAAAGCACTGCTACGCAATACCTTGGAAAAATTGTCATCAAAAGTCTTGCGGTTGAGCAAACCCGTCAATGAGTCGCGCTCACTGTAGTCAAGCAGATTCTGGAAATTACGGTAGACAATCAGCATGCCATTGACGACTTCCATGGCGGTTGTCGTGTAATTGGCAGGCTTGTAAATCTCCAGACAAGTATGCAGCTTGTCATTGATCCAGATCGGTAGCCAGATGATTTTGCCACCTTCGATGACTTGCTCTATGACTTGCTGCTTTTGTGCAATACCCTCTTTCAGTTGAGGATAAAGTTCTATTGAATCATGAGATGCAGGAGATGCCTGGGTCTCGTCGGCAATAGCGACTGTGTCGTCTTCTATACTGATATGCGGTTTGATAAAGACTTGCTGGCCAACAGAAACCACATCCAATACCCGAGCAGATTCCGCGTTGGTCAATTGACGCAGCGCAGTAATTACTGAAATATTCAGTAAATCATGATCGCGATGCCCGGTAATTTCTACCAGGTGTTTAATGATTGATTCCATGCCCCGTATTCCTGCATCTTCCTGCCGATTCCAGCCGATCCTTGCATAAATTACCAGTACGAACTCGCCAGCAACAATTTGCCACACACAACCACCATGCGCAAATTGCCCTTATACAATAGTATAACAAGTCAGGGCTGGCTTTACCTGATATTCTGCAAACAATTCATACAGAGACATATTTTTACAAAATTGCACTTATTATCAATTGAAACTCATTTTCCATTAAGTCAGGGCATTCATAGAGATACCGAACTAAAGTAATATTAGCAAAACTCATTTCAATCACTTTTATGCCGGGGTGTAACCATGAATCGTCTGCGTACCAATTCTTGCGTTCTCACTCTCGCCTATATGGCAACTGGCCTGCTCGTGACTGGCGCAGCACATGCCAATTCAGTCATACAGGTTACGGATAGCAGCGGACAGGCTGTTCAGGATGCGGTGGTCTATGCAGAGCTTGCCGGCAACCCACAAAGCGCCAAATCAGCCACTGCGGAAATCCAGCAAAAAGACAAGAAATTCATGCCTTTTGTGACGGTAGTGCAAACCGGAACGTCGATTTCCTTCCCCAACAATGACACCGTCAGGCATCACGCCTATTCGTTTTCGCCGGCAAAACCCTTTGAATTGAAGCTGTATTCAGGCAAACCCGCGGCACCCGTGGTGTTCGATAAATCAGGCACCGTCATTGTTGGCTGCAACATCCACGATCAGATGGTTGCCTATATACATATCGTCGATACTCCCTATTTTGCCAAGACTGATGCGAGTGGGACAGCCCGCCTGCCCACTATTCCTGCCGGTAAATATGTCTTGAAAACCTGGCATCCAAAACAGCCGGCTTCTGCACCAATACAAGAACAAAACATACAAATCGACGGCAATGGCCCCAACCTGACTGTAAAATTGAATTACAAGGCCGGGTAAGCAGGAAATACTTTTCCACGCACATTAAGAGGAAAGTTCATGCGTTTGCATAGTTTGGAAAGCCGGGTTGTCACTCTTTTTATAGGCTTGCTGCTGACGGTACAACTGGCAGCCTATTTTGCCATCGGCAATGCCATAGACAGAAATGCGCGTAATGCAGTCGAAGAGAATTTGAAAATCAATGAAAAATTCCTGTTGCGCCTGCTGGATCAAAATGCACAAAAACTCGTCCAGGGCGCAATCGTCCTCGCCAAGGAATATGCCTTCCGCGAAGCCATAGGTACGCATGACACTGAAACCATCGTCTCAACCCTCTCCAATCATGGCAATCGCATAGGTTCGGACCTGACCATGCTGGTTGGTCTGGACCGAAAAATCACCGCTTATTCAAATACCAGCAAAACCAGCCGCAGCAATGGCGCGACTAATGAATTGAGCAGCAGCCTGCAACAATCAGTCGCCGCCCTGATACAGACAGCAGAAAAAACTGGCAGCGCTGCCAGTACGGCGATTGTCGATGGCAAGCCCTACCAAATGGTGGTCGTGCCTATCGAAGCACCGGTCACCATCAGTTGGGTTGTCATGGCCATTCCCATAGGCAAGGCTCTGGTTACTGATATGCATGAATTGTCACGCATGCAGATCAGTTTGCTGACTTCAGAAAAACAGGGGCGCTGGCTAGCCAATGTTTCCAGCCTCAGTGATGAAAACGCCAACAAGCTGGCACAGCAATTACCGAGCGCAGATAAGCAGGTCAACTACCTGCCAGCCTTGCAAATCGATGATGACCAGTACAGTGCCCGCATACTCAAACTGGCACAGAATGAACAGTTCAACACCATCGCCGTACTGCAATTGTCTATCAGCCAGGCAGTAGCCCCTTACAAGGAATTGCAACGCAACCTCCTGATCCTGACAGTACTTGCTGCGGTGGTCGCCAGCATTATCAGTGCCATCACGGCACGCCGGATTACCGGGCCAGTGCGGCAACTGGCAGAGACTGCACGCAGCCTGGGTGCCGGTGATTACACGGCTACCATCAATGTCAAACAAAAAGATGAAATTGGCGACCTGGCCCGCACCTTCATGACCATGCGCGATGGTATCGCCCAGCGTGAAAAGGAAATCAGCCGCCTGGCTTACTGGGACACTCTGACCAATTTGCCCAACCGGGCACTGTTTACCGACATGCTGGAAGAAGCCATCGCCAGCGCACGTTCCCATGAAAAATCCTGTTATGTGTTGATGATGGATCTGGACCGTTTCAAACATGTGAATGACGTCATGGGACACCGCTTTGGCGATATCCTGCTGAACCAGGTTGCGATACGCCTGTCAGCTGAACTAGGCGCTGGTGGTACCAAGCCAGCCCGCCTTGGCGGTGATGAGTTTGCCATACTGCTACCGAACAGCTCAAAAGAAAATGCGCTGAATCTGGCTAACCGTATCCTGCGCTCTTTGGAAAAACCGATATCCATAGAAGACCAGACTGTCGATCTGGGGGCTGGCATAGGTATCGCTGGCTTCCCTGAACATGCGGGTGATGCCCAGAGCTTGCTGAGCCGGGTTGAAGTCGCCATGTATGCAGCAAAACAGGGCAACAGCGGTGCTGTGATTTACTCACCCGACATTGACAAATCCAGCCAGCAAAGCCTGTCACTGCTCAGTGAATTGCGGGCGGCGCTCGAGCAACAGGCCTTCCGTTTATATGTACAACCCAAGGTCGGTCTTGACCATGGGCAGGTGATTGCCGTCGAGGCACTGGTGCGCTGGATACACCCTGAGCGTGGTTTTATTTTCCCCGATCAATTTATTCCCTTTGCCGAACAAACCGGCTTTATACGCCAGCTAACTCACTGGGTCATGAATGAGGCAGCGCGGGTCTGTCATCTGTGGAATCAGCAGGGGATACATCTGAAAATCTCAGTGAATATCTCTACCCGTGATTTGCTGGATCAGGACTTGCCCGGCAAATTTGCCCAGATACTGCAAAACCATGAAGTGAAAGCAGCTTCGTTTTGCCTGGAAATCACTGAGAGCGCCATCATGGATGACCCGGTCAGGGCTTTCCAGACCCTGGACAAGTTGCATGCCATGGGCCTGGAATTATCTATCGATGATTTTGGTACCGGCTATTCTTCACTGGCCTATCTGAAACGCCTGCCCGTCCATGAACTGAAGATCGACAAGTCTTTTGTACTCAAGATGGAAAAAGATATCGATGACACCAAGATCGTTAAATCCACCATAGATCTTGGCCACAATATGGGCTTGCGTGTGGTTGCCGAGGGTGTGGAAAACATAGAAGTCATGAACCTGCTGAAAGAGCTGGGCTGCGATCAGGCCCAGGGCTATTACATCAGCAAACCCATGCCTTCAGCCGATATGCCAGCCTGGCTCGGCAAATGGCAAGAGCAACACTTACGAGATGTGCAAACCTGACTCAGGCCAGATGCACGAACTGGCCTGATTTGCGGTCACGCTTGCGGTTGTACATGCGGCTGTCGGCAATTTTGATGAGCCGCACATAATCGCTGCCATCCTCAGGGAAGCTGGCCCAACCTACCGATACCCCCACACTGACAACCACCTCTTCCAGCGCAATGGGCTGTTCGACAATATTGCAGATTTTTTCCACGGTATTATTGATGTCTATGGAATTCTTGGTGTCTTTCAGCAGCAGCACGAATTCATCACCGCCATAACGCGCTACTTCATCGGTTTCACGTATGGCTGAACGCAGGCGGGCGGCGATGACGACCAGGGCCTTGTCGCCGGCATCATGGCCATGATTGTCATTGATGTATTTGAAGCGATCGAGATCGATGAACAACAAGGTGAAACCTTCGCTGGCGCCCGGGTTTTCCAGTGCCTGCTTTTGCAAATAATTAATCTGGGTAAACAGGGATTCACGGTTCGCCACCTGCGTCAGCTTGTCATAGCGCAGCTTGTTTTCCATCTCGATAAAAGTCTGGGCCAGGGTGCCTATCTCATCGCTACGACGGATTTGCAGGCTGGGCATGGGTTCGCCATTACCAAACTTTTCAGCCGCGGAAGTCAGCTTGCGGATATCGCGTATCACGCGTTCGACAATAGTCAGACCTATGGTCAATGCAAAAATGATGCATGCCAGCGCGATCACCATGCTTTGCATGAAACCCTGGTTAATACTGCTCATGAAGTCGGCACGCGGCACCGCTACCACGGTCAGCCAGTTCAAGCCCTGCCTGTTGCCCAGTGGTGAAATCGCGACATCGATGGTGCCGTTGCTGAGTTCCATGGAGTGTGTCTGGGTAGACTGCAGTTTCATGCTGCCCACTCTCTGAAAAGTCTCACTGATCAGCGGTGTTTTCATATCAATGGCACGCATGCGCTCGGGTGTGCCGTTAACTGTTCGTTCGGGCAATTCCTGGCCAGAAGTGGCGACGATATAGCCATCCGCATCGACGATGTAGGCAACACTGTTCTTGCTGATTTCCAGCTTGCGCAGGAAATTGGATAATTCCTTAAGTGTCAGGTCAGTTGCCATGACACCGGCAAATTCATGGTTCTTCTGATAAACGGCTTTTGCCAGCGTAATGGTCGGATAATGGAAAGAAAAATTATTATAGATTTTTGACCAGACCGGTCTTTCCGACGTTTGTGCAGTCTTGTACCAGGGGCGCAGTCGCGGATCAAAATCATCACTGCGCAAGACATTCGAACGGTCACCCACATGACTCACGCGATAAACTGTGCGCTTGTCGCTGTCAGGTTCACGCCAGAACAACTGCACCATTTCCTTGGAAATTCTGTAGACACCAACAAAACGCCCGTCGCTACCGCCAAAGTAGACATAGTTGTTGACATCCATGAACAAGCCGCTGGCAGCCCAGAATTTCTCTTCCAGGGCTTTCATGTCAGCAGAAAAATTCTGTTCTTTGGGTAAATTGGTAGGGCTGGGCGCTACCGACTCCAGTGCAATCAGGGCACCATCCAGGTGTTTTTCAGTCGCCAGGTTGATGCGGTTGACCATGTCGCCCAGAATCCGCTGTGTCAGCGTATAGACGGCATCTGTCCCGGCCTTCATGGAGACCCAGCCTATAGCGGCGGATACGCCTATCACCAGGACTATGATGGGTATCACCAGTTCTCGACGCAAAGAAGAACGACTCATACTTGGGCTCAATTGGGCTCAAAAAAAGCTATCGGAAATTTCTGTTCGGTGTTCTGTCCTGCACTGCCCTGCGTCCACACAAGCACTTCACGCCATCCTGCCAACGGCCGAAATGCCATTTAATTATCCAGTGAAGAAAAATCAGGGGGCTTTAGTATATACCGTTAAAAATTGTTAAAACCATCTTATGTGGCAACACAGAGATTAAATCTTGCGTATTGTGGTAAATGAACTGGCCGGACCAGATCGAATACTAATGTCAGCTTAACTTTTCATCCATTTCTTTTATTAATTGAATCGGTTACTCTCATGAAAAATTTCTTTTGAGCAACCAACATACCATGGACTTATACGCCACCGATAGTGAAGTTACGCGGTTAGAGCAGCGTTTGACCGGAATGGTGGTGCAAGAACAACTTGACGAGTTGCTCACACTGGCCTGGCACCTGCGTCAGCGCGATAGTAGTCGTGCCCTGAACTTGTGCGAGCAGGTCAGCAAATTACTGAACAACTCAGCCAGGACAGACACCGACAAGGCTCTGGTTTACCTGCGCCTGCAATTGATCAGGGCAGAAGAAAAATGGCTGCATGCCGACCTTGACAGTGCGGCGGCCATCATCCACGCCATACTCCGCCACCCCGACGTACATCTGGATCCAGCTGCCCTCAGCGACGCCCACCGCATACTGGGCTTCATCTTCTCGGATCAGGGCAAGCATGTTGAATGTGACATAGAGATGGCCATTTCCATCGATGAAGCCAGCAAGGGGGACGATGTCCTGCGCAAGCAATGTACGGCTGCCGCCCTGGCCAGGGTTGCAGTCATGCGCGACGACAAATTGGCCAAGTCTTATTTTGACCGCCATTTCGGCTCCAGAAACCTCCCCAGGGAAATCCATCCTGGCCTGGCGGCCTTGATGGACGATTTTCTAGGTTTGCATGCGGGCTTAAATGGTCAGCTGGACGATTCTGTGGCGCATTTAAGCAAGGCATATCAAGCCTGTCTTGATTCTGGCCAGATACGCCGCGCCATCCTGACAGCGGCAAATATAGGTTACAGCTACAGCAAGACAGATGATTTTGAAACCGCGCTTGAATGGCTGCAAAAAGCATTGAAGCTTGCCAAACCTACGGGCTGGGCACCCAGCATAGGGAATTGCCTGATGCAAATCGGCGACACTTTGCGAAAAATGGGTTCACTCGATGCGGCTGACCAGATGTTGCATGAAGCACTGGAACAGTTATCCAGGTTAACCGGCTCGCGCAATTATGCCTTGACCATCAGCGTTCTTGCCGATGTCGCCCTCGACAGACATGACTATCACCTGGCCTTGAATCTGTTCACCCAGTTGGCTATGCTGCAAGGTGCACAAGAGCAGGCCGATTTGCAGGAAGCTGCCAGACTTGGCCAGGCAAAAGCACAAGCCAGACTCAAACCTGCAGTCAGGGAAGCTGCAATTCACAAATCCGACACACTTGTGGCAAAGCGTTAATTGGTCTTGTGCAACATCTGACTAACTTGTATAAAGAAACCCAGCACCAGCCGCAAGCTGGATTACCGGGACAAGCCGCCAAGAATTGCCTTCATGCCGTACCAGAAACCCAAGCTCATTGCCAGCCTGCTAGCAGGCTGCCTTGCATACCACAGTGCCGCAACTGCACAGAGTCTGCCCCTGCCCGACAAAGGCAGGTTGCTGGCTACCGGGGGTGTAATACAACTCGAAGGTGCAGGCGGCGGTGGCCTGACGCCCTGGGCGACCATTACCGGTTACGGCAGTGAAGACAGCTATGGTGTCAATGCGCATATCACCCAGGTCAGTACCCAGGACTATCGCTTGCACACTTATGGTGTTGCTGTGGGTATCGCCGACAGGCTGGAAATGTCTCTGGCAACACAAAAGTTCAATGGCAGTCTGGCCCCTTTGGACAAGCTGGAATTACAGCAGGACATCGTCGGCATCAAACTCAAAGTCGCTGGCGACCTGGTTACCGATCAGGACAACTGGCAACCTCAGGTCGCCATCGGTGCCATGTACAAGCGTAATCACGCAGTCAAAGGTCTGGAGGCACTGGGCGTCACCAGTGTCAAACAACTGGGTGCGGTGGGTGACACTGGCGTGGATTATTATCTGTCTGCCACCAAGCTGATACTGGATCACAGCCTGCTGCTCAACGGCACTGTACGTCTGAGCAAAGCCAATCAAATGGGCTTGCTGGGTTTTGGTGGTGACAAGCGCAATCGCTATCAGCTCTTGCCTGAGGTGTCGCTGGGCTACCTGATCAACCGCAAACTGGTGGCTGGTCTGGAATACCGCAGCAAGCCGCAAAATTTGGCGCTGGATAATGAAAAAGCTTATTACGATGCCTTCCTGGCCTGGTTCCCGGGCAAGGCAGTATCCCTGACACTGGCTTATGCCCATCTGGGTGACATCACCGTCTTCAATCCCAAAAACCAGCGTGGCTGGTATTTGTCACTGCAAATCGGCAATTGAGGGATGCGTATGAACATCATTAAACCTGCTACTGTTTTGGCATTTTTTCTGTTCGCCGCAGCGACGGCTACCTCTTCTGCCTATGCCCAACTGGCACCGCAAACTCTGTATCAGGCCCTGGGAAGTGAGAGCGGTGTCAGTCAGATCGTTGATGAAGCCTTGCTCATCATCCTGCAGGATGAGCGTATCAAGGCCTCATTCAAGGAAACCAATATTCCCCGTTTGGCACAATTACTGAAAGAGCAATTTTGCGTCATCAGTGCAGGCCCTTGTCAATACACTGGTGACGACATGAAAACCGTGCATCAGGGTCTGGGCATCAATGCTGCACAATTTTTTGCGCTGGCAGAAGATGTACAAATCGCCATGGATAAACTGGCTATCCCGCCTGCCACGCAAAACCGCCTGATGGCCTTGCTGGCACCGATGAAACGCGATATCGTTTTCCCCAAGCCAAAACAGTAATACTTTTCTCCTTTTTTGCATCAATTCTGAATCTGATTTTCAGTCATCTTCGTATATAGAGCAGATGCACGGTTTTCCGTGCGAAATTGCCGCTTGATCAAGAGGAAATATGATGCAAATAAAGAAAAACTTCGTCGCTCTGGCTTTATTGGGCAGCAGTGCTGCCTGCATGCAGGCCAGCCAGGCTCAGGACATGATGAAGCCGGACATGGGCAAACTCATTGCCACTGGCGGCGTCAGCCAGCTTGAAGGCGCAGGTGGTGGCGGTCTGACTCCATGGGCGTTGATCACTGGTTACGGCACCCGTGACAGTTACGGCGCCAATGCCCACTACACCCAGGTCAACACCCAGGATTACAGCCTGAAAACCTACGGCGTCGCTGCCGGCATCGCCGACCGGGTAGAGCTGTCGCTCGCCAGCCAGGAATTTACCGGCGCACTGGCACCCTTGAACGCCCTGAATATCAAACAGGATATTTTGGGTGTCAAAATCAAGGTCGCTGGCGATGCTGTATATGAGCAAGACAGCTGGATGCCACAAATTGCCGTCGGTGCCATGTATAAGCGCAACAAGGGCATAGGTGGTCTGGGTGCACTGGGTGTGACGAACGTCAAACAACTCGGTGCCAAGGATGACAGCGGTGTTGACTATTATGTTTCGGCCACCAAGATCTTGCTAGAACAAAGCCTGCTGCTGAACGGCACGGTGCGCATGACCAAGGCCAACCAGATGGGCATACTGGGCTTTGGTGGCGACAAGAAAGACAGCTACAAACCTATGCTGGAAACTTCAGCCGCTTATCTGATCAACCGCAAACTGGCAGTCGGTGCGGAGTACCGCATGAAGCCGCGCAATCTCGGCGTGGATAATGAAAAAGATTATTACGATGTCTTCATCGCCTGGTTCCCGGGCAAAAATGTGTCTGTCACCGCTGCCTATGCGACGCTGGGCGACATCACCATTTTCAATCCAAAAAATCAGCGTGGCTGGTACTTGTCCCTGCAAGCCGGATTCTGAGCGCCCACTGACAGCTACACATTAGAAAGATCACATCATGAATACAATTCTCTCCCGTATCGGCAAAATCGCCATCAGCGTCTTCCTGCTCACTAGCTTGTCTGCCCACGCGCAAACCGGCAGTGACGCCCTGTACCAAAGCCTGGGCGGCAAAACTGGCATTAGCACTTTCGTCAACTCCTTCGTCGCCATCGTGCTGGACGACGTACGCATCAACAAGGCTTTCAAGGAAACGGATACTGAAAGACTGGCCAGTTTGCTGACCGAGCAATTCTGTGAGCTCAGCGGTGGCCCTTGCAAATACAGTGGCCGCAGCATGGCAGAGGCGCACAAGGATATGCAAGTCACGAATGCTCATTTCAATGCCTTGGCAGAGGACTTGCAAATCGCCATGGAAAAACATGAAGTACCATCATCAGTACAAAACAAGCTGATCGCCAAACTGGCACCCATGCAGCGTCCTATCGTCACCAAATGAGCAATGTAAAGACAGGAAAAAAGATGAATCCATTATTTCTGCAAAAGTATCGTACCTTACTCACCCTGGCGCAGACGGTGACACTGATGCTGGCAGCAAGTTCGCCCATGTTGGCGCATGCTGCCAAACTGAATTTCCAGGCTGTCGATAAAAATGGTAACCCCATGAGTGATGTGGTGGTGTACGCGACACCGACAGGTATACCCTTGCCTGCATCAGAGAAAACAGAAGCCACAATATCGCAAAGTGACATGCAGTTTTCACCATATGTAACGGCGATACGCACGGGCTCACAAGTCAAGTTCCCCAACTATGACAAGATGGAACATCATGTGAAATCATTCTCGGCAATCAAGGAATTTGAGATCAAGACGTACGAGCGCGGCGTGGTGCCACCACCCGTCATCTTCGACAAACCCGGCATCGTCATCGTCTACTGCCTCTTGCATAACTGGATGCGTGCCTATGTACTGGTGCTCGATACACCCTACTTCGTCAAGACCGACCAGAACGGCTCTGCCATGCTCGATAAACTGCCAGATGGCAATTACGAAATCAAGGCTTGGCACCCTAATCTGGGCAGCATCAAACCGGCGCTGAGCCAGGCTGTCAAAGTCAATGATCAGTCAGCTCCCATCAAGTGGCAATTTGATTTTGTGCCTGTACCTAGAAAATCAAAATCTGCTGGTTACTGAAAAATAAGTTAGGACTTGCGCAAAATTGTCCCAGCAAGGCTATCGCTTTAGGAAACCTCCCTTGCAAGGGAGGTTCGTTGCGTTGGCGGGCAACATGTTGTCCGAAACCCCAACTGCACCTATCGCTTTAGGAAACCTCCCTTACAAGGGAGGTTCGTTACGTCGGCAGACAAAACATTGTCTGAAACCCCGACTATACCGCGGCGACGAAGACAGTACTTTAGTACGGCTAGGCGCTGTAACGCAGCTGGGGCGATTTTGCGCAAGTCCTAATAAAAATGAAGCCGGGCGCGAGTGCTTGGCCTCATTCTTTTAACTACACTTTGCCAAGACTATCAAGCCATGTAGCAAACTCTTTATCCATGCTGGTACCCCAGGACCTGACCAGAGATTGATAGCGCGGATAATCGCCACTGCGTGTAAACACCAGCATCTTGTCTATCTCTGGCCTGTGTTTTTCCATCATGAAACGCACGGCCAGATAGCCCCAGCTATATACCCTCTCCGTCCCATTATTGTTTTCATAGCCCGTATCGAATAACTGGCTCAATGCATATTTCTTTTCAGCGGCAACCTTGATGGCTGGTAGATTATCCTTGCCCTTGGACACATATTCTGCGATGCCTTCTGTCCACCACACCAGGTAAGGTGTCAGTGGCGCAGGCTTGGCACAGTTTTCCGGTGGCGCATGCGAGTCATGCAGGTTGGCACAAAAGTCGCCATACAGATTGAAGCGCCCATCCAGATAATGTACGTACTCATGACCCAGATTGAGGATGCTTCCATCTTTTTTCTGGTTCGCTACAAACTCGGCCTGATTACCCGGACGTTCTGGATAGCCCTCCAGATACATGCCGCCATTATTGGTAGGCATATCAAAATGCTGGGTCGCATATTTGATGAAGTCTTCCTTGGACTGATAGATGTTGGCCCTCAGGCTGCCGTTATGGTCATCCTTTACCGGCTTGCCTGCCGTGCCGAAAATACCATGGAACTGCTGCTCCAACGCGCCCAGCATCTGGCAAGACTTGCGCTCATCATCTGGCGTCAAGGCTTGCGAGCGCAAGCTCAGGGTCGGGCTGCACTGATGTACATGCGTCAGCACTTTTTGTATTTGCTGATCGCGCTCCAGGTCACGTTGAGCAGATATTTGCTGCGGATTCGTGCTACAGGCGGCCAGTCCTAAAGCCAGCAAAGGCAAGACCAGCACCCCACTATTTCTGATTTTCAACTCCGTCTCCTTTTTCATTTCTCTTCTGCAAACAAGATTTATATCTTGATATCAGTTCGTTGTAAATATGTCTCAAATATTTTATTAATATACCTTAAATATATTTATATTGGTACATTTGAGTCCCGCCAGAATTTGGATTTCTTGTTTTTCACCCAGATTTTGGTAGTGATCAGCAATGACATGCTGGCAGAAAAACCACTGCTGCCGCTTAAAGCAGGGTGAAAAACTGAACATGAATTTGCACTACATAAAGAGAAGGCTGGCCTGGCTGGTAACAGAAAAAGCAAGAGCCAGACCCGAAAGATATCCATGCACACGTGCTGACGCAAAGTGAAATGGAGGTGGCTGTTCATTTGAGGGATTGAATGGTGAGACTGAGGGCAACCTCAAAACTATGGAGCATACTTTGAAAACTTTACCCAACATGAAAAAATCCGCATTGGCCATTTCCCTGGCACTGATAGGACTACAAAGCAGCTATGCACAAGATGCTGCGCCAGTACAAAAAGTGGTCGTGACCGGTTCAAATATCAAACGCCTGGAAGTGGAGGGTGTTTCGCCTATTACCGTTATCTCCAAGGAACAGATATTGCGCTCCGGTGCAGAGTCAGTGCTTGATTTGATGCGCAACCTGACTTCTGCTGGTGGCAATGGCTCAGAATTCACGGACGGCAATAATTTCAGAAATGGTGCGGCAACTGCCAGCCTGCGCGGTATGCCCACCTTGATTTTACTTAATGGTAATCGCCTGCCAGTTTCGGGTTCGGATGATTCTGACGGTTTTACATCGGTCGACATCAACTCCATCCCCCTGGCTGCAATTGAACGCATAGAAGTGCTCAAGGATGGTGCTTCAGCCATTTATGGCACAGATGCTGTAGGTGGTGTCATCAACTTTATCATGCGTAGCAACTATGAAGGATTTGAGGTCAGCGCCGGCTATGGTAAAACGACAAGCGGTGGTGGCGATGTCAGCAAATTCTCTCTGACTGGCGGCTTCGGTAACCGCGAAACGGATAAATACAATATTTCGTACAGCTTATCGGCTGAAGAGCAAAAACGCATACGTGGTGTGGATCGTGATTGGGCCAATCATATAGACTTCACCAACAAACCCGGCGGCGTGCAGTATGCCAACGTCTATGGCGCGATCGCCAATGGACAGGCGGGCCCAGGCACACTGGCCATTGGTTCAAACCGGTTCCCTGATCCTGAATGTGCCAAAAGCGCCCAGATGCCCTACCCTAGCGGCGCAGACTGGTTTCCATCCGCGATCCGGAATGGCTGCTTGCACGGCACTGCCGAGTTTTCCGACCTGGTCAAACCCACCAAGCGCTTTGGTGGAACGCTCAATGCCAACTGGGACATCAGTCCAGAGATGACGGCATTTGCTTCAGCCTTTGTGACCAAGTATCACAAACGCATCTACGGCGAAACATCCTGGCTGCAAAACCGCGACCGCGGCAATATTTCTGTCCCCGCCAGCAATCCCTTCAACACTTATGGCAAGACTGTGACGATCAGAGCCAACTTTCCTGGTGAAGGCGGCCTGGAAACGGATCTCAATACCCTGTGGCTGGTTGGCGGATTGAAAGGCCAGGTTGGCACGTGGGATTGGTCAGTAACACTTGCCCATACTGTGGAAGACACTAATGCCACTACTCTGGGCTCCTACAAGCTGGAAGCCTTCAATAAAGCCATAGAAGATGGCCGCTACAATCCTTTCGGCGCAAACAAAAACCCGGCTGCCCTGATCAATGAGCTGGCTGGCAATATGTATGTCAAAGCCAAGAGCAAGTCTGACTCGATCAAGCTGCAAACTTCTACAGAATTCGGTAGCTTGCCAGGTGGTGCAATTGGCGTCTCCATAGGCTCCGAATTCCGTAAGAATTCACTGGATTACAATCCCTCAAGTGACTGGCAACAGGGTCTGCTGGCAAAATACGCTGTGCTTCCTGCCATACGTGGTTCAGAATCACTGTCAGCCCTGTACGGCGAAATGCGCATACCTGTGTTAAAGAATCTTGAAGTACAAGCAGCTGTCCGTCATGATCGCTATGAACTGGCCGGTAACACCACCAACCCTAAACTGGGTGTCTTATGGAACGCGGATAAAACCTTCCTGTTACGCGCGAATTACAGTACCGGCATGGTGGGACCGTCGTTGCCGCAACGCTTCAGCCAGGGTCGTGACGTTTTCTATACAGTCAACGATATCAAACGCTGTGTTGGCGGGGATTCTTATTTTGATCGCTTTTGCAGCACCCAGGTCAATACAAAAAATGCCGGGACCAAGGACTTGAAGCCCGAAAAGTCCAATCAATACAATATCGGTTTTGTGTTTGAGCCTATCAAGGACTTGAGCCTGGGCATGACTTACTTTGACATCAAATGGAGCAACAAGATTGATGTCCTTGATACAGTGACAGTCCTGGGTAATGAAGATGGCGCCTACAAGGCCAACGTCACCCGTGCCGCAGTTACACCAGAAGACATCGCTGCCTATGCAACTTTGTCTGCAGCAGACAAAGCACGCCTGGGTCCATTGCGCGGCCAACTGAAAGCGCTAACCACGGGTTTCGTCAATCGCTTTGAAGCACATACCTCTGGTATAGATGCAGATTTTGCCTACACCCTGCGCACACCAAACTTTGGCAAATTCAAGATCTCCGGTGAAGCCACCTATACCATCAAGTACAACACCAAATTATTGGCGGACAATGTGTATATCAACTGTCCCGACAATACGTCTTGTGATACGGGTGAATATAATAACCCGCGCTTGCTGGCAAATCTCGGGGTCAGTTGGGATATGGGTCCATGGTCGGCGACAACACGGGCAAATTATACTGCTGGTTTCCGCATAGACCGCACGCCTAACCTGGTCATCAACTCTTGGTACGATCTCTACACCAATGGTGGCGTGGTATCGCCTATGACGACGATAGATGCATCCATGTCGTATTCAGGCTGGAAAAATATGGTGTTGCGCGCAGGTGCGAATAATCTGTTTAATCGCGATCCTTCATTTGATGCGACCTCCAGCATGGGCTACAACTCTAGCTGGGGCAATCCGCGCGGACGTTATGTCTATTTGAATTTGAGCTATAAATTCAAATAAGCAAAAAAGATAGCATCCTGTCTTGTGAAGGGAGTTATCCATGAATCCCGGCGTGTACAGCGCCGGGATTTGTTTTTCCTATGCCCATTTCCGCATGATGTAGAGTGAAAATGATCAAGACAATCCTGGCAAGAGACCTTATGCTGACCCCTCTTTTTTCTTTAGCATGGGCAGAAATATGAACTTTGGCATAGGCGGTTCCACAGCAGCCACAGAATTAGCCAGCATCCAGACAGACTTGAGCGATGTCAGCCCCATCAGCGCAGCAGAGCGCCAGGCCAGAGTAGAAAAAGCTGCCAGACTGATGCAGGATCATGGCGTTGATGCCATGATCCTGCCTGCTGGCAGCAGCCTGTATTATTTCACCGGCCTGCGCTGGTACCCCAGTGAGCGCCTGACTGCCGTTGTAATGACACCGGACGCCAGGCTGACATATCTCTGCCCGGCCTTTGAAGATTCCAAGTTGCGTGAAACCCTTGGCGCAGATGCCGACATCCGCCTGTGGCAAGAAGAAGATGACCCTTGCCTGCTGATCAAAAACTTCTTGCTGGATGCTGGTTATAAAACAGCCACAATCGCCCTTGATGAAAACGCGCCCTTCTTTGTCTTCGATGGCTTGCGCCGTGTCTTGCCGCTGGCACAAATCATCAATGCCGCCAGCATCACGGCTGAATGCCGCATGCATAAATCAGCAGCGGAGCTGGCCATCATGCAAAAGGTCAAGAACCTGACGCTGGAAGTACAAAAGAAGGCAGCAAAAATTTTGCATGAAGGTATTTCTTCTTTTGAAGTCGCCCGATTTATTGACCAGGCACACCGCGCTTATGGTGGCAGCGCATCCACATTTTGCATCGTCAGTTTTGGTGCAGCCACCGCCATGCCACATGGCCCGGACGGCGAACAATTCCTGCGTGAAGGGGACATGGTACTCATCGATACCGGTTGTAAGCTGCATGGCTATAACTCGGACATCACGCGCAGCTATGTGTTTGGCAAACCCAGCCAGCGTCAGCGCGATATCTGGGAGTTGGAGAAAGCCGCCCAGGCAGCAGCCTTTGATGCGGCACAAATCGGCGTGCCGTGTGAGCAAGTTGATGCAGCCGCCAGAAAGGTATTGGCTGCCGCCGGTTTTGGCCCTGACTATCAGTTACCTGGCCTGCCGCACCGCACTGGCCATGGCATAGGCCTGGACATTCATGAATGGACTTATCTGGTCAAGGGCAATATGCGCCCACTGGCAGCTGGCATGTGTTTCAGCAATGAACCCATGATCTGCATAGAAGGCGAATTTGGCATACGCCTGGAAGACCATTTCTATATGACAGAACAAGGGCCGCGCTGGTTCACGGGCCAAAGCCATGCGGTCGATGCACCATTTGGTCGTGATTAATACCTGCTACCGGCATATTTTGTGCCGGTAGCAGTTATTCACACACAGGCTCACTTACCGCTTATTTTTGCTTACTTGATTACTGCGGTGCTTTCTTTTTTCTTGGCTGGGGCTGGTGCCTTGACTGCATTTTTTGATTTCAAAAATACCGGTCCCCAGACAGGATGGCCGATTTCAGCAGCAGACAAATTGAAAGCCGGGTCCAGCTTCAGGGCCTTGTCAAATTGCTGGCGACACAACTGCGTGCGGGATGTAACGCAGTAGCTGAAGGCCATGAGCTTCAGGGCACTTAATTGCACGTCCTTGTTATGCCCGTTCCAGATTTCATTGCCACTCAGTTTTTTGATGGCACCATTGTAGTCACCACCATCATACAGCGCCGTACCATCTTTCAAGGCTTGCACATCTGAGCTCAGCAAAGGGACTGCCGGCTCCACTGGTGGCGGTGGCGGCGGTGGCGGAAGTTCTTTTGGCTTCACAACAGGCTTGGGAGCAGGAGCCTGTTTGGGCGGTGTTTCGCAGCCCTGCAAGATGGTACACACCACCACCAGGCCCGTCACATACAGCATTTGGGCTAATTTATTCATTTTTCTTGCACTTTACTTATTCGTGAACTCATGTTCGATGGTTGCAGTATTACTTTTCCCTGCTTCGATTTCGGTAATGAAATCGGGGAAACCAGGATTGGTTACCCTGATCTTGTGCTTGCCTGCAGCCAGACTTAAATGCTTGAGAGGCGGACTGGCCCCTTGCTGTACGCCATCAACAAAAACCGTGCCCCAGGGCTTGATTGCCAGCTTCAGGTTAAGCTTGCTGGCTGCCGCAGCCTTGGCCGCTTTCACTTCCTTCAGGCGCGCTTGTGCAACATCGGTAAATTTACCCTGCGGGTATTGCTGCAAAAATGCGTTCAGCGCTTCCAGCGTAACAGTATTATCGTCCTTGAGCTTGTCCCATGCCAGTTTTTCTGGATCTGGCTTGTCTGCCGCTTCTACCGCGCTGGCAGTTGCAGGGGCGGCATTGCTGGCAGCGGCTACTGCAGGCTTTTCTGCTGGAGCAGCCACGGCAGCAGATGCCGGAGCAGGCACTGACTGCGGCGCAGATGCAGCAGTAGAGGCGGGGGCTGGAGCAGCAAGCAGCGTTTGGCCAGGCTTGTTCGCTCCCTGGCGGCTGGCTAAATAGGCGATTACCAGTACCAGTACTGCAGCTACTGCCAACATGGGAAACAAAAGCTTGCCAGACTTTGCTTGCGCGCTTGCCCCACCTTCTGCAGTCCTGGTTTCCGGCCTGTGTGTTTTGACGGCTGCCACATCCTTGACGGGCAATGCATGGACCTGATGATCCTGTCCCTCTGCGATGCCCGCAGCATGCTCCTCCCGGCCCTTGCGCGATTTGCGTACAGATGCAAAGGAACTGATCCCCAACAGCTGGCGGAATTCATCCATGCTTTGCGGGCGATCTTGCGGCTGTATTGCCAGCGCCAGGTCTATGCCTTTCAGGAACTTGGTGCTAAAGCCCGCATGCTCGCCATCCTGCAAGGGCATCATGGTGTCTTTCACGACACGGCCTACCGATATTGGCGGTGGTGATTTCATGATGGCGAAATACATGACAGCTGCCAGCGCATAGATATCCGTCCAGGAACCCTGGGGCATTTCCACATCGTCAGCATATTGCTCTATAGGCGCATAACCGGGCTTGAGGATAACCGTCATGCCTTGTGTCATGTCACCAATAATCTGGCGGGCAGAACCAAAGTCCAGCAAGACTGCCACACCATTCTTTTGCACGATGATATTGTCAGGTGAAATATCCCTGTGCAGGATTTTTGAGCGGTACAAGGTGTCCAGCGCTTCAAGTATCTGCTTGAAGATGAACCGCAGCCAGGCCTCAGTCACCAGCTTGGGGCGTTTATTGACGATTTGCTTGAGGGTATGGCCGTCATAATGACGCATGACCATGTAGGCGGTCTTGTTTTCTTCCCAGAAGCGGTACACCTTGACCAGCGAAGGGTGATCAAATTGTGCCAGCAGGCGCGCCTCATTGATAAAGCTCTTCAAACCGGCTTCAAAAGTGGCTTTGTGACGCTCTGACCTGACCGTCACACTGGTATCGGCAGAACGGCCGGCCAGCGCTCCCGGCATGTATTCCTTGATGGCAACTGTGCGTTGCAGGGAATGGTCAAAGGCCAGATACACAATACCAAAGCCACCCTCACCCAAAACACCGGTGATTTCAAAGTCATTTAGCCGCGTGCCGACAGCGAGACAATTCTCGGTACCTGCATGAAATGCAGTTGGTGCTGCAGTGGCGAGTACTTTTTCTGTGTTCAAGGCTGACTCGGATCTTAGTTTCTTTATTGAAGCAGAAGCGGCGTGTTATTCACATTCCCGGCTTCCGGTTCGCGTTAATTCAGCGTTTTACCTGTTCGTCATACAGACAAATTGCAAAAGCCGAGAAATTATCCCTGTTAATTGCCTTTGACGTATTAATATTTTTTTCTGCGATGGCATTCATTTTACTTAACCAGGCCTCGCTACTGTTGGTCGTTGCCAGGCAAAATTCCATTTCATGCTCATGTACCCACTCCCAAAAACCATCCGTACACATGAGAAAGGCGTCACCGTTATGTAATTCTAGGGCATCTGCCGTCACTTCGGGGGCGTTGTCGCCTTCTGCGCCTATGGCAGCAAACAGCCTGTTACGATGAGGATGCTGGCGTATGCGCGACTGGTCGGCCATACCTGCATCAACCAGGCGCTGAGCCTGGCTGTGGTCTTTTGATACCGCCTTGATCCTGCCCTGACGAAACTGGTAGATCCTGGTATCCCCCATATGCGCCCACAAGGCACAGCGATTACTCTGGTCTATCAGTATCGCGGCGATGGTGGTGCTCATTTCCCGCTGGCTCAGATTATCGTGCTTGCTTTGTGCCACTTTCAAAATGGCCCAATCCAGGTAAGAGCGCAAGGCCCTGGCACTGAACGAGGCTTCCTGCACGAATTTTTCTATGACAGCATCAATCGCCAGCCTGGCCGCGATTTCACCACCGGAGTGGCCACCCGTACCGTCGGCCAGGACAAAACAGGCAAGTTCGTCCTCATTTGCCCAGGCCAGTGCATCTTCATTGGTTTTGCGGGTACCAATGGCAGTAAATTGCGCAGTGTCCAGATGCATGGCTAGGCTAAGGTTAGGTTTATGCACAGAAAACTAGCGGTTTGACTCTGCTTTTTCTACTTCTTTTTCATAGGCGAGCAAAAATTCCTTGCCAAACATCGCCTGAAATTCATCTTTCTTACCTGACGAAATACCGTCATACAAGGCATTAAACTGATCCCACATGGCTGCCTTGCGGCGTGCCGGGTTGATCTGGTCCATCAGGCCTGGCGTACCCAATTGCGCTTCGACATGGCTGGGCTGCAAGGTCTTCAGGATAGCATCCGTAATGGCGCGGGTACCTGCAGCCACTCCCATCTGATGGGTACGTATGTCAAAAAAAGCATCTTCCATCGCCTCTGCCGGTGCCATAAAACCTGGCATCTTTTTACGCAGCATCTGGGTCAGCACAGTTTTACTGTCAGGGAAAAATTTTAAAGGATTGTTTTCCCTTAAGACAACCATGGTTACTTCTGCTTTCACTTCACGCTTGAGTAAGGCACGCTGTGAAAGCTCTTCCATCGCCCCCTGAACCGAAGTTGCCATGAATTTGCCCAGGGTTTCCATCAGCTCCACGGTCAGACCGGACGAAAGATTCAATTGTTGCAGACCTGCTCCCTGCAAAAAAGCTTGAATAAGCTCATTGGCATTAGCCGTGGCATTGCCTGCTGCGCTGCCGGCTTTTGCAAGGTCGGGTTTTGTAGCACTTGCCTGTAAGGGCTGAGCATCAGTAACCACGGTTTCAGTCTGAACGGCTGCACCTGTCTGTGAAGTACTCGCTTCAGGGCGCAACAAAAATTGCGGAGGTTGTGCTGGAGAACTGTCTTTTCCTGCTTGCAGGCGTACTGCTGATTGACTTGCTGGCAGGACTTCTGCCTGGATATTTGTTTTTATTTCATTGCTTTTTACTTCATCACTTACGTGGTCTTTTTGTACATCAGGCACAGCTTCCACCTGCACTACTGCATCAACGGCAACAGGACTGCTTGTCGATTCAGCTGATTCAGTTGACTCAACAGCTTCTGCCCGCAATACGTACAAACCTACCTGTATTTGATCGCCTGCATGAAATTCAACAGCAGTTTCTGCCACTATTTCCTTGCCGTTAATAGAGACGGGATTAGCCAGGCTCAGGTTATTAATGAAATGCTGGCTGCCAGTACTCCAGATATTGGCCTGGGTACGAGAAACAAAGTGTTTAGGGTCGGGCAGAGCCAGGAAATTCTCTACATTTCGTCCTATCGTAGCTGGTTCCGGGCCGAATACCGCAGAAACCGGATCGGCTGGTGCTTCGTTATTGTAAGAAACAACGGCAATTTTAATCATTAGTGGCACTCCAAAACCATTTTGTATCGCCTATAAAATTAGTATCCTGAACAGGCAGTTTGAGATAATCTTACGACAGTGCTTTTTATGCTGACTCTGGCAACAATTATGGTATCAATTGCGCAAATAAATGATTATTTGCTGTAACGACCACCAAGTTAATATCTTGCCATGTCAACATGAACTCGCAGCTTACCCGATTCTCATGAAATCGGCGACTCAGCGAGGCCAAGTTTTGCTGTTTGCAGCATACATTGCGACAAAGTGCGACACTTGATATCAATTAAATATCGATTTCTGCCTTTGCAAATAGTAGAGCACCGCAGGTATGAACTCGAGCATGATCTGCTCAGTTCATTGTTATAGTTTGCTGCCATTTATGCAATGGCTTGCATTTGCGCAATTGTTTTGGATAATTGTTATATATGAGGCAAGGGTAATGAAAGATTCTGAACATAGTCAGCCTGCTCTGTCAGAAGTTACAGGTACGTTTCATTATCAGGAATTGATTGAATCTCGCCTGGGCCAACCAATTGCAGCAGATTTGATGGAAGCCGAAGCACAAAGACTGGCTGCTTCCCCCGGTGCCAAACTGGCTGCGGGACGCACTGCGTTGGGTTGGTCGATAGAACAAGTAGCGGCGCAATTGAAAATGGCACCACGTCAAATCATCGCGCTGGAAAAAGACGACTATCCCGCCCTGCCTGAGGCGGCGATAGTCAAAGGCTTCACACGCGCATATGCGAAGCTGGTCAAACTTGATCCCGGCCCCATCCTGGCCTTGATGGCAGCAGATACGGACCAAAAGAGAAAACCGGCAGCCAAAACTGACAAACCCCGCCGCCCAGGCAGCCCAGCGCAAAACCAGGGTTCTGCATTGGGTATTTATATCTGCCTGTTTATCGCGGCAGCATTGGCTTACGCTTATTTCAATTTGCAGCACTAAGCGTACCCTGCTCTATCAAAGTACTCTGCAGGGTACGGATTAGTTCAAGCCGATCAGAAGTTATACGAACCGGTCAGATAGAAAGTCCTGCCCAGTGCATCGGTATAACGGCCATCGTAACCAACCTGGTCACCATTGCCTTCTTTCAGTGACAAAGGCGGGTTGACGTTGAACAGATTGCGCACACCCACAGTCAGGGCCAGGTTTTTGCGCAATTGCGCCCGCGTCTGCCAGTCAAAGGTAGTGTAAGAAGAAACATCGCGCTTGACCGTGGCAAAATCACCAAAACTGCCATTCGCATTTACTTCACGCACAGAAGCTGAAGCATCGTGATAGCCAGAGCGATAATTCATCGTCAGGGCGTGGGTGAAAATGTCTGAAGTCTTCAGCGTCGCCACCAGCTTGCTGATGACGCGGAAAGCTACTGCGTTATTTTCATCATAGCGGCCAACACTGCGCACAGTCGGGCTGCCAGGAATGTCAAAGTCAGACATCAGCATATAAGTACCTGTCCAGTTCAAAGCCAGCTTGCCCAAAGGTGTAGCGGTCTTGAAGCTGTGATCCCAGTCTATACCGCGATAATGCGCATTGGCGATATTGTAGGATGGCAGGGTGCCGACCAGGATATTGCCGCCCTGACCTGGCTCATAGAACGTCGAGAACAGGTTTTGATAACGCTCAGGGTGACCAAAGACAATGGCTTCGGGCAATTGCGCGATCTGGTTAGACATTTTCACATCCCACAGGTCCAGACCCAGGGACAGACTGGATGTAGGTTCTATGCGTATGCCCATACTGGCTTGCTTAGATTCTTCCGGCTTCAAGCCGTTTTCACCGGTCAAACGATTACCACCAGTCAATACATCATACTGGGTAGAACCCATGCAATTTACAGCGCGTGGATCTGGTGATTTCACCGGGCAAGGATAAGTGCCGCCAGTATTGCCGCTATGGATAAGCGGTGATGTGATATCGCTCATGCTGGCCATCTTGAAACCCGTACCATACGAAGCACGCAACAAGAGATTATCAAATGCGCGGTAAGCAGCAGACAGTTTGTAAGTCAGTTTGTCAGCCTTGTTACCTTGCGTGGCAGAAGCAATAGGCTTGCCCTGTTCATCAAAATTGGCAGTATTCGTGACGGCACTGTAATCATCGTAGCGCAGCGCAGCGGTCACATCGAATTGCTTGCTGATGGGCAGCAAGAGTTCTGCAAAGCTACCCCAGTTTTTACGGCTGGCGGCAATCGGCAAATCACCAGGAGAATCACCCAGAGGTGCATCAGTATAATTTGGTTGCAGGGCATTGGTGCCCATACCTATGGGCGTAGCGAAGTAGTCATAACGCTGCTTGCTGAAATCGACACCCAGACCCAGTTGTGATTTACCACTGCCGATGGCGAACAGTTCGCGTGAACCACGCAGACTTAATACATCCAGTGTACTCTTGGAGCTGGACCAGTTTTCATGCAAGACTGCTGGCGCCAGAATCGCAGCAGAAGAACCAGCAGGTGCAAAAGGATCGTATTTGCCGCTATCAACTATGGCGTAGAATTTGTCCTTGCTCAAAAAACCACCGGCAAAATCACGAATGCGCTTGGAGATGGAATGCGTGTACGACAAGTTATAGTCAAAACCAAAGGCATTGCCTTCTGCACCCAGCACCAGATGCTGTGCTTCCGTCGTGTAGGCAGTATTGCGGCCACCGGCATCAGAAATACGCAGGCGCATTCTGGCTGAATCGAGATCAGCAGGATTAACACCAAGACCAGCCAGATAAGGCGTTACATATTTGGCGAACAAAGGGCTGTCCAGACCCAGGTTCAAAGGCTGTGCAGCCGGTGCATAACGACCGGTTTGCTTGAAGTTGGAAACGACTGCTTCAGCAAAAATAGTGGTGTCGCTATTGAGTTTGTAATTTAACGAAGAAAACAGACTGTCGCGTTTTGATTCGGGTATCAATTGCACTGTCGATGCATAATCGTAGCGGCAACGGTTTTCTACCTGGAAGGTATTGGGCCCGCAGGTTTTGTCTTTCAAATAGTTGGGTGAGAACAAAATGGGGTCTGCACCATTCTTGAAATTCAACTGCGCTATCGATGGACTGGAATTGTCTGACAAAAACCAGGTCGCATAGTTTTTTCCATTGGCTGAAAATCTTCTGACGCCGGTATCAGCAAACGAACGTTGATTGGCATTGAGCATGCTTTGCTCGTCATGACTATACGACAGCAAAACGTTATAGCCATCTTTCTCCAAATCACCAAAGCCTTTGGAAATGCCGATGCGATATGATTTCCCACCCGACTCTTGCGGATGGGTATAACTGAAATCAACAGCCGCATCAGTCTGATTCTTGCGCAAAATAAAATTGACGACGCCAGCGATCGCATCTGAGCCATACAGTGTCGATGCACCATCCGTCAGAATCTCCACTCGTTCAACCGCAGACAAAGGAATACTGGCCAGGTTAACAGTACTACCCGCACCATATGAAGCCAGTCTGTGGCCATTCAACAAGACCAGAGTGTAAGCAGCGCCAATATTATGGATGGAAGCAGTTTGCAAACCGCCACCACCGCCATTGATGGTTTGATTGGCAGTGCTGAACCCTTGCATGCTGGGTAAAGCAGCGATCAGGCTTTCGACGTTGGTCGCACCACTTTTTTCTATGTCAGCGCGTGACAGGGTCTGCACAGGCAAGGCAGTTTCCTGATTAATGCGTTTGATGGATGAGCCTGTCACTTCCACGCGCTGCATGGGCGCTGTTGTATCTTGCGCCTGGCTGGCGCCAGCCATAATACTCAAACCTAGTCCGCTGGCGAACATCAGTCTCAGCGAATGGGATAATACTTTTTCTTTCATTTTGTCTGCTCCGGATCTGGATAATATTTCTTGATTTTCTTGCTTATTTTCTTGCTTATTTTCTTGCTTACTGAGTTGGGTATTACCTGGAATGTGAAGCTCGCGCAGCTCTTCTCGCTTGCGCAGTGTCAGTGGTGTTGTTTGCTGCTTCCTAATCCCTTGTGTGAATTAGCTGGCCAAAGCACAAACCGCCTGGATTACAAACTGCGTGCTTATTCTGAGGCAACATCTTTTACTGCTTTTTTGATGACGCCAGCTCTGCTGTCCTGCTAGAGCTCACTGACATTTCTTCACTGATTTCCAGTGAAACTGCCCATGTCATTTTTAATATATCATAAATATATTTTAAATATACGTAAACATTTGCGGAAATTTTAAGCAGACAAAATATTTTTTTGCTGTGCCAATTTCCACGCAAGGGAACAGGCAAACCGTCAAGACAGACATGCTCACGCACTCTAAGCTGACGCGTTTGAAGCAACACTTTTGAAGCAGAATTCTGAGCAGGAGCGTGACCATGCCAAGTGCAAACCAAGCCATGGCTTTTTCGAGTTGGCGACCATCGTCTGATATCTTGCAGATCAGCAGTCTGGATTGCCACACCGGCGGCGAGCCCTTGCGCATCATCACGGCTGGTTTTCCGGTTCTGCCGGGCAAACGCATTCTCGACAAGCGTGAATATTGCCAGGCACATTACGATCATTTACGTACGGCATTGATGTTTGAACCACGTGGCCATGCCGATATGTATGGTTGCATCATCGTCGCCGCTGAGCGAGTGGACAGCGATTTTGGTGCGCTGTTCTTGCATAACGAAGGCTATAGCACCATGTGCGGTCACGCCATCATCGCCCTGACAAGGGTGGCACTGGAAGCCGGTGTAGTGGCCAGCACCGGGCCCATGACTACCATCAAGATAGATGTGCCGGCCGGACAAATCACTGCCTATGCCGAAATGACTGCCGGCAAAGTTACACGCACCTATTTTGACAATGTACCTTCCTTTGTCGCCGCCCTGGACGTAGCAGTTGACGTGCCTGATCTGGGTAAGGTGAATGTCACACTGGCTTATGGTGGCGCTTATTACGCCTATGTGGATGCGCCCAGCCTGGGGCTGTCATTGGCCGCTGATAACCACCGGCAGATCATCGCCATGGGGCGCAGCATCAAGGCTGCGGTGCAGGCGCAAATACCGATACATCACCCTTTTGATGATGAACTCAGCTTCCTGTATGGCTGCATCTTTTCTGCGCCATCCACCACACCGGGCGTGCATAGTCGCAATGTCTGCATTTTTGCCGACGGCGAACTGGACCGCTGCCCGACAGGCAGCGGCGTGTCCGGCCAGGCCGCCATCCTGCATGCACGTGGCGCTTTGCGGGTGGGAGAGAACATCATCATAGAAAGCATACTCGGCAGCCAGTTCAAGGTAGCCGCCTATCATCCGCAAAGCTATGGCTACCACAGCGCCATCATCCCGCGCGTGGAGGGTAGTGCCCACGTGACAGGACGCAGTACTTTTTATCTGGACCCACAAGATCCACTGATACAAGGATTCATATTCCGATGAAAGCTGAATTTGAACAAAGACTGAGTAAACTACGCCAGCGCATGTCCATTGAGGAGAAGCAAACCTTACTGGTTTTCTCGCTCGACAATCTGCGCTATCTCACCAATTATTCTGGTGAAGCGGCGTATGGCATAGTCACGATGGATCAGGTCTTTCTGATTACTGATTATCGCTTCATCGAACAGGCTGAAGAAGAATGCTTTGATTGCCAGATCATATGTCGCAACCGTGATCAGCAAAGCCTGGGGCAGGCGATACGCCAGGTGCTGGATAAAAAGCACATTACCAGCCTGCTGTTTGAAGCAGGACATATCACTTTGCAGACATGGTCAGGCATAGCGCAAGAGTTGACAGGCATTGCATGCACGTCCAGTGCTGGCGTAATAGAGGAATTGCGCAAAATCAAGGATGCATGGGAGATAGCACAAATCCGCAAGGCAGCTGCGATTGCAGACCAGGCCTTGCATGACTGCATGCCTCTGCTCTGCATAAGCGTCAGCGAACGTGACTTTGCACTTGAACTTGAATACCGCATGCAAAAACTGGGCTCTGAAGGTTTGTCTTTCCCCAGCATAGTCGGTTTTGGCCCACGCTCTGCCCTGCCACATTGCATACCGTCAGCCAAAACCTTGAGTGAGGGCGATCTGATCGTCATTGATTTTGGTGCAGTCGTGAATGGCTATCGCTCGGACATGACGCGCAGCTTTGTCGCTGGCAAGGCCAACTCGCAACAAAGCGATATGTACCGCATCGTGCAACAAGCACAGCAAGCTGCACTGGATAGTCTGCATGCCGGTCAGTTAGCTATCGTCACCAGTTCTGCAGCCAGCAATGTTTTGCAGGCCTCGGAATTTGCCGCTTATACCAGTACTGGGTTGGGTCATGGCGTAGGCATACAACTGCATGAACAGCCTTTCATCAGTCCGGTCTGCCAGGACATGTTTCAAGCAAACTACGTCGTCACCATAGAACCCGGCATCTATATCCCCGGCTATGGTGGTGTACGCATAGAAGATGACGTAGTCGTACTCGCTGATGGCTATAGCTTCATTAGCCATGCACCCAAGATCTTTGAGCTGGAAATTTAAAACTACCTATGTCCACTACCTCTCCCTCTTCGGGCCGCAGTCCTTTCCATAAAAATTTCTATGTCGCGAACAGCATGGAAATTTTTGAACGCCTGGCCTGGTATGGATTTTTCACACTGTCCTCTTTATACATGACCAGCCCGGTATCACAAGGTGGCCTGGGTTTGAATGACCAGGAGCGCGGTTTCTTGCAAGGCATGATCCCCTTCCTGCTGTATCTGCTGCCGGTGATTACCGGCGCACTGGCTGACCGCTATGGTTACCGGCGCATGTTCCTGATTGCTTTTTGTATCATGTGTCCGGCTTATTTCCTGCTGGGTCAGGTGCATGGCTTCTGGAGTTTCTGTGCCGTCTTCCTGGCGGTCGCTATCGGCGCTGCCTGTTTCAAACCGGTGGTGGTCGGTACTATAGGCCGCACTACCGATGACACAAATCGCGGTCTCGGATTTGGCGTGTTTTATACGATGGTGAATGTCGGTGGTTTCCTGGGGCCACTGGTAGCTGGCTATGTGCGCGCCATCAGTTGGGACATGGTGTTTCTCATGTCCTCGTTCTGGATCTTGTTGAATTTCATACCGGCGATTTTCCTGTACAAGGATGGTGATCATCACGAAGCTGGCACCGACCAGCGCGGCTTGCGCCAGGTCTTGCTGGAAACTCAGGAGGTACTGGGTAATGGCAGGCTGGCCTTGCTGGTGGTACCAGCCATCATAGGCATCATGATCGCGGCTAAAGGTGGTATCAGCTATGCGCAATATTTCATGGCGATGGCCGGCTGGCTGGGCATCAACCTGCTCTGGAGCGCGCTGAACAAATCGGGCCGCCAGCAGCACTGGTACCAGCAAGGCATACGCATAGGGAATGCACAATTCGTGATTTACCTACTCATCATGACAGGCTTCTGGACTATCTATAATCAGCTCTTCATTACCCTGCCCTTGTATATACGTGATTTTGTCGACACCCAGGACCTGGTCCTGCTGATAGGTAAATACAGCCCGACTGCGCTGGATTTTCTGGCTGCCGTCAATGTAGAACAATTGGCGAACGTCTTGCCAGGCCTGGCCGCCAAGCTGGGGGCATATGCAGATACTCAGTTACTGGAACAATTACGCCTTGAACTGGTGAACTACAAAGTCATGCCGCCACTGGAACAATTACAGTCTGGCCTGCAGGCGCTGCACGCAGGCAAAATCAGTGCTGCGCAACTGGCGGCAGACTGGAGTCAAACTTACCGTCAGGTCAATCCTGAATACATCGTCAATCTGGATTTTGGTGCTGTCGTACTCCTGCAAATTGCCATCAGCACGTATGTACAACGCTGGAAAGCCTTACCTGTGCTGGTCATGGGTACGCTCGTGCTGAGCTTCAGCCTGTGGATGGCAGGTCTGTCAAATGCCTTGTTGTTTGGCGGCGTCAGCGTCTGCATGGCTGTGTTTGTATTTGCCTTGGGCGAAATGATCGCTTCACCCAAGAGTCAGGAATATGTGGCAGCCATAGCTCCAAAAAGAAAAACCGCGATGTTCATGGGTTATTACTTCGTCTCGATGGCACTAGGCAATCTGTTTGCAGGGCTGTTGTCGGGATGGTCGTATACCGTGCTGGCGCGGCAGATGCATCAACCCATGCTGATGTGGAGTTTGTTTGGAGGGATAGGTGTTATTACTTCGATTGCGCTGCTGGTATTTAATTTGCGGCTGAAGAAGGCTGTGCAGGGTTTTGCAGTGGCAGCTTAATTCGTGTAGGTTGGGCTAAGGGGCATCAGCCCAACACTGGGCTTCAACAAACGTATACGCTATTTAAACGCCGAGTGTTGGGCTGGTAAAACGTAGCCTAGCGAGGCCCGGCCCAACCTACGAGAATAGCTTAACGCAGACCCATAAAATCTTTTTTGCCAATTTCCACACCGTTATGACGGAACAATGCATACGCCGTCGTCACATGGAAAAAGAACTGCGGCAAGCCGTAGTTCAACAAATACGCCTGGCCTGAGAAAGTCTGTTCTTTTGGCGTGCCAGGGCGCAGGACGACGTTACGAGTTTCGCTGCCTTCAAATTTGGATTCATCCAATGTTGCAATGAAAGCCTTGGTTTTGGCGATACGTTCTTGCAGCTCTGCGAAAGTTTGTTCATTGTCTTCGTAAGCTGGCAATTCAGCTTGTGCCAGACGGCCGGTTACGCCTTTGGCAAAATCAGCAGCGATCTGTACCTGACGTGTCAATGCCAGCATGTCAGGGAATAAACGTGCCTGCAAGAAATTTTCTGCCGGGATGTTCTTGGCTGTCGCATGCGCTTCAGCTTTTTTCAGGACATCGCTGAGGCTGTCAAGCATCTGATTAAAGACGGGGACAGAGGCAGCGTACATGGAAATAGACATGGAAATCTCCTAAATAGTTGGCAGAATGAGCCGAATGGAGCTGCATTATAGGACGTATAGAAGATTTGCGTATGAGCTTGGAATTTTCCCGATTTAAGATCCAATAAGGATATCAAAGCTGGTCTCACCCTGGCCATTCGCCATGAGTTTATGGCTATAGCCATGCCGGTTCAAGACTTCACGCACAAACATCAGGCCTATGCCCTGGCCACCTTTTTTGGTCGTGAAGAAAGGCGTGAACAATTGCCCATGTGGCACATCTGACAAAAGATTGGCTGAGTCCCTGACGGATAAAAGTATTGCCTGCGTATCAGTATCCCGCCTGAGCTCAAGCTTGACATACCCAGTCTCTTGCAAGCCAAGCTTGATGGACGTTTCTACAGCTTCAATCGCGTTCTTGACGATATTCAATAAGGCCTGTTCCATCAAATGCCCATCCAGTATTTGCAGGGGGATATTTTCACGCACTACCCAGTTGAAACTGATACCAAGCTCATGGCATTGCTGGCGATATAAATAGATGATGCCATCCAGCATGGCAGCCAGATCATGTGGCTTCAGCTCAGGTTCTGGCATTTTGACGACGCGGGTGAACCTCTCTATGAACTCACCCAGATTACCATTGCGCTTCCTTACTGCAGCGATGGCGGTGACAAAATCATGACTGTCTTCTGTCTGTAATTGTCCGCTGTAAAATAACAATGATTCTAGCACCGAGCCCGTTGCAGCGACGGTATTATTCACTTCATGTGCGAGTACCCGTATGAGTTTTTCATAAGTGGCTTTTTCTGAACTGGCAAGCTCTGCCGTGATTTCATCTATCAATACGAAATCGCGTTTGAAGCCACGGTCTGTAAATTGATTTTTCTGGCAGCGGTAGCGCCTGCCTTCAGTGTCGCCATAGACGGCACTCTCACCAGGCAATAACTGTTGCAGTTGCTGCAGTAATTCAATACTACCGGTGGTTTCATTTTTCTGGATCAATTGTTGCAAGCTCAAGCCTGCGTTTTCTGTCACGTCCAATAAATTCTGGGCACTGACATTCATCAAACTGATCTTGTCATCGAAATCAAACACGATGACTGCTGTGGGCGTTGCTTCCAGCAAGCGATCCAGAAAGCCGCGCTGCTCACCTAACTCCAGCCTTTCTTTATACAGGGCTTCCAGCATGCGATTGAACAAGACCACCAGTTCATTGACTTCCTTATTACTGTCTGGTTTGATGCGGCTGGCATAATTTTCATCTTGCAAGAGGTCATGAAATTGCTGGGCAAAGTCCAGAGGTTGCAAGACTTTATTGGTCAGATAAATACCCAGGGCAAAGCTACAAGCCAGGCCCAGTTCAAGACAGACGATGAGCAAAGGCTGGCTAAGATAAAAGCTGAAAGCCGGCACCAGAAAAATGCCATGGATAAGAAACAGGTAAGCCAGCAAACGCCGCTTCAAGCTCATTGCCGTTCCTCATCATCGATTTCACTTGTGCTGATCTGATGTTTTTCCAGTCTGCGGTACAGGGAAAATCTGCTCAAGCCCAAAGCCTTGGCCACACGTGTAATATTGCCGTGATGCTGCTCCATGGCTTTTTCTATCATCAGCTTTTCAACCTGATCAAGAGTCATGCCAGCGATGCTCATGCCCTGCCCCTGCGCTTCTTCATGCTGCTCGGCAAACAGGAAATCGTTTTGCTCCAGCACAGGCTTGCCCACCAGCAGCAGGGTACGTTCCAGACATTGTTTGAGCTGGCGTATATTACCCGGCCAGGTCCTGCTGGCCAGCCATTGCAATGCAGATGGCGCAAGACTGACTGGCTCCATGTCATAGCTATTTACCAGAGCTACCATGAGACGATTTGCCAGCAAGGGGATATCACTGCGGCGCTCACGCAGAGGCGGCAGGCGTATGGTGATCAGGTTCAGGCGATAATACAGGTCTTCACGAAATTCATTGCTGGCAACCAGTTCTGCCAGTTCGCGGTTGGTGGCTGAGATGATGCGCACGTCAGCCTGCTCGGTCTTGCTGGCCCCCACCGCCTGGTAACTTTGGTTTTGTAATACCCGCAGTAATTTGACCTGGTCATTGCGGTTCAATTCACCGATTTCATCGAGGAATAAACTGCCCTGGCTGGCCATGGCGAAATGGCCCTTGCGGTCACTTTTGGCATCCGTGAAAGCGCCCCTGACATGACCGAACATTTCGCTTTCAAACAAGCTCGTCGTCACTGCCCCCATATTCACCTTGACGATGGGCTTAGTGGCGCGCGGGCTGTTGCGGTGTATCGCATCGGCGATCAATTCCTTGCCAGTGCCACTCTCGCCCAGGATCAGTACTGAGGCATTGGTTTTGGCGACCCGGCCTATGGTCGCCAGTACCTTTAGTAATTCCGGATGCTCGCCGATGATGTCGCTGAAATTGAACTGTTGATCCAGCGTCTGGCGGCTCGCGTTACCTGGCGTGGCAACTTGAACCATATCCAGAGTAGCACGTATCAGTTCCTGCAAAGACGTGTTATTCCAGGGCTTGGTAAAAAAATCTGCCGCTCCCAATTTGACACCACGGACAGCCAGGGCGATCGAGCCCCAGGCTGTCATCAACAAAACCGGTAGTGCGGGATAGATGCGTTTGATGTCTGCCAATAAAGCCAGCCCCTCTTCGCCGGTAGTTTGCAAAGAAAAATTCATGTCCTGCAAAACCAGGTGTATTTCCTGTGTCGCCAGTATCTGCATGGCCTGCTGCGGGTCATCGCAACTGACGCTGGTATAGCCAGCTTGCTTCAATAGCAAAGCCAGCGACACCAGCACTGAACTGTCATCATCTATGATCAGGATACGTTGGTTTGTTAATGCTACTGGCATGGCCTTATCTATTGCATATGGGTGAAAACAGAAATGCAAGCTTCACACCCCTGAGTGTGAAGCTTGCCAGCTATCTTAAACGTTTTGGTCTGTGATCAAGAATAATTTTATTCGTAATGCAAGGCTTCCGTCGGGCTGAGACGGCTGGCACGCCAGGCCGGATACAAAGAGCACAGTGTAGAAATAACATAGATCACCGCCACAGAGATCAAGGTAGCGGTAATGAATACCGTCCAGTTAATGGCATCACCCAAAACTCCGGTCAGGGGCAGTTGTATCAGGAATACCATCCCTACCAGCATGGCAATGGAACTCAGCAACAATTGCTCACTGACGATTTGCTGATAGATATGCCCGCTGTTCGCACCGATAGCCCGACGCAAGCCTATCTCGGGAATACGTTGCGTGGTATTTTGCCAGAGTACGCCAAACAAACCAAAACCGACCATGATGAGCAAGAAAACGGCAATGACAGCCAGTATCATCAGAGGTATGGTGTCTTCAGTCATTTTTGACTGACGCATATCTGTCAGCGGTGAAATCCTGTAACCCCAGTCACTGCGTATGAGTTTCAATTGCTGGTTCAGTTTTTCTTCAAAGGCTCTTGATGTCCCTGGCTTGACTTTGATCAGGACAACGTCCATGCGCCTGTCCCCGGTTGCTTTGGAAAAACGCATGATAGAAAAGTTTGTCGGTGCCATGAATTCACCTTTATTACGGAAATCTTCAAACACACCTGTAATGCGCAACAATTGGACATTTTTAGAGCCCGGCTCAGTATCTGTAACCAACTGTCCGACCGCACTCCTGCCAGGAAACATGCTGTCTGCCAGTTTTTTGTTAATGATGATGGCTTTTTCTGGTCTGCCCTCGTCCTCTGCCGAGAACCAGCGCCCATCCAGCAATTTCATGTTCAGAAGGGCAGGAATTTCATCTGCCATTTCGGTCATGTTCACCTTATATTCAGATTTACTGCCAGGCAGGTACAGATCAGAGCGCCAGGTGGCATTACTATATGGAGAATAATTGATGAAACCAACTTGCTCCACTTCAGGCAAAGCGGCCAGACTACGCTGGAAGTTTTCTGTCACGAGAGGATCATTTCTTGGATTAAGTTCTCCCGGACTCAGCATCTTGACTGACCACACATCCCGGTATTCAAATCCCACAGGTAAATGGTACAACTGAAAATAACGGGCAGTCATCAGCGCCAGCCCAAATACGACACAGAAAGCCAAAAGAATTTCCAGGCTCAGCAGCAAGTTCTTGAACTTGCGTTTCCAGATAGGTTTGAGTATGTGGAAAAACATTATGCAGCTCCTTTCAGGGCAAGCACGGGATCAAGGCGTGACATCTTCCACGCGGGGATGACGCCGGACAAAACACCAAACACGATGGCAATCACAAAACCGTAGGCGAACACCGCAAAGCTCAGATCCACTTTCATGTAAGGTACCAGATTTGCATTGCTAAGCCAGGCCAGGGTCAGTTTGGTGAAGATCAGGCCCACGACGCCACCAAACAGGCAAAGCAAGATATTTTCGATAACGAATTGCTTGACCAGTTCACGATTACTTGCACCGAAAGCCTTGCGCACCCCAATCTCGGCGGCTCTCTCCATGATGCGGCCAGAATTCAGGTTAATCAGATTCAAGGCAGGTAAAAGCATGAAGAGCAACATGGCGAACACGATTCCGGCCACTAGTTGTGGTGCGCCTGAATCAGCGACCTCATCCTTACTCAGTATGCCTCTGGCAAAGAAGTCCAGTTTGCTGTCTGCCCACATGTAGGTATGGTCCCAATGCGTTGGTTCATCCGCATTGATTTGTTTGACAACCTGTAAAAGCTCATCCTTTATCAAGGGCAAATCTGCAGCACTCTTGCCCATCAGCAGGGCGTTGAAATCCCCTGAATATTGCTCACGGTATTCTGACGTAGGGAAAGTGCTTACCGGAACCCAGATATCCGCGTAAGCATTGAGATGCAGCACGTCTTCCACTACACCGATGATCTGAAACTGCTGTCCGCCAGTATTGATTTTCTTGCTCAGTGCGGCTTCACTTCCAAACAATTTTTTTGCCGTGCTCTCATTGACGACGGCCACAAAACGCCCCTGTTTGACATCATCCTCAGTCGGCACTCGTCCGGACAATAGCTTGAAGTCCATTATCTGCCAATACTCAGCATCAGCGCGACGCATCATGATTTCATTGACACTGTCTTTTTGATAGACAGAAACAGGCTCAGGACCAGTCACTGCGGCGACCTTCTCTACCGTCTTCATTTTGCGCAAATACTGATCAATGACCTTATAGCCCAATGGGCTTCTCCTCGTATTGTTTTTGCTGGCCTGAGTGATCGTACTGATTTGCAAAAACCTTTCACTTTTTCCTTCCACGCCCTTTGGATAGAAAGTCGTTTGCAAGATAGCCGTCACCGTCAGCAATACCACCATGGTCAGCACAATGCACAGCAAGTTGATGGCAGTGAACAATTTGCGCCGCATGTATACCTTGCAGGCAATCTGGAAATAATTCTTTAACATGGCCTTGCTCCTAAGCCACCAGTTGGCCGTCAAATACCCGGACTATGCGGCCACCCTGTTTGGCTTGCCGCTCATCATGCGTGACCATAACCACGGTCGTACCTTCATGACTGAGTTTGAGCAGGATGTCCATGACTTCAGCCCCCATCTGGCTATCCAGATTACCGGTCGGTTCGTCCGCCAGCAACACACTGGGGCGACCAACCATGGCACGGGCGATAGCCACCCTCTGTTGTTGACCGCCAGATAACTGATTGGGATAATGATCCATGCGCGCAGAGAGGCCCACCCGGGCCAGCGCTTCTTCTGCCAGACGGCGGCGTTCTTTGGCACTGCTGGAACGGTATAGCAAAGGTAGCTCGACATTATCGATGACACGCAGATCATTGATCAGGTGGAAGCTCTGAAAGATAAAGCCGAAGGTGCGGTTACGCATGCTGGCCAGTTCCTTATCGCGCCAGGTTTTCATCTCGGCACCATCAACCGCAATCTTGCCCTTGCCTGGCCTGTCCAGCAGGCCGATTAAATTGAGCAAGGTACTTTTACCGCAGCCGCTGGGGCCCATGATGGAAACAAACTCTCCTTTTTTCACATGCAGATTGATATCCCGCAAAGCCAGGGTTTCGACCTTATCGGTCTGATAGGTTTTACTGACGTTTTCCAGTTTGATCATGATTGCTTCCTTGTTGAATTCTTATTGTGGTCTACTGAGATACTCTGAAACTGCTCAAATGCTTGAAATTGCTGATATCTGAAATCACCAGCCTGTCGCCTTCTTTTGCACCCTGCAAGACTTCCACCATTTTGCTGTCACCCAGGCCAATTTCTACGCTGCGCTTTACTGCCTTACCATTTTCCAGCACATACACATCCTGCCTGCCCTTGCCGTTTATCGCCGGCCCGTTTTCAACGATCAGGCTGCGTGCTTTTTGTTCCGTGATGATATTCACGTCCACCCTGAGTTTGTGCCTCAGTGAAGGGTGGTTCGCCTTATCCAGTACGACGATGAGCTTCACAGTGCCGTTTTGTATTTCGGGCAAAATGGTTTGTACTTCACCTGGCATGATTTGTCCGCTGTATTCAACCCGCACTTTTTGACCAGAACTGAGGTAACGCGCATAAAAATCAGAGACAGTGGCTTCTACCTTGAAGTTATTCAGTTCAGATACCTTGGCAATCAGTTGCCCGGTATTCAGGCTGGCACCTTCGTCAGCCAGCATCCAGGTCAACAGGCCATCAAATGGGGCTTTGACCTGAGTTTGTTCCAACAGTCTCTGCTGCAATTCCATCTGTTTCTGGAAGATGGATTTTTGCAGGCGTGCTGCCTCGATATTGCTTTGCGTGGTGCGGCGGGTATCTGTCAGGGTTTCTTTGTGCTGGCGCAACTGCACTTCATTACGTTTGACAGCCAGTTCTGCCGCTTGCAAATCAACTGCTGAAGTAATGCCTATAGGTCCCAGTTTTTGGTAACGTGCCAGCTTGACTTTATTGCTTTGCAAATCCAGTTCCAGCAGCTCAATTTCACTGGCAATTTTTTTGAGGTTGGATTCCATCTCCATCGCCAGCAATTGTCCCTTGACGTCTTGCTGGGAAATCTGTTCACGCAGATTGTCTATCGCCAGGCGTATGGTGTGATCATCCAGCACCATCAGCAATTCACCTGCGCGCACTGTCTGGCCCGCCTTGGCAATGACTTTGCTGATGCGTGACTGGTTGGGGCTGGACAATTGCTCTTCGTGAACAGGGACGACAACGCCTGCCGCATTGATGGTGTTGTCGATGGCACCTGTATGTACCTGGCCGATACGAATTTCACCCAGATTAACACCAGGGCTGATGATGCGATTCACTGCCCATACTGCGCCTGTCACAAAAATGGCGGCAGCAGCAAGCAGCAAGATGGTCTTGCGCCTGCGCTTTTTGAGTGTGTCGTGGCTGAGAGCCTGATCCATGTTGAAACCTGATCTAAGTAAATTGCGGATCAGGTTTGCAAGCGCCGTGCCTGCCGTAACGATTTAAACAAAGTCGTTTAAAATCAGTTGCTTACAAAAAAACTCCAAAGAAAATGATAGTCGGATGGAGGTAAATCCGTTCGTCAACGAACGCTGGTGTGCGAATTAGCACGGTGATGGCGGACTGAAAAACCGTCGCCCAAAAAAAATCCCCTTTCACAGAAGAAAGGGGAAATGTGGCAGCTCACTCTTTTAAACTAGGACTTACGCAAAGCCATCCCAGCAAGGTGCAGCTCCGCAGACAGTACTTTAGTACGGCAAGGTGCTGCAACGCAGCTGGGGCGGTTTTGCGTATGTCCGCTTTCCTTAGAAGCGATAGCCTACGCCTACACCTACCAGCCATGGGTCAACCTTGACTGCACTGACTTTAGCGCCACTGATCGTCACGTCACTGCGGATCTGCACTTTTTTTACATCCAGATTCAAGGACCAGTTTTTGTCGAGTTTGAAATCCACGCCAGCCTGTATTGCCAGACCGTAGCTATTGCTCTCCAGGCCACCCGCACCTTTGAGCAGGTTTACATCGGAGATGCGGGTGTAATTGACACCAGCACCGACATAAGGGCTGACTTTAGCTCCAGGCATAAAATGGTATTGCGCAGTCAATGTCGGTGGCAAATGTTTGAAGCTGCCAATGATGGCGCCATCCAGCATGACATCATGTTTTTGCGGATAAGTCAGTATCAGTTCAGCCGCCCAGTTTGGTGTAAAGAAGTACGTAATATCGACTTCTGGGATTTCCTTGCTGGTCACCGTAATACGATCGGCAGCACCAACGCCACCCACAGGATCAGAGCTATTTGCAGGGCTGATATTGACGACACGGGCACGCACTTGCCATGGGCTCTGTTCTTGAGCCATTGCCTGACTTGCCGTGAAGCCGATAGCTGCCAGGGAGAGTGCGATAACAAGCTTTTTCATTTTCATTTCCTCTTTTATCAACAGTGATGAATAAAGTGTAAATCCACACTGCTGGAAGGGACTTGAGTTATATCAACTTTGGTGCGGAGCAGCATACGCGTCTTTTTTAGCTAAATATTCCGTCCTGTGCCTGCTTGAGGTATCCTTGCAGGCATTCTTATTCCCTATGAAAAATCAAGAAAAATGGCTAATTACGTCTACACCATGAATCGCGTCGGCAAAATCGTCCCGCCGAAGCGTCAAATTCTGAAAGATATTTCCCTGTCCTTCTTCCCTGGCGCCAAGATAGGCGTGCTGGGTCTGAACGGCTCAGGCAAGTCTTCCCTGCTGAAAATCATGGCAGGTATAGATAAAGACATACAGGGCGAAGCAGTGCCCATGCCCAACCTGAACATCGGTTACCTGCCGCAAGAACCGCAGCTTAATCCAGAACAAACCGTGCGCCAGGCAGTTGAATCTGCCCTGGGCGAAGTATTTGAAGCCAAGGCCAAGCTGGAAGAAGTGTATGCAGCCTATGCTGAAGAAAATGCAGACTTTGATGCGCTGGCCAATGAACAGGCACGTCTGGAAGCGATTATCTCTACATCATCTGGCGACAATGTAGAACTGCAACTGGAAATGGCCGCCGATGCGCTGCGCCTGCCACCATGGGACGCCAAAATCGGCGTTTTGTCCGGTGGTGAAAAACGCCGCGTCGCCCTGTGCCAATTGTTGCTGTCCAAGCCTGACATGCTCTTGCTTGATGAACCGACCAACCATCTGGATGCTGAATCGGTAGACTGGCTGGAACAGTTCCTGTTGCGCTTCCCAGGCACCGTCGTGGCAATTACCCATGATCGCTACTTCCTCGACAATGCTGCTGAATGGATTTTGGAACTGGATCGTGGCCATGGCATTCCATGGAAAGGCAATTACTCTTCCTGGCTGGATCAGAAGCAAGCCCGCTTGAAGCAGGAAGAAGCGACAGAATCTGCGCGCCAGAAAGCACTGCAAAAAGAACTGGAATGGTCACGCCAGAACCCGAAAGCGCGTCAGGCCAAGAGCAAGGCGCGTCTGGCCCGTTTCAATGAAATGAGTGAGCATGAATACCAGAAGCGTAATGAAACCCAGGAGATTTTCATCCCTGTGGCCGAGCGTCTGGGTAATGAAGTTATTGAATTCAAGAACGTCAGCAAAGCCTTTGGTGACCGCCTGCTCATCGATAACCTGAGCTTCAAGATCCCTCCTGGTGCTATCGTCGGTATCATCGGCCCTAACGGTGCTGGTAAATCGACTTTGTTCAAGATGATCAAGGGTCTGGAAACACCGGACAGCGGTGAAGTCGTACTCGGCCAGACTGCAAAAATCTCGCTGGTTGATCAGTCACGTGAAGACTTGGGCAATACCAAGACCGTGTTTGAAGATGTGGCAAACGGTGCCGACATTTTGACGGTAGGCCGTTTTGAAATGCCTTCACGCGCCTACCTTGGCCGCTTCAATTTCAAGGGCGGTGACCAGCAAAAGATCGTGGGCAACCTGTCCGGTGGTGAACGTGGCCGTTTGCATCTGGCAAAAACCTTGCTGCAAGGCGGCAATGTCTTGCTGCTGGATGAGCCATCCAATGATCTGGACGTGGAAACCCTGCGTGCGCTGGAAGATGCCTTGCTGGAATTCGCCGGCAGCGTCATGGTTATTTCCCATGACCGCTGGTTCCTTGATCGTATTGCCACCCATATCCTGGCGTTTGAAGGCAATTCGCAAGTCAGCTTCTTTGATGGTAACTACCAGGAATATGAAGCCGACAAGAAAAAACGCCTCGGTGAAGAAGGTGCCAAACCAAAACGCATCCGTTACAAGCCTTTGACAGTGTAATTCTGGGGCGGATCTGAAGAGGTCTGAGCCAGGTATGTAATTTGCATAAGCCTGCCTGATAAGAAACTTTAGTTTCATATCAGACGGGCTTATCGCATAAAGCATCATGGCACTGTTCAGCTCCTTTAAGTTGTTTAACAGTATGTTTTGCTGCAATGCGGTAAGCTTCTGAAAAATATAGATTTTTCTTGAGCAAACATTGGCAAAAGATAAAACATGATACTGAAAAAACACTTAGTCCCTTTCCTGCTTTGTCTCGCCCTCAATCTGTCATCCGGTGTGGTTCTCGCCAATTCTGGAGGCAAGGATGCTGGCGCAGCGGGTGCTGCCTCTACTGCAAAACTGGAAGCTTTCACTGTCAATTTAGCCAGTACTGAACGCTATTTGCAACTCAGTATGGCGCTGCAAATAGCCAGCGCTGAAGTCAGCGACAAGATCAAAATGTTCATGCCCAAAGTCAGACATACGCTGATCTTGCTACTGAGTAGCAAAGAGGGTGAGCAATTGCAAAGCCTGGACGGCAAACATCAGTTGATGGAAGAAATCAAGAATGGCGTTAACAAGACGCTGGAACTGAAAGAGCATGACGGTGTGACCGATGTGTTTTTTGAAAACTTCGTCATCCAGTAAGACTTGCAAGGCCATCAATCCCGGGCACAACAGCTTTCCAGTGCAATTTCTACCATATCGCCAAAGCTGTTTTGCCTTTGTTCTGCTGTCATGCTCGCACCGCTACGCAGGTGATCTGCCACGGTCAGCAAACCCAGTGCCTGCACACCATGCTCGGCTGCCACCGAATACAAACCTGCCAGCTCCATTTCCACGGCCAGTATCTGCATTTTTTCCATGATGTCGAATAGCTGTGGCTGCGCGCTATAGAACAGGTCAGCAGAAAACACATTACCCACCCTGACAGGTTTGCGCAAGTAATGAGCCGTGTTTACGGCCCTGGCCAGCAAGGCATAGTCGGCAATTGCTGCGAAATCATGATCCATGAAACGCATGCGGTTGACCTTGCTGTCGGTGCTTGCACCCATGGCGACGATCACATCCCCCAATTGCATATCGTCTCGCAGGGCACCACAAGAACCCAGCCTGATGAGTTTTTTCACACCATATTCGCGTATCAGTTCGGTCGCATAAATACTGATGGAAGGTATGCCCATGCCATGTGCCAGCACGGAAATTTTCTGGTCACGATACCAACCGGTATAACCCAGCATATTGCGCACGGTATTCACCAGCAGGGCATCGCTGAGCCATTGGTCGGCAAGCATCTTGGCACGCAGGGGGTCACCCGGCATAAGGACGATTTCGGCAAAGTCACCGGGAGCGGCATTGATATGCGGAGTAGTCATGCTATTTCTGTATTGAAGGCGGGTACAGTCGAGCACAAACTACCACGCGTGCTTTGCCGTAATTGCTGTGGTCGTGGCACTGCTGATTCTCCAAATGTGCAAGCGGCCAGCAGGTTCTTGCTGGCCAGCGCCAGGCTATCTGCATCAGGGGCGTGGATGATAGCTAGCGGAATATCGCTGTCCATGAGTTGGCCCAGTTCAGCCATTTGGCACAAGCCCGTGCTGGCGTCCCGTTTGCCCTTACCTGTAGCACTTAATTGCAAAACCAGCATACCTATGGCACGGGTGTCCATGGCGTTCAGGTATAAACCAGCAGGAGCAAAGACCACCTGTTGCAAGGCAGCGCGGGGCAAATAGCTGGCGTAATTGTCCAGCAAATCAGCTGGTCCACCTAAGGCCGCGCAAGATCTCTCAAACACTTGTGCCGCCTTGCCACTATGCAGGACATCCAGCAAACGCACCTGCGCCTCCAGTGAATTTGCTGCCAGACCTGCAAGCAACAGCATCTCAGCACCCAATGCCAATACCGTCTGGTGCAGGCGTTGCGGGCAAGTGTCAGTACGCAGATAGCTTAGCGCTTCACTTATTTCCAGGGCATTGCCAACGCTGGGTGCCAGCGGCTGACTCATGTCGGTAATCAGGGCCGAGCAAGCCATACCCGCCGCGTTGGCAGTATCTATCAAATTCTTTGCCAATGCCTGTGCCTGCACCAGCCCTGGCGTTTGCGCACCATTGCCACATTTGATATCCATGACCAGGGCATCCAGCCCCGCCGCAAATTTTTTTGACAAAATGGATGCAGTAATCAAAGGCAGGCTATCCACCGTTGCTGTCACATCGCGTATTGCATACAGGCGTTTGTCAGCCGGTGCCAGGTCGCTAGTTTGGCCTATGATGGCCATGCCGCACTCTTTTACCACGTGGCGAAAGCGCGCCAGCTCAGGTGTTGTGCAATAGCCGGGTATGGCTTCCAGCTTGTCTTGCGTACCACCGGTATGGCCCAGGCCGCGCCCACTGATCATGGGGACGATGCCGCCACAAGCCGCCACCATGGGCGCCAACACCAGCGATACCAAATCGCCAACGCCGCCAGTAGAATGCTTGTCCACCACCGGACCGGATAAATCCATGTCATCCCAGTGCAAGACCTTGCCAGAATCACGCATGGCCAGTGTCAATGCGGCACCCTCATCCGCTGTCATGCCCTGAAAGCAAGTCGCCATGCAAAACGCCCCCAATTGCGCGTCCGATATGCTGCCATCGACTATGCCGGCGACCAACTCCTGTATCTCCTGCTGATCCAGTACCTGCCCCTCGCGCTTCTTGCGTATCAGCTCTTGTACCAGAAACATCTCAGTATCCTGCCTTGGTTTGTACTCGTACTTCGTTCACGCAAGCCTGCAAATTATTCAAGAGACTGGAAGCACCAAAGCGAAAATGCGCAGGACTCACCCAATCCTTGCCCAGGATGTTATCCGCGAGTGTCAGGTAGGCTGCAGCTTCTTCCACCGTCCTGACCCCGCCTGCCGCCTTAAAGCCACAATGACCGCCGGTTTCCCTGATCACAGTCAGCATGGTTTCCGCTGCTGCCAGCGTGGCATTCACCGCCACCTTGCCTGTTGAGGTCTTGATAAAGTCTGCCCCTGCCGTGATCGCTATCAGACTGGCAGCACGTATCAAGGCTGCCGTCCTGAGCTCACCGCTCTCTATGATCACCTTCAGGAGCTTGTCGCCGCAGGCCGCCTTGCAGGCCCTGACCATCTCTGCTCCAGTGCTTGTATCTCCCGCCATCAACGCTGTATAGGGAAAAACCAGGTCCACCTCGTCCGCACCATAGGCGATGGCAGCACGGGTCTCGGCCATGGCAATCTCTACGTCCGCCTCACCATGGGGGAAATTGACCACTGTCGCCACCTTGATACCTGGCGTGCCAAAATCACGCAGCATCTTTTTGGCATGCGGAATAAAGCGTGGATAAATGCATATAGCCGCTACCTGTCCTTCTGCACTGCTGGCGGCATTGCACAAGGCAGTGATTTTTTCCCTGGTGTCGTCCTCATTCAGGCTGGTCAGGTCCATCAGACGCAAGGCGCGACTGGCTGCCTGCTTCAAAGCGGTATCCGGAGTGGGAGGCATGTTCTTGCTCCTGTAGCTATCCAAACATCAAAGATAAGCTGCCTGAGAACGAAGTCGCTTGATATACATCAGACCTCAGGACTATGCCTCAGGCAACAACGTTGCAGTATATGTATACCCAAGCCCAATTAGCCGCCAAAATAGCGGCTTTACCCATACAAGCTTCCCATGTACCAGCTCGCTGCCCCCGCTTTTGCCGAAATTGAAATCAAGAAAAGCCGTTTTCTGGGCCAGCTCTATCCGCTTAACAGCCGCACAGAAGCCCGGCAGCAACTGACCAGCATACGTGCACAGCACCCGGATGCCGTGCATGTCTGCTGGGCGCTGATCTGTACTGGTGATTCTGGCCTGGATGATGATGGCGAACCCTCAGGTACCGCCGCCAAACCCATGTACAACGTGCTGGTACACAAGGATGTAACCAATGTGCTGGCCGTGGTCGTACGCTACTGGGGCGGCACCAAGCTGGGCGCTGGTGGCCTGACGCGTGCCTATGGACAAGTCATTTCTGATGCCTTCAAGGTCGCCGAACTGATAGAAGTTGAGTACATGCTCGCCTGGGACATCGTCTGCGCCTATGCCGATGAATCCCATGTACGCCGCCTGTGCGACAAATTTGCCGCCAGCGTCACTGAGCTAGCCTATACCGAATCCACCACCATCAGTATCAGCATCAAGCAGAAACTCGCCACCAGTTTTGAGGCCGAATTGATAGAGATGCTCAAAGGACAAGTCAGCATCATCAAGCCGGAACAAACTATTTAACTTCCACCCCATCGCACTTCCTCCGTACAGATTGGGCAAGCAGGTTTTTTACATGTAAATTACTGTCAATTCACATGTCATTTACATATAAAATAGATTCGCTTGTCACTGTGAGTACACAGTTTTGTAATAAAGTTCGCTATATTATTGCCGTTACATCTCGTTACGAATAGCAACTATCTCGCGTGGTCAGATAGCTGCATGTAACCCAATGCGGCATAAAAAATAATAACCATGCAAGAAACCAATGCAAAATACCAATCTGGCTAGCAAAGACAATACAGAAACAGAAGAAGAAAGCGTCAGCCTCAGACATTACGAATTCAAAAAGCGTCTGGGTGAAGGCGGCTTTGGGCAAGTCCATGAAGCCTGGGACAGCAAACTCTGCCGCCCTGTCGCCATCAAACAGCTCAAAGCAACCGAAAGCACGGCCCCTGGCAGCAACCTGCTCAAAGAAGCGCGCCTGGCCGCGTCATTGAAGCACCCGGCATTCGTCAAGATATTTGCCATTGAGGATGAAGACAATAGCCAGTCCATCGTCATGGAACTGGTGCCCGGCCTGACCCTCAAGCAATTGCTGCAACAAAACCCGCAGCAACCGCTGCCAGAACAACAAGCCATCAACATCATCAGCCAGGTCGCCGAAGCCATGCAAGAGGCCCATGCCAGCGGCCTCATCCATGGCGACCTGAAGCCATCGAACCTGATGGTGGAGCCCGGCGGTAAAGTCCGCATACTCGACTTTGGCCTGGCATCCCAAACCGATGCCCAGGCCACCACGTCCATGAGCCAGCTTGACCCGCAAGGCACGATAGCCTACATGGCGCCGGAACGCATGATGGGCAGCCCGGCCAACGCCCAAAGCGACATCTACGCTCTCGGCGTTATCCTTTACGAAATCCTGACAGGCCAGCGCCCCTTCGCCAATGCCAGCGGCCTGGCCCTGGCCGCCGCCCTGATGCAATCGAATTCTGATACCTGGGAATTCCCGGTGGGATGCAAGCCAGAGCTGATCAAACTGGTACTGGCGATGACGGCACGGCAGACCGAGAAACGCTTGAGCGGCATGCAGCAGGTAGTTGAGCAATTGCGTGGGCTGGTGAGTGTGCCTGTGCTTGTTTCTGGAGCGGGTAACACAGCCAGCAACTCTGGCAAAGGCTGGAAAGCATTAAGTCCACCGAAAAGATTTGCCATCGTCAGCGCCATCATCGTCGCGCTGGGATATGGTGCCTGGCAGGCTGCGCCTTATCTTGAAATTGACAAGATGTCCTTGAAGCCGTTTTCAGAATCATTGGCTATGAAGCAGGGGCTTGAGGCTTTAAAGCAATTTGACAGACCAGGTAGCCTGGACGTGGCAGAAGCAAACTTTGAGACGATATTGAAACGCAATCCGCAACAAGCCGGTGCCGTTGCTGGTATGTCGATAATTTATACGTTTCGTTACGACAGCGACAAACAGGATGAAGTGCTGCTACAAAAAGCCGATGCAAGTGCGCAACAAGCATTAAAACTCAATGACAAATTGGCCCTTAGCCATATCGCCATTGCCCGGGTACAGGCACAGTCAGGAAAAAATGAATTAGCTCTGAGTACCTATGAAAAAGCGTTGACGTTCGATCCGGATAACATTTTTGCTTTTTATGGGAGAGTAAAAGTACTCAGACTTATGAAACGTTATGACGAAGCAATAAAATATGCTTCGATGGGACTGGAAAAATTCCCGCATGAAAGATTGTTTGCAGAAGAAATAGGAATAGCCAATTTTGAACAAAGTAAGTTTACTCAAGCAGAACAGTTCTTTAAGTTGAGTATAAAAATACAACCAGACTCTGTATTTGCGTACGCAAATTTGAACAATGCATTAGTTAAACAAAACCGGGATGATGAAGGAATGCAAATCCTCCAGCAAGGATTGCTGATACGGCCGAGTGCCCTTTTATATTCAAACTTAGGTGCAGCTTTATTTAAAAAACGAGATTATGTAGGTGCTGCCGAAGCATTTGAATTAGCTGTTGATCCCAACAAAGGTAATCCAGCAAAATATCTGGGATGGGCAAATCTTGGTGATAGTCTGCGTTGGATACCTGGCAGGGAAAATGAAGCTCAAAAAGCATATGAAAAAGCACGTCAATTGCTTACCCCTCGCCTGCAAGCATCGCCAAATGATATGGCACTTGTTTCTCGTTTTGCCCTGTATTCCGCACGAGTCAGTGATAAAGATAACGCAAACGAGTATATGGGACGCGCATTGAAACTGGGGCCCAAAGATGCCAATGTTCATTTTCGTGTTGGTATGGCTTATGAACTGCTAGGACAGCGAGAAGATGCACTTGTGGAAATCGCTAAAGCCATTGAGTTTGGCTATTCAATGAAATCTCTTGAGTCCGAACCTGATTTACTCAATTTAAGACGCGATCCACGCTATACAAAAATAACCAATAACCAATCAAAATGAACTGGAACAGTTTTTGCTGATCAGCCTGCGAAGTAAAGATTTCTTTATCAGAAATGATTATTGAAACGGCAAGCATGAATCGTGAGACGCATGCTTATTTGTTTAGTCCAACCAATAGAGAACTTGAATATGAGTGATCCAGTCAACTATACATTCACAACATTTTTTAACCAGGGCAATCCACAAAATCGGGCTACTGTTTCTGCAACAGGGAAATTCACTCCAGAGCCACCAATAAGCCCAGTAAACAATAAGCGGGTGCTTAATGTGGGCGATACTGTAACCTTTAATTTCAAAGGTACAGCCACTGATCCTGCCAATACCGTAACAGTCACAGCAAGTGCATTTATCGCGATTTGCAAAGCTGAATTAGAAAATGGAAAAGCTGCAGTCGGAACTGCAAAAACTGCATGCCCAGTTGATGGTGTAACAATGACGATGAATGAAGACAGTCTTGGCTTTTGGGGCTTCACTATCTCATTTACGGCAGATTTCACCAACCCAGCTGGTGATGTAGTGAGTTCAGAGTTCTTCTACCTGCCTGATCCTGAAGTTGACGTCGAAGCTGGTGGAGGTTAATTCGTAGTCAGGTATCTAAAATAGGAACGAGATATTTTAGATACCTACCACCTTCAAATACCGCCTCAACGCCTCACTAGGCGTTTTCAATAGGGCGGCGCAAGCCTCTACATCGCCAGCACTGGCTTCCAGTGACTGGCGAATTTCTTCTGTGGGTATCTGTTCGGCGCGACGTATCTGGCTGTGGTTGTCGAGCAGCTTGTACATGGATGGGCGCGAGACACCGAGTTCTTGCGCGGCTCCCTGTATATACCAGTCGTTGTTTTCCATTGCGCGCAGGACGTCGTCGTCACTGAGTTCGGTCAGCTTTTTGCGTGGTGTGGCTGGCTGCGGGATTTTACTGTCTGTGCTTATGCTGGCCTGTGCCACGCTGGATGGGGTTTGGTGGGTGGTTTTTACCAGGCTGGCGAGTTGCGGCACTTCTCCCAGTTGCAGCGCCAGCAGGGCGCGACGCAGGACGTGGGACAACTGGCGGATATTGCCTGGCCAGTCGTAATTGGCAAATTCGCTGACCAGTGCTACCGGCAGGCTGGTGCCCAGTTCATTCGGTAGTTTGCTGTTGCTGAGCAGATGCAGCAACAGTACGCCTATATCTTCCCGGCGTTCGCGCAGGGGTGGCAGATGGATGATGAAACTTTCCAGACGACGTAACAGCGCCTGGTTGAAGCCTTCGCTATATAAATCCTGATCTGTCGCGGCGATCAGGCGGGCGCTGGACTTTTGGTCTTGCTGGGCACCCAGCGGGCGGTAGTCGCCGCTTTCGAGCACGCGCAAGAGCATGGGTTGTATGCTGGCTGGAGTATTGCCTATCTCATCGAGAAAGAGGGTTGCTCCTTCTGCCTCGGCAAACAAGCCTTTGCGGGCGTTTTGTGCGCCTGTGTATGCGCCTTTGACGGCACCAAACAAATCAGCAGCTGCCAGGGCTTCGTTCAGGGCCGCCATGTTGACACTGACGAGTTCTGCACTGGCACGCTTGCTATAGGCGTGGATGGCGCGGGCGGCGATTTCTTTGCCGGTACCGGTTTCACCCAGCAACAAGACGGGCAGCTCAGTCCCGGCGACCTGGCGTATCTGGTCACGAGCGACGATGGCGGCACTGCCTACGCCTATGAAGCCGAGGGCAGGATTGTGCTTGGGCAAGCAGCGCATCCAGTGCAGGCAAATGATGATGGCACGACCCAGGCCAAGGACGGCACCTGCTTCTATCTGTTCACGGCTGAGCGCCACAGGCGCGCTAACCTCTATGCCATTGACCTCTACCACCATGCGGCTGGCAGGGGGGGTGATGAGGATGTCGTCATTGGCACCGCGACTGATACGCACCGGATCACGCGAGATACCGCCATAGCCCAACGGCAAACCCTCTTTGGCGGGATGGCGGAATAGCGGCAAGAAGCGATTGATCTCGACCAAACCGTCAGGATTGCTGGCCATGAATTGCTCACCTATGCGCTGGCTATCGGGATGCCAGATGATAGTCAGCCCCAGCAAGGCAGACGCATTGTCAGCCAGCTTGGCCAGGGGTGAGGTCAGGGTGTAATCAGTATCGGTCATTGTGTTTGCTGCAAATCTTGGGCGCAGGCGTCGCAGATGTAAAGCGACAGTGTAAAGCGCCAATGTAAATTTGTATGCTTTACATGTCAATTGGGCTTAAAAAATAGCCTTCTCCCTAGGGAAACGTTGCTGGCACGGCGTTTGCAAATAGACCAGCATCAGGCGAGTCCACATGCTTGCCACCTGAAGGAGAGAACGATGCCCACCACAGAAATTTTGCTTATTGCACTCAATCTGCTGTTATTCATGCTGCTCAGTAAAATGGCCCTGAAAGCCAGACTGGCCCGCAATATCGCCATGCGTTTGCTGACCGACGACGTTTACTACAATGAAACCCGCAGTGTACTCATACAAAAAAATGTAGAGCGCGCCAAACTCAGCTGGGGCCGCGTCAGGATCAGTACCATCGCCCAGATACCTGTCACCCGTCCACAAGACCCGCAGGCAGCCTGGTCTGCTGCCGTCCACACCTCTACCCACTTGCGTCTGCGCCCATTGCCAGAACCTGCGCCATCGGTATTGGAAGTGCCGTATGCCTTGTGGGCCACTACCTGGGCATCGAAAGACACACCATGGTCCACCACAGTGACGCTGAAAGAAGAGAAAAAAACCGAAGCGACACCTGAGGCGGTTCCGCAAACCCAACTGCGCAAAGTTGCAGTAAAACCTGGCAAGACTGCACAAGACATGCTCGATCTGGGATTGATGCAGCACGCCCTGTTTTGCAAATAATCCGGAGCACTGACACATGCCAACACTAATCCAGGAGTCATGTATGAAGCCCGCACAGCAATTCGCGAATGCAGAGATGTTATTGAAACTTGATCCCGTCGGTGACTTTGCGCTTTTTCAGGACTGCTTGCCGCCCATGTTGAGACTGCAAGCCAATCTGTTTGGTGAACACACGCCAAGCGAGGCCGAAGAGGCGGCGGCAATAGAAAGTTTCCGCAGCCTGTTTGCTGGCGCCAAGACAGGATTTGACAGACGCAAGGCCGACAAATCCAATGCTGGCACGACGAGCATAAAAACAAATTATCACCGCCGTAAAAGTGACGACAGTACGGGTTGATGATCGGTAATCAGTATCAAACCCGAATGTACTAATGCTGGCGTCTGACAAAATCAGGAAAAAACATGATTACAGAAAAAAAGATCGTCATCTCATCTGAACTTGATCCTCTGGTTATTTTTGCGCCAGAAGAACCCGGCCTGCAATGGCAAAAAATCAGTGGCATGGCCGTACTGGATGAGGCTAGCCGGAACCTGGAAGTTTGTCGCATGCAATGCATGACACTGACAGAAGCCAAGGCATTTGCAGCAGCAGATGACCGTATTACTTTTTTCTTTTACGTTAAGCATTACGCCATCATGTATCACCATCACGTCTTGCATGCAGGTGATGTGATCTTTTTTTCTGGCGCGCCTGCTCTGCATGCCGAACCTGGTGCAGACTGCTTCGAAAAACCTGCCGCACCAGATAGCAAGCTGAGTATTACCGCCGCGCCAGGGAATAACTGGATTTCAATACAGGCACAGGTGCAGGTGCCATTCCTGAATAGTGACAAAGCGCATGCCTATTTGTGGCCATGCCTGCGTCCCGGTCAGGACAATAGCGCTGAATGGATGGATGGAGGCTTGCAGGCGGTGCTTAGTTACAGCCCTGTGCAAAACACCAGCGTTAATACCAGCAATAATCCAGGTCCAAATGGCGGTTGGTGGGTATGCGGCCAATATGTACATGCAGGTGGCAGGCAAAAACCTGCGCAAGCCTGCTTTGGTGGCCCCAGCATGCCGGTCAGCCCTGGTGATATCCTGAGTTGCCGTATTGTGTATGACGTCGCCACCCGCAGCTGGCTACAGACCGTCACGAATACCATGAATAAAAATAGCGTCTCTTTCCCGGTGTCGGTAAAACACAAGCATGGACAGACACATGAGAAAAATACAGTCAGCTTTTGTCTGGAAAAACTGACTCAAGCGCATCACGGACATGCAGAACACAGTCACTTATACCAGTGCTTGAGCCTGTTCAATATCATTGCCAGGGCCAGATACCCGCAAAACAACCTGGCGCATGGCTTGAATAATTTACCTCATGTAGATCATGCGAGCCTGAGTGATGACCAGACCAGCTTGCATATCGCCCGCCTTATCTTGTACAGCCCCATGCTGGATGTCAGGTAGCAATAAGGCGATTCTTGAAGAGAATCGCCTTATGCGTAGAGATACTATTCCCAGTTATTAAAGAAAGTCTGGAATACTGCGACCACTTTATCGATGTCTGTTGCAGATACGTCCAGATGGGTGACCATGCGCATATGTGGCGTCACTCTGGCCATGATGCCATGCTCTTGCAACAGTTTTGCCAGCCCGGCGCAAGCTGCGGCTGGCAGGTCGGCGTAGACGATATTGGTCTGTGGTGTCTGTACCTGCAAGACACTGATCTGGCGCAGGCCATTTGCCAGGCGTTCTGCATTGGCATGATCATCTGCCAGCCGCGGGATATGATGTTTCAGCGCATACAAGCCGGCGGCAGCCAGCAGGCCAGCCTGGCGCATGCCGCCGCCCAGCATCTTGCGCCAGCGCTTGGCCTGGCTGATCAAGTCATGGCTACCGCAGAGTACCGAACCTATGGGCGCGCCCAGACCTTTGGACAAGCAAACCGAAACACTGTCAAAACCCTGCACAGCCTGTCTGGGGCTGATGCCCAATTTAACGATGGCATTGCAAATACGTGCGCCGTCAAGGTGGGTGGCCAGACCACGCTCATGCGCCAGACTGGTTGCTGCCTGCATATATTCAGGTGCCAGCACCTTGCCGCCTATGGTGTTTTCCAGTGCAAGCAAACGACTGCGGGCAAAATGAAAATCGTCGGGTTTGATGGCATTGGTGATGTCATTCAGAGCGATGCTGCCATCCGCCTGGTTAGTCAAAGGCTGCGGCTGTATGCTGCCCAGTACGGCAGCGCCACCGCCCTCATATTTATAGGTATGTGCTTCTTGACCGACGATATATTCATCACCACGGGCGCAATGGGCCAGCAAGGCCAGCAAATTGCTTTGTGTACCGGATGGCGCAAACAAAGCTGCCTCATAGCCAAACAGATCAGCGGCATAAGCCTGCAGGTGATTTACTGTAGGATCATCGCCATAGACATCATCCCCCAGTTCGGCAGTGTGCATGAGTTCACGCATGGCAGGAGTAGGACGGGTGACGGTGTCACTGCGTAAGTCGATCCAGCTTTGCTGGTTTTCTGACATGGGTTTTCCTTGAGGATGAAAGATGCATGTATTTTAACAATTTTCATCTAACATTTTTTAAATCCACAAGCGCAGGTATTGCTGCACGAGTGGCCTGTAACAGCTACACTGTTGCTCTTGTCCATGCTTACCAGACCAACCACCCATGCGCAGTAAGGATGCGAAAATCGCCGCCAGTCTGTTTTTGCTGCTAGGCCTCATGAGCCCGGTTGTGGTATCCGGTTTGGTGGATTTTTCGCATGGCCTGATCGAGCATGTGAATAAACGCTTTGGCGTTGAGGGACCACGTCGCCTGACACAAATGCAAATTGCCATCAACAAGATCAGGGCTGCTGCGGGCAAGGACTTTGCCAAAAATGCAGCACGCTCTAACGATGGATTATATGAAATGCCGGTTTTACGGCAGGTGAATGATTTTTATAATCGTGTCCCCTACCTGACGGATCAGGAACATTGGGGGGTCAATGACTACTGGGCCACGCCAGTTGAATTTATTGCCTCATGGGGTGGGGATTGCGAAGATTATGCAGTAGCCAAATACATGACACTGAAAGACCTTGGCATACCCGCCGAGCGTTTGCGTATTACTTATGTCAGGGCAACACGCATAGGCGAGACCCATATGGTACTGGCCTACTACTCAACACCGACAGCAGAACCCTGGATACTGGATAATCTGGTGGAAGAAATACAGCCAGGTTCAGCCCGCAATGACCTGGTGCCGGTGTACAGCTTTAATGATGAAGACTTGTGGCTGGCCAGCGGCAACACCCGCAAGGGCGGTGCATCGACTGTGCGCCTCTGGAAGGATTTGATAGAGAAAATGGAAAAAGAAAAACGCATGTGAGCGGACTTATCCTGCCTCCGCCATGACTATCTTTTCCGGCGCGCCAAAATAAAAGCCCTGTCCACACTCTACCTGATCAGCAATCAATAATTGCAACGATGCTTCGCTTTCTACATTTTGTGCGATCAGGGAAATGCCCAGGGATTGCGCAAATTTGACGATGGCGCGCAAGTGGGCGTGACTGCTTTCATTCGCTGCAACTTCCTGAACCAAGCCACCATCCAGCTTGATGTAATCTGGCGGTACTTCGCGGATAAAATTCAGGGCATGTGGGTCCAGGCCAAAATGATCGACCCCAAAGCGTACGCGTGCTTCACGCAAGGCACTGACAAATTTCCTGGTCACGGCATGGTCTTTGGCGCAAGCGAACTCACTGATCTCGACTGACAGGCAGGCCGCCAGTTCTGGTGAAAATTTCAGACGCGCTTGCAACCAGTCGCAAAATTCTTTGCTCTCCATGGATTGTAGCGACACATTGATGGCGATATTTTTATACGTACCGCGATTTTTTTGCAGCATGTCCATGACCAGAGTAATCACTGCCTGATCAATTTCAGGCATGAGCTGGTGACGCAAAGCCATGGGTAAAAACTGATTGGCAGGGACCAGATTACCCTGGGTATCCAGCAAACGGGAAAACACTTCATGATGCACTAGCTGGCGCAATTGCAAACGCATGACAGGCTGGGCGAACAAGACCCAGCGGTTTTCTGCCAGCGCATTGTGTATCAGGGTGCGCCAGCCATGGGAGCCAGCTATCGTGGCTTCGCTGTCTTCCATATGGGTCAGGCTGATTTGTCCATTGCCGGACTGACGCATGGTTTCTATCGCCAGATCAGCGCGTGAAAAAATATCGCCACGTGTCTGTGCCGGGCCAAATACCAGGGCACCGGCAGCCAGGCTGACTTGGCGCGAAGCGCGCAGCAAGACCTGGTTCAAACGGTATTGCAAGGCATCGACCAGCAGCTTCATGGCCTTCTGGTCAACATCAATACAGACTGCTGCGATAGAAGCACCGCCTATGCGGCCAAGGATATTGGAATACTTGCTGAAGACTTCGCTAACCACCGTCGCCACGTCGGCCAGCAAGATATCACCTTGTTGATAGCCGTGCTGATGGTTGTATTCTTTCAGTCCATCAAACTCCAGTACAAAGATGACGGCAGTTTCAAAGCGCCCTTCTTCCGACAGTAAATGATTAAAGCGCAGGTCAAAGCCATGGCGGTTTTCCAGACCACTGACTTTGTCGATAAAGGCTTCGCGTCTGAAGTTTTCTGCCCTGGCGATTTCTTCATCAAGCAGGCTGGAGATACGCTCTGTCATATGATTCATGGCAACGACTACGCGTCGTAACTCACGTGTTTGCGGCACAACTTCGATACGGCGGAAATTTTTACCCTGTATGGCGATGGCGACTTCTTCTATTTTTTCCAGTGGTCCCAAAATGATTCTGAGCAAAACCACCGTCAGCCCCCAGACCACGAGGTACATGGCAAACATCCATAAAGCCATTTCCCTCATAGAACGCCACAGGTACTCATAGGCATAAGCCGGATGGCTGACAACAACGACCTTACCCAGTTGCCGCCAGCCTGATGAAATAAAAGCCTCGCCCGGTGGTGTCTGCAAATCGAACAGGGCAGGTATCCAGCCTGGCACACTGTCTTTGTTAGCGCCTAGCTCCTTGTTGAGCAGCACTTTGCCAGCGGGATCAAGCACCACAATTTTTTTATAGTAACCACGGTCAAACAGGGTGGAAATCTGGATATTTGCCAGAGTCTGGTCATTCTTGACCAGAGCTTCTTCCAAAGGCCGCGACAAGGCCGTGGCAGCATCTTGCGCATGCGAGGCCAGTTGCTGTTGCAAGTAATCCCGCGTCGTCAGCACTGACAGGATTTGCAAGCCAAGAAACACGGCAAAGAAAATGATGGATATGGCAAGAAGGAGTTGGCGTCTCAGCGTCATAAGGTCTCTTTGAGTGTTTTCATTCCCTGGAACTCATTTCTGTCTGCGATTTTCAATGTTTGTTGCCTATGGCGACTTTAACAAGAAAATAGCCTTTTCCACTTATTTCTTCCGCTTTATTTCAGGATTTGCATAAAATTATGGATATGGATTCGTTTTACCCGATCCTTCTCAATATATTTTAAATAAATTTCATGTCCAATACTGATATTTTACGTACCAAGATCAATCTCGAAACTGCAGCTTACCCCTGGAGTGAGTTATTGCGTCACTTTGCCAGCGGTACTGTGCTGGTGGTTCAGCCTGGCCTGGATCTGGTTGAGGTTGCCATGCACATGGCCGAAGACCATGCCGATGTCATTACTGCCCTGCTCGAACATGAGCAACTGGGAAAAGTCAGCGATGAACAGGCCCAGGCATGGCTGGAGCAGGACGCCCAGCACTGGACCGTGGTCGTCAAGCCCTGGATACTGGTGCAGGAACGCCAAAAATGAAGTTCTGACAGCAGAATTGCGGGCTGACATGAACTTTTAACAAGCTGAAGTAGTCTGATGGCCGGAGTCTGAGCCTCAATATCAGCATAGTTTTGGAAGGGCATGATGCAATTTTCACCACAAGTGGACAAACCAGCAAACCCAGGAATCAGCAAACCTGGGTATCCAGCCCTGACAATCTTGCTGGTGATCACCGTACATGTGCTTTTTTGGCAGCTATTGCGCCATCAAAACGTCTTTGTAAGGCATGGCGACATCAATCCGCTGGTGCACTACCTGCAAGTGTTGACGATAATCCCCAAGCCTGAAGTTCCCAAAGTCAGGCAACCAACTGAAGCAGCAAACAAAACTGAAAAGACGGATAAAAGAGCTATACGCAAAGAAATCGCTGCCACAAAAACAGCGAGCCCATCTCTGCAGCCCAGCAAAAAACCATCAGAATCGATACCGGATACCATCAGCCAGCCTGCGCCGCAAGCCATCAGCTCCGATAGCCAGCCGAGCTCGGGGCTGGACCTGGAAGCCGTGCGCAGTTCTGCGCTGGCGCTGGAACGCCAGCGTAAACCCTCAGAAATAGAACAAATGCAGGCCAGCCACAGACGTGGTGACAGCCTGGAAAAGCGGCTTGGGGAAGGGGCTAAGCGGGCAGAAAAGAAAGATTGCCTGAAGGCTTATTCGGGAATAGGCTTGCTGGCTGTCATCCCATTGGCGGTTAGCACCGTTGTGGACACAGGATGCAAATGGTAATGCTGTTGCCAGCTCGGCTATAATGCCGGATTCCGCAATGTGAACAAGGCTGGCACGGAAAGACCAGGACTATCTTGCTCAGGCAACGGCGAGAGATGCAATACCGCCCTACCCATTAATTATGCTGGTTCTTTGTGCTGTTGATTTGTTGTTGACTTGTTGTCGTTTGTTGCATGTTTAATGTCGAGACGGCAATTTTCATTTTTAATCTGGATCATTCATGAAAAAAACTTCTTATCTGTTCGCCGCCATGCTGCTGGCCGCACTTGGCTCTGGCTTCTCTCCCGTGACTGTGAATGCCGTTCAGGCACAAGAAGCGGCTGATCCTGCCAAGCAGCAAACAGTACGTCCAGAAATGGGCAAACCACTTAATGAAATCATGGAGTTGGTGACTGCGAAGCAATTTCCACAGGCACTGGAGAAGCTGGTCGTGCTGGAAGCGATGGAGAAAAAAACTCCTTTTGAAAATTTTGCACTGAATCGCATACGCGCAGTCATTGGTTCCAGCACCAATGACTCTGTCATGATGGTCAAGGCGATGGAAGCCATGATCGCCAGCGAATTCTTGAAAGAATCAGAAAAACAGCATTTCACTGAAGCAGTTGCAGGCACACTGTTTAATGAAAAGAAATATGCCGAATCCCGCGAGTGGGCAAAGCGCAGGCTGGCAAAAGATCCTGGCAATGCAGGCATGAGTAACCTGGTCGCCCGTTCCTATTATCTGGAAAATGACTATGCCAATACTATCAAGGTATTGAATGTGCAAATGGCAGAAGACGACAAGGCGCAGCGCAAAACGACAGAAGAAAATCTGCGTCTGCTGACCAGCAGCTATCAACAACTCAAGGATTGGGATGGCTATACAGTAGCACTGGAACGCATGGTCGCACTGTATCCAAAACCAGAATTCTGGGCTGACCTGCTGTATCGTGTCACCAAGAAAACCGGTTTTTCTGACCGCTTGTTGCTGGACTACTATCGCCTGCTGATCCTGAATGACAAATTTGAGGACGGCGCCCAGTTTGTCGATATGGCAGAGCTGGCCTTGCTGGCCGGTTTGCCTGTTGAAGCCAAAACTGCGATTGATGCTGGCTATGCCGCAAACTTGCTGGGTACTGGCAAAGAAGCTGCAAAACACAAGCAATTGCGCGACCGCGTCAACAAACAGGCGGCTGATGACGTCAAGAGCCTGGATGCTGGTGAAGCAGCCGCAAAAAATGCTAAAACCGGTATCGGTATGGTCAACATCGGTTACAACTATGTGGTTAACGGTCAGTACGACAAAGGCCTGGCATTGATGGAACAGGGTATTGCAAAGGGTGGTCTGAAATCTCCTGATGAAGCAAAACTGCATCTGGGTATGGCTTATCTGAAAGCAGGCAAGCGCGATAAGGCAGTTGAAACCCTGAAGTCAGTACAAGGCCGTGATGGTTCTGGTGATCTGGCACGTTTGTGGTTGCTGGTACCTGCAGATAAATTTGCACCTGCTGCAAAATAAGCTGACGGATATCTTCTTGGTTCGAATATCTACGCCACCTGCGGGTGGCGTATTTTTTTGTCCTGCATATAATAATGTAATCAAATGCAGGCAGATAAAAAAAGGCTGTTTTGCACAATGCAAAACAGCCTGTCAAATTCAGGACCGCAAGCTCTGATTACGGTACTGACGGTACTCCTTTGGATACTTCTTAATTACCCGGCCTTATCGGTGTAGCAGAGACAGGCCGGGCAAAAACTTTTTCATCAGATCATGAATCAAATCAAGAGTGGTATGCAGACTCACCATGGCTGGTGATGTCCAGACCTTCACGTTCTTCATCTTCCGGTACACGCAGACCAACCACCAGATCAACCAGTTTGTAAGCCACGAAGGACACGACGCCTGACCAGATGATGGTCGTGCCTACTGCTGTTGCTTGCGTCATGACCTGGCCAAAAATATCGTAAGGATCAGCCGACATTTTGTTGGTGACATAGTCAAATATACCCTGGCCGCCGAGAGATGGTGCAGCAAACACACCTGTCAACAAGGCACCCAGGATACCGCCGACGCCATGCACGCCAAACACGTCAAGGGAATCATCTGCACCCAGCAAGCGCTTCAGACCATTCACACCCCACAGGCAGATGATTCCTGCCAGCAGACCGATGATCAGGGCACCCATAGGGCCGACAAAACCACAAGCTGGCGTAATCGCGACCAGACCAGCTACCGCACCGGATGCACCACCCAGCATGGAAGGCTTGCCCTTGGACATCCACTCACCAAATACCCATGACACAGTTGCTGCAGCCGTTGCCAGCAAAGTATTGATGAACGCCAGTGCTGCGACATCGCCTGCTTCCAGAGCGGAACCGGCATTGAAACCAAACCAGCCCACCCACAACAGGGATGCACCTATCATCGTCATTGTCAGGGAGTGAGGTGCCATGGATTCTTTACCGTAGCCCACACGTTTGCCTATCAGATAAGCACCAACCAGGCCAGCGACCGCAGCATTGATATGCACGACGGTACCACCAGCGAAGTCCAGCGCGCCTTTTTGGAACAGGAAACCAGCTTTGGCAGTTTCTGTCGCCAGCGTTGCTGCATCCTTGATTGCATCAGGGCCAGTCCAGAACCAGACCATGTGAGCGACAGGCAGGTAGCTGAAGGTGAACCACAAGACCACGAACAAGAGAACTGCAGTGAACTTTGCACGCTCTGCAAACGCGCCGATGATCAGGCCACAAGTGATGGCTGCAAATGTCGCCTGGAAGGCTACATAGGCAAACTCAGGTATCACTACACCTTTGCTGAATGTCGCTGCAGTACCGAATGTTGCCTTGGCCGGATCCCAGATCCCTTTCAGGAACAGACGGTCAAACGAGCCGATGAATTTGCCACCTTCGGTAAATGCCAGTGAATAACCGTAGATACACCACAAAACCACAATCACTGCGAAGATCATGAAGACCTGCATCAGGATAGACAACATGTTCTTGGAACGAACCAGGCCACCGTAGAACAGGGCAAGGCCAGGAATGGTCATCAGGATGACCAGCAAAGTAGCAACCATCATCCAGGCAGTATCGCCTTTATTTGGCGTAGGTGCCGGTGCTGCCGGTGCGGCGGCACTGGCAGCAGCCGGATCAGCCGCCGCTGGGGCAGAGGCTGGTGCAACCGGTGCAACTACTGCTGCAGAGGCCGCAGGTGCCGAGGCACTGGCCGAAGCAGTCACCGCAGCAGCAGACGCTGCCGCTGGTTCAGCTTTGGCCGATGCATCCTGCGCTGATGCTACAGATGTAAAACCGACTGTGACCAGCAAAGCGGCCCCTGCCAGCATGTTCTTCAACAGTTTTTTCATGTGAACTCCCTGGTAGGCTATCAGAGTGCGTCGTTGCCGGTTTCACCGGTACGAATACGCACAACTTGTTGCAAGTCATAGACAAAAATCTTGCCGTCACCAATCTTGCCGGTGCGGGCTGCGGTTTCTATCGCTTCGATAGCGCGATCAACAATCGCATCATCCACAGCAGCTTCAATTTTTGTCTTTGGCAGGAAGTCGACAACATACTCTGCACCACGGTACAGTTCTGTATGGCCTTTCTGACGGCCAAAGCCCTTCACCTCGGTCACGGTGATCCCTTGTACGCCTATGGTGGATAGCGCCTCGCGGACCTCATCCAGCTTAAAAGGCTTGATAATTGCAGTAATCAGTTTCATGCTCGCCTCGATTTTTTTAAAATGTTTTAACTGCAGACAATACCAAAGTAGTTTTGCCTGTGAACTTGCCCGCTGGCGTGACATACAGTTTTTTCTCTGCATTCGTGCCCAGCGCTGCGATACCAAAATTCACACCAAAAAACTCCTTATTCACACCGATTTTCCAATCGGAATAAGAGTACGCACCATTGTTCTTGATGGTTTGATGACCAGCGTGCAAAGCCAGCGTGTAACCTTCAGGCAACTCAATGTTTGCACCAATATCCAGATAACCGCTGTTCTTGCTATCGATAAAACCGAACAGGTTGGTGACCGAGTGTGAATACTTGATATATGCAGGCCCCATGCCTAACTGGCCGTAAATTTCTGTGGTGTTGGCATCAGCAAAACCGGCGACCTTGTTCAGCCCATTGGATGGGTAGATATAAGTCAGGACACCAACATCATAAGAAACATCTTTGGTGATCTCGCCCTTTTTACCGGCGTAGATATCCCATTCAAGGTCACCACCACCGCCTGCATCCTTGGTCCATTTGATCGTTGACAACCATGTGCCAGCATAAAAGCCGCTAGGGTTATTCACATAATCAGCGCCGCCCTGCAAAGCTGGATCAAGACGCGATTGCGCAATCGCACGATAACGGTATTCGCTGACGACGCCAATGTTGAAGCTGACTTCATTGTCTGGTTTGGCTTCTGGCTTGGCATCTTCTGCATGGGCAAAACCACCAAAGAATGTTGTGGCTACAGCAGCGGCGATTACTAGTTTTTTCATTGCGCTTCCCCCTAATGATTAAGATTTGATTTGATTGAACTCTGGGCAGAATCTGTTTTCAGCATGTGGTGGCCAACAATCACTGCCACTCGCTACCACTTGCCCGGTCAGACTCTTAAATTCTTATTTCCCTTTCCTGTTAGCAGGAGTCGTGCCAACCATGGCTGTCACGCCAATAAATTGAATGTGCAGCACAGCACCCAGAGTGTATTAATATGCATACAGCCAGATAAACTCTGCGTCCCGCCTGTTTTTTATATTGCGCCGCAATACCAGTCGTGGTTTGGGCAAGATGCGCTATCATTGCTCCATAGGTAAAATAGCAAGCGAAAAAATCCACATTGCGCACCAATTTCGGGCATGACCGATTTCGCACAAAAAAGTGGCAAAGCATGATTTGCACCATAAATGTGCAATTACAAGATAGAGGATAAAAATGGATAAGCAAAATTTCTTTAATGACATGCAAGCCAAGATCAGCCAGGCACTGGAAAACTCACCTGCCAAGGACATAGAAAAGAATGTCAAAGCCATGATGAGCCAGGGATTTTCCAAGCTGGACCTCGTCACTCGCGAAGAATTTGATATCCAGGCACAAGTCCTGGCCAAGACCCGCGCCAAACTGGAAGCCCTGGAAGCCAGGGTCGCTGCACTGGAAGCACAGCAAAAAGACGATTAAGTACCAGACCGCATGTCACTCGCCGTACTCAAAAGCCGCGCCCTGAATGGTATGGATGCGCCACAGGTGACTGTGGAAGTGCATCTGGCAAATGGCCTGCCAGCCTTCACTATCGTCGGACTGCCAGAAACCGAAGTCAAAGAATCCAAGGACAGGGTCAGGGCTGCATTGCAAAACGCCCGCTTTGAATTCCCGAATAAACGCATCACTGTGAACCTGGCACCTGCTGATTTGCCCAAGGAATCTGGCCGCTTTGATTTGCCCATCGCACTGGGTATTTTGGCCGCATCCGGGCAAATCCCGGGAGATGCGCTGGAACAGTATGAGTTTGCTGGCGAACTCTCGCTGTCAGGTGAATTGCGGCCCATACGTGGCGCGCTGGCCATGACGTTTGCGATTTGCAAAAGCCAGCAGCACTCTGCACAGGAACCCGCCTTCATTTTGCCACGCGCGAATGCGGACGAAGCGGCACTGGTCAGCGACGCCGCCATCTACCCTGCAGATTCGCTACTACAGGTATGTGCTCACTTCGCTGGTGTGGATGGAGAGCAAAGACTGGTACGCCACCGCCCCGCCTCCAGACCCAGGCGGCCACAGTACGCCGATTTTGCCGAAGTCAAAGGCCAGTTACAGGCCAAACGGGCTCTGGAAGTGGCGGCGGCAGGATCGCATTCAGTTTTGTTGATGGGGCCACCGGGTACAGGAAAATCAATGCTGGCCGCCCGCTTCCCCGGCATTTTGCCTACCATGACAGATCAGGAAGCATTGGAATCAGCGGCAGTGCAATCCCTGACTTCAGGCTTTTCAATTGAGAAATGGAAAGCACGCCCATATCGATCACCACATCACACCGCATCTGCCGTTGCACTAGTTGGTGGAGGAGGCACCCCAAGGCCAGGTGAAATTTCGCTTGCGCATCGTGGCGTCCTCTTCCTCGACGAATTGCCGGAGTTCGATAGAAAAGTGCTGGAAGTTTTACGTGAACCGCTGGAGTCTGGTCATATCACTATTTCCCGTGCGGCAAGACAGGCTGACTTCCCGGCACGCTTTCAATTGATCGCAGCCATGAACCCATGTCCCTGCGGTTACTTCGGCCATAGTAATGGCAAGTGCCGCTGCACACCAGACATTATCGCCCGCTATCAGGACAGGATATCCGGCCCTTTGCTGGACCGCATCGACATGCAAATCCAGGTCGGTGCCCTGCCGCATGCTGACTTACTCAAGCAAGCTGATGGTGAAGCCAGTGCCAGTATACATGCGCGCGTAGAAACCGCGTTTGAACGCCAACAACAGCGTCAGGGCAAGGCCAACAATCTTTTATCGACCACAGAAATTGATCTGCACTGCCAACCGGATGAACAAGCCGGGCAACTCTTGCGCAATGCCATGACCAAACTCAACTGGTCCGCCCGCGCCTACCACCGCGTATTAAAAGTCGCCCGCACGATTGCCGATCTGGCTGGCTCTGTACATATTACGACGCCACATGTGGCTGAGGCCATACAGTACCGACGGGCGCTCAGGGATCAGTAAAGCTGTCAGTGGCATTGAAATTATCATCGCCATGACCAGATAGGGGACAGCATTATTGTTTCGCTCACCAGGAGTTGGCCATGTCCCCGCAAGAAACCCAGGTTTTACAAAACTTTCTCGATCAACTAGTGAAAGTGCAAGACAGCAACAAGGATGCGCATGCGCTCAGCCTGATTAATGAGGCAGTCAGCAAGCAACCGGATGCGCATTATCTGCTGGTGCAAAGAGCCTTGCTGCTGGATCAGGCCTTGGTCAATGCCAATCAGCAAATTGCCAGCCTGCAAGCTGAAGTGCGTGAATTGCAAGCACAAAGAAATCCTGCTCCCGCAAGCAACTTTCTCGACCCTGCCGCTACTGGCTGGGGGAATAGCGCCAGCAACAGGGTTCAGCCTGCGGCAAACTATAGTGTTACAGGTAATGCGCTACCGCCGCCACTGCCTGCTGGCTATATCAGTGCGGCAGCACCAGCAGTTGCGCCAGCATCCGGCTTTTTTGGTGGTGGTGCTGGCAATGTACTTGGCACGGTGGCCGCCACAGCTGCTGGCGTCGCAGCAGGTGCGTTCTTGTACCAGGGTATAGGGCATTTGATGGGCAACCAGAGTAACCAGAATCATGCCGCCAGCGCTGACAGTTCTGCTGCGCAACTGAACCAGGGTGGGAGTGATTTGATACCTGGTTATTTTGATCACCCCGCAGAAACTACTCCAACCGTAGATACTGCCAGTTTCGACGATGGTGCTGATGATATGCTGGATCTGGCTTGACCCTCGTTCGAATTAAACCTGTGACCTGCCCCGGAATACTCTGGGGCAAACTTGTAAGTAACAATCTCATCATGAAACATAGCGCTGTGTAACAGCCTGCTTTGCCTGGACGACATCAGGCTCCCAATTCTCTGGCTTGCAAGTCACGCCTGTCCTGATTTGTCGTGTTTTTATGGCATGCTGACAGCCCCTCTCCGCTGTTACAGCACGTTACGAAAATTTCACGAAATGAGTTCATACTACGTATCACAATTCAGCACCGAAAGCGTTGTATGCTGATACTTGAGCGTAAGGGGAAGACATGAACATTCAACTGAACTTGCAGCATGCAATCAGCGCCAGTCTGCTGGTCTTGCTGGCAGCTTGCAGTACCCAGTCACAGCAGAGCGCTGACAACGGCACTGTCGGTAAGACATTGACGCAAGCGGCAGTCGCGCCGGAACAATTACTGAACCGTTTGACCTGGGGTAGCAATCCTACGAGCTTGCAAGCCTTGCAGGCTGTCGGACCTGACCGCTATCTCGATCAACAGTTGCGCGGCCGCAATGCAGTCTTGCCGCCAGCGATACAGGCGCAGATTGATGCGATGACGATCTCCCGTCAGCCGCTGACCGACATCATGCGCGACCTGGAAGCCCGTCGCATCGCCTCAGAACAGCAAAAAGGGACGGACGACACCTTGCGCAAGGAGTACCAGCAAGAATTGACACGCCTGGCCAGGGAAGCCTCTACCCGTGCGCTCTTGCGTGATATTTATTCGCCCAACCAGTTGCAGGAACAAATGAGCTGGTTCTGGATGAATCATTTCAATATCCATAATGGCAAGGCGAATGTACGCGCCATGCTGGGTGATTTTGAAGAACAGGCAATACGACCAAATGCCCTTGGTAATTTCCGCGATTTATTGCGTGCCACGGTGATGCACCCTGCCATGCTCAGGTACCTGGATAATGAGCACAATGCAGCTAACCGCATCAATGAAAACTATGCGCGTGAATTGATGGAATTGCACACCATGGGGGTGAATGGCGGTTATACCCAGAAAGATGTGCAGGAACTGGCACGGGTACTGACAGGCGTGGGCATTAACCTGAGCAAGGATGCGCCACGCATGAAGCCTGAGCTGGAGAAAATCTACTTCAAGCAAGGCTTGTTTGAATTCAACCCGCAACGCCATGATTTTGGTGAAAAACAGGTGCTGGGCAAAACCGTCAAAGGCCGTGGCATGGCAGAGCTGGATGAAGTTCTGGTGCTGCTCTCCAGGCAACCGGCAACGGCAAATTTTGTCAGCCAGAAGCTGGCCAGTTTCTTTGTCTCGGATACACCGCCAAAAGACCTGACCGATAAAATGGCGCAACGCTTCCTGCAAACCGATGGCGATATCGCGGCCACTTTGCGTGTCATGTTTAACTCCCAGGAATTTATCGCTTCGCTGGGCAAGAAATTCAAAGACCCGCTGCACTATATGCTGGCCTCGGTGCGTCTGGCTTATGATGGAAACACCATCGTCAATACCGGCCCCATGCTGAATTGGCTGAACATGATGGGCCAGCAATTGAATGGCAGGCAGACACCTGATGGTTATGCACTCAATGAAAGTTCCTGGGCCAGTTCTGGCCAGATGACGGTACGCTTTGATATTGCCAAATCAATTGCGGGTGGCAATCCGGGCTTGTTCCGTATAGATACTCCGGCTGCACAGCCTGCGCCAGCTATGCCTGCCATGCAATCCATGCAAGTGCAAGGCATGCAAACTGCACCACCGGTGCAAGCTGCGCAGGTAGTACAAGCTGTTTCCCCGGCCCCGCAAGAAAAACCGCCGCAACCAGCACTGGCTGCATCGCCATATGTGAAAAGCTGGAGCACGAAATTCAGCCCCGCTACGCAGACAGCATTGAACCAAACGCGCACGGCACAGGAATGGAATGCCATGTTCCTGGCCTCGCCTGAAATGATGCGTCGTTAAGTTAATTTGAGCTAATTGTCACGGAAAGGTCATCACCATGAACCGTAGAGACTTATTGAAAGTGCTGGCCCTGCTGCCATCGTCTGCCATGCTGGGTTTGAGCAGCCAGGTCATGGCTGCACCGGCTACCCAGAACCGTTTGCTGCTGGTATTTTTGCGCGGCGGCTACGACGCCAGTAATTTGCTGGTACCTACTTCCAGCAATTTTTACTATGAAGCCAGACCCAATATTGCCATTGCCAGACCGGGTTCCATACCGGATGCGGCACTGGCACTGAATGCTGACTGGGGTTTGCATCCGGCCTTGCGTGACACGATTTATCCCATGTTCCAGCAAGGTGAAGCTGCCTTCATCCCCTTTGCCGGTACTGATGATCTGTCGCGTAGCCACTTTGAAACCCAGGACAGCATAGAAATGGGCCAACCCCTGAATACCAGCCGGGATTTCCATTCAGGTTTCCTGAATCGTCTGGCCAAGGTACTGGGTAATAATGGCAAAGTCAGTGCCATGTCTTTCACTGACCAGTTACCGCTGGCCATGCAGGGGCAGGCGCGTATCGCCAATACTGCCTTGCGCAATGTCAGCAAAGCGAATGTCGATCAGCGCCAACGTGAGCTGATCATGCAGATGTATGCCGATACCAGCCTGTCACAAGCCGTCAAGGACGGCTTTGCCATGCGCGATGAAGTAGCACGTGAAATGGCAGAGGAAATGAACAGTGCCAACCGCAATGCCATTTCGACCAAGGGTTTTGAACTGGAAGCGCAACGCATCGCCAAACTCATGCGCGACAAATATGCACTAGGCTTTATTGATGTCGGCGGCTGGGACACTCATGTGAACCAGGGTGCGGCAACAGGTACGCTGGCCGTCAAGTTTGAAGAACTGGGACGCGGACTGGCAGCTTACCGTACAGAAATGGGCGAGACCTGGCGCAACACCACGGTAGTGGTCATCAGTGAATTTGGCCGTACCTTCCGCGAAAATGGCAAGCGCGGCACTGACCATGGCCATGGCACGGTGTACTGGGTTTTGGGTGGCGGTATCAAGGGCGGGCAAATCGCCGGGGAGCAAGTCTCTCTTGAAGCAGGCAAATTATTCCAGAACCGTGACTACCCTGTGCTGAATGAATATCGTGCGGTATTGGGTGGTTTGTTCAGCCGTCTGTATGGTTTGAATGCCGGGCAGATAGAGCAGGTTTTTGCCGGCGTTAAAGCACGTGATCTGGCTTTGCTGTAAGCGTCTCCAGACCGTTCTGGCCTTCTTTATGTAAAGGCAGGTCTATATAAAAATGCGTGCCAGTATGCAAAACATCCTGGCCCTCGCCTCCTTCTTGCGCAGCTTCATGTCCGGCATCCTGCGACATGTAATAACCTATGTCACCATGCATTTGCCGGATAATGGCCTGTGATATCGCCAGACCCAGGCCAGTACCACCCTTGGCACGAGTGTCTGAGGAGTCAGCCTGCGAAAATTTTTGAAACAGACGCTCGCGGAAATTTTCAGGTATCCCCGAACCCTGGTCTATCACCTCTATGCGGATGAGATTGTCGCCTCTGGCTATGCTCAATACCTGCACTACGGCGCCCTCGGGTGAATACTTGCAGGCATTTGACAAGAGATTGGCCATGACTTGCTGGAAGCGCCCGGTATCCACCATGACCATGGCTTGCTCAACCTGGTCGCCGAGCACGATTTCAGTATTCATGCTCTGGGCAAAACCCTGATTATTATTGATGGCCGTTTGCAACAGGTTGTGTAAAGGCAGGCATTCAAAGACAAAATCCATCTTGCCAGCTTCTATTTTCTGGATATCCAGCAAATCATTGATGAGCCTGGTCAGGCTCTCGCTATTTTTGTGAGCCATACCCATCAGGGCAGAGATTTTCTCCGGCACTGCGCCCATGGCACCACCGGTGATCAAACCCAGTGCGCCCCTGATTGCTGTCAGGGGTGTACGTAACTCATGGCTGACGGTGGAAATGAATTCACTCTTCATGCGCTCCATCTTGCGGCGCTCGGAAATGTCCCTGACGATGACGATCAGTTTGCGCCTGCCTGCATGGTAATACTCAGTGATCGCCAACTCAGCCGGGAACAGGCTGCCATCCTTGCGCATGCGCTCGGTCTCTGTGCGCAGGCAACCGGTTTCCAGGAATTCCCGGCGGCTCATGGCCAGGCCCAGCAAATCTGGCTGGCCGGGAGGTGAGAAAAATTTACCGTTTTTGCCGACCACTTCATTAGCCGGATGACCATAGATCGCTACTGCGGCAGGGTTCAGGGCTTCAATCTTGCCGGTATCATCGATCATGATGATGCCGTCCGCCGCATTCTGGAAGATCGCCTGCAAGCGGTCGGATGAATCTTTCAAGGCAATTTGCTGCTCGGTCAGGTTTTTCAGCAAATGTGCCTGATTGCGGTTAATGACTTCTGCCTGCTGTTTGAGTTCAGTCGTTACCGCCAGATCCTGCTCGCGTCTTTCCAGCAAATTAACCAGTACGCTGAAAGCTGCCACGATGGCCAGTATGCCACTCATGGCAATAACGACGATGCCGGTGCTGATTTTGCGCCAGTCTGCCAGGTACAGGTCTTCATCGATGGAAAAATTGATGATCAATGGATATTTGTCCAGTGACTGTATTGCTGCCATGCGGGTGATGGCTTTGCCACCTTCAGCCATGCGCGGACTATTGGTGATGACGACACCTGACTTCTTATTTCTTTCATGCACCAGCTCGTAAGTGCTGCCTGTCAGGTTACGCATGCCCATGACTTCGCCACGCTCTGGCCAGCGCGCCAGGTAGGTAAAGTCATTTCTCAGCAAACCTATGGAGGCATGGCCATCGGCACTGAGTTTTTCATAAAACTGCGAATAGAACGACGGCGACATGCCCAGTATGACGACACCGATGAATTCGCCATCACTGCCAGTCAGCCTGTGACTGAGGAAGAACATCCATTTGCCAGTAGTCTTGCTGCGCACTGAAGAACTCAAAAAAATACCTTGTACCGGATTATCACGTTGCGCTATGAAGTAATCGCGGTCAGCCAGACTATAGGTGGGGGCCGGGAAGTTGCGTGAAGTGTTAATGACATTGCCATCCACATCGAGCACCGAGATGACTTCAACGGCAGGCGACAGCGCTGCTTTTTCACGCAGGAACTGGTGGAAATCGTGGGTAGATAATTTGCCTGACAGATATTCAGCACTGACGCTCCAGCGGTCCTGGATGCGTTCGGCAATGCTGTCGAGTGCCGTGTAGGCAAAGTCCATTTGCTGGCTGACTGTTTCTGCAAGTACGACGCTGAAGGTTTCAGTCTGCTTTTCCCATTTGCCGATTTCCTGTATGCGCAGCATCCAGATAGCAATGGCAGCCCCGACAATGATAGCCAGCACCAGACTGGCCGCCAGCGCAATGGCTAAACGGCTGGTAGGCAATCCTGCTGGCTTCATTTCATGTCGTCCGGTCACGCTCAAAGCTGATCCTTGTGCTCAAAGTCTGGCAAGTTGATAGACCTGCATGCTGCCCGATTTATTTTGACTGTTTTAATTTCCAAATAGTAAAGCATTGTTGCATTGTATATATATATTCTATTCCAGCACTACAAGCTTGACGGATAGTTCTATATCGTCAAAAAAGCAAAAGAATGTAGAAACGCATGCAGGAACGAATATAGGAACATCAGGACTTTATCAGCAAGCAGCAAATTTGCAGACGATTTACCACGCTTTCTACGAAGAAACTATTTATTTCTATCAAAAACGGCAAGGAAATGTTACGGTTTTAAGAAGATACACCAGATACAAGCCTGCTCTGGCTTGTAAGGACATGTTTACGATCTGTAGCGAGCGTCAGCGGGGTAAAGAGCAGCACATGAGCCCCGATCACGCTCGCGCTTAAGATCGCAAACAGGTTCTAAGGGTATTACATAAAAACTTAGAAAGGGAGCAAGCAAAATGAGAAAAAGCGTTTTGGTCAAAAGTCTGGTCATCAGTTTGTTGCTTGGCAGCGCGCCAGCCTGGGCCGAGGTCACCTCCTGTGAAACCATCAAAGACAAGGTTGCCGCAAAACTGGAAGGCAAGGGGGTAAATAACTACAGCCTGCAAGTCGTCTCAAAAGATACAGAAACCAAACACCGTGTCGTCGGGACCTGCGAGGGTGGCAAGAAAAAAATCATTTATAAGAAAGAAAAGGCTGGCAGCAGTAAAGCGGAAGAATAAGCTAAGCCAGATACTTTGTCTGAAAAGCGGATTAGCACAGGCGCTGGCCTGTCAGCAAAGCCGCTTTTCTCTTTTTGGGTTCTACAATTCCCTGACCATGTAAAAGGCTGGACCTGCATAGCTTGCCAGTTTTATCGTTTGCTCTTCATTCAAGTCAGTCTGTTCAATAAATCCCAGACCTTGCCAGTAAGACCTGGTGCTTTGTACTGACACCAGGCAGGCATATTCCCAACCCTGCAGACCGGCATATGCCAGGGCAGAGGCCAGCATGGCACGCGCCAACCCTTGCCCTGCCTGCTCAGGTGCGACTGCCATATCATGCAGGTATATCGCATTGGCGAACTGAGCCACCTGAAAGTCCTGACCCAGTGCAGAGACCCGCCCATGTACAGAAGGATAGGCAGCCAGGTAGGCGGCCACTTTCTTTTCCTGTTCAACGACCCAGGCACAATCTGGCGCTGCAGCCAGACGGCTGGCCAGCAATGCTGGCGGCTCGACCATGTCAGCGACATAGGCCAGGGTTTGTATTTGATAAACGGCAGCCAGATCTTGTGGCTGCATAGTGCGCACCAACATCTTTACTTTGTTGCCTTGGCACTGGCAGAGGAGCTGCTTTCTTCGGCTTTAGGCGGGTCTGACTTTACCATTTCCGGCTTGACGACATCTATCTTGTTTTCACGCATATAGTCATTCATTTCCTTCCATCCTGCATACACTGCCGCTCTGGCTGCATCAGGATTAAGGGCGTAGCAGTCCTCTATGGCGCGGCCAGCATGGCGGCAGGCACTGCCGGTAGCGCGGGCATCAGATTCGCGTGCCGCCGCCTCTCTGGCAGGATCAGGCAAGCCCAGACGGTCGCAAGCCGTCAGCGATGTCAGCATCAGCAAAAAAATCCCGGAGACTTTGGAAAATGACATCACAGCACCAAAAAAAATTAAGTAAGACTTATGTGTTGACCCGTGTTGATCTGCTTTGATCAGCAACTGGCCTGCTAATGATAACCCAGTGTATGCCTGCTCAGAATGGCTTGTTGCTCAAGACAGAGGGTCAATTACCTGCCAATTTTCTGAGCAAATTGCATTCTCGCGCAAAAACAGGCGAGATCTGCCCAAAGGAATTATCATGTAGCGCTGGTTTGTTGACGGCAAGAAAGCCGTAAACATGAATGCTATTTTGCAATCTTAAAGAAGTGAATTTCCATGAAATATGCCATCCATCGCGCCTTGCTGCTTAGTAGCCTGATTGTCAGCCTCATTATCGGCCTGGTACCGCTGAGTGCCTGCAGCCCTAAATTTGACTGGCGCGACGCCCGTGGCAGCAATGCGCCATTTTCCATTTTAATGCCGGGTAAGCCGCTGGGTGACAGCAAGGACATGCAACTGGAAGGCATCAATGTAAAAATGGATATGCTGGCAGGCGAAGTCGGCGGCATCAGTTTTGCCGTCGGCAGCACCAAAGTTGATGAGGCCAGCAAGGCTGACCTCATCATGGAAGCCATGAAAAAAGGCATGATCAAGAATATCCAGGGAACACCAGAAACCACCAAAAGCTCAGGCGCAGATATGCTGGAAGTGCGTGGCAAATTACGCAATGGCCAGCCTGTCATGATGGTAGGCCGCTTTTTGGTACGCGGCCCATGGGTGTATCAAATTATCATGCTGGGGCAGGAAAAAGACATGAAGCAGGACGTCATAGACACTTATATGACGTCTTTCAAATCCAATTGAAGCAACAATCTGAAACGACAATCAGGCAATTTGGGATTATTATATAAGTGAGCGCAGCCAGATCAGTACCGCTAGCGCATTACTAATATCTGGCCGCTCCATCTTCACATATCATAGAAAAATAGGGGAAATGTCCATGCTGATCACGTTCAAATCCAAGGCTGCTACAGAAATCACCATGTACAAAGAACATGCGCGTCGCATTCTTGATCTGCTACAAAAAGATGTAGAGCGCGGCATCATTACGCCACCGGAATTACCGCAAGCGATACAAAAAATCGAAGCTGCAGTTGCCGAAAGCAAGGCACATTCGATTTCTGAAGAAGTCAGCCGCGATGTCAATGCCCATCACAATGAAAACGGTGATGATAATGAACACGAAACGCCAGAGCCGGTGAGCTTCGCGACCAGGGCTTTCCCTGTACTGGAAATGCTGCACGCTGCCAACAAGATGCAGCGTGAAGTGATGTGGGGCGTATAAAGCCATGACTTCCCACGTAGAAAATACCAGGGAATTCGAACTCCAGACCGCCGATGGCAAGGCGATTTTTGTGCGCGACTGGCCACTGGCAGAGTCTGTCATGGCTCAGCCGCAGCAAGGGGTGGTCATCATGCATGGCCTGGGCGAACACTGCGGGCGCTATGCCCATGTCGCCAGGTTCTTCAATGCCCTGGGTTTTGTCGTGCGGACTTATGATCACCGCGGCCACGGCCAGTCTGACGGTGGCAGCGGTGATGTACCTGATTCCATGTGCCTGCTGCGTGATGCACAAATGGTCATCAGCGACTTTAGCCAGCAACTGGCGGCCCCCCCCATATTATTAGGGCATAGCATGGGCGGTTTGTTCGCTGCCCGCTATGCACTCGAACAACTGACACCGCTACGCGCACTGATCTTGTCTTCTCCTGCGCTGGCGATACGTATGTCGAGCCTGCAGCATGGTTTGCTGAAAGTGGCTTCCAGCCTGATTCCCGGTGTTGGTTTGCCAAATGGCTTGCAAACCCGCTATTTATCCCACGACGGCGAAGTGGTACTCGCCTATGAAAATGATGCGCTGGTACACTCGCGACTGAGTGCCCGCCTGCTGACCAGCATGTTGCAAGCCATGGATTATTGTCATGCCCATGCCGCTGAATTAAATCTTCCCTTGCTGATGATGGTGGCAGAAGATGATCATCTGGTTGACCCTGCCGGTAGCAGGCGCTTCCTGGAAAAGCTGGGTGAAATCCCGTTCAAAGAACATATTTACTCCGGTTTCTATCACGAAATATTTAATGAGCTTGACGCCACCAAGGTATTCGACGACTTGCGCACCTGGCTGGAACTCCAGCAATTTACCCCTTTGGAACAGATACAAAAAGCAGCCTGAGCCGGTGGATTTCAGATATTGGTTCAGATGCTGCTTATATACGGGCAACGTGGCCAGGCCTGCTGCCGGATCACAGAAAACTGATGCAGGCGACAAGGCTGTTACACTAACGCCCTCTCGCCTTATCCGGCTGACCATGTTAAATTGCCATGAAGGCAATTTATTGCAATAAGCAAAACTATCCAGACATATGCAAGATCAACCAAGAAAAACCCTGGGCCGACCAGCCAAACCTGCCCGCAGTGCCAATACGGGCAACACTTCCCATGTGCTCAGCAAGCCACAGGTGGAATTTGAAACCATAGAAATCAAAGCAGATTCTCTGGCTTTCAGCCTGGTCGGGGCAGCGCAGGCAGTAGCCTATGTGCTGGAAGGTACGGCATTACCACAGGCACTGACCAGGGTATTTACGCAAACCAATGCCTTGCCACAGGCACGCGGGGCGATACAGGATATTGCTTACCGTACCATGCGCCAGGTAGGCAGGGTGGATGCCTTGCTGAAGATCATGACCAACAAGACGCCAGAACCGGCCTTGTTATATAGCATGCTGTGCTGCGCCCTGACCTTGCTGGTCGGCAATGATGGTGATGATGAAAAAGCCTATGAAGAATTCGTGGTGGTGGATCAGGCAGTAACTGCCGCCACCTCCAGCCCACACATGGTATTTGCCAAAGGCATGGTGAATGCCGTGCTGCGCCGCTACCTGCGTGAAAAAGATGAATTACTGAAGCTTGTCATGAAGCAACCTGCTGCTGCCTGGAATTACCCCCAGTGGTGGGTAGACCAGTGCAAGGCAGCGTATCCGCAAGACTGGCAAGCCATCTTGAGCTGTGGCAACCACGCGCCACCTTTGACTTTGCGGGTGAACCAGCGCGCCAGCACAGTGGCCGCTTATCTGGAATTACTGGCCAGCCAGCAAATCGGTGCCCGCCAGATAGGCCCGTTTGCCGTGCGTCTTGACCGTCCCATGCCTGTACTGAACATCCCCGGCTTTGAAGCAGGAGTAGTGTCGGTACAGGACGCCGCCGCCCAGTTGGCCGCACCTTTGCTGGATGTACAGACAGGCATGCGCGTGCTGGACGCCTGCGCTGCTCCCGGTGGCAAGACTGGCCACTTGCTGGAACTGGCTGATATAGAACTGACCGCAGTCGACACTGACCCGGCCCGCATCCAGCGCATCCATGAAAACCTGGCGCGCCTGAAATTGTTTGCCACCATCAAGGAAGGCGATGCCTCCCGCAACAACTGGTGGGATAGCCAGCCCTATGACCGCATCCTGGCTGACGTGCCGTGCACGGCGTCTGGCGTGGTCAGGCGTCACCCGGATAGCCGCTGGTTGCGCCGCAAAACCGACGCTGCCCAATTGGCTGCCTTGTCAGCCCGCATACTCGACAATCTGTGGCGCATGCTGAAGCCGGGCGGCAAGATGCTGATGGTCACCTGCTCTATCTGGCCGCTGGAATCCGAAGCCCAGGCCGCCGCCTTTGCCACCCGCAATAGCGCGCAACGCCTGGATGCACCTGGCCAATTACTGCCCAGCATGGGCAATACGTCCGAAAGCAACAACGAACATGACGGTTTGTTCTATGCATTGTTTCAAAAACCACTGCAAAATTAACGAATGCCAACAAGTTCAAGCTATCATTAGCAGACTTTTGTTTCCGTATTGATTGCATGTTCAGACGTTTCGCTTCCCTGCTGCGCCAGTTATCGCTGACTTTGATGTTGGTGCTGCTGGCAATGGCGGCGGCACCTGCAGTCCAGGCTGCCGATGTGGAAGTCAAAACTGCCAGGATAGAAGCCAGCGACGAGGGTTACCGCCTGGCCGCCACTTTTTCACTTGAACTCAGTGACAGCTTGCGCAAGGCTATCCGCGATGGCATCCCGGTATCCTTCACCACTGAAGTTGAACTGACCCGTTCGCGCTGGTACTGGGTGGACGAAAAAGTGGTGCGGAGCGAATACCTGGTCAGGATTGCCTATAATGAATGGACGCAGCAATATAACGTCACCATTAATAATGGCTTGCAACAGAACTTCGCCTCTCTCGACACGGCCCTGAACCTGGTGACACGCCCGAACCGCTGGCTGATTGCCGACAAATCACTACTCTCCAGTGGTGCCAACTATAACGTAGCCTTGCAATTGCGCATGGGTCTGAGCAAGATCCCCATGCATTTGCAGATACCCAGCTTCAACGACAGTCACTGGAGTCAGAAAACCGAGTGGAAGCGTTTTTCCTTCAAGGCTGAAGACAAGTGACAAGATTTTTGCGGTATGCGCTGATTATCGGTGGTGCTCTGATGAGCATCCTGCTATTTTTTCTGACCACCGTTTCCGAGAATTCCTCACGCTTTGAGCGTTACTACGAATGGCTGCTGGATGCCAATGCAGTCGTTGCTCTGGCTTTGCTGGTGCTGGTACTGACGCTGGTGTGGCGTTTGTTCCGCCGTTTCCGGGCGCGCGAGTTCGGTTCCAAGCTGATGACCCGGCTGGTGGTTTTGTTTGCCCTGGTCGGTATTTTGCCGGGCACAGTCATTTACGTGGTCTCGGTGCAATTCGTTTCACGTTCCATCGAATCCTGGTTTGACGTCAAGGTCGAATCTGCACTGGATTCTGGCAAGAACATGGGACTGACTGCGCTGGACTTCTTGCTGGCCGACTTGCAATCCAAGGCCAATGACATGGCTGCTGAATTGTCTGATCCGTCTGAAAGCTCGATGTCCATCCACCTGTCACGCCTGCGCGAACGCATGCAGATACAGGAAGCCACCATCGTCAATAGCAAGGGCCGTCTGATTGCTTCTGCCAATGATAATGTCGGCAGCCTGCTGCCGGAATTGCCGACGCCAGACATGCTCAGGCAAGTCAAGCTGTCACGCTATTACGCTGCCAGGGATGAAAAACTGATACAGCCGACAGGGGACGATGACCCTGCCAGCGGGTCGGCAAGTTCCGCCAGTAGCACAAGCGCCAATGCAGCGACCAGCGCAGTCAATACTGCCAGCATGGCGACAGAAACCCGTGGTGCCACGCGCCCGGCACTGGCGCCCGAGCCTGCCCGTATCCTGCGCTCACGTGTAGTTGTACCGCTACGCATGACGACAGGCTGGATTTCACTGCAAAACGAAGCCCTGTACCTGCAATTGATACAACCAGTGCCTGCCAATCTGGCCATGCATGCCGAAGCACTGAGCAATGCTTCGCGTGAATATCAGGTACGTTCTATCGGCCGCGTGAACCTGAAAAAAATGTACATCATCACGCTGACGCTGACATTATTGCTGGCAATTGTTGCCGCCATCACCAGCGCCTTTTTGATTTCTGGTGAACTGGCCAGACCGTTGCTGCTGCTGGCAGAAGGTACCAAGGCCGTGACCGAGGGTAATTTCTCACCCCGCCCTATCGTCACCAGTACCGATGAACTGGGCAGCCTGACCAAGTCTTTCAACACCATGACCCGGCAGTTGTTTGATGCCCGTGCTGCGGTAGAAAAAAACCGCAATGAGCTGGAAAATGCCAAGGCCTACCTGGAATCTGTGCTGGCAAACATGTCAGCCGGTGTGATGGTGCTGGATCAGAATGGCAACCTGGTGACCTGTAATGAATCGGTAGAACGTATCTTGCAGCGCAGGCTGGAAAGCGAAATCAACAAACCTCTGGCAGATATTGATGGCATGCAGGCCTTTGCCTTTGCCATTTCCAAAGCCTTCTCAGAACAGCATGCGCAGTCAGCCGCTGGCGGTGAGAACGAGCGCGAACAGCACTGGCAGCAGCAAATCGAGGTACCGCGTCCCAACAAAGGCAAAAAAGCGGCAGCATCAACAGCACCAGGCGAAGTAGTGGTGGCAGAAGATGAACAAAGCATTACCCTGCTGGCACGCGGTTCGCATTTGCCAGTGGCATCAGGCAGCGGCTATGTGGTGGTATTCGATGACATCAGCAATATCATCTCTGCCCAGCGTTCCATCGCGTGGGGTGAAGTGGCGCGCCGCCTGGCCCATGAAATCAAAAACCCGTTGACACCGATACAATTGTCGGCCGAGCGCCTGCAAATGAAATTGCAAGACAAGCTCAGTGAAACAGATGTCCTGATACTCAACAAGAGCACGACCACCATCGTCAACCAGGTAACGTCGATGAAGCGCATGGTCGATGATTTCCGTGACTATGCACGCACGCCACCAGCAGTTCTCATGCCTTTGAATCTGGCTGGACTGATTGATGAAGTGCTGCACTTGTATATCGCTGGCGATGGCCGCGATGCCATCAAGCTGACCATGGCGGCGGATTTACCCAAGGTCATGGGGGATGCTACCCAGATGCGCCAGGTAATTCACAATCTTTTACAAAACGCCCAGGACGCAGTTGCTGACAATACCACTGCAGGTTTTATACCGCGTATTGATGTAATCACCGATGTTGTGCGCTACACTGGAACTGACCAGATAGCCCACTCTGCGGTACGCCTGTCAATTATCGATAACGGCCCGGGATTTTCCAGCAAAATCCTGGCACGTGCCTTTGAACCCTATGCCACTTCCAAACCACGTGGCACCGGTCTCGGGCTGGCGATGGTGAAGAAAATCATTGATGAACATGGCGGTAGAATCGATATTCAAAATCGTAGCGATACAAACGGTGCAAAAGTAGCGATTTTGCTGTTAAAGTTAGCACCGGATTCAAATACGGCATAAGTTCGCCGTACTTGCGGTAGTAGTTGTGCAGTAGTAGTTGTTCCGATATTCCCAAAAGAGGAATACGGATAAAGAGCAGAAGGGGCACTTTGAAATTGTCATTCAACACAAGCATATCGTTTTCACCAGCCAGTCTGGGGCAGACTATAGGCCAGCTTGAACATCGAACGGTAAGAAGCACCCAAAAAAACATAGAGGCGGTAATAGGGTAGATTTATGGCAAATATATTGGTCGTAGATGATGAAATGGGTATCCGTGAATTGTTGTCTGAAATTCTCGGTGATGAAGGTCATGTCGTTCAACTTGCTGAAAATGCTCAGCAGGCACGTCTTGCCAGGCAGGAAGCCAGGCCGGATCTGGTCTTGCTCGACATCTGGATGCCGGACACAGACGGTGTTACCCTGTTAAAAGAATGGCAGCGTGACGGCTTGCTGACCATGCCCGTGATCATGATGTCAGGTCATGCCACGATAGATACAGCGGTCGAAGCGACCCGGATAGGTGCCTTGAATTTCCTGGAAAAACCCATCGCCCTGCAAAAATTGCTGAAAGCAGTGCAACAAGGCCTGACCCGCAGCACAGAAGCACCCAAACCGGCCGCACCTGCCCTGCGTGTGATCAGTAATGACAATGCCGCCAGTGCAAGCATGTCTGGCAGCTTTGGCAGCGCTGCACCGGCCTATGAAGCCAGACATTTTTCTGCGGCCCAGCCAGTCGCTGCTGCGCCAAATAATCAATTTGCCAGCCTGTCCTTTGACTTGCCCCTGCGGGAAGCCAGGGATGCATTCGAGCGTATCTACTTTGAATACCACCTGAACCGCGAAGGCGGCAGCATGACCAGGGTGGCAGAAAAAACCGGCCTGGAACGCACCCATCTGTACCGCAAACTAAAACAACTGGGCGTTGAGTCCATGAAGTACGCAAAACGTGGTGAGTAATGTTTAAGCAAAGCGCAATGTGAGTGCGGTGTGACAGCAGCAAAAGCGCAATTACACCTGATACACGGCGCAAGTTATACCCAGAGGGAGGCGGCAATTGCAGCCTCCCTTGCCCTTTTAGCTGACAACGGCGCTGTCGCAGACAAGAACATCATCATCCTCGAAGGCTTGCCGGATGGACAAGATATCCTGCATCCTTCAGAACTTCTGCACATCAGCCGCATTGCCCCCGGCTGCTTTTGTTGCATAGGCAATCTCAGCCTGCGCGTCACACTGAACCGCGCCCTCAGGCAAAAACCAGCTAATATATACCTAGGCATCGCCACAGATGCCCATTTAGATAAGCTCCTGCTAACACTCCAGGATCCCACCTACGCCAACCTACTTGAGATCAACAGTACAAGTGCCCTGAGTTATTAATTCGCCGAATAAATCCGGCGAGAATCAATGCGATACAGCGTCGCAAATGCGCGCAAGGCACCAGCCTTGCTGTGCTTTGCTCCTTGTCTCGCACCGATTTCGCCAAATTTATTTTTCAGCGAACCAATAATTCAGGACACTAGCTTGTGAACCAATGTTAAGTCGCTAAAGTCCAGACGTTGCCATGCCGTAATACTTCATAGCAGCACAGAATAGTCCTAGGTATTACGGGAGTAAGAGTCCCAGAGTAAGCGTAGCGAGCGGCGCTAGTTTGGACCGAGACGCGCAGTCGTACGAATGTACGGAGAGCATCACAGGTTCAAAATCGCTCGGCGCTTAGCTTAATCTGGGGCAATTCTTGAAATTCGCTGTATGCAACATCATGTAAGCACCATGAACGGTAACCCGAGGAAATATCCTCCAGCCAGAAAGGATGCATAAAATGAACATCATTTACAACAGCGATCAATATAGCGTCATCGAATATGGCGCAGATACTGACCATGAAGCCCTGCGCTTTGGCGGTTATGAAATTACCGACAAGGCCGTACGCCGCGAATGGTTTATTGGTGGCCCGCTGGCTATCAATTTCCGTAAAGACGTGACTGAACTCATTGCCAGTGAACCCAGTATTGAAGAAATCGATGATTTCCTTGGTCAGTTCGATGGCTATATGGGACAAAGCGTTTTACTGCATTAATCTATAAATAACAAGCACCAAGCATCACAAGCCGATGAAGAACGCGACGCGATAATAAGTATGGACGATGGCTAGGGCTGTCGTCCGTACTGCTTCGCGCCTGCTCACCGGCTGGCCGTAAAAATCCCACACCATCAAGCACTGGCCAGTATCAATATGCGGCCATCTATACAGAACATCATCTGGTTTTGATATCCTGAAAAGGGTGCAGTGATATCTTCAGCGTATCATTGCCATACTTTTATCCGGCACTTACCCTATTTCAGGTTCAAGATCATGAGTAATCAATTGCACGACTTTATCCGCGGCCTGCCCAAGGCAGAATTGCATTTGCATATAGAAGGTTCACTGGAACCTGAGCTGATGTTTGCCCTTGCCCAAAAAAACAGCGTGCAATTACCCTACGCCAGCGTGGAAGAAGTACGCGCAGCCTATGATTTTGCAGACTTACAGTCTTTCCTCGATCTGTATTATGCCGGTGCTGCCGTACTGCAAACCGAACAGGATTTTTTTGACCTGACGCATGCCTATATAGAACGCGCCCTGGCCGACAATGTGCGCCATGTAGAATTGTTCTTTGATCCGCAAACCCATACGGCACGCGGCGTACATATTACTACTGTGTTCTCAGGCATCGCCCGCGCCTTGCGTGAAGCACGTGCCAGGCACGGGTTTTCTGGCGCCATGATCTTGTGCTTCCTGCGCCACCTCAGTGAAGAAGATGCGATTGCCACGCTGGAAGCGGCCCTGCCCTTGCGCGATGAATATGCTGATCTGTGGACAGGCGTGGGTCTGGATTCTGCCGAAGTCGGCAACCCGCCAGAAAAATTTGCCCATGTCTTCACGATAGCGCAAGCCATGGGTTTTCGTCTTGTCGCACATGCGGGTGAAGAAGGCCCGCCAGCCTATATCCATAGCGCCCTCGATGTCTTGCAGGTCGAACGTATAGATCACGGCGTGCGCGCAGAAGAAGACCCAGCCTTGATGGCCAGGCTGCAACAAAGCCGCATGCCTTTGACGGTATGCCCACTATCTAATTTAAAACTGTGCGTAGTCAAGGATATGCGTGAGCACAATCTGGCGCGCATGCTACGTGCTGGATTATGCGTGACCATCAACTCAGATGACCCGGCTTATTTTGGTGGCTATATGAATGCGAATTACATAGCCACTGCCGATGCGTTGGAGCTGGATAAAGAAGAATTAGTGCAACTGGCGCGCAATGCCTTTGAAGCTTCGTTCGTGTCAGATGAGCAAAAACAGCTCTGGCTGGATGAGCTCGAAGCATACGCACAGCAAAACTGAGCCATCAATATACGCATTCCTGCCTAGGTAGAAGCCGGGGCAGGAATGCTGGACACATCTCGCCACATCTCGCTTTAATTCACAGCCATCAATGCCTGGGCATCCGCCCCTGCAGCAATGCGCATGGGGCTGGATGCATCGGTCGCGGCATACCATACCGCCTCTGCCACATCGCTGGCTTGAGTCAGCAACGACTTCGATTCAGCCCACCCGGCAAACACAGCCTGCGTCAGCTCAGCATAAGCCGGAGGAATACTTGTTTGCATGCGTGGTCTGGCATTGTCACCAAAGCGCGTCTCTGGTGCTCTCCCTGGCAGCACCAGCTTCACACTCACATTGAATTGCTGCAGTTCCAGCGCCAGCGATTCAGTAAAGGCATTCACTGCCGCCTTGCTGGCGGTATACACAGCCAGCAAAGGCAAGGCTTTCAGAGTCACGCTGGACGTGACATTGATGATGACGCCCTGCTTGCGCAACCTGAACTGCGGCAGCATGGCCTGTGTCATGGCGATGGTTCCCAAAGTATTGGTTTCAAAGACTTCACGTGCCGTTGCCATATCTGTCCCTTCCAGAGCGCCCAGCATGCCTATGCCAGCATTATTGACCAGTACATCAATATCTCCTGCTGCCTCAACTGCTGCGCGTATGCTGCCTGGATTGCTGACATCAAGAGCCAGCAGACGCAAGTGTTCTGAGCGTGGCAGCAGGTCTTCGCGCGGTGTACGCATGGTAGCGATGACTTTCCAGCCGCGCTCAAGAAAGTATTGTGCCGTGACTAGGCCGAACCCGGATGAGCATCCGGTGATGAGTACAGTTTTCATGATGATGTCCGAAAGTGTTTTTTTGGAAATCAGACTATAATCAGTCGCGGCTGGACTATCCATAATCAATAATCCGCCTTTCGTTAGCAATCGTCCGGGAATTTCATGTCAACAGACCCTCTTGCCGAAGTAGTCAGCCTGCTGCAGCCTCAGGCCAGGCATGCAAAAGTCGTCAAGGCTGCGGGTTCGTGGCGGGTGCGCCGCCAGGAATCGGGGCAAAGCTTCTATTGTCTTATGCTTGAAGGCAGCTGCCGCTTGACAGCGACAGGGCAGGCCCCTGTCCTGCTGCAACAGGGTGACTTTGTGCTCATCCCCGCCACCCAGGGCTTTAGCATGTCCAGCATGGAAGCACTGGCCGAGGAAGATGCCGATACCGGGCCAGTTGCCTTGTTGCATGGTGAATTCAGGCTGGGCAACCAAGATGGGCCGCCTGAGGTGATACTGCTGGTAGGGCATTGCAGCTTTGCTTCGCCAGACGCCGCCTTGCTGGTGTCACTGCTGCCGCAATTACTGCATGTGCGCGGTGAACACAGGTTGAGCACGCTGGTGCAACTGATCAGCGAAGAATCGCGTGCGCAGCGGCCCGCGCGGGAAGTCATACTCGCGCATCTGCTGGAAGTCTTGCTCATCGAAGCCCTGCGTTCCACTGCAGGTAGTAATGCATCGCCCAGCCTGTTACGCGGGCTGGCAGACGAGAGACTGGCGATCGCACTGCGCTCCATGCATGAAAATATCCAGCAGCCCTGGACGGTGGCGCAGCTGGCCAGGCAGGCGGCCCTGTCACGTTCGACTTTTTTCGAGCGTTTCAGCCGCACTGTGGGCATCGCCCCTATGGAGTATCTACAAACCTGGCGCATGGCAAAGGCCAAGAAAATGCTGGCGCAGCAAGAAGCCAGCATCACGGAAATTGCAGAACATGTTGGTTATGGTTCTGCCAGCGCCTTCAGTGTTGCCTTCACCCGCCATGCCGGTATGCCGCCCACGCATTTCGCCAGGGAGGCGATGAAGGCAGCAGGCTGATCTGCCTTGCAAGCGCAGGTTCAGATCACATTCTTTTCCAGCAAAGGCTGGTTCAGCAGCACGCGTTGTGCAGAAAGGGGCGACAGATCCAGACTCAGATAAGCACCATCCACCAGTAGCTCTGCAGTACCGCGCCCGGTAGCGGGTGCATGTTGCATGCCATGGCCGCTGAAACCATTCGCCAGCACCAGGTTGGCTAATTGCGGGTGCGCACCGATGACGGCATTCTGGTCAAACACATGGTATTCATAATAGCCAGCCCAGGCTCTCTGCATGCGCAGGGCTTCAAAAGCGGGAACGCGATTCGCCATGATTTGCCAGACTGTATCGAACTGTTCATAGTCTGCTTCCAGCGGTGCATCATCAGGATCATTTTCCGGTGGCAAGCCACATATCCAGTGCTGGCCCTCTGGCCGCAACCATAAACCGGATGGATCAATGATGAGTGGGCAGGCAGGAGTCTGTGCCGGACTGGATACCACAAACACTGTGCGCTTGCGACCAACCACAGGCAAATCAAAACCCGTACCCGTCAATAAAGACCGTGCCCAGGCACCGGCTGCATTGACGGCGGCATCGCATTTAATGACCATGCCATCCTGCAAACGTACGCCGGTTACTCTACCCTTCTCATGCTCAAAACCTTGTGCATCTGCCTGCAGATAACTGACACCCAGGCTGCGCGCCTTGCGGCGAAATGCCATCAGCAAGGCATAGCCATCAAACCAGCCTTCACCACTGAGGCCCAGCGAACCTAAAGCCAGATCATCGACGTTCAACCAGGGGAATTTCTGCTTTAGTGCAGCTTGATTTAGCAGGGCAACATCCACCTGCTCAGCTCTTTGTATCTCATGATTTTCACGCAAAGTGGCGGCACCAGCCTCAGTCGCCAGATACAGGTAGCCATGTTCGCTGAGACCCAGCTCCGGCAACTCGCCATCAACAGCGAGGTGCTGATGCAGGTCACGCAAAAAGGCGATGCCAAATTGCGACATCTGTATATTCAGCGGCGTGCTGAATTGCTGGCGTATCGAACTGGCAGAGAGAGCAGATGAAGCATGGGTATAAGTCGGGTCTCGTTCCAGCACGGTGATCCTGCCCTGGAAGCGTGGATGTACTGCTAAAAAGTACGCCACCGCACTGCCGATAACGCCACCACCAACGATCACTACATGTCTGCTATCCATAGTTATCCTCAGAATCTCAATCCAAACCTGCGCCGGTAATCCTTGGGCGTCACTTGTGCCCATTGCTTGAAGATTTTACTGAAGCTGGAGACATCTTCATAACCACAGCGTGCAGTAATGTCCTCCAGCGACAGACGGGTGGTTTCCAGCAAGGCCTTGGCGCGCTCCACCCTTAATTGTTGCACATAGTGGATGGGGCTGAGTTTCATCGATTCCTGGAAACGCCTGAGTAAAGTCCGTTGGCTGACATTGCAATAGCTGGCCAGGTCAGCCATGGCCCATTGCTGATCCAGACGCTTATTCAGCCAGCGCCTTGCGCGCTCTATCACCGCGTGTCCCTGATCCTGCATGATGGCCTTGGCGACATAGGGTGCCTGACTATTTCTATTGGCATCGACCACCAGTATCTTGGCCGTCATCTGGCGCAGCTCTTCGCCAGCGAAATGCGCCACCAGCCATAGCGACAGATCGATATACGAAGTCACGCCGCCAGACGACACCAGTTGACCGTCCTGCACAATCAGCTCTTCTGCCTCCAATAAAACCTGAGGGAATTTCTTGCGAAAATAAGCGCTAAGCCACCAGCTGGTCGTAGCACGGCGGCCGTCAAGCTGGCCTGTCCGTGCCAGCAGGCTGGTGCTGGAACAGCTGGAAATCAGCAGACCATCGTCCCGCAGATAAGTTTCCATCAGCGCTTGCTCCGGCGCCAGCGCATCGAGCAAACCATCGAGCTGACTGCTGTCTCTGTGATCCACTCCCGGCACCATGAGGGCATCCAGTTTTTGCTTATGGATGTCATGTGCCTGAAAATGCAGGCCATCGACTTCTTGCAAGATATCGCCACGGGCACTGACCCAGAAAGCCTCGAAATGCACAGGCTTGGCGCCAGCAGGGCGTATGCCTGCCAGGGTATTGGCAATGGTAAAAACATCCAGCGGCATCACTGCCCCGCTGCGCAGGCAGCCAGGATAGACCAGCACACCTATGCGGATAATTCCGTCCTTTGTTGTCTTCATCGTCATTTGGTTACCCTGTCCAATTTGCCACATCTGTCCAATAAACACCTTTTTATGTCGATTCAGCCAATGGTAGTACTTTTCTGCAGACCGCACAATGCAGTCTCTTACAACCAAGCACAGGAGTACACCATGCCCTATGTACAAATCAATACGATTAAAGGAATGCTGAACACGGAGCAGAAACAGCGCCTGCTGGAAAAAATTGCCGATGTACTGGTCGAAATTGAAGGGGGTGGTAACCCGGAATTCAAGAAATCGGTCTGGATCAATATCCAGGAAAGCGAGGCAGAAGGCTGGTCCATGAGCGGCTTGCGCCCATCGAGCCAGCAAATTGCGCAATTTGTGGCGATCAGAGACGTGCGAACCGGCCCACAAAATGCGGAGGTAGCACCATGATGAGTTACCCTGCGCTGCCCAGCTTTGTACTGGCCCTGCTGGCGCTGTTCCTGAAGGCCAGCTTATTGAGCGGCGTACAGATCATCAGCCGCGTACGCAGCCGTCGCTATCTCTTGCCTGAAGATGCCGGCATGGCTGGCCTGCGCCCGGTGGAAGCAGAGGCTGAACTGGTGCAACGCTGCGCCCGCGTCTGGCGCAATGATGTAGAAAACCTGCCACTCTTCCTGGCTCTGGCACTAACTTATGTATTACTGGGTGGCGAGTTATCCAGCGCCAACTGGCTGTTTGGCAGCTATGTGCTGATACGCTATTTGCATACCATCGTCTACCTGCGTGGCTTGCAACCCTGGCGGGCAATATTGTATCTGTCTGGCATGCTAGTGTGCTGGATGATCGCCATCGGGATACTTCAGCAAATGCACCTATAAAGCAGTATGCTGTTGTCTTTCATCAATTGAATCAGTTGATTTTTTGGGGGAGTAAATGGCTTTCATCGGTCCGGATGTCAAACTCGACAAGCCCGCGTATATCCACGACACGGCGCAACTGTATGGCAAGATCAGCGTGGGGCAAAATGCCTCAATCTGGATGAATGTCGTCGCCAGGTCTGAGCATAAAGAGATCATCATTGGTCCTTACACCAATATCCAGGATTTTGTCATGCTGCATATCGGCGACCAGACTCCGACCATCATAGGCAGCCATTGCTCCATCACCCATCACTGCACCATCCATGGTTGCACCATAGGTGACAACTGTCTGATAGGCATCAATTCCACCATCATGGATGGCTGCGTGATAGGCAATAACTGCATTATTGCCGGGCATACTTTTCTCAAGGAAGGTACTGTCATTCCTGACAATTCCATCGTCATGGGTACGCCGGGCAAGGTCATACGCACGCAAAACAATTATGTACGCAACCGCCTGAATGCCTATATGTATTACAAGAATGGCCTGGCTTATGCACGTGGTGAATACAGGGAATGGGCCAGGGAAGAATTCCCCGCAGAAATCATGGCAGAAATTGCCATATTGAATGCCCAGCTTGCCGCTGGGGAATGACAATTTAAGTTAAAAGCGGGCAACTAATTCACGATAGCTGGCGCTTGGGATTGACATGCTCACGGCAAATATACACACTGAATGCTCTGGCGCATCATGAGCATCAAGATGCGCTATTTCAGTTTGAATCGAAAGGGCAGCCGTGGCGAATACCCTGAGCAAATTCTTTAACCGCCTGTTCGGTGCAGAACAGGCCACGCCTGTCAGCAGCCAACCCACACCAACTCCAGTGCCTGCGGTTGTAGCTGCACCAAAGACACCTGAAGCAGTAGTGACTGCAAAACCCGAACCAGAGATTGCAATACCTCAGCCTGAGCCAGCTCCCGTAGCAGAAGCCCCGGCAAGCAGTACAGCCACGACAGAAAAACTCGTCGCCTGGAAACCTGCGCTGCCTGTCGACAGCCTGTTCTTTGACTGGGTCATGGGTTATCCCGGTGAAGGCGGCAGTTTTGAAACTGAGCAGACTGTCATGCAGGCACTGTACAAATTGCTGGCGTCTGACCTGAATGACGCCGTCATTGTGCCGCGCGTACCCAGCGTCATACCGCAATTGCTGAACAGCCTGCGCAGCAAAACCATCTCTGCCGGTGAATTGTCACGCCAGATCGTCAAGGACGTGGTGCTGGTCGGGGAAGTCATCAATACCGTCAACAGTGCCCTGTACAACCCGGCTGACCGCATCAACAGTCTGGAAAAAGCTGTCATGGTCCTCGGTGAAGAAGGCTTGCGGCTGGTGATCGCCAAGGTCGCTTTCCGTCCCATCATCAACCTCAATGCCGGCCAATTCACCCGCCGTGCCGCGCCACATATCTGGGGTCAGTCAGAAAAATGTGCGGTCGCCTGCCATACGCTGGCCCGTGATATTGATCCCTTCCACGCGTTTTTGACTGGCTTGATGAAAAATGTCGGTCTCATCATCGCTTTCCGTTTGCTGGACCAGATTTGTGAGCATGGTAAATTCAAATATTCCCCCGCCTTCCAACCTATCTTCTCGTCCGTCGCAGCGACCCTGTCTTACCGTATTGCCCAGCGCTGGGAATTTCCTGAGCATGTAATCCTGGCGCTACAACAACAGGCAGGTGGCCGCAAAGCCATAGAATGGAGCCCATTGGGCCATTTGCTGCACACCGCCGACCTGATCGCCAAAATGCGTTTGCTGGTCAACCATGGACAATTGAATAGCACCGATAAAAAACTCAGGGTAGGTCTGAATCCGGCTGAAATCAGTTGCTTTGATCACTTGAATGAAATCCAGTTATATGACACGACAGGGGTGCAGCAGCATCCTGAAGCACAAACTTAAGGAACGTCTGATTAAGTTACTGCGCGACGCTATTTGGGGCCTGCGATGCTCGCCGTACTATCGTACGACTGCGCGTCCGGGCTTTCAATGCGCCAAACTAACGCCGCTCGCTACACTTAATCAGAACTTCCTTATTGAGTCTGGGTTGAGTGTGGGACAATAGTGATTATGGCGTATATTGCCCAACCCACTAAAGAAAACTCACCATGAATATCCCAGGACTTGGGCCAGTAGAAAAAGATGAAGAAAATGGCTGGTACATCAGCGAGCCCATACTCATCCCCGCCTTGCAAGAACAAGAATACGAGTTCCTGCTGGAAGGCTATGACGAAGCTGACGATGCCAGCAAGGCTGATTTTCATAATGCCATTGCCAACTTCATTAAACTCGACCCGGCAGTTCTGAGCAAAGCCGAATCCGATATCTTTGCCTATTACCAGGACGTAGCCAACTACCGCAAATCCGAGAAGCTGGATGTAGTACAGATAGCCCAGCCAGCCGACGTCTGGCAGCACATACAGTATGGCTATGAAGCCCTGGTGTCCCAGCGCCCTAACGGCGACAAGACTATCTATGTTTCGCTGGAATGTGATTGCGACTGGGATGAAGAAAACGGTTTGCAACTGGTTTTCCGCAATGGCACAGAAATCAGCAAGCTCGGTCCTTTTGATGATTACCTCAGCAATGCCGATGCTTTTGGCGAAGCCAGCCTCGATAAAGTGGTTTATCAAAGCCGGGGCTGATGACTGCTAGCATGGAAATCAGGCCAAGCACAAACTGGGCTGATTTTGCCCAAGCCGATGAATTATCCCAATTGATCTGGGATGGTTTGTCGGAAGCAGATGGCGCATGGCATTACATGAATTTCACGTCTGACATGTCCATCTGGGAATCGGGGCATGATGGCAGTGCCATCACCATGCTCTACCAGGGCGAACGCCTGCAAGAATTGCTGGTGACGCCCGGCCTGGCATACGACTATCTTTTGCCCTTCATACAAAGCTTCAAGTTGAATGTACTTGCTTAACGCTCTATCATTTTCCTGCTACGTATCTTCCTCTGCAATTGTATGACTCCGTAAATCAGGGCCTCTGCCGTAGGTGGGCAGCCGGGGATATACACATCGACAGGCACGATGCGGTCACAGCCACGCACCACTGAGTACGAGTAATGATAATAACCACCGCCATTCGCGCATGAACCCATGGAAATGACGTAGCGCGGCTCTGCCATCTGGTCATAGATGCGGCGCAGGGCAGGTGCCATTTTATTGGTCAGCGTACCAGCAACGATCATCAGATCAGCCTGCCTCGGGCTGGCACGCGGGATCATGCCAAATCTTTCCATGTCATAGCGTGAGGCTGCTGCCTGTATCATTTCCACTGCACAGCAAGCCAGGCCAAAGGTCAGGTACCAGAGGCTATTGGTCTGTATCAGCCTGCTCACATCATCCAGACGCGTCAGCAAGACATTGTCTTCTTTGAGTACTTCCAGTTCTTCCATCATGACTCCCTGTATTAGTGACAGGGGCAGTCTAGCCATGACAATTAATTCATACTTGTATCAGTACGACGAATTTGTACCGACACGTCATCACGTTGAAAAAAATCAGGCCAGACGCGGATAGGTAAACAGGAGGAAGTGGCAAAGATTAAAGCCAGCATGCGTCAGTATCACCCATTCCAGCCTGCGGGTCTGATGATAAACGATGGCATAGCCCAGCCCAGCAACCGTCGCCAGGGCAGCATACTGCGTGCCGCCACCCAGATGTGCAAGGCCAAACAGGATTGCCGATACCGCAATGGCCAGATAGCCAAGGACAGGTTTGTCACCAAGACGGTAGATTGCTTCCTGTATCAATCCACGGAAAAAAGCTTCTTCTGCCACGCAGGTCAAAAACAGATTCACCGCCAGGAAAAGCAAAGTCGCTTCCGGCAATTTAGGGAGAAATCGGAAAAAATGCGTCGCCAGACCCAAGACGATCAAAACCGCGATGGTCAGCAGGGCGGGCAAGGCAATGCGCTTGCCATCGGCCAGGAATTGCTTGAAGCTGCTGGCGCGTGAGCAAAACAGGCTCAGCAACAAATAACCCGCCATGCCCTTGTCGAAATTGGCATACAGGGTAAAAGGAATGGCATCATCGCTGAACCTGACCTTGTCCAACAACAGGATATTATGAAAACCAGGCACCTTGTGCATGGCCAGCACCAGGGCCACTACCAGCGCCAGGACACCGGCCAGTATGCGCAGGGAAAGTGGCAAAGTATTCCTGACACTTGCCCACAGCAAAAGTGCAAGCATCAATAGCACCACCGCTGCCACTGGAGTGATGAGGCCACAGACCAAAGCAAATACCCCTGCAAGCATGGCGAGCAGGTGGCCGGGCACCAGGCTTTTGACTGGTCCGGACACAGCTATTTTTGGCAACCATGCCGCTGCGATGGCGGCATACAAGAAAATGTAAGGCAGTATCTGGAGGAATGGCAACTCGGGCACAGTAGTCATGGGAAATAATCCTGTCAGGCGGTTGTTTGTTTCATGCAAGTTTGCCAAGGATAAATAACTTTATAAAAATGTCAATATTTATCCCCGACCTTGTTGCAAACATTTACCCAGCCTGATTTACGATTCAATTACGCATGCTAAAACTTGCCCCACAAGCAATCGCCACCCTGTTCCAGGCGTTCATGAGGCCGACGGCAAATGCCAGATCAACCAGTTCTTTTTCTGTGAAGTGTTTGGGCAATGCCTGTTGCAGCGCCTCATCCACATGTTTGCCCGCGATGCCAGTCAGCGCCTCGCTCCAGGCCAATGCGACTCTTTCTTTCTCACTGAAGCAGGGCGCTTCGCGCCAGCATATCAGACTGTTGAGTCGCTGGAAATTATCGCCGAGTTCCAGCAGGTCATGCGCATGTTTGTCTACGCAAAAAGCGCAGCCATTGATTTGAGATACCCGCAAGAACACCAGGTCGATGAGGGATTTGCCAAGGCTGCTGGCATCCAGCACCGTGTTCACACCCGCAAGGGCTTGATAAGCTGCAGGTGCCAGGCCAGGGAAATTGAGTTTGAGTGTCATGATAATTCTCCAGTTTTAAAATGAGTCAGCGAAATTGCTTTCTTCATCTATAAGACGCTGGAGAAAATCGGTTTGTGACAGTTTGTTTGAATAATTTCTTAAATAGTTGTCGCAGGCAAAGTCATACCCTGATAAGCCTGCAATTTGTCAGGATTGCGTATGGTGTACAGATCAAGGATTTTTTCACCATCGCTGACGATGGAGATAGTCGCATCCAGTTTGCCATCAATAAAGCGCAGCAAACCAGGTTCGCCATTGATACTGACTTCAACAAACTGCATGCGTTGGGGATAGGTTCTGGCGACAACATGGTACAGACGCGCTATGCGTGCTGCGCCATGCAGAACGCGGTTGACAGATGCGACCTTGCCACCACCATCGCCTATCATTTGCGCATCATCGGCAAACAAGGCACTGAGTTCTTTTAAATCACCGCTTTGTGCCGCCAGACTAAAACGCTGCAGCAATTGCCGGTGATGATCACGACTGACCTGGAAGCGCGGTTTTTCTTGCAGCACTCTTTCTTTGGCGCGGTGTACCAGTTGACGGCAGGCCGCTGTCGTCTTGTTGAGCATGCCTGCCACTTCCGGGTAATCGACGTCGAATACCTGATGCAAAAGAAATGCTGCCCGTTCTTCAGCCGATAATCGTTCCAGCATGGTCAGGAAGGCCAGCGAGACATCGCTGCTGAATTCCGCCATCAGTTCTGGCGTCTGGTGATCAACTTCTATCATGGGCTCTGGCAACCAGGGACCAGTATAGTTTTCGCGCTCGCGCTTGAGTACACGCAGCCTGTCCACGCAAAGACGGCTGATGACAGTCACCAGCCAGGCCTGAGGTTCACGGATTTGCAGTAATTCTTCATCGCTGAGCGCATGCCAGCGCAAATAAGTGTTTTGCACCAGGTCTTCCGCCTCAGCCCGGGACGCCAGCATGCGATAGGCAATGCCAAACAGGCGGGGTCTATGCTCAGTAAAGCTTTGCAGGCGATTCATCATGGCGAAATCCGTTAGGTACACGATGATAAGACGAATCAGACTTAGCGGTTGTGACAGCGGATAGAAAAAAAACCGCAAATCTTTCAATATGCGGTTTTTGTCAGCTTAAGCAACTCAGAATCTGTGGCGTATGCCAGCAATGACGCTGGTGGCGCGATCCGCGGTACTGATCTTGTCACTCATCAGCACTGCATACACATCGGTACGCTTGGACAGGTTGTAGTCATAACCAGCCGACAGGGTATCGCGCTTGTACTCAGTATTGGCGGTCAGCGTGCCATTGCGTTTGGTGTTTGCATAAGCCAGCAAAATGTCGCCGCCACCCGCCGGGATCTTGGCACCCAGGCTATAAATCTTGTCATCCATCTGTTTGCCAGCCGCATTGTCATTTTTGCTGGAGGTATAAGTCGCATACAGCTTGGCGGCTGTCAGGTCATAACTGGCACCGACGAAGTAAGCAGTCTGGTTATTGATGGAGGCGAAGTTAACCGGTGCTGATGTGGCATCGACGATTGCCGAACCGCCAAGAGGATTCGAGACCTGGACTTTTTGATAGAAGGCACTCAGGGCCAGCGGGCCATTGAAGTACAGGGCATTCAAACCTATATTGCGCGTGCCTGTATCGCCGGCTTTTTCACCAAACTGGTAATGCATATTGGCACTGAAGCCTGAAAAATTAGGAGTGCTGTAAATGATTTCATTACTCCAGCCTGAATCACCCGCGGCTGAGTTGGCCCAGGTACGTGAAGCAAAACCACCAGACGGTACATACCAGTGCAGCACCAAAGGCGAAACATCAAAGGAATCACCAAAGGGATTGAAAATCACCACAGGCAAAAAGCTGGGTGCAAGATCACGTCCCAGCGAGACACGGCCAAAACTGCCAGACAGGGCGACATTGGCATCACGTGAAAACAGGGTATCGCCACCGAAGCGGCCAGACTCACCGGTATCAGGGCGCAGGAAAGCAGTCAGTGCAAATTCTGCCTTGAGGCCACCACCCAGGTCTTCTACTCCTTTGAAACCAAACCAGGATGTTGTCATGCCACCAGGCGTGATGGCAGCCGTACTGGCTTTGTCGCCACTCATTTTGACTGTACCCACAGACAAATCCACCAGGCCTTGCACGGTGACGCTGGATTGCGCCAGTGCACTGCCTGCACACAAACAAGAAGCGACTGCCAAAACCATGAATTTCATTTGCATTTTCATCTTTTTTCCTTCTCTCAGGTTTAACAACGATTTTTTTCAGCGTGGTGGCAAATCAAACTTTGTCAGCTCAATCAAGTTCAGGCAGGGCTTGGATACACCCAACCTGGTCAGCAGGCGCTGCATTTATTTAACAACATAGGGATGTACTTGTTTCCAGTGTTCTGCGATATCGATGCGGCGGCAGACCCAGACCTTGTCATGTGACTGCACATAGTCAAGGAAACGCTGGAAGGCACGGAAACGTCCAGGCCGCCCCAGCAAGCGGCAATGCATGCCTATGGATAGCATTTTTGGTGCATTGTCGCCTTCAGGATCACCTTCGGCATACAAGAGGTCGAAACTGTCTTTCAGGTAATCATAGAAATGCTCGCCCGTATTAAAACCCTGCGGCGTGGCAAAGCGCATGTCATTGCTGTCCAGGGTATAGGGCACCACCAGATGAGGATGCTGCTGGCCATCGCTGGTCGTCACCTGTGTCCAGAATGGCAGGTCATCGCCGTAATAATCAGCGTCATAGGCAAAACCGCCGTGCTCGACGACCAGCTTGCGGGTATTCGGTGAATCACGCCCGGTATACCAGCCCAGCGGCGCTTTGCCAGTAAGCGCGCGCATGATTTGCACGGCTTGCTGCATGTGTTCGCGCTCTATTGCTTCTTCCAGGCCTTGATAATGTATCCAGCGCAGGCCATGGCAGGCGATTTCATGGCCGAGTTCGCCAAAGGCCTGGGTCAGCTCGGGATGGCGCTGCAAGGCCATGGCGACACCAAACACCGTCAGCGGTAAATGACGTTTTTCAAATTCACGCAAGATGCGCCAGACACCGGCGCGTGAGCCATATTCATAGATGGATTCCATCGACATATGGCGCGCTTCATACGCTGCTGCACCAACGATCTCGGATAAAAACTGCTCGGACGCACGGTCACCATGCAGCACACAGTTTTCGCCACCCTCTTCATAGTTCAGGACAAATTGCAGGGCTATCCTGGCCTGACCAGGCCATTGCGCATGCGGGACATGGCGGCCATAGCCTATGAGGTCACGAGGATAATTATTTGACTGCGTCATACTTTTTATTCTCCGGAGTGCATACTGCTCAGGGTGGTTAAACCCTGGCTTTCATCGTTCTTGTTGAAGCTGATGGTGAATGCAATTGATGTGCCATCTTGATGTGCCATCCTGCTTTTTCACCATATCGTTTTCCATATTTATTCAGGATTGTCAGCATTTTTTCAGTGATACATATACTGTTTTTAGTATATGTTCTATTACGCATCAATTAAACAACACAGGTATTTGGCAAAAAGAAGAGGACTTGCCAAGTAAATTCTGTGTAAGTGCCATGTAACAGTGGCAAGCAGTGTCACCACTGTGACGACAAGCGCGGCAGGCTTGTTACAATGCAGCCCATGCGCCTGCAATCCATAGACCAATTCCTCATTGAACCTCCCCGCCCTGAAAATCTGGCAGGTTTTCGCCGTTTTTTACTCGAGTTCTGGTATTTCGGCATCAAGGAGGTGCGTTCCTGCCTGTTCGTCGGCCTGTTTTTTGCATCGATACTCATCGTACCCAAGGCTGGTTTGTTTGGCTTGCCACGTTACGATGTACTGTTTGTGATTGCGCTGCTGATACAGGCTGGTATGGTCTGGAGTAAGCTGGAGACCGTTGATGAACTGAAAGCCGTGACCCTGTTCCACATAGTAGGTTTTGCATTGGAAGTGTTCAAGGTATCGGGCCAGATACAGAGCTGGGCTTATCCTGAATTTGGCTATACCAAGCTATGGGGTGTGCCGTTGTTCAGCGGTTTCATGTATGCCAGCATAGGTAGTTATATCATCCAGGCCTGGCGCTTGTTTGATTTGCGCATACGCCATCATCCGCCTTACTGGATGGCTGGCCTGATAGGCATACTGATTTACCTGAATTTTTTTACTCACCACTATATCGGTGACTATCGCTGGTATCTGGCCGCCTGTGCGCTAGGCCTATATGCGCGTTCGTCGGTCGTGTTTCGTCCGCTGGACCGTGACCGCAGCATGCCCCTGCTACTGTCCTTCGTGCTGATCGGTTTCTTTATCTGGCTGGCAGAAAATATGGGGACCTTCTTTGGTATCTGGCGCTACCCGAACCAGTTGGGTGCCTGGTCCACTGTACATGTAGGCAAATGGAGTTCATGGTCTTTGCTGGTCATCATGACGTTTACCATCGTTGCCCATCTCAAGCATATCAAGCGACATATTCATATCGCTGAATGAGTCATTGCGCAGTTTTTAAAGTGTCCAGGCAAAAAAATAGCCCGCTATTCGCGGGCTTAAATCCAAACCTTAGGAGGTGTTGGAGGAGACAGGTACTACTTTAATGCAGCGCAACATATCTGTATGCTTTATTATGCGTATATCAGGTATACACATTTAGAATATCTCTCCATGCATGCATACCACTTTGCTTTTTCATGGCTGATTTACTGCACAATGTGCATACCAGTCAGATACTGAGCACTTCTAGAGTAGTTCTTCAAACTTCCTCAAGGAGTTTGGCCATGATGAAATCGTCTATATATTCCTGCTCATCGCTGCGCTTATAGAATTGACGCAACCTGCCCTCAATCTCGAAACCCTCGCGCTGGTAAAAGGCAAGTCCCCGGCTATTGTCGGCTTCCACAATTAATTCCACCCGTCTGATTCCCATTGCCTGCAACGCCTGTATCGCTCCTGCCAGCATAGCCTGGGCTACGCCCTTACCCTGATAGTGCGGTGCGACTGCCAGCGTCCCCAACTGAGCGACATGGGCAGCACGGCCAGGGTAACGGCTGATTCTGTAAAAACCGGCAACCTCTTCCTGGCTCAGATGCACAAAAAATGCTTTGCTGCTCAGCAGTTCATCAAAAATGAGCGAGAACTGCTCCAAAGGCATGGGATCATAACCAAGAAAACGGACTACTGCTTCGTCCATATAGATGGCGTAGATAGCATGTAAATCATCGCGATTCGCTAGTCTTTGCATGAAAATCCTATTTATTTTTTACAGCATAATTCTGAGAAAATTATCACAATATACACTCAATAGTGATATGTCGATTTAGGTGCTGCACAGAAAAGCAAGGCGAGAGGATATTGGATGGCAAAAAAAAACCCGCAAACTTTGCGGGTTTAAATCCAAACCTTAGGAGGTGTTGGAGGAGACAGGTGTAACTATATCGCAGCGCAACAAATTTACCAAGATCTATTTATGCATATCAATCATTCATAAATCACATATCAGGGCGTATGAAATATTTCCTCATGGAATTAGGGTATTTATGAAATTCGGAATATACAGAGTGAGGAAATTAAATAGGCAAAAAAAACCCGCGACCTTGCGGTTGCGGGTTAAATCCAAACCTTAGGAGGTGTTGGAGGAGACAGGTACTACTTTATCGCAGCGCAGCAAATAAGTCTTCTTTATTTTTGACATAATAGTTATCACCATTTCAAATATCTCTACAGCTGCCTATGGCTTCTCCTTATGTCTTTGTATAAAACAAACATCCAATTCATTATCTGATATCGTCCCCTGCAATACATTGATGAAATCTTTCTAATTGATAAGATTCCCAATCACTCTGCTAACCTACTGCAAATTTATACATGCAATTCCTCAAGCTGCGCTTCCTGCTTAAGCAATCCGGTAAACACATTATCTATGCCAGCCTGGCAATTGCTTCATCCATGTTGACGACACAGGCTTGCTCTGCTGAACTCGCTGTCGGCAATCTCAGCTTTGAAGAATGGCAGACAGGGCAAAGCCTGCCAGTTGGCTGGAAGATGATGGTAGAAGCACATACTGTCAGTGCTGATTGTCAGCTAGCCCAAGAGGGGAAGTGCTCGGTCAAAATTGAGAGTCATGCGAAAACGCCGCAAGGCGCGATGACTGTCATCGGACAAACCCTGATAGCCAGCACAATAGGTGGCCATCCTTTGCGCTTGTCTGGCTGGATCAAAACCAAAGATGTTAAAAATGGCCGCGCTGAACTCCTGTTTCAGGTCGATGGCAAATTAAAGACCGCCGTGGCTGATGCCATGCTGGGCAAGCGCGGGCCAACCGGCAACAACGACTGGCAACGCTTTGAGATTAAAGTACCAGTGGCCGCCAATGCCACTGCAGTCCATTTTGGTGTCGGGCTTGTAGGCCAGGGAGTTGCCTGGTTTGATGATTTGAAACTGGAAGTAGATGAAAGCATCACGATAGCTGACATCGCCGAAACCAGACGACCAGCGCGCCCGCAAAAATCCATGCAATTGCAAGATGAGCAGAGCCTTGCTTTACCTCCAGGACTGATCCCGGTTATAGAACCTGCATGGCAGGCAGACATACAGAAAAATGCCCACAGCCTGCGCTCACTTTTCAGTGATGACTTCAGCGACCTGCAATTTCTGAAACCCATGTTGAAAGACAAGCGCATTGTGCAACTCGGCGAAAGCGCCCATGGTGTCGCTGAATTCAACTGGATGAAAGCACGTCTGGTCAAATTCCTTCACCAGGAAATGGGCTTTGAAGTCATCGCCATGGAAGCATCGATGACCGCTGCCGATGCAGCCAATGCCAATCTCGATAAAACTTCTGGTCTTGAAGCCATGCGCAGCAGCCAGTTTGGCACGCTCGCCACAGATGAGACACTGGACTTGTTCACTTACCTGAAGCAGGGTACGTCAGGCAAACCTCGCCTGATGCTCGCAGGATTTGATAATCAGGACAGTGGTTACCTGGGACATCAGAACATCACCAACAGGTTCAAATCCATGCTGTCGGTGATAGAGCCAGTTCCGGCACTAGCCGGGCAAGTAGATGGCGCGGAAGAGAAATTGAATGCCTTGCTCAACAAGCAAATACCCGTGACTGCGGCAAGTGAATTGCCTGGACACTATCAACTCATCGCCGATACTTTGCTCAAGAACAGGGCAAAACTGGCGCAGCATTTTCCAGCATACATGGTGGATATGACGATACAGGAAGCCAGATCAAGGGTGACGTTCAGCCAGCAACTGAATTTCCCTCCCACGAGCAATGAATCCACAGAAATACGCGACCAGCGCATGGCAGAGAACCTGAACTTCCTGGCCGACACAATCTACCCGAAAAAGAAAATCATGGTCTGGGCACATAATTTTCATATCGCCAATGACTGGGCTGACAAGGCACACGCAAAAACCATGGGCGTATGGATGGCAGAAAAACGCCGCAAAGAAATGTACACCATAGGTCTGTACATGGGTCGTGGTGTTCTGGGCAGTTATGCCAAGGAAAGTTACACTGAAATTGCAGTACCACCAGCAGGCAGCCTGGAAAGTATCTTGGCAAATGGCCGCCTGAAAATGAGCTTTGTCGATTTTTCACTAGCAAAACCAGAAGCCAGTAACAGCTGGATGTTCTCAACTGGCTATGCACGATACTGGGGTATGACGCCAGAGGCCATTATTCCAGCCAAAGCCTATGATGCTGTAATTTATATCGACAGCGTTACTCCTTCGGAGTATCCACACTGACCCTCAGAATCATGCTGCGCTGAAATACGCCCAGGCAGTGCATATTTCAGACAGAGCCATCACCGGTATCGGCCAGATTACCAAGGTCGAAATCATAGTCATTTCCATCACCTGGCTGGTTTGCAGCGCGCCTGGCTTGTTTTCTATTTAACTCTGCAGCCGACTCGTCTTCTTGCCGTTCACGTTCACGGATGTCACGCAATTCTTGCCTGGACATGACTATGGTTTCTGGCAGGGCAATACCGCACTTTTCACATTTGGCGTAGCGCTGGTTAAAAACAGGGAACCCACATGCAGGGCATTTTTGTTCAGACATTCAACTCCTCTGTTTCTCATTGAATGAATGCGCATACCTGGACGCTTTATTTCTTGTGACACGACGCAAGACCCACTCAAGCGGGCCATGTTCGAAATGAGTTCGCCAGACATGAGCAAAAATAATGGCCGACAAAAAGAATATGCCAGCAGCAGTCACCGTCCTGAGCAGGCTTTGCGGGCCATCCAGATAATCAAGCGCCTCCAGGATAGTCATGCCCAGCAGCACATGCGCCAGATAAATACTCAGTGCCAGTTGCCCTGTATGCACCAGGGCCCGCAAGCATAGCGTGCTGGCAAATTTTTCTGCCAGGTAAATGCACGAGACGATGATGACACAGGCACTGCCGCTCGCAGAAATCATATACACAGGCAAAGGCGGCAAGGGATCAGTTTTACTGAAAACATGGGCGAGTCCAGCGATCGCCTCAAAATTGCCAAAAGCATGAAACAAGAACAGTGCCAGGAGTTCAGCGCTAATGATCGCCACCACGCCAGCCAACAATAGCCGCCAGCGCATGGCGGGTGCATGCATATCCAGACGCCCTATCAGCATACCCAGCAGCATAAATCCCATCCAGGGGAAGAAGGGATGGAAGCCATTGAAAAACAGATTCATCAAAAAGCCTGGGATTGTCCAAAAATTGGAATAATGGAGTAAATCCCAATTCCAGTTCTGGCTATAGTTCAAGCTGAAAAACTGGGCAGTAAAGATCAGGCAGGCAACCGCTGCCAGTATGAAAAGCAAGCGGGATGAAGCACTTAGCAAGAGCACCGCCAGTGCTATATACAAACCATAATAATGCAGGATGTCGGCTGGCCATATCCAGATATATAGCAAGCCAAAACAGAACAGAAAAACAGCACGCTTCAACAGACTGACTCTTTGCTGGCGCAATACGAGCGGATCACCCGACAGTCTGGCGGTATTTGTCATGAGGCTGATACCTACACCCGCAAGTATTACAAACAAGGCTGAGGCACGGCCATCAAGATGGGTGAAGATACTGAGCCACCGCAGGTCTTGCCCATCCCTGCCTACTTGCGCATGCATGACGACTTTAAAATTGACCACGATCATGCCAAAGATGGCAAGGGCGCGTGCCAGATCGTAGCCTGAAATTCTTTGCTGTTTCACTGTGCTTCTATAAATACATCAGAAGCAACAAGATAACCATCATGTATTTAAATGGCAAGCTGAAAAGTGTAAAGGAGACACTTCTCTGAGCAAGGGCTGTTCTGTCACACACCTGGGCATGGCGTGCGGGCAGCGTGGATGGAAGTGGCAGCCAGTCGGCGGATTAAGCGGAGAAGGAATTTCGCCCTTGATGGCGACATATTCCATCTTGCGCACTTCCAACCTCGGGGCAGAGGTCAGCAAGGCTTGCGTGTAGGGATGGTTAGGCCGCTCAAAAATTTCTGTAGTCGCAGCGGATTCCACCACGCGACCCAGGTACATGATGAGTACGCGGTCAGACACATGCCTGACTACACCAAGGTCATGGCTGATGAACAGGTAAGTCAGCTTCAGTTCGTCACGCAGTTTGATGAACAGGTTCAGGACTTGCGCCTGTATAGACACATCCAGCGCCGCTACAGCTTCATCGCACACCAGAAGTTCTGGCTTGACGGCGAGGGCTCTGGCGATGCCAACGCGGGCACGCTGTCCGCCAGAAAACTGGTGCGGAAAGCGTTTCAGCACAGCCGGGTCCAGCCCTACTTTTTGCAGCAGGTGTTCTACATATTCCTGCTGTTCTGCAGCCTTGATGATGCCATGCACGACCGGTGCTTCACCGACGATGTCTTGTACACGCAGGCGCGGGTTCAGCGAGGCATAGGGATCCTGGAATATCATTTGCACGGCCAGTTGCATTTGCCTGCGTTTGGCCTGGCCCATGTCTGCCAGGTTTTCACCACGCCACCAGCGAGTACCGTCAGACAAACTGTGCAGGCCCACGGCCATGCGCCCTAGTGTAGATTTGCCGCAGCCTGATTCGCCGACCAGACCAACGACTTCACCCGCTTGCAAACTCACATCGACTTGATCAACTGCATGGACGATTTGCTGTTTGCTGTCCGCTCCAAATAGCTGCGTCAGCTTGTCAGTCAGTGCCACAGGTTTGGCAAAGCGCTTGCTGACCTGGCGCAGTTCCAGCAAGGCTGGCAAGCGAGCATCAGTCATGCGTCACCTCAGCCACAGTTTGCATGGGATGGAAGCACAATACACTATGCCCGTCCAGGCTCTCCACCACCGGGTCCTGTTCACAAACTGCAGTAGCACGTTCACAGCGCAAGCGGAAGGCGCAACCTTGCGGCAAGTTTAACAAGGATGGTGTTGACCCCGGTATCTGGCGCAAGCTTTGCCCATGCAGGTTGCGTGACGGTGAAGACGCGATCAGGCCATGGGTATAGGGATGCCAGGCATGGTCCAGTACTTGTTGCACGCTGCCGCTCTCGACTATCTTGCCGGCATACATGACGGCGACAGTATCAGCCAGCCCAGCCACCACGGACAGGTCATGGGTAATCCAGATCAATGCCGTGCCGGATTCGCGGCAAAGCTTTTGCATTTCATACAGGATTTGGCCCTGTATGGTCACATCGAGTGCGGTAGTCGGCTCATCGCAGATAATCAGCTCAGGCTCATTCAAGAGTGCAATGGCGATCGCCACCCTTTGCCGCATGCCGCCAGAAAACTGATGCGGATAGGACAGCAGTCTTTCATCTGGCGAAGGTATGCCAACCTTGACCAGGGCGGCGCGTGCCATGTCGCGTGCTTTTTCGCGGCTGACCTGCTGATGAGCAAAGATGGTTTCCATCATTTGCGTATCAATGCGCAAGACCGGGTTCAGGGTCATCATCGGGTCCTGGAATATCATGGCGATACGGTTGCCACGGATTTGCCGCATGGCTTCTGCCGACAGGTGCCGCAAATCCTGGCCCTTGAACAGGACCTTGCCTGCCGTGACTTTGCCGGGTGGGTCTATCAGGCCCATGATGGAATACGCCGTCATGGATTTGCCAGAACCGGATTCACCCACCAGGCCCATGATTTGGCCCGGCTGCACGCTGAAGCTGACATTATTCACCGCACGCACAGTACCGGCGCGGCTGGTAAATTCAGTCTGCAGGTTTTGTACTTCCAGAGTCGCGATTGTCATGATGTCTGTTCCACCTATTCCAGCTATTGCGTCTGCAAGCGCGGGTTCAGCACATCGCGCAAATGGTCAGCCACCAGGTTGATGGATACCACCGTCAGCAACAAGGCCAAGCCGGGATAAAAACTGATCCAGTATTTGCCGGATAACAGATATTGGTAACCATTGGCGATCAGCAAACCCAGTGAAGGCTCGGTCACTGGCAAACCCAGGCCCAAAAATGAAAGTGTCGCTTCCAGCGAAATCGCCGATGCTACCTGCAAGGCTGCGATGACGATCAGCGGCGGCAGGCAATTCGGCAGCAAGTGGCGCCAGATAATACGCGCCGGTGACAAGCCAAGGCCGACTGCGGCTTCTATATATTCTTTTTGTCTTTCCACCAGTGCCGCACTACGGGCAGTGCGCGCATAGTAGGCCCATTGCACCAGCACCAGCGCGATGATGATCTTGCCTACACCCTGCCCTGTCAGCGCCAGCAAGATCATGGCAATCAGGATGGAAGGGAAAGACAACTGTATGTCGGCAATACGCATGATGATGGCTTCGACACGGCCACCCAGATAACCCGCCAGCAAGCCCAGGCTCAAGCCGATTGCCAGCGCAATCACGGTGCTGGAAAAACCGACGATAAGGGATATACGCAAACCATAGAAGATGGCCGACAGCATATCGCGCCCCTGTTCATCGGTGCCTAGCAAAAACCTGTGCTTGCCATCGGAAGATAGTTTGCCAGGTTCCAGGCGTGAATCCATGACATCCAGCGCCATCAGGTCATAAGGATTTTGCGGTGAAATCAAGGGCGCAAATATCGCCAGCAAGACCAGCAGCAATAAAACCAGACTGCCCAGGCTGGCGATGCGGCTGGCAAAGAAGTCGCGCAAGAAACGCTGCAGGGGCGTTTCAATTTTGGGGCTGATAGTTTCTGTCGTCGTCAAATTCGTCATCACCTTATCCCCGGCTTTCTGACAAACGCACGCGCGGGTCCAGCAATGAATACACCACATCCACCACGAGGTTAATGAGAATAAACAGGCTGACAATCAACAGCAAATAGGCAACGATGACTGGCCTGTCCAGCACGCGTATGGAATCAATGATGAGCTTGCCCATGCCCGGCCAGGCAAACACTGATTCAGTGACAATCGCAAAGGCGATGATGGAACCAAATTGCAAGGCAATCACGGTGACGATAGGGATAAGGATATTCTTGAGTACATGCACGCCGATGATGCGGCTATTGCGCAAACCCTTGGCACGGGCAAAGCGCACATAGTCTTGCAGCAGGGCTTCTTGCGCACCTGAGCGCGTCAGACGTATCACCATGGCGATATTGAAGAGCGCAAGGTTCAGCGCAGGCAAGAGCAAATGCTTGAGGCCATCGATACTCAAGAAACTCACAGGTATGCCCAGCAAGAGTGTCGTCTCGCCACGTCCGCTGGAAGGCAGCCAGCCGAGTTGCACGGCAAATACCATGATCAACATCAACCCTACCCAGAAGGTAGGCAGGGAGAAACCCAGTATCGATACCGCCATGATGCTTTTTGCAGCAATGCTGTCAGGCCGCAAACCGGCCAGCAAACCCAGCGGTATACCCAGCACAATTGCAATCAAGATGGCAAATACGGCCAGTTCCAGCGTGGCTGGCATGCGTTCCAGGATCAGGCCCAGGGCAGGAGTCGCGTAAGCGAAGGAGCGCCCCATGTCACCAGCCAGGGCATTTTTGAGGAATAGCCAGTATTGCTGCGGCAGACTCTGGTCCAGGCCAAAGGCAGCGATGATGCGCAGACGTTCTGCCTGATCTGCCTCAGGGCTGATCAGGATATCGATGGGATTGCCTATTGCATACACACCGGCAAATACCAGCAGTGACATGAGCAACAAAACAGCCAGGCTTTGCAGCAGGCGGCGCAAGATGAATGCCGGCATGTATCAGGCCTGCCTTGCCATCATATGCAGATATAAGCGCAGATACAGGGAAGCTGCATGGGCTGGCCCATGGCTGGTTTTCCGGCATGAAAGTTTCATGAGTATCTTCATTGCATCTGTATGTCTTGTATTGAAATTTTAAGGAATTTTACAGGCTTTACTCTAGCCTCGTGCGAGCTGTGCCATCTGCTACACTAGGCAAGCTGCAAGCGCTGCCTGAAAATTTCCCTGCATAACTGAGCTTACATGCCCATCATCAAGCGTATTACCCTGCATCTCTTCCTGATCCTGCTTGTCCTGATACTGCCACCTTTAGTGTATGACTACATCAGCCACACCAGCCTCAGTACTGTACCTGGCATGCTCATGCTGGGTGCATTCAGTTACCCGGCGTATTTTTCATATCTGGTAACGTGTCTGCATAGTGCTCGCGCCAGACTCATTTTGCTGCACTTGATCACACTGCTGACGATCTCTTTCTTCATGCTTGTGGCCAGTGGCAGTTCCACCCCGTTGATCGTGATCTTGTTGCCCGCCATCCTGGGTTTGGGTACGCTGCCTGTGGCTGTCATTGCCAGGCTATGCAAACAAAAACCGCTGGCAATCAGCTGCCTGTTGAGCAGCCTGGTATCCGGGCCTATAGGTCTGGCCCTGAGTATGCTGGCCATTTATGGCATGGGCATGAGTGCCATGTCGGGGATGCGCTGGTAAGATAAGTCCTCTGGGCAAGCCAGTCAAAGCAGTTTTGGTAGTATGGATATGCGATCCTGGAATAGCTTGACTAGCAACCAGTTTGCCCGGAATCTGGTATCTTTCTCTATACTGAAGAAACATGTCGTAGGCAGGTATAGAGACGCATACCATGCTGACTATCATTTTTCTTATCAACAGGATAACATCCTGAAAAGAATAGCTTGCGTATATCTGCCAGTAGCTTGTTGCCAGCGCAGTAATGAAACGCAATCCGGAGACAAAAATGAACCTGATCGATCCTATCGTCCAATTCCAGGCTGAAATCCAGCAAATCCGGCGTGATATCCACGCCCACCCGGAACTTTGCTTTGAAGAACACCGTACTTCAGAAGTCGTTGCGCAAAAGCTGGAAGCCTGGGGCATACCCATCATCCGCGGTCTGGCAGGCACAGGCATCGTCGGTGTACTCAAGAATGGTACTAGCGAACGGGCCATAGGTTTGCGGGCTGACATGGATGCCCTGCCCATGCAGGAGATCAATACCTTTGCTCATACCTCAAAACACGATGGAAAAATGCATGCCTGCGGCCATGATGGCCACACCGCCATGTTGCTGGGGGCGGCACATTATCTGTCCAAGTATAAAGAATTTGATGGCACGGTCTATCTGATCTTCCAGCCTGCCGAAGAAGGGGGTGGCGGTGCGCGCCGCATGATAGAAGAAGGCATGTTCGACAAATACCCCATGGATGCAGTCTTTGGCATGCATAACTGGCCGGGCGCGGCGGTAGGCACTTTTGGTATCACACCCGGCCCCATGATGGCGTCATCGAATGAATTTGAAGTGATTGTCAGAGGCAAGGGCGCCCATGCGGCGCAGCCGCACAAGGGCATAGACCCGATTATCGTGGCGATACAAATGGCGCAAAGCTGGCAAACCATCGTCAGCCGCAATGCCAGCCCGCTGGAGTCAGCCGTCCTGTCGGTCACACAAATCCATTCTGGCAGCGCCACCAATGTCATCCCGGACGAAGCGACACTGATAGGCACAGTACGCGCCTTCAGTACGGAAATGATAGACCTCATAGAAAAACGCATGCGTACCATCGCCGAACATACGGCTGCGGCTTTTGATGCCCAGGTGGATTTCCGCTTCAAACGCAATTACCCGCCCTTGATCAATCATGCCAAGGAAACTGCCTTTGCGGCCGAAGTCATGCGCAGCGTGGTGGGTGCAGACAAGGTTGATGACCAGGTAGAACCCACCATGGGCGCGGAAGATTTTTCTTTCATGCTGCAGGCCAAACCAGGCTGCTATGTCTTTTTGGGCAATGGTGACGGTGGACACCGGGACATGGGCCACGGCCTCGGGCCTTGCAACTTGCACAACCCCAGCTATGACTTTAATGATGATTTGCTGCCCATAGGCGCAACTTATTGGGTCAGGCTGGCAGAAGCCTACTTGAAAAAAACTGCCTGAGCAGCCATCTAGACAACCTGGAATGACATAAAATCATCCCCCATATTTACCAAAAATTTACCGAAATTCAACCAGATCAGATAAGAAGACTTTCATGGCCGACGAAAAAGAGAATAACGAATCACAAGCACGCAGCCCTTTCCTCGAAGAAAAGGCCTTTAAATCCCGTACTGTGCTGGTATTTGGCACCATCAACGACAAACTGGCATCAGAAATCTCCCAGCGTCTGATCGCCCTGTCGGCAGAGTCCAAAGAGCCTATCACCATCCTGGTCTCTTCCCCCGGCGGCCATGTGGAATCTGGCGATGTCATCCATGACATCATCAAGTTCATTGATGCCCCAGTAAATATTGTTGGCACTGGCTGGGTAGGTAGCGCAGCGGTGAATGTGTTCCTGTCGGTACCTAAAGAGCGCCGTGTCTGCCTGCCAAATACCCGCTTTTTGATACACCAGCCTAGCGGTGGTTTTGGTGGCCAGGCAACAGATATTGCTATCCAGGCACGTGAAATCGTCAAGATACGCGAACGCATCGCCGCCCTGATCGCCAGAGAATCAGGTCAGTCACTGGAAAAAGTCACTGCAGACATAGACCGCGATTACTGGATGAGTGCTACTGAAGCCAAGGAATATGGCCTGGTGTCCCGTATCATCATCAAGCAAAGCGAACTGTCTTGAATTTTCATTTTTAAACTTCGCTGAACATCAAAAAAAGCCACGGCAAGCCGTGGCTTTTTTTGTACTTAAAACTCTTCCCAATCATCTGCAGCTGCCACCACCGGCTCTTTTCTCGCCGGCGCAGGCTTGACGGTTTTAGCAACCGGCTTGGGCAAGCTGCGCACCACAGGTCTTTCACTGGCACTTTTTACTGGTGCTGACCTAGCAGCTGGCACAGGCTTGTTACTGACGACCTGTCCCTGATCAAGCTTGAAGACACTGACGATGCGGCTCAGGTTTTGTGCCTGGTTTTGCAGGGCACCGGCTGCGGCGGCTGCCTCTTCCACCAGGGCAGCATTTTGCTGCGTCATTTCATCCATCTGCGTCACTGCGACATTGATCTGTTCTATGCCAGCACTTTGCTCGGTACCAGCCGCGGTGATTTCACTGATGATGTCACTGACGCGCTTGACACTGTCGACCACTTCTTTCATGGTTTCACCCGCCTGATCAACCAGGCGCGTACCTTGCCCCACTTTATCGACAGAATCGTTGATCAATTCCTTGATTTCCTTGGCGGCACTGGCTGAGCGCTGCGCCAGATTGCGCACTTCTGATGCAACCACCGCAAACCCGCGCCCCTGCTCACCGGCACGTGCTGCTTCTACCGCCGCATTCAGCGCCAGGATATTGGTCTGGAAAGCGATGCCATCAATGACGGCAATGATATCGACAATCTTTTTCGACGATTCATTGATGGAGCCCATGGTATCAACCACCTGCGACACCACATCGCCACCTTTTTGCGCTACCGCAGAAGCCGAATGCGATAACTGATTGGCCTGGCGTGCATTGTCACTATTGTGTTTGATGGTGGAAGTAATCTCCTCCATGGACGAAGCAGTTTCTTCCAGCGAACTGGCCTGGTTTTCGGTGCGCCTGGACAAATCCAGATTACCATTTGCAATCTCGGTGGTGGCCGTGGCGATTTCATCCGTGCCCTGGCGTACTTCGGTCACCACTTGCAACAGACTCTGGTTCATTTCCTTCAGAGCCTGTAATAACAAACCGGTTTCATCACTGGTATTCGATTGAATATTACTGGTCAGATCGCCAGCAGCTACGGTTTGCGCCACCTTGACAGCATCTTGCAAGGGACGCGAGACGATACGGGCAATTGCATAAGCCAGCATCATGCCAAGCAAAATACTGATGGCAAGGACTACAATAATCAGGGTGCGCGAAGACTGATAAGCTTCCGTACCCTTCTTGTAAGCATCAACGCCGCCGTCAACATTGGTCTTGACCATGGCATCAACCAGGCCACGCACCTTGGTATTGAGTTTGGATGAATCGCCGCGCATCAGGCTCATGGCATCCTTGCCATTGCCTTCGCGCGCCAGAGCCATGATCTTGTCGGAAATTTGCAGATATTCCCCCATGGATTTACTATATTCGGCAAATTGTTTCTTTTCTTCGGGATCGGCAACCAGACGCCCGTATTCGGCTTCATTTTCTTTTAACCCGGCAATAGCTTCCTTGGTGCGGCCTATGTATTTCTCCACTTCTTCAGGGTTTTCAGCCGAGACCAGTTGCGCTTCCTGAGAACGAATACGCGAAACTCTTTCCTTGATACCCATGGCGGCATTCACGCTGGGCATCCAGTTGGTACCCAGTTCATAGGCATTCTGATTCACCTTGGCCAGCATAGTGATAGAAAACACTCCGAGGAAAATCGTCAGCAACAAAAGTAAACCAAAGCCTATGAATAGTTTGGCTGAAATTCTTAGGTTATAAAACGTCTTCATCACAACTCCCGGTAAAAGGGACTACGACATGCCGAAAAACGCTCCCTGACAAGTCGGGCAAGATCCTCAGAACTCTTCCCAATCCTGCTCTGCCTTGGCCAATTCACGTTCTTTTGCTGCAGCTTTCACTTGCGGCAACTTGCGTACGCTGTTGCCCGACCTCTGGGCTTGAGTAGACAGTTTTGCAGCGGGTTTTACTACCTGGGGCTGGTAGCCAGAAGCAGTCTGCACACCGTGGAGTTTGAACACGCCGACAACCCGGCTCAAGTTGGCAGCCTGCTCCTGCAAAGCGCCTGCCGCTGCGGCTGCTTCTTCCACCAGAGCAGCGTTCTGTTGGGTGACCTGGTCCATTTGTATGATGGCAGTATTGATCTGGTCTATGCCTGAGCTTTGCTCGGCACCAGCCGCCGTGATTTCACTGATGATATCGCTGACGCGCTTGACGCTGTCTACCACTTCCTGCATGGTGACACCTGCTTCATCGACGAGTCTTGTACCCAGATCGACTTTTTCTACCGAGTCATTGATGAGTGTCTTGATTTCTTTGGCTGCACTGGCTGAGCGCTGCGCCAGATTGCGCACTTCTGATGCAACCACCGCAAACCCGCGTCCTTGCTCACCGGCACGTGCTGCTTCTACCGCTGCATTCAGCGCCAGGATATTGGTCTGGAAAGCGATGCCATCAATGACGGCAATGATATCGACAATCTTTTTCGACGATTCATTGATGGAACCCATGGTATCCACCACTTGCGACACCACGCTACCACCCTTTTGCGCTACCGCAGAAGCCGAATGCGATAACTGATTGGCCTGGCGCGCATTGTCACTATTATGTTTGACAGTAGAGGTCAGTTCTTCCATGGAAGATGCCGTTTCTTCCAGTGAACCGGCCTGGCTTTCGGTGCGTGCCGACAAGTCCATATTGCCATTGGCAATTTCGGTCGAAGCCGTGGCGATCAGATCGGTACCCGTCCTGACTTCACTGACTACCGATAACAGGCTGGCATTCATTTCCTTCAGGGCTTGCAAGAGTTCGCCGGTTTCATCTTTGGTCTTGACCTCAATATCACTGGTCAGATCACCGGAAGCCACTGTCTTGGCTACTCTGACTGCTTCTTGCAAAGGGCGGGCAACCACCCTGGCAATCCAGTAAGCCAGTAACAAACCAAGGGCAATGGTCACGACAATGAGGCTGAGTATCAAGTTTCTGGAATTGGCATAAATTTGCTCACCCATGCGATATTCGGCGATACCTCCGTCGGAATTGATCTGCACCATCTTGTCGGCCAGCACCAACATATCTGCATTCAGTTTTGATGACTCGCCGCGCAAGGTCGTGCGTGCTTCTTCCATATTGCCGGCATTGGCCTGGGCGGTCAGTTTTTTTGCCTCGACTACATAGCGTTCCCACAGTTTGCTGTAGTCGGCAAAGGACTTTTTTTCCTCATCCGTGCTTATGAGTTTGGCATAGTCCCCCTCATACTTCTTCAACTCAGCAACATAGTCTTGCCAGCGCTTTTCGTATTTTTTCAAATTCGCTTCATCACCTGCCGACATGACTATCTGCATTTCCTGGGTGCGCAAACGTGAAATTCTTTCCTTGATACCCATGGCAGCATTTACGCTCGGCATCCAGTTGGTGCCCAGTTCCAGTGCTGTACCGTTCACCCGCGATAATTGATAAACCGAAAAACCGCCGAGAAATACAGTAAGCAGTAAAAGAAGTATGAAACCAACAAACAGCTTGGCAGAGATCCTGAGGTTATAGAACAATTTCATGACGAGTCCTTTATGGAAAAGAACAACAAAATTGCAGAGAGGAAAAACAGGAAGGGATGCTATGACTATATATCTAGTTTTAGGAAGATTTGTTGCAGATTGCAAATTTCCCGCTGGTAATTTGAATAAACCCGGCAAAAGCGTGGCAAAAAAAAGAAAGCTGACCAGCAGCTTTCTTTCAGGTAACTCAATGTTAAAAAAGATCAAGGCAAGACTGTAACAACCTTGACTGTAGCATCCACAGCCGAGCGTTCTATATAACCTATGCCGGTGGGATTGGCAGCCACGGCTTTTTTTACTTCCGCGCTATTGTGCATTTCTTTCGGTGCCGTACCCTTGCCTGTAAAAACCAGCTTGGACCAGATTGTCTTTACTTCAGACAAATCCTTGTCGGCTACTTTTTTGTAAAACTCGGCACGCAGAGGCGAATTATCTGGCAAGTCCACAGGCGTGAACATGGGTGATTTACCCAGGAAAAACTGGGAAGCCTGCGTAGCCGTCATTGCCGTTGCCGGGTTAGCAGTATTCACAATGACGACCAGTTCTGCAGCGTGCGCCATAGAAGCACCGGTCATGACGGTAGCGGCAAACAATAAATGTGTAAATAACTTATTCATCGTGCCTCTCCATCAAAATACAAAATCAACTGCTACTGCAAATACGGTCACCGGGCCTTTGAAGCCAGGCTTGGCATTGATAAATACGCCGGGGCCATTATCGGGTGACATCCTGTCCAACTGCAGTTTCAAAGCGGCAGATTTATGAAAATCCCAACGCACACCTATGCTATTGCTGGACTGTATAGGTGAAGCCGATGCCAGACCATTGGCACCCAGTGTATACGGCAGCAAAGGGCCGGCAGTTGGCAAGCCAGCGACAGTGCGTGGACTGTCTTGCGTTGCTGATGCGTGCACGACATAAGGCAGGAAACTGCCCATGCGGTAACCAAACATGGTGTACCAGGATGTGGTGTCAGCGATAGACAGGCTGGCAGATTTACGTTTGCCATATTCAGCCTGCACTACCATGCTCTTCCAGTCCACGCCCAGACCAACGGAGGTGAAAGAAGCTTTGGTGTCATTCACTGCAATCGCATTCGCGGCAGAGGCAAAACCGAACTTCGTCAAGCCAGTAACCAGGGTGTTGAGATTAGTGGAATTATCGACAGTGACATTCGCATCAACGCGACCAAAACGGAAAGTAAAAGGACCGTTTTCAGCAACGATATTGACACTCGATACCTTTTTGAATTTCGCTGTAAAGCCACCACGGTTGTCTGCATCAGTGACACCATAAGCAACCTGTGCAGTCACAGCTGTATCGCCAAAATTGGTCTGGTACAGTACATCTGCGCCATCCAGGCTTTCCAGCGTAACCTGGGTATACATTTCCACTGGCGGACGCAACATGGTGTTGGCGTAGCCAACATTGCGATAATCAGAAATCATATAGACAGGCAGGCCAACGCGGCCCACACGTATATTCAGGTTTTCAGAAACTTTGGCTTTGGCAAATGCCCAGGCCAGTTCTGCACCAAAATTGTCCGTCACATTTTTACGCACCAGCCCCTGGCCAGTAAAAGACAGCCAGTCATTCATTTTTGCTGTGACTTGCAAACCAAGGTTGGAATCCACCCCGGCTTTTGCACCACTGGTGACACCTGCCAATTGATTTGGACGGGCAAATTCTGCGTCCGAAGTATTGCTGCGCGTGAGTGCAGCAGTACCAAATCCACTGATGGTGATGTTCGATGTGTCCTCAGCCCAGGCGGCGGATACTGCCGATGTCATCGCCAATAGGGTGATAAAAGGCTTCAATTTCATGCTATCTCCTTGAAAGTTTCCACATTGTAAGTTTTATTGATCAGGCAGATTTAGACTGTTTCCTCGATGAAACTTTTAAAGAAATTGCACAATAGCAATGCAACAGATAACAATAAAACACTGACTTATTTGATGCCTACTAGGAGATGCTTGAAGGAAATATACATATTGACCAGCCTTTTCAAATTAGGTGATAGCAAGACTTACAAGAAGTCATTTCACCATTTCTTGCACTTTCCGTGGCGAATTGCCTACAAATTCAGGATCATTAAATCAACAGAATTGAAATGAAAATAAGCATTTGTGCCAAATGAGTGCACAGTCTGATAGTGAAAAATTTACGCCTGAGGTGTAAAAAAAACCTGAGCAAAAATCACTCAGGTTTTTTTATTTCTGCATTCTTTAAAGGAATAAAACAGACTTACATGTTCTTGCATTCAGTCTTTTTGCCTTGCATACGGCATTCGGTCATCAATTTACCGCGTTTGTTCCAGGCCTGCACTTTCCAGCTATGCTGTTCACGCTCCATGACCATGAAGCCGACTTCATTTGAATTGCTGAAGTAGTCGAGTCTGGCTTCTGTGTATGGCGTGGAGTTCGCCGCCAGTGGTGTGGGCAAGGGGGTGTCCAAAGAAGAACCACCATTACCCGCTACAAATTGCACGGGATGATCTGTACTGAAAGTCAAAGCCTCGAACAAATGTACATGGCCAGCCAGCGTCGCCTGCACCTTGGATGGAAACAGTCGTGTGGTATTCAGAGTCTGCATGATGTCTTGCATGGCGAGATTACCAGGAAAGATATTCAGTGGCCCGTCTTTTTTACGTTCCGCAGCAAACGCCAATACAGGATGGTGATCAATAAAGATATTGAAATCTGCACTTTCTGCCAGCGTGTTGACGGCCTTGAACTGATCCATATAAAACTGGTAGGCAGCATCGGTTTTTGCCAGTGGCTTGATAGGTACTTTGGCAGAGTCAAAGACGATGAGTTGCGCCTGTTCGCTGCCCACGCGTCCCAAAGGTACGGCATAAGGGTCGCTGTAATCGCCACGCAAATCATCTTTATCGAGTACACAATCACGGCCTGCCTGCAAAGGACGCGGGTCCATGAGACGCCACCAGCCCTGGCCTGCGCGCACACAGGTTTCATGGTTGCCGCGCACGACTACCCAGGGTGCCGCTTTTAACAATGCAGTGGCAGGGGAAAAGAAATCTGCCTGCCAGGTATCCCAGCCATAACCCCAGGGGCTGCCTGCGCATTCCTTGTTACCTTCGGGGCAGGCATTTTCGCGGTAGTGATAATCACCAACATGTACGACCAGATCAGGCTTGAAGCGCGCCGCCGTTTCCACCATTTCACGGAAAGCCCATTTCTCGCTGTCATTGCAAGACTGGAAGTAATTGTCGGCCACTTTCAAACGGCAACCTGTATCGCCAATGACGATGATTTTCTGCGCCACTGGCTTGGGGAGGGGCAAATCACGGCCTGCAACGCTTGCTGTTTTGGTGCTTGTCAGCAAGGGCGCTTCGCAGACCAGCACAGGGAAGGAAGATGGCTTGCTGTCTTCCGGTTTGCTGGCCGTCTTGCGCAAAGGCAGAGTGTCTGTCCCTGCCCTGAGACTCATGCTTGCAGCATTGCCATCCTGCATCAGGGCCGGACATGTAGTATCTGTCGTAATGGCTCTGGCGATGGCTTGCCCGTTTTCACCAATAACAACCCAGGCAGTTTGCAACTTACTGGCTTGTTCACTTTGTATGGTAACGCTGCTGCATGCGACCAGCAGGCTGCTGATTGCCACCGCACTTATCAGGCGCAGCTTGGGTATCGCGTGAAAATCCATTTTTCCCTCTCTATTTATTTTAATCCTAATGCCTCATATGCCAGCCTCTTAAAATCAAAAGAGAACGGATGCCAGAAACTCATTAATCTTTGCGTCATCAATACCCCGGCAACATTATGGCGAGGAGATATCCACCAATGGGTACCGGCAATGCCGCCCCATTCAAACTCACCTGTCCCAGCTGGTGGATCTATTGATGAAGGCCGCAGAGTGACCGCTCCCCCAAAACCAAAACCCTTGCCCGGTACATCTCCCACTCCGGGAAAAGCAATGCCTGTACCAGCAGGCAAATGGTTTTGCATCATCAGTTTGATAGTCTCAGGCCTGAGCAAAGTATCGCCATCCGGCATGAAGCTGCGCATCAATGCCAGCATGTCCTGCATGCTTGATACCAGGCCACCGCCGCCGGACAGTCGTGCCACCGACGTTGTGAAAGCCCCGGGATAAGGTGATTTGTCCAGCTTGCGCAAGCCACGCTGCAAGATATTTTGCGGATCGGTTCCAGCATAGTAAGAGGCCAGCCTGTCCAGTTTGTGTTCAGGCACAACAAAGCTGGTGTCGTGCATGGCCAGGGGGTTCAAGATGCGCAATTGCAGGAAACGGTCAAAGCTCATGCCACTGACTACTTCGACCAACCGCGCCAATACGTCAGTCGCTATCGAATATTCCCAGGCTTCGCCGGGATGAAAACTCAGTGGCAATTCTGCCAGCACATCCATCATCTCGGCCAGACTGGTAAAGGCATTCATGACCCGCTTTTCGTTGTAGGCCTTGTACATGACAGTGCCATGATCGAGCAGGCCATAACTTAAACCGGCAGTATGGTTCAGCAAATGTCTGATGGTAATCTTGCTGCGCGCTGGCTCGGTATCATTGATGTCAGTCGCTCCAGGTTTGAGTACCCGCAGGTGCGCCAGTTGCGGCAGAAATTCTTCTGCAGGCTGGTCGAGTTCCAGTTTGCCATCTTCCATCAGCAGCAAAACTGCTATTGAGGTAATCAGCTTGGTATTGGAAAACACCCGGAACAAATGATCATCCCGCATGGGCGTCCGGCTTTCGCGGTCTGCCCATCCTGTGCAGTGCTGATGCACCAACTCGCGCCCGACCAGCACGGCTGTCGAGACACCGGACAGAATTTGCCTGTCCACATATTTTTGCATCGCGGCGTTAACCGGGCTGAAGCTGTAAGTCATTTGCTGAATGCTGAAAGCGATAAAGCATACATATTAGCGCAAGGACTTAACTCAACATATATTGCCAGCTAAAGAACACCATCAGCCCGACGATGATAGTCGCCAGTTGATGCCTGGTCACCGCACACAGCAAGGCTGCTACAGTTGCTGCCACCAGTTGCGGATTGCGCCAGCTCAATTCCAGATCCTTGCCATGCGGTGACAAGATCATGGGAACGATGATGGCTGTCAGCACCGTCACTGGCACAAACTCCAGCGCCTTTTTCAGGTTACCGGAAAATGCCACACGGTCACCGAGAATGAAAATCAGCACCTTGACCAGAAAGGTGATGATGGCCATGCCCAGGATAGTCAAAGTGATATTCATGCCTGCTCCACTACGATTTGTTTTTCTTTATTGTCTTGTTTACTAAAGCGCGACACCAGCATGCCAGTCGCCACCCCAAAGGCAATCGCCACCAGCAAACCCAGCTTGTAAGGCAAGTGCTGCAAGGCGTAGGCAGTGCTGCCAGCGACAATGGCCGCCAGCAAATGCGGGCGCTTGAACAATTGCGGCACGACTATCGCAATGAAAGTTGCCACCATGGCAAAGTCCAGGCCCAGGGTCTGCAATTGCGGGAATATCGCCCCGAACATCAGGCCTATCAGCGTCCAGACTTGCCAGTTGGCGTACATGGACAAGCCAGAACCCAGGAAATACCAGTGCCCCAATGCGTTGTCTGGATGCTGGCGGTAATAGCGGTCAACCACGGCAAAGGTTTCATCGGTCAGCAAAAACCCCAGCCCCCAGCGCCAGCGCCTTGGCAAATGGCGGACATGCGGCATGAGGGCGGCCGCATACAGCATGTGACGCAAATTAACGATAAAAGTCGCCAGCCAGATCACCAGCATGCCAGTGTGGCTGGCAATGAGGCCAGTAGCAATGAACTGGCTGGACCCGGCGAACACTGCCAGCGACATCAACTGCCCCTGCCAGGCTTGCATTTGTGCCGTGGCGACCAGGGTGCCAAAGATCATGCCGAAAGGGGCGGCACCGACCAGCATGGGGACGGTGTCGCGGATGCCAGCGGTGAAGTGCTTCATTCTTGTGCTTGAGGGCATGGGGTGATTCCATATTGCGGATGGCGATTGAATGGGATCTTGCCTGCTAATTGGGGAGTGGGCTTGTACGTTCTTGCGGTTTGGGGGCGTTATTTGAAATAAAGAATTTACTTATGCACCTTACCTGGCTGAAAGTAAATTAAATGACTCTAAATGCTAGTTACGTCATTCCAGCGTGTTTTTGGCTGGAATCCACCAGGCTGGCGCTCCAGTGGTGTTCGCTGCACGTCGTGACGTGCATTAACTTCAAGTTCGTTTTATTTATGCATCTTTCCTATTACCGGCACACATCATTTGAGATTGCAGGCCGGGGGTAGCCCGGCAGCTACTCACTTTTCTTGTCTCGCCAAGAAAAGTAAGCCAAAGAAGGCGACCGAGGCGTCGTTGCCCCCTGAAGGGGGTTCCCTTTGCTGCAAGTCAAAAAATGGGAAATGCCCAAAACTCGCCTGCGGCTCAAACAACGGTCATTTCTTAATCCATTTTCTGCCTCGCAGCAAAGGCATCGACACATCGGAACTACAAACGTCAAAAGCAACAACAACCCCAACGTCAACCTATGTGTCAAATAGCTATAGGTAAAGTAAATCTATCATTGGCCTTGATAATTTCAAACCCGCCATCTCCCCGGAGCAACCCCAAACGCCTTCTTAAAATGCCGCGTGAAATGACTCTGGTCCGCAAACCCGGTCATTGCCGCAATATCAGTCACCGACAAATTCTGCCGCAGCAGACTCTGCGCACGGTTCAGCCTCAGTTGATTACGCCAGGCATGTGGCGGCATGCCAGTCGTGCGGGAGAACAAACGGGCTGCGTAGAAACTGGACAGGCCTACCTCTTGCGCCAGCTCGGTCAGGCTGATGGCGGCGCTGAGTTCTTCGCTAAGTCGGGATTTCATGATTTCTACCCTGGCTGCATCAGGCAGAACGGTTTGTACAGCCGGACGCGTGCGGGCGTAGCGCGACAGCATCAGGGCAAAGCCTGCGGTCAGAGCGTTTTCGGCTGCGAGCGGATCGCTACCCGCTTCCAGCAAACGGTGTGCAAAGGCAAGTTGGGCAGAGACTTCAGCATCCTCAATGACTCCATCCGGCAACCAGGGGACGCCGACGGCGCTGCCTGCCATGTCGCTGGCTAGCTGCTGCATCCAGTCTACCGACGGATAAAAAGCGCGGTAAGCCCAACCATGCTCGGTTGCCCTTTCACCTGTATGCACTTCGCCGGGATTGATGGCAGCGATGCAACCAACTGAGGCCAGGCAGCGGCTGCCGCGATAGCGATAGGTTTGTGCGCCAGACTGTATGACGGGGATGGAAAAGCTCTCATGCCAGTGCGGGGCAAACTCTTGCGCGAAATATTCAGCCGTCAGCAACTCAGCATCCGGCAGCAGCGGGCTGCGCCAGAAATGGGCGTCGTCACGGAAGGTGGCTGGTTTGTCCATGCAGGAAGAAATGCTGTAAAGGTCTGATTATTAAGGGCTATTCTATACTTAGTCAGTTAATCGTACATTCAGCCGCACAATACATTTGCCTGAAAACAATTCGTTCACAAAATTTTGTATGCGAGGTTTTTGCTGATGCTGGAAAACAACGCAAACAGGCGCAGGAAAAAATTTACATGATTTCTGTAGATTTTAAATTGCATGGGCAATTTTCATCTTGCACCAAATGACAAATAGATTTTGAATTTGCGCTGAGCAGCCACTTATAATGTCAGGCAAATGTCCAGCATGTCGCCTGCGTGATGTGCAGCCAGGGGCTTACTCCCTAGTCTAGTGGACTGTAACAGTGGAAATCGAGAGCGAAGGACATGTGCCCGGCGAATCAGGGCAAGACGCAAAGCGGAGAGATAGCGGGGCTATCGCGAGCATTTGCAACACAGCCATGATCGTCGCGCATGTGGCAAGCACTCCGATTTCCACTGTTACAGTTCACTAAAATTTCAACCACCGGATGGAAAGGTCAAAGTGACTTCTGCTGCTTCACCCATATTGCCCAGGCTGGAACTGACCGACATCTGTAAACGCTATCCGGCAGTCGTTGCCAATGATGGCGTCAGGCTGCAGGTGGCACCGGGTGAAATCCATGCGGTGCTGGGTGAGAATGGCGCGGGCAAATCAACGCTGATGAAAATCATCTTTGGTGCCGTCAAGCCAGATTCAGGCACGGTGCGCTGGAATGGCCAGGAAGTCAGAGTAGCGACACCGCAGGATGCGCGCAAGCTGGGCATTGCCATGGTGTTCCAGCATTTCTCCCTGTTTGATACCCTGACCGTGGCCGAGAACATCGCTCTGGGTCTGGACCAGAATGTGAATATGCTGGAGCTGGCCGAACAGATCGCCAGGACCGGTGAAAACTATGGCCTGGAACTGGAACCACACCGCCATGTGCATACCTTGTCAGTTGGTGAGAGACAGCGCGTGGAAATCGTGCGCGCCCTGCTGACCAAACCGCAATTGCTGATCCTTGATGAGCCAACCTCGGTACTGACACCGCAAGCAGTACAAAAACTGTTTGTCACTTTGCGCAAGATTGCATCCGAGGGCTGCAGCATCTTGTATATCAGCCACAAGCTAGATGAAATCCGTGAACTCTGCCATAGTGCCACCGTCATGCGTGCGGGCAAGGTCACCGGGCATTGCGACCCGGCGCAGGAAACTGCTGCCAGCCTGTCGCGCATGATGATAGGTGAGGACTTGCCACCATCTGCCCATACCGAGCCAGTCACCCTGGGTGAATCGCGTTTGCTGATCAGGCAATTGAGCCTGCCCAAGGCACATGCCTTTGCTACGGCACTCGAAGATATACAGCTGGAATTGTTTGGTGGAGAAATCGTAGGCATCGCCGGTGTATCCGGCAATGGTCAGCAAGAACTGCTGGCTGCATTATCTGGTGAGGACAGACGTGCAGCACCACAGATGATAGAACTCAAAGGTAAACCAGTAGGCAACCGTGGCCCTGAGAGCAGGCGCAAACTGGGCCAGAGCCTGGTGCCGGAAGAAAGACTGGGCCGTGGTGCAGTGCCGGAAATGAGCCTGACTGCCAATATGCTGTTGTCGCACCAGCACGCGCCCTTCGTCAACAAGGGCATGATCAATTTTCGTCATACGATACAGGCGGCAGCGGATATCATCGCCCGCTTCCGCGTCAAGGCGGGTGGGCCTGCGGCACTGGCGCGCAGCCTGTCGGGTGGCAATCTGCAAAAGTTTATCGTGGGTCGTGAAATCACGCGCCAGCCTGATGTCTTCATCGTCGCCCAGCCAACCTGGGGCGTGGATGTGGGTGCGGCAGCGCAAATCCATGATGAGATACGCAAGCTCAAGCAGGCTGGTTGTGCCGTGCTGGTGATCTCGGAAGAACTCGATGAATTGTTTGAATTATGTGATCGCATGCATGTGATCGCCAAAGGCCGCTTGTCACCATCGATAGCAACAGCCAGCGCGACCAGGGAAAAGATAGGATTGTGGATGAGTGGTTTGTGGGAAGAATGGACAACGGCAGAAACCGTGTCCCTCGGTAAAACCGGTGGCAGCCGCAAAAAAAGAACCGCGCGGGGTGAGCATGCTTAAGCTGGAATTGCGTGCCGCCAGCTCGCGTAGCATGGCTTATCTTTCTCCTGTGCTGGCTTTATTGCTGACCATCTTTTTCGGTGTTCTGTTATTCATGGCACTGGGCAAAAACCCCTGGACTGGCTTGCAGGTATTTTTGATAGAGCCGATACGCAACAAAGCCGCCATCGCCGAATTATTATTGAAGACCACGCCACTGGTCTTATGCGCGCTGGGGCTGTCGGTCTGTTACCGCGCCAATGTCTGGAACATCGGTGCTGAAGGTCAATTGATTGCCGGTGGTCTGGCCGCGGGCAGCACCATATTGTTTTTTGATACCGGCACGCCAGGTTTATCGGGTGGCATGGTTTTGTTGCTGGCAACTTGCGCGGGCGTGATCGGTGGCGCCTTGTGGGCATCCATCACTGCCTTGCTGCGTGACCGCTTCAATGCCAATGAGATTCTGGTATCACTAATGCTGACCTATATCGCGCAATTGCTGCTGATGTATGCCGTCAATGGCCCGCTGAAAGACCCGCATGGCATGAATTTTCCGCAGTCCAAGGTGTTTTCCAGTGATTACCTGTTGCCGCACCTGTTTTCGGGCAGCCGCCTGCATATTGGCTTTATCGTCATGCTGGTCGCCAGTGGCTTGATGGCCGTGTTTGTGTATCGCAGCTTTGCTGGTTACCGCTTGACGGTAGGCGGTCTGGCACCGCTGGCGGCGCGCTATGCAGGCTTTTCCAGCCGCCGTGCCTTGTGGACTTCATTGCTGATATCCGGTGGTTTCGCTGGCATGGCGGGTGCTTTTGAAGTGGCCGGGCCGATAGGCCAGGTCTTGCCTTCCATCTCGCCGGGTTATGGTTTTGCCGCCATCATCGTGGCCTTCATTGGCCGCTTGAATCCCATAGGCACCATCTTTGGTGGCCTGGTGCTGTCGCTGTTTTACCTCGGCGGAGAAATGGCGCAATCGCGCCTGGGCCTGCCTTCTGCCATCACCGGTCTGTTCCAGGGCATGCTGTTGTTTTTGCTGCTGGCTTGCGACACCCTGATCAATTACCGCCTGCGTTGGCAGAAATAAGCGACCATGGAAAATTTTGCTGCACTTATCGCCGCCTCCATCAACTCCGGTACACCGCTACTGATAGCGGCTTTGGGCCTGCTGATCAATGAGCGTGCAGGCGTGCTCAATCTTGGTGCCGAAGGCATGATGCTGGTCGCTGCCATCACAGGTTTTGCCGTGGCCCACCAGACCCATATGCCCTGGCTGGGTTTTGTCGCTGGTGCAGTTGCCGGCATGTTGATGGCGACCCTGTTTGCCTGGCTGGCACTGGTGCTGGTGACCAACCAGGTGGCAACTGGTCTCGCCTTGTCCATCTTTGGTGCTGGCCTGTCGGCCTTCATAGGGCAGTCTTTCGTTGGCCAGTCCCTGCCTGCCGGGCCACATGGCATACCGTTTTTATCGGATATCCCCTTCCTCGGCAAAGCTCTGTTTGACCAGCATATGGCTGTGTATTTTGGTCTCTTGCTGTGCGGCGGCATTATCTGGTTCTTGTACCGCAGCCGCGCTGGCTTGGTGTTGCGAGCCGTGGGTGAATCACCAGAATCTGCCCATGCCCTAGGTTACCCTGTACGCAAGATACGTTACCTGGCATTGTTGTTTAGCGGTGCCTGCTGCGGCATCGCGGGCGCTTATCTGTCAGTCGTGTATACACCGATGTGGGTGGAAGGCCTGGTTGCAGGTCGCGGCTGGATCGCACTGGCATTAACAACCTTTGCTACCTGGCGTCCGGCACGGGTCTTGCTGGGTGCTTTACTGTTTGGCAGCGTGACGATACTGCAATTCCATTTCCAGGCGATAGGCATAGCCCTTCCATCGGAAATTTTATCCATGCTGCCGTATCTGGCGACGATTATCGTGCTGGTGCTAATCTCGCGTAACCCTGACTGGATACGCCTGAACATGCCAGCCTCACTGGGCAAGCCTTTCCGCCCGGGGTCTGCCTGAGTCTATTGATGCAATTTGCTGTGCGTTTTTTTGATTAACACTGAAAATCAAACCAAGGAAGCTATCCATGAAAATCTCTCGCAGAAAAACCCTGGCAGCCGCGCTGTCCCTGGCTATTGTCGGTCTTGCTGGCTGTGGCCAGAAAGAAGAAAGCAAATCCGCCAGCGCCAGTGCCGCAGCGCCTGCACCAGCCAGCAGCGCTGCAACGCCAGCGGCAGCCGCCGAGCCCTTGAAAGTCGGCTTCATCTATGTAGGCCCGGTAGGTGATGCAGGCTGGACTTATGCCCATGATGCTGGCCGCAAGGCAGTGGAAGCCAAGTTTGGTGACAAGGTTAAAACCACTTTTGTCGAGAACGTGCCAGAAAGCGCGGCAGATGCAGAACGCGTGATCCGTGACCTGGCCAATCAGGGTAACAAAGTCATCTTTGGCACCACCTTTGGTTATATGGAAGCCATGCTCAAAGTCGCCAAGGATTTTCCTGATGTGAAGTTTGAACACGCAACAGGCTACAAAACTGCCGACAATCTGGCGCAATATGATGTGCGCACTTATGAAGGCGCTTACCTCGCCGGTGTAGCTGCAGGCAAGCTGAGCAAGTCTGGCAAACTCGGCGTGGTTGGCTCCATCCCTATCCCTGAAGTGCTGCGCAATATCAACTCCTTCACGCTGGGTGCACGCTCAGTCAACCCCAAGGCCACCACCAAGGTAGTCTGGGTCAATAAATGGTTTGACCCAGGCAAGGAACGCGAAGCCGCCAGCACCCTGATAGGCCAGGGCGTGGACGTACTCATGCAAAACACTGACTCCGCCGCGGTCGTACAAACCGCCGAAGAAAAAGGCGTCTACGCGTTTGGCTGGGACAGTGACATGAGCAAGTTCGGCGCCAAAGCCCATGTGGCTGCATCCGTGATTGACTGGGGCGTGTACTACACCAAGCGCGTCGATGAAGTACTCAACAAAACATGGAAATCAGAAACCACCTGGTGGGGCCTGAAAGAAAACATGATAGACCTGAAGGCCTTTAACAGCAGCCTGTCAGACGAAGTCAAAAAACTCATCGCCGACAAACGCCAGGGCGTCATCGACGGCACAGGCCCGATCTGGAAAGGGCCGATCAAGGACAATACCGGTAAGGAAGTGCTGGGCAAGGATGCCGTGGCGGATGACAAGTTCCTGCATGACATCAAGTTTTATGTCGAGGGTGTTGAGGGGAAAGTGCCGGGTTGATGTAGGGCACTGTTCCCTTCAAGACCAAAGATACTGTGTTTCATTTAGAATGCGGCTCACAATTGTGGGCCGCATTTTTATAGTTGCTTGTTAAGACAGAGTTTTTAGAGGAAACAGTGAAAGAATCAATACCAGCAGGATGGACCGATGACATGAACATCGTCCTTCCAGAAAACAAAACTCTTGAAGAAGTCGTTACTCTAGTCATTTCAATGGGAATGAAGGGGGCCGACTATGAGCTTGTTCACGACGCACTTATCGAAGAGCTTGGTGTTTCATGTGACGACGCTGCTCTCGCATGGGATAGAGTTCATGGAGGCATAGTTCGCGCTTCAACAGGAAGAAGGGAGAACTGTCCAAATAAAACAAAAGACCCACTTGCATGGTTGAGTTTCCAGCAAGCGAGCAACGATATTTCTATTATTTCGTCGCTATACCCGCAATATGCCAAGCCAATTGTCGAGAAACCCCAATACGTTAAACCGGTTATTAACAAACTGGCATACGCTGATAGAACCGATGCGAAACCTTGGTGGAAGTTTTGGTAGTATCTTCAAATATGAAGCTTCTACGTGCTTGCGTTAAACCATCACCTTAGCCGAAGCCTCCGCCACTATCCTTCGTAACCACTGCACCTCCGCCGCCGCATGCGCACGTTCATGCCAGAGCATGAAGAACTTCATCTTGGGTACTGTGACCGGCATGGGCAAGACTTCTATCGGCCAGTCCCTGGCGCATTGCACGGCGAAGCTGCGACTGGTGGTGAAGATGAGGTCGGTGCGTGAGAGTACGTAAGGGACCATGCCAAAGTAGGGGATGGTCATCTGTATCTTGCGTTTCAGCCCCTGCTCTGCGAGTGCGGTGTCGATGATGCTGCGGTGGCCCATCATGTAGGGCGTGGGGGCCAGGTGGGCCATTTCCAGATAGTATTTGATCGACAAACCCTTGCTGACGACCGGGTGTTTGCGATTCACCATGCACACTACTTCATCTTCAAACAATTGCGCCAGATGCAGGTGGGGTGGCAGGTCAGGCCAGTTGCCGATGACGCAATCGAGTTCGCCACTTTCCAGCCCGGCAGCATAATCAAAACCGGCATTCAGGGCATGCACGGTCAAACCGGCATTGGGGGCCTGTTCGCGCAGTTTTTCTATGATGAGTGGGATCAGCAGGGCGCTCAGGTAATCCGGTGCACCGAGGTGGAAAATGCGCTGGGTTGAGGCAGGCATGAAAGCCGGGGCCGGGCTGGCGATGCTTTCCAGCACATTCAAACCCTGGCGGGCCAGCAACAATAGTTCTTCACCGCGCTCAGTCGCGGTCATGCCGTTCTTGCCGCGCACCAGAATGGCATCCCCCGTGATTTCACGCAGGCGTTTCAGCATATTGCTGATGGCGGGTTGCGATTGCCCCAGCTTCATGGCGGTGCGGGTGACGCTGCGCTCAGTTAGCAGAGTATGCAGGACACGCAAGAGATTGGTGTCCAGCTGATCCATCAAACGCTGGCTCATGCTGTGGCCCCAGACAGTGAAAGAGGCAATACATCCCCATCAACAAATACCAGCATCTGGCCAGATGCACATTGTGTCCAGCTTTCATTGGTGGTCAGGGGTTCGGTGACGATGATCGCAACCTTGTCGGCAGGCGTGGTCACCTGGGAAAAATCCACAGCCACGTCTTCATCCGTCAAGGCGGCGGTACTGAAGGGATGCTGGCGCACGATGTAGTACAGCTTGGTCGAACAGTGAGTGAACAAGGCTTCGCCATTCGAGAGCATCATATTGAAAGTGCCATAGCTGGCGATTTCTGCCGTAATTTCATGCATGAATTGCGCCATTTGTTGCACGGATGGCAATTGCTCGCCAAAGTGACGGCGCATACGTTGCAGCAGGTAACAGAATGCCCGCTCACTGTCGGTATTGCCAACCGGCTGGAAACTGCCATCCAGCACAGGGGCAAATTCCTTCAGATCGCCATTATGGGCAAATACCCAGTAACGGCCCCAGCATTCACGCACGAAGGGGTGACAGTTTTCCAGGCTGACCTGGCCCTGGGTAGCCTTGCGTATGTGGGCAATGACATTCTTGGATTTGATGGGATAACGTTTGATGAGCTCAGCCACTGGCGAGTCAACCGCTGACTGGTGATCAACAAACAGGCGTACGCCGCTGCCTTCAAAGAAAGCGATACCCCAGCCGTCCTTGTGCTCGTCAGTCAAACCGCCGCGTGTTGCAAACCCGGTAAAACTGAAAACGATATCAGTCGGGGTATTGCAGTTCATTCCTAGTAATTGACACATGATGCATATAGTGAAAACAGTTTGCACATACCTTACCATAGGCAAACCCGCTTATTATTCCCATCTATATAAGATTTTGAAGTTTGCTTATGTTATTTGCGGACAGCTTTGATGGCAAAACAACGGTCAGCAGCATAAGCAGGCAATATCAGCTGGGAAAAATGCCGCTTTAAAGATGCCAGTGGTAAATGTTTTACATTTTGACCGTAGACTAAGCCCATATTGAGGCAGATAATCTGAACATGGCCTGAAATCAGGCTGATAAAGGAATAATCATGCAAAATTTCAGCACCGATGCCTTATTGCTGGCAGTACCTGAATTAAAGGATGTTGCGCCCAAACACTACCCTGAACTGGTGTTACTGGCAGCGCAGAAAACATTCAAGACACGCAAGCCATTCTGGCGTGAATTCATGACAGCTTTGACAATATTCGCAGCAATTTATCTGTCGAACCGCATCGCTGCCCCAGACTCGATATGGATTAGCTGCGTGCTGACTGTCGGCCTGGCCCTTGTTTCCATGTTTGCAATTGACCTGGTGTACTTCCGCAAGTTAAAGCCAGCGATTATTGACAGACTTGCCAAGATCAAGCTTGGCACGAAAGAATAAGTAAAGTAAGCGCAGCTCGGATCCACGGTCTTCAGTCTCAGATCTTAAGGTTCGTGTTTCAGGTTTTTATGGCAAACACTTTTTGAAATTCACGCTTGCCCTTGCTGGTCAGTGCCAGTGCCCGGCTGTCAAGGTCACGCTCCAGCCAGGCGCGGTTTAGCAGCAAATTCAATAAAGCCGCCCCCAAAGCACCGCCCAGATGCGGTGTGCGCTCACTCCAGTCCAGGCATGAACAGGCAAAACGCCGCCTGGCCTTGCGGGTATTGGCGATATCCAGACCCAGTTCTTCCAGTGCCTTGCTGCCTGCGCTTGTCAATTCATAGGCGGTTTCTTCACCTTCCACAGGCCTGATCCAGGCTTGCTGCATCAGATAATCATGCACTCCCACTGCCACTTCACCCGCCATATGGTCATAGCAGGTACGCGCCTTGCGCAGGCGGTCTGGGGTATTGGGTACGAATCGTGACTTGGGCAAACCGGCGATCAGCAGCAAGGATTCCAGCGCAATCGCGACTTCATTGCTGGCGAGCTGGTAATAACGGTGCTTGCCCTGCGCCACCACATTCACCAGATGCTGTTCCAGCAGTTTGCTTAAGTGCACGCTGGCAGTGGAGGGGCTGACCTCGGCCACGACAGCCAGCTCGGTGCTGGTGCGGGCACGTCCATCCATCAGGCTGCACAGCATGCGGGCGCGTGCGGGCTCGGCAATGGCACCTGCCAGTTTGGCTAATTGGGTATCGGCGTATTCTATATTGGTGGAATTTTCTGCATTCATAGTTTGATGGTAGACGAATTGTTCAATGCAGACAAGTCCTATACTGCATTTCAATACTTAGTCACCAAACTTAGCATCAAGCCTGCCATGACACAGAAAATCTCTATCCTGAATGGCCCTTGCCATCCAGACCCTTACCCATATTACGCCAGCCTGCGTGAAGGGCCAGCTCTGGTTTTTGATACCGAACTCAAATGCTGGATAGCCAGCCGTGCCGAAGTCGTGCAACAAGTGCTGGAATCACCCGCTTGCACCGTCAGGCCAGTTACAGAACCCGTGCCGCGTAATATTGCGGGGGGATCAGCGGGGGAAGTTTTTTCACATCTGATACGCATGAATGAAGGCCAGAAACACGCCCTGCCCAGGCAAATTATACAAAGCTCACTGCGCAAACTGGATTTGTCTGACATCACCGCATATACGCAGCAACATGCCACTCAACTCATGCGCAAATATGATGTAAGGACAGGAAACGGGCTGACACAATATCTGTTCGACCTGCCTGTTCATGTCATGGGCAGTGTATTGGGATTTGAAGAAGATACCTTGCCCGCCCTGGCAAACTGGATGGCAGATTTCGTGCGCTGCCTTTCCCCCTTGAGCACAGCAGAACAAATTGATGCGGCGCATGTGGCAGCACAGGCTTTGCAAAACAGCTTCCGCCAGTTGCTACAAGACAGCCAGGCAAAACAGTATGGATTTTTGGCAGGCTTGCAAAGTGAAGCCACTCAACTTGGCTGGCAACATGCTGATGCCATCTTGTCCAACCTGATAGGCTTGCTGTCACAAACATATGAGGCCACTGCTGGGCTGGCAGGCAATAGTCTCGTTGCTCTGCAAACTCATCCTGACACACTGAAGATCATGCGTGAAGGTCGTGCAGAGTTGCCACAAAAATTGCGTGAACTGGTAGCAGAAGTCGCCCGCTATGATGCGCCAGTACAAAACACCAGACGCTTCGTCAACCAGACTTGCGAAATTGCTGGTCAACACCTGCAAGCAGGTGATGTCATCGTCGTCTTGCTCGCCGCTGCCAATCGTGATGTGGCGGCAAATGCTGCCCCTGACATTCTGCAACTGGAGAGAGCAGACAGAAAAGTGTTCACCTTCGGCCATGGTCGCCACACCTGCCCTGGCCAAGACATTGCAGAGCGCATCACAGCCGCTTGCCTGTCTCACTTGCTGAGCGCACCTGCATTTGATTTTGCTGCTCTACGCTGGACTTACAGACCTTCGTTGAATGGCCGCATCCCGGTATTTACCCACAACATACAAAACAAGGAGGGCGCATGATAGCCGTGATTTTTGAAGTCATACCGCATGCAGAAAACAAGCAGGAATACCTGGATATCGCAGCAGGGCTTGCGCCTCTGCTTAGGGAGATGGATGGTTTTATTTCCATAGAACGTTTTCAAAGCCTGGTCGATCCTGCAAAGATTTTATCGCTGTCATTCTGGCGCGATGAAGCCGCAGTCGCCGACTGGCGCAATACCGAAGAACACCGGGCGGCGCAGTCGCAAGGACGCGGTCATATCTTTGCAGGCTATCGTTTGCGCATCGCATCGGTAGTACGTGACTATGGTTTGTTGGAGCGTGAGCAGGCCCCCACAGATAGCCGTCAGGTGCACGGCTAATTCAATTAAGTGCACCCCAGATTGATGACGTAGTATCCCGCCAAACCAGAAACAATTTTTATATCAATAGGGCTTACGCAAAATCGTCCCAGCAAGGCGTCAGCGACGAAGACAGTACTTTAGTACGCGGCTCCTAGGAGAGGAGCTGCAACGCAGCTGTGGCGGTTTTTCGGAAGTCCTAATCAAGAGAGAATATCAACATGTCTGAACTACAGCTCTACCTGAATACACATTTCCTGAACAAAGCACAATTCGCAGCAGCCTGTGCTATTTCTGAAGCAGAATTAAATGACTTGCTGGCTGCACACATACTGCCTGGCCCTTCTTATGTGGTCTCAGAAAAAGCCATCATCAACTCTGCTGTATTTGGTGAGTCAGATGCCGCCGATACAGTTGCTGGTGAATATTTTCGTGCCTGTCATACGGTCTGGTGCGACAGGGCAAGACAGTTGGTGGCAGAACACGGATGGGCAGCAGCACCAGAACTGATGAAGCAGGAATTTTTGCGTGACTATATCGCTGCGCTGACAGAATTGAATACCAGTACATGGCACCTGCAAGACTGCTTTGCAGCGGATGGCACGGTAAACATAGCGGGACTGACGGAAAATGCAGGGCTTCACTGGAAGCATTTTTTGCTCGGCACCTTTGGTATCTGTACCGCCAATCCAGTCTCTGCAAGCGAGATTGCATGCAAAGGTGTTTTACAAGAAAAGCTTAGCCACCTGACAGCCAATGGCAGCAGAACTGATTTCAGTGCAACGGAAGCAAGGGACATCTTGCCGGTAGTTGATGCCTTTGCTGAAGTAGTCATGTGGTTTTCACCGGCAGAATATGCACGCTCGAGTCGCAAGCGCCTCGTCGATGATATACGACCACGCCTGCAGGCTGCCATGGCGGCGTAAGTCTGCATAGCGACCAGGGTAGTTTTCTTCAATACACAACAAGCGTGGCCCGGTATAAGTCTGTCTGCCGACTCACTTATACGGACCACGCTTATGCTCACTCTCAACTTCAACCTCTATCTCTCCATGGCTGCCTTTGCGCTGGCCGCATCCATTTCACCTGGCCCTGTGAATATTGTGGCTTTGCGCTCAGGCACGCAATATGGCTTTCGTGCCAGCCTGGCCCATGTCAGCGGCGCGACCATAGGGTTTACCGTCTTGTTATTCCTGACTGGACTGGGCCTGCATGAGCTGTTGATCATCATGCCAGCACTGACAAAAATCATACAATGGGCGGGAGTCGCTTTTTTGCTGTTCCTGACTTACAAGCTGGCTGTCGATAATGGACAACTGGAAGTCGATGAAAATGGCAAGGGGCCATCTGCCTGGTATGGTGCGCTCATGCAATGGCTTAATCCCAAAGCATGGCTGGCATCCATTGCAGGTATGGGCGCTTATGCAGCGAATGGTGACACCAGCATGGTGTGGCACTTCACCATCATCTATTTCTTCATCTGCTATGCGTCGATAGCCGCCTGGGCATATGCAGGCACAGCCTTGCGTCAGCTCTTTAAAAAGCCCGCGCTGATGCGTGCCTTTAACCGCAGCCTGGCGGTGATGTTATTGATCAGCGCTGTTTATCTGGTGCTGAGCTGACGCGCATTCTCAAGCCTGATATTGTCCGGGTGTTGCCGCCAGCAGGCGTTTGAAGACACGCTGGAAATGCGCCTGATCAGCAAAGCCTGCTTCCAGTGCCGCATCGGCAATTGAGGCACCTTGTCTCAATTTTTCTTGCGCATATTGCACACGGCGATTAATGAGATAGGCATGCGGAGTCATATCATATTGCTTCCTGAAAGCGCGGAATAAATAGGAAGCGGACAAACCTGCATGGGCAGAAATATCATCCAGGCTCAGGTCTCGTGTGCAGTGCTCATGGATAAAATCAGCAGCCAGTTTGAGTCTGGCATTTTCCAGATGCAGTTCTGCCGGAGCAGATTGCAGGTGCTTGTGTAATTCAGAAAAATACTGGATCAAGCAGCCCTGTTTGTTGAGGAGTTCAGTTTCAGGATCTATCAGGGTTTGATATAAATCGAGCAGGCCTTGATACAAGAGAACATTGTCAGACACTGCACTGGTATAAGCATGAAATTCCGGCTCTTTCAATTGTCCCAATTCAGCCTGCAAAGCTGCCAGCCATGTGGCATCAAGGTACAACATGCAAAATGACCAGGGCAAATCATCGACAGGCTTACAGATATGCACCTGCCCCGGATTGATGATCACCAGCTTGCCTGCTTGCACATGATACTGCGTACCAGCCACGACAAAATTGCTCGCACCCGCAGTAATGGCACCTATGCTGAAAGTCTCGTGTGCATGCTTGTCATAACTGGCTGAACGGCCCTCTGCCAGATAGCGCACCTCAATAAACGGCAGCCTGTCATCGCGCCAGAAGCGCGGGACAGTATCTGCCAGAGTCTTGAGTTGCGCCATATTTTATGCAGGGGTTTATTTACCGATACAAAACCGCGAGAAAATCACACCGAGTAAATCATCGGATGTAAATTCACCAGTGATGCTGTTCAAACGGTCTTGTGTCAAACGCAGTTCTTCAGCAAACAAATCCAGCGACTGATCATTTTGCGCCGCATATTCAGCAGCATTTTGCAGATGTTCATGCGCATGCTTGAGAGCGATGAGATGACGTTCGCGTGCCAGGTAAAGTGACTCACCTGTTTGCTCCCAACCGGCAATGCGCAGCAATTCCTTGCGCAGCAGATCTATACCTATGTGTTCATGTGCGGACAGATAAATATGCGTCGCATCGGACATTTCATCGACGCTGGCATGATGGCCGGATAAATCGATCTTGTTCCAGATACGTATGACCGGCACGCCTTCAGGGAAGCGGGCGACGATGGCATCGTCAGCGCGGGTCGGGCCACGGCTGGCGTCGAGCAGGTGCAGGATGACATCGGCTTTATCCACTTCTGCCCATGTGCGTTCTATGCCTATGCGCTCTACTGTATCGATGGTATTGGCGACCTGGCCTTCTTCGGGCTCGTCATGTTCATGGCGTATGCCAGCGGTGTCGATGATATTGAGGGGTATGCCTTCGATGTGAATGGTCTCGGTCACCTTGTCGCGGGTAGTACCGGCGATGGGGGTAACGATGGCCACGTCATCGCCAGCCAGTACATTCAACAGCGATGATTTGCCGACATTGGGCTGGCCTGCCAGTACCACATTCAAACCAGCTCGCAACAAGGCCCCCTGTGCTGCCTGCTCAAACACTTTTTGCAAGGCCGTTTGTATCGTCGCCAACTGGCCGCGGGCATTGGATTTTTCGAGAAAGTCGATTTCTTCTTCAGGGAAATCCAGCGTCGCTTCCACCAGCATGCGCAGGTGCACGACTTTTTCTACCAGTGCATGAATCACTTTGGAAAAAGCGCCGGACAGCGATTGTGATGCCGATTTGGCAGCGGCCTCGGTCGAGGCTTCGATCAAATCTGAAACGGCTTCAGCCTGTGCCAGATCAAGCTTGTCATTCAGAAAAGCACGCTGGGTGAATTCACCCGGTTCAGCCAGCCGCAAACCCGCATCCTTGCCCGCTTCCAGGCAGCGCGACAGCAGCATTTGCATGACCACAGGGCCGCCATGGCCTTGCAGTTCCAGCACATCTTCACCGGTGTAAGAATGGGGAGCCTTGAAATAAATGGCGATACCCTGGTCGATGACGGTCCCATCTGCCTGGGTAAATGGCAGGTAACTGGCATGACGTGGCTTGAATTGGGTATTACCAAACAGGGCAGTGACGACAGGCGCAAGGTCCTTGCCGGAAATGCGTACTACACCTATGCCACCACGTCCGGGGGCGGTGGCAATGGCAGCGATGGGAATGGGTTCGTAGATCATGTTGAAATTCTATCTGTGCTTGCACTCTATGGGTGCAAATTAGTCTGTGGTGTTGTGACGGAAATGCGACAGGGCAGATACCAAGAATATCTACTCCCGTAGATTGGGCCGGGCCTCGCTAGGCTACCAACACTGGGCCTCAATAGACGGTATACGTTATTTAAACGCCGAGTGTTGGGCTGGTAAATCGTAGCCCAACCTACATGTTAGGACGCAAATGCGGCAAAGTTTTGCTCAACAAATTACCTCATAAAAAAAAGCCCGCAAGCAAACTTGCGGGCTTTCTCATTTGCTCAATTTTTAAGCTCTATCTTCAAGCCTGATGCTTAAACCTTATGCTCAGGCGGGATCAGCTTGTTATTGATGACCCATTGCTGTGCAATCGACAAGATATTGTTGACTACCCAATACAATACCAGGCCGGATGGGAAGAAGAAGAACATGACCGAGAATGCCAGTGGCATGAACATCATCATCTTCGCCTGCATAGGATCGGCCGGGGCCGGGTTCAGCTTGGTCGTGATATACATGGAAATAGCATAAATCACAGGCAGGATATACCAGGGGTCAGGTGAAGTCAGATCGGTGATCCAGCCCACCCATGGTGCGCCGCGCATTTCCACGCTGGCTTGCAAGACCCAGTACAGTGCCAAAAAGATAGGCATCTGGATAAGGATAGGGAAGCAGCCACCGAGAGGATTGATTTTCTCGGTTTTGTACAATTCCATCATGGCCTGGTTCATTTTTTGCGGATCGTTTTTGAAACGCTCACGCACGGCCTGCATCTTCGGTGTCACAACCTTCATTTTTGCCATGCTGCGATAACCGGCAGCCGACAAGGGGAACAAAGCCAGTTTGATGGCGATCGTGAAGACCACGATAGTCCAGCCCCAGTTACCCAGCATTTTGTGGATTTGTTCCATGACCCAGAACAGCGGCTTGGCGATGATGGTCAATACGCCATAGTCTTTGACCAGCTCAAAGCCAGGAGCAATTGCTTCCAGCTTGGCAGATTCTTGCGGGCCGGAATACAGATGTGCATTCATGCTCACTGTTGCACCAGGTGCCACTGTACCCATAGGCAAGACATTACCAACTGCGTACAGGTTGGTATCAACCTGTTTTGTGAAAATTTCACGCTTGGTCTTGTCTTGCGGGATGAAAGAAGACACAAAGAAATGCTGCAACATCGCTATCCAGCCATTGTCTGATTCTTTGGCATGGCCATCAGTACCCTTGGCGATTTTTTCAAAATCCAGTTTCTGGAATTTTTCTGCTTCTGTATACACAGCTGGTGCGTAGAATTCACCACTACCAGAGAACATGCCGCCGCTTTCAGGCTTTGTGCCGTCATGCAGCAATTGCAGGTACAGGGAAGGCTTGATCGCTGCTGCGCTGGTATTGGTCACATCATGACGCACATCGATCAGGTACTCACCTTTTTTGAAGGTGTAAGTCTTGGTCAGTTTGACGCCGCCTTGTTCCGCTTCCAGCACCAGTTGTACCTGGTTGCCGCCTTCCAGGGTACGTACACCTGGTTTGGCAATAAAGCCGGACTTGTGGTTAGGGAAGGCACCGCCCAGCAAACCTGTCTGCGCCAGATAGGTACGTTTGGCCGACTGATCAAACAAGACCACATTTTTTGTATGGTCAGTGTCATTTTTATGCTTGAGCAATTCCAGTTTTTTCAGCTCGCCACCGATGGTATCAATATCCGCCTTGATGACATCAGTAGTAATGGTAATGGTTTCGCTCTTGATGACAGGGGCTGCAACTGCATCAGTGCCAGCAGTTGCTGCGGCGCTTGCAACAGCACTGGCGCTACCCGCTGCGCTGGCGGCATTCGCAGTCGCGCTGGCAGAAGCTGATGCACTGGCCACTTTGGGTGGCGGCGGAGCAAATATAGACGGCTTGCCGCTATATACACCCCAGCCATTCCAGAGCATGATCAGCGAGAAAGAGAAAATTACCCACAGGACGGTACGTTTGATATCCATTTGTGTATGTCAGGAAAGGGGAGAAGAATGTCCAGTGTGCTTGCCATCATGGCAGCACTGGGCAGATGTGGGGGCGGTTTGCGATTTTTCACTAGCGGGTGGCACATGATCGACGCCACCGGGGTGCCAGGGATGACATTTGCACAAGCGTTTGCCTGCCAGCAAGCTACCCTTGGCGGCACCGTGTATCTTGATGGCCTCTGCCGCATATTCAGAGCAACTGGGATAAAAACGACAGTTCTGCCCCAACATGGGACTAATTGCCAGTTTATAAAATCTGAGCAACAGGAGCAGCAGGGTTTTCATCTCAAATGCCCTAAGGTTGACTTACCGGCAGTTTGGTACCCGCCAATGCGCAAGCCGGTGCAGCGAACAGACGCAGGATTTCCGCCCTGAGCTCACGCTTGAGCTGGGCGGTCGTCGCCGGCCCCGCCTTGCTGTTAACAGGGCGGGACAGCCTTACTATGCAATCCACGTTCAGCAATGCAGCATGCCGGAAAATCTCGCGGGTGACGCGCTTGATGGTATTGCGCGTCACGGCACGTGGCGCAAAACGCTTGGCGGCCACCACACCCAGCCTGGCATGCGGCAAATCATTGGTTCGGGTATACAGCACAAAATGCGCCGTCTTTTGCACGGGGCGCAAACGAAAAACGGATGAAAACTCATCCGTTTTAACGATGCGCCTGACGCGGGCAAAATCTGCGCCGCCGACACCTGCCTGAACTGACTCAGTTATATTATTGATCATGCGAATTCAGCAAGGCTGCGCAGATCAACGAACTGATAATCAAGCTGCCAGGCGTTTACGGCCTTTGGCGCGACGTGCGTTCAGAACAGCGCGGCCACCGCGGGTTGCCATGCGTGCGCGGAAACCGTGGGTGCGCTTGCGGCGAACGACGGAAGGTTGGTAAGTACGTTTCATGTTGGTCTCGCTAATTGAGCAATAAAAAAAATCGGAATTACGGATAAAGGCTGTCTTGGGTGCGACTTCGGCTTGCACATTTTCGTCAGGCCTTTCGCCTTTACTGCCCCAAAACCGCTGCTCATGGTGTTGCGCATCAATCCATCAAAAAACCGATAATTAAAGCCGCACCAATAAAAGAGGGGTAGGGAACCCTGAATTAGACACCATTTTTGCTTTGCGTGTCAATCACTTAGCGCAAAAATTAATCAATCAGGGCACATCCATTGGTGCAATGCAAAGAATAAATTTAAACCCAAACCTGTGGATAACTCGGTCAAGCGGGGTTAAAATAGCGGATTAGCGCGGCACCGTTTTATGTCTTTAAGACAACTCACCCAGCGATAGAGGCGCAAGTCTCTTGGTAACTCTTGCTAAAGTCTCGGCAAGATCGCACAGGTTAGAATTTAATTCGGCACCGCGCATTTGCATTTAATAATTAAAGTCATACATGGAAAATTTCTGGCAGGCCTGTTCTTCCCAACTTGAGCAAGAGCTTCCACCACAGCAATATAGCGCCTGGATCAAACCGCTAGTCCCGCTTGACTTTGAAAATGGCAAGCTGCGTATCGCTGCGCCTAACCGTTTCAAACTCGACTGGGTTAAGGCCCAGTTCGCCAGCCGCATCACCGACCTGGCTAACCAGTTCTGGGATGAGGATGTCGAAGTACAGTTCGTGCTTGACCCGCGTGGCAACAGAAAAACTGCTCCAGCAGCAGCCTCACCACGCCCGCAGGGTTTGAATGCCGACCTTGATGCCCAAGGCAGTGTGCCAGAAATGATGTCTGAACCCGCTGCGCCAGAAGTATCACCGCGCCGCGAGCAAAGCCGTATTAATTCTGACCTGACTTTTGACAGCTTCGTCACCGGTAAGGCCAACCAGCTGGCGCGCGCTGCCGCCATCCAGGTAGCCAATAATCCTGGTGTATCGTACAACCCATTATTCTTATATGGCGGCGTTGGTCTGGGTAAGACGCATTTGATCCACGCCATTGGTAACCAGATCCTGGTTGATAACCCGAATGCCAAGATACGCTATATCCACGCTGAACAATATGTACGCGACGTAGTGACCGCTTACCAACGCAAGGGTTTTGATGAATTCAAGCGCTATTACCATTCGCTGGATTTGTTGCTGATCGATGATATTCAATTCTTTGGCGGCAAGAGCCGTACGCAGGAAGAATTCTTTTACGCCTTTGAAGCCCTGATTGCAGCCAAGAAGCAAATCATCATCACCAGTGATACTTATCCCAAAGAAATCACCGGCATGGATGACCGCCTGATTTCGCGTTTTGACTCTGGCCTGACAGTGGCGATTGAACCACCAGAGCTGGAAATGCGCGTAGCGATCTTGCTCAAGAAAGCCCATTCAGAAGGCGTCAATATTTCTGATGACGTCGCCTTCTTCGTCGCCAAGCACCTACGCTCTAATGTGCGTGAACTCGAAGGTGCCTTGCGCAAGATTTTGGCTTACTCACGCTTCCATGGTAAAGAAATCACCATCGACGTGGTGAAAGAAGCCCTGAAGGATTTGCTGTCGGTACAGAACCGCCAGATTTCCGTAGAGAACATTCAGAAGACAGTCGCTGACTTTTTCAACATCAAAGTCGCCGACATGTATTCAAAAAAACGTCCGGCCAATATCGCCAGACCGCGTCAGATTGCGATGTACCTGGCCAAGGAACTTACGCAAAAGAGCCTGCCAGAAATCGGCGAACTCTTCGGCGGCCGCGACCACACCACGGTCTTGCACGCCGTACGCAAGATCACTGCAGACCGCACCAAGAACCCCGAATGCAATCATGAATTGCATGTATTAGAGCAAACGCTCAAGGGTTAATGGCCGGGATGTTGTAGGATGTGCAAGTTGGAATGGTTTTGTGTGTAGTTACAGGTAAGAAATATTTATAGGGTGCGTCATGCACACCACGGCGTTAAACCAGCTAAAACGGTGCGCACGGCGCAACCTATGGGTTGGCAAGGGTTTTGCTCTGAAATCAGCGATACGCGTAAGCGTCAAACGCCACGGGATTCCAGCCTGCGCTGGAATGACAGTTTTAAGGGCACGGCTCGACTTGAAGCAGCAAGCTGTTTAAAACTGCACGAACAGTATTAACGTCATCCCAGCGAAGGCTGGGATCCATCTGCGCAAGAGCCGTTTGCGCGGAGCGATGAACAAGTTTGTAGGGTGCGCCATGCGCACCAAAGTAACAAGCAAGACAGCAGTAAATATGTGAAGCAGTTTATAAAAAATAGTAAGAGATAATTTAAGTTCCTTGTCACCATAATTTAGTGAGGATATTCAAATGCAATTGGTTAAAACCCACCGGGACACCCTGCTCCGGCCTTTGCAAATTGTGAGTGGTATTGTCGAGCGTCGGCATACATTGCCGATTCTGGCCAATATCCTCATTCGCAAAGACGGTGAACAAGTGTCGTTCCTGTCGACAGACATAGAAGTGCAGATCACGACCAAGGCAGCCATCGGTTCTGGCGGCGACAGCATTGCCACGACAGTTGCGGCCCGCAAATTGCTGGATATTTTGCGCGCCCTGCCAGATGACAATGATGTGGTCCTCAAGCTTGAAAACAAAAAGATGAGCGTGCAGTCAGGCAAATCGCGCTTCTCTTTGCAAACCCTGGCGGCAGAAGAATTCCCTACCGTAGCCCAGGCCGAGCATTTCAATGCCAGCGTCAACTTGCCACAAAAAACCCTGAAGCACCTGTTCAACATGGTGCATTTCTCGATGGCGCAACAAGACATTCGTTATTACCTGAATGGCTTGCTGCTGGTCGTCGATGGCAAGAACGTCATTGCTGTCGCAACTGATGGTCACCGCCTGGCGTTTTGCCAGGTTGAAGTCGAGCAAGAATTCCCACGTCATGAAGTCATCATCCCGCGCAAAACCATCATCGAGATGCAGCGCCTGCTGGAAGACAAAGAAGACCCGGTACAAATCGACATCGCCAACAATCAGGTCAAACTGACTTTTGCCGATATCGAACTGATTTCCAAACTGGTCGAAGGCAAGTTCCCTGACTTTAACCGCGTCATCCCCAAAGGCTATAAAAACAGCTTCACTTTGGGCCGCGAACAATTGCTGCGTTCATTGCAGCGTGCTGCGATCATGACGTCTGACAAGTTCAAGGGCGTGCGTTGCGTCATCACCCCTGGCCTCATGCAGATATTGTCGACCAATGCCGACCAGGAAGAAGCGATAGAAGAAATCGAAATCGACTACGGTGGCGACAGCGTGGACATCGGCTTCAACGTCAGCTATTTGCTCGATGTATTGAATAACCTCAAATGCGACCAGATATCGGTTTCTTTGGGCGACTCCAATTCATCTGCACTGATCACTATCCCCGACAACACCGACTTTAAATATGTCGTCATGCCGATGCGGATATAAGTTGTAGATATCGACGGATGCCGTGGACATTATGTTCACGGCGATCTTAATACCGTCATTCCAGCGCAGGCTGGAATCCAGTGTCGTTATGCTCTGATGCATCAACACCCAAGACACTGAATCCCACCTGTACCAGCATGACAAAGCAGTCCCTGAATATGTTTCACATTGGGCGATTTACACAATTGTCCAAAACAGTTCGTTTTTTTAGAAGGTAGCCATGTCCGATAACACCCAAGACAACACTCCAGCGCAGCCAAGTCAATACGGCGCATCCTCAATCCAGATTCTGGAAGGCCTGGAAGCCGTGCGGAAACGCCCCGGCATGTACATCGGTGACACCTCGGACGGCACCGGTCTGCATCACCTGGTCTTTGAAGTACTGGATAACTCCATTGATGAATCCCTGGCAGGTCACTGTACCGAGATCAATGTCACTATCCATAGCGACAACTCCATCTCCATCACTGACAATGGCCGCGGCATCCCTACCGGCATCAAATGGGATGACAAGCACGACCCCAAACGCAGCGCCGCAGAAATCGTCATGACCGAGCTGCATGCTGGTGGCAAGTTCGATCAAAACTCCTACAAAGTATCCGGCGGTCTGCATGGCGTGGGTGTGTCCTGCGTGAATGGCCTGTCCAAATTGCTCAAGCTGACTATCCGCCGCGATGGCAAAATGCACACCATGGAATTTGTTCGTGGCGTACCGCAAAACCGCGAGCTGGAAACTGTTGATGGCGTCGTTACTTCACCAATCAAAGTAGTTGGCGACACCGACAAGCGCGGTACTGAAGTCCACTTCTGGGCCGATGAAGAAATCTTCACCCATGTTGAATTCCATTATGAAATCCTGGCCAAGCGCATACGCGAATTGTCCTTCCTGAATAATGGCGTACGCATCAAGCTCAACGACCACCGCACCGGCAAAGAAGAATTGTTTGCCTTCGAAGGCGGCACCCGTGGCTTTGTTGAATACATCAACAAAAACAAAAGCATACTCAACCCGACCATTTTCCAGGCCACTGGCGAGCGTCAGTCTGACCAGAATACCACCATCACTGTCGACGTCTCCATGCAATGGAACGACGCCTACAATGAACAGGTATTGTGCTTCACCAATAACATCCCGCAGCGCGACGGTGGCACCCACCTGACCGGCCTGCGCGCCGCGATGACACGCGTCATCAACAAGTATATTGAAGAACACGAGTTCGCCAAAAAAGCCAAAGTAGAAGTCAGCGGCGACGACATGCGCGAAGGCCTGACCTGCGTCTTGTCCGTCAAAGTGCCGGAACCAAAGTTCAGCTCACAGACCAAGGACAAACTCGTTTCAAGCGAAGTGCGCGGCCCGGTAGAAGAAATTGTCGCCAAGACCTTGACTGACTTCCTCATGGAAAAACCCAACGACGCCAAGATCATTTGCGGCAAAATCGTTGAAGCAGCACGCGCCCGCGAAGCAGCACGCAAAGCCCGCGAACTGACACGCCGCAAAGGCGTCATGGATGGCCTGGGCCTGTCTTCCAAACTGGCAGACTGCCAGGAAAAAGACCCCGCCCTGTGCGAACTGTACATCGTCGAAGGTGACTCTGCGGGTGGATCAGCCAAACAAGGTCGCGACCGTAAGTTCCAGGCTATCTTGCCACTGCGCGGTAAAGTCCTCAACGTAGAAAAAGCCCGCTTTGAAAAAATGCTGTCCAGTGAACAGATCACCACCCTGATCGCCACCCTGGGCACCAGCATAGGCCCGGACGAATTCAATGCCGACAAACTGCGCTACCACCGCATCATCATCATGACCGATGCGGACGTCGATGGCGCCCACATCCGCACCCTGCTGCTGACCCTGTTCTATCGCCAGATGCCACAACTGGTAGAACGCGGCCACATCTACATCGCCCAGCCACCACTGTATAAAGTCAAGGCAGGCCGCGATGAACGCTACCTCAAAGATGATGCCGAAGAAGCCACCTACATGATGACCGTCGCCCTGACCGGCGCATCCCTCACACCAGGCACAGGCGCAGCCCCCATCACTGGCGAAGCCCTGGGCGAACTGGTACGCCAGTACAACCTGGCCAACGCCATCATGATGCGCCTGACCCGCGTCATCGACCGCGCTGCCCTCACCGCCATCATGACTGGCGTCACGCTGAAACTGGATAACGCAGAAAACGCAGAAGCATCCGCCATCGCCCTGACCGCCGCCATTGGCGACAATGCGGTAAAAGCAGTAGTACGCAGCGACGAACTCTCAGGCGCATTCAGCCTGCGCATAGAACGCCTGTACCACGGCAACATCAAGGTCAGCAGCATCGATGCCGACTTTGTTGATGGCGCAGACTACAAAGTGCTGGAAAACGCCGCAACGACCTTCAAAGGTCTGCTCACAGAAGGCGCATTCATCCGCCGTGGCGAAGGCGAAAAAGCCAAGGAAATCGCCGTACACGACTTCCACCAGGCCATGCTCTGGCTACGCGACGAAGCCGAACGCGGCGTCAGCAAACAGCGCTACAAAGGTCTGGGTGAAATGAACCCAAGCCAACTCTGGGAAACCACCATGGACCCCACAGTCCGCCGCCTGCTTAAAGTACAGATTGAAGATGCGATTGCAGCCGACCAGATCTTTACGACACTGATGGGCGACGACGTGGAACCACGCAGGGCGTTTATTGAATCGAATGCATTGCGGGCGGGGAATATTGACGTTTGATGTTTCCCCAAAAGTAATTCTCGATCTTCAATATCAGTGGAATTGTGTAATATTGAAGGGTGGATAATATGCAAAAGACTACGGCCTCAACACCAATTACCACTGATATTCTGTCTCATGCTGTTCGTAATGCGGGCCTTACTCCGCAAACACTTACAGCTGTACACAGTTGGTTGTCAGAACAACTTCAGGCACAAGAATACGCTAAATTAGGTCAAGGAGGGCATACCCAAAATAAGGTGCCTCTCCGCATGGTTTTTGTCGATCTACCAGTTTCAGATCCCAAAAATTTCAAGCACCAAAGTAACGATCGCAATTTATTTCTGACTAGTCTCCTAGCCTCCGAGCCATTGAAATTAAATGCTGTCTGCAAAATCACCTCTCGCGGTGAGTTTGATTTAGCTGACGTCGAAGAGATTCAAAAAAATGATCGTTTAAATACTAAATCTGGATTCAGTTCCACATTGTTGATTGGTGGACCAGGTCAAGGTAAATCTACAATTTGCCAACTTGCATGCCAATTGCATCGTGCGGCACTTTTATTACCTTCAAAAGATTCCCTTCCGTCTACAACACGTGAGATTGTAAATACTTTTGAAATAGCCGCAAAAAAAACGAAAAAACAGCATCCAATAAAGCTACCAAAACGTCCCTACCTACCGTTAGAGATATCTCTTCCTGATTTTTCGGCATGGAACTCTAAAGACGTTAATCGCAAACAATCTTCGACGATTCCCGCACTTATTCGTTTTTTGGCAGATTTGCCAAGTGCTAAATCCTCCAAATTAAGTGCAACAAATTTAACTATATTGGCGTGTGAACTACCATTATTAATTGTCTTTGACGGATTTGATGAGGTGGGAGCAACGCACGATCGAGCGCACTTAGTAGAAGCAGCTAGAGAGCTTCTGACATATTTAGCGGAAAGAAATGGAGTAGCGCAAGTTATCGCTACGACGAGACCTCAAGGCTACGCTGGAGAATTAGGTAAAATAGGCATAACTCTGAATGAACGTTGGCTCGTTCCGCTATCAAAGAATGAAGCTTTAGAGTATGCCCGAAAATTGGTTGAAGCGAAAATTTCTGGATCAGATTCACAGCAAAAAGCATTAACTCGACTACGTGAGGCGGCGGAAGAATCATCGACACAGAGACTTCTCACAACTCCCTTACAAGTAACAATTCTTACTGCCTTAGTACAACAACTAGGTCGAGCGCCAAGGGAAAGATGGAATTTATTTTATAGGTATTTTTCATACACATATGATCGAGAAATTGAGCGTGATACTTACGCATCAAAATTGCTTGCGAACCATCGCTCACACATTGAACAGATACATGCACGGGTTGGTCTTTTACTACAAGTAGAAGCAGAGCGAGATGGTGGCGGTGCTGCCAAAATGTCTAGAAAAAGATTAGAAGATGTTATTGAAGCAGTGCTATCAGAGGACGAAGTTGATGAACAATCTCGCAAAGAATTAATTAAAGATATAGCCATTGCTGCTGAACAAAGGTTGGTTTTCTTGGTAGAACCAGAACCAGGCAATTTTGGCTTTGAGATCAGATCATTACAAGAATTTATGGCTGCGTGGGCCATAACTTCAGGCAGAGAAGCAGAAATATCTGCACGACTAACGCAAATCTCTAAAGCACCGATGTTTAGAAATGTATTTCTGTTCGCTGCAAGCCGTCTGTTCAGTGAAGGGTCGCCACTTAGAAGTAATCTAACTGATCAAATATGCTATGAATTGGACAATGATCAATCGAATGAGGCATATAGAGTAACAAAAGCAGGGGCAATTTTAGCACTAGAGATGTTGGAAGAAGGTGCAGTATTGTCTCAGCCCAAATATGCTCGTGCATTAATGCAATCTGCAACCTCATTGCTTTCACTGCCCGTTGGAAATGTACATGTTCGATTAACGAATGTTTTGAATTCTGATACTGAAAATATCCTTAGATCTAACCTAGAAAATAGATTAAATTTTATTGAAACTGAGGAAAAACCGGACCTTCGTCCAACGTGGTTATGCATCGTTATAGCTTCTAATCTCGGCAAACCATGGGCAACTACCCTCGCAGAAGAATTCTGGGATACCCGAGCAGATCCTGTCTTACTGGTCGATGACTGCACTTCGTTTGATGTACCGTTATCAAAATATTTCATTGACAAATTTAATTCAAATTTAGATAAATTTCCAAGCCCTTTCTTTTTCGACGGTACCAATATATCTGAAGAAATTGACGCATCATATAATTGGGTAACATGGTTGTGTTATTTCTACAAGCATAGATGGCAAGAAGGCAGAGTTTATTCCTTTAGTCTTCGAGCTATCCCTCGAAATTTTCAATGTTCTCCTCAGCCAGAAAAAATTTCAATTCCTCCAGGTAAATGGACAGCGTGGATTAAGGTGGCGCAATTTGAACTGGTACCGAACAAAGATACTTTATCATCTGCCCTTTATTCAATTGCGGAAAACTTGCCTTCAACTTTGTGGGACGAGTTAGTGTGGTTTTCTTCTTGGCCACTCTCAATCTGCTTGAAATATGGGGAACCCAAGCTCATTAAAGAATTTGCTTTGCAGGCCCGCAATGGTGAACTTGGGGACATCAATGATTGGCTCGTCGCCCAGGAAACATGGGGAGGCAAAATTGATATTGCAAGATCTTTGGAATCTGTTGGACAGAGAGTACCTTGGTCACAGAATGGAATAAAGTCTTCCCCTCCAATTAGCCTCATTCCAACTTGGGACTTTCAGGATCGATTGAGGTATAAGTTCGAAGCAAAAGCACAAGAAATCTTAAATAAAATAGATTCTGCGTTGAATATTTCGAAGGCGAAAAATGAGCAAAAAATGCTTGCTGAGATATGTTTCATTTTGGCTGCAAATCTGCCAAAAAAATCTAACATAAGTATTTTGCAAATTGAAAAATGGGCTGGCCATTTTCCAATTCCAACTAGTTTTCTTTTCCCCAGGCCCAAGTGGCTTAGTCATTCTGAATGGTTGAAGTTACTGCCTACTGCTGACCTTCCAAACACATATATATTGCACTATTCGTTAAGTGCCTTCATTAAAGAAGTAAATGAATCTAATGCACATCCATTTACTTTAAGACTATTAATACTGATTTTAGAGCACCACCAGAGACGCCGAATAAAAAACCCTCCAGAATGGAGTGAGTTCCAAGAAACTATTAAGCGCATATCTGCAACTTTAGAAGTCCCAACTCTAGATGTTATGATTTTGCAAGTGTTTGCAGGTGTTCTCCCTGCTGCACACGATTTGATATTAATCGAAAGAATTTCAACGCTCGGAAATAGCTCTACGTTTTATTGGCGCGCCCTATTGGCCGCAATTGAGTCAAATGCGCTTTCGACAGATAGAATTACCGCAATCCTAATAAGTATTACAAAATCCACCATCCCCGAATATCGGTACATTACTTTAGCGGTTAATCGATTGCATGCAGTTTTACAAATTCATAAGTCTGAACTTGAGAATTATGCTGTCTGGAATAAACTAACGTTGCCCCTTCCACATCCCAATGCCCAAAGTGATACTGAGAACGATGGAGAAATACCAACGCACCCTATCGTGATTGAGTCTTTTGAAGTAAGAAATATTTGCGGACTCAAGCAAATTTCTATAGCGCCCAGCCGAGTAGAGGAAGGAAAAGGACAATGGCTTGTAATAATCGGCATGAATGGAATCGGGAAAACCACATTATTACGAAGCTTAGTCCTGGCACTAAGAAACACAAAAAATCCAGCAATTTGGCCTAGAGGAACTTTTGCGGCATCTTGGCAGCACCTTACCAAAGGAGATAACAATCTGAGTGAGGCTCGTATTTCTGTTAAATTGGCTAATAATTTAGAACATACAACGATCATTAGGCAGGATTATTCAATCAGCATTTCTCAATCACCGGAACAACTGAAGCCTCGCTTATTTCCGATTTTCGCGTATGGATGTAGACGTGGTTCAGCAATGGGGGGCATTGCACGCAACGTTGACTTAACCGATGATGATGGTCCCGAAATAGCGACTCTCTTCGACGAAGGAGCAAGTCTAATACATGCAGAAACTTGGTTATTGCAATTAGAAGGTGACAGCACTAAAAATTCAAAAAGTAAAATATTATTTCGCTCTGTAATTGCGGCAATGAAGATGATGTTAGAAGTTGAGTCAATCGATATCTTCGACAAAAAAGTTTGGATAACTGAACATGGTCGCCCTCAATTACCATTTAGCTCGTTAAGTGACGGCTATTTAACAAGTGCCGGTTGGTTCTTAGACTTAATTGCAAGATGGGTTGCGTTAGCAGAGAGAAATAATATTGATCTAGAGGAAGATTTTCTAATTCAAATGCGTGGCCTTGTGCTAATTGATGAGATTGATTTGCATCTACATCCATCCTGGCAAATAGAAATAATTGCGCGTACAAAAAAAATAATGCCGCAAATGTCTTTTATAGTCACAACTCACAATCCCTTAACACTTGTCGGGGCAAGAGCTGAAGACATTTGGATCCTTGAAAATCAAGACAATCGTATCGTAGCTACCTCTGGGATTGATGCCCCAATGTTACTTACAAGCAGCCAAATATACAGGCGATATTTTGGTGTAAATAGCATTTACCCAAACGGATTGGCGCAAGATTTGCAACGCTATAGCTTTTTATCTGGATATACCTTTCGAAATGAATCCGAGCAGGAAGAACTCGAATTTCTTGAGAAGAAATTGGCAGCGGAAGGATTAGAAATAGGTTGGGATGTAGTACCAAAAGAAATTAATTGATATTGATTTTTTATAAGGACTTTGAAAGTGATCCTTGTCTCACACGGAGCGGAACCTCAGAAACTATCTCTGGTAAGAACCGCTCAATTACAAAAACTCAGGCTGCTTCAACGGCCCCCAGAATCTCATGATATTGAGGGTTATAAGATTGTCGCGAATGAACTTTGGAAATCTCAACATTTCAAGTGTTGTTACTGTGAGCTAAGAGTTCAACAGTCATATAACGATGTAGAACATTATCGTCCAAAGGCAAAGGCAGACCGACGTCCAGGATGTACCCTAGAACATGGTTATTGGTGGCTAGCTTTCAACTGGAAAAATCTTTTATTTTCGTGTCCTAGCTGCAATAGATCGGCTAAGAGAATTAGGTTCCCCTTAGAAATTGGGTCCATATCCTTACTTCCTGAGTCATCTGCACTAGGCCAAGAGAAACCACTATTAATTGATCCATCGGGCGACATAAATCCCATTCAACATATTCAATTTTTTTTTGAAAGTATAGGACAAGTCAAAGGACCGAAACAGTGGCGTGCAAGGCCACGTAATAATAGTAATTATGGGGCCATAACGATTGAAGTCTGTGACTTAAACAGGGATGAGCTTCTTGACCTTCGCGCAATTCACTTTGAAACAGTGATTGAGCCTCAAATACGCGAAATGAAAGCTGCGCTCAACTCCGGAAGTTTAGTAGAAATAAAAAAAGAATTTAAGCGGTCACTTGGTCTTACTAGTCCCAAGTGCTCATTCGCCGCGTTTAGTTACGATGCACTCAAATCAAGTATTAGCGATTCGGAATTAATGATTATTAATGAACAGTGGCCTGTACCTGAACTCGCAGGACGCTAACTCATTAGCTACAAATCGCCAGATTCAATGCGTCATTCTACTGACGAATGACAGTTGGTCGAATAGAAAATATGACCCATGCAATATGTACCAGCCGGATGTAGCGCGTCAGTTACAAGGCACTCACGGCTTCTGCCTTGCAAAAAACTCCCAAATCATCTCCGCCCCATTAGGTGCCATCGGCGACGGCCCTAGCAAGCGTGCGCGGCGGTAATAGGGTTGCGGTAAGCCATGTCCACCGCCTTGAATGGCGACGAGTTCGACTTCGGTTTTGGGGTCTTGCTTCCAGCTTAAGCGTTCCACATCTACACCTGATATTGCGGTGGTTTGCGCCGTGGGTGTGGCGGTGATCTTGTTCAGGTCTGCGAAATATTGTGCGGATGCGCGTGCATTGAGTACGTCGCCGCATTTGTAGAACAGGCCTAGCAGGTTCACTTCGCCGCCCTTGTATGGCACTAGCGGGTCTTTGGTGCCGTTCATGATCATGACTGAGGTTCCGCCAGTGCCTACTGGCTTGCAGCGGAAGTTTTGGGGTACATGCACGCTGGCGGACACTGCTGCTACTGCGCGGAAGCGGCTTGGGGATTCCAGTGCCAGGCGTAGTGACATGAAGCCGCCTGCGGATACGCCGGTGGCGAATACGCGGGTTTTGTCTGTACCCAGGTCTGTGATGAGTTTGTCGGTCAGGGCGTTGAGGAAGCCGACGTCGTCGATGTCGCGGCCATTGACCTGGTAGTCGCCGACTTTGCCGCAATCGTTCCAGTCAAAGCTGTAGGAGTCGGGATAGGCGATGGCGAAGCCATGCTGGTCGGCGAGGCGCTCGAAGCCGTAGCCGGTTTCTACGCGTATGTCTTCTGCGCTTTGGCCTGAGCCGTGCATGACCAGCACCAGGGGTGCGCCCTTGGGCAAGTCGCGTGGAACATAGCTCACATAAGTGCGCTTGATGCCGCCTGCTTCAATGCTGCCTTTTTGCAGTGTGCCGGACAATGCGGGGCGGACGGGTGCCGGGGAATAAATGAAGTAGGCGAACAATGCGCCGCACAGGGCGATGAGTGTGAGCAGGCCGAGCAGGCTCCAGGCAAACCAGCGTAGTACTCGTTTCATCTTGCACCTTCAGTGGCTGAGTGCGCAAATGGAAGCATGACAACAATAAGCGAGTAAAGCGCCGTGGACACATACCAGCGAAACGATGACACATGGTGCATTTGCTTAACTCCTGATGGCCGCCAGGTGGCTCAGATAAACAGCGGAAGACTGCGCGCTGATTTAATTATTCGATGATTCGAATATTCGACCACTCGACTATTCAACTTCGCGAAGTATCTTTTCTACCGTCACGAGTCTGCCCTGTATCTCTGCCAGGGCTGCAGTGGTTGTGGTCAGCGCGGCTGCTGTCTCGGCCTGGCTTGCGGCTGCCTGTGTTGCGAGGGCACGGTAGGCTTCGTCCTGCCCCAGGCGCACCCGCGCCTGCAAGACCTGGGATACATACTTCATGAAAAAGATGATGACTGCAGCGGCTGCGGGGAAGAAGAACGCGGCGAAAAAGGCATTTTGAGACATGGTGACCTCTATGATTCTGGATTGTTGTTCAGGGAAACCACCGCCGCGGCGATATCGCGTGGTGAGAGCGTAAGGGCGAAACTGGATACTTCAAAATAATTAAGCGCTTTGCCATCGTGGGATAGCTCTAGCTGGCTGGTGACCAGACCGGCAGACTCTAGCTTTTGCAGGTGCAGATGCAGCAAGGGCCGGCTGATGCCTACCTCTCGGGCCAACTGGCTGATGTAGTTGCGCCCTTGCGTCTCAAGCACGGCGATGATGCGCAAGCGGTGCGGGTTGGACAGCGCCGCCAGCACTTCCAGCAACTGATCGCCTGCCATCGCATTATTTTTAATTTCTTTCATGTGTAAACAATACCTGACACGTGTCACGATGTATACGTTTTTTTTTTATTTTTGGACCAGAGGCTTCCGACTGTGGGCGGTCAGGATTGCGTTTTTTCGCAAGGGAGGAATGAGCTTATGATGGCATGGAGAAACTCTGGCCGGGCTGTTGAACTACTGACAAAGCTTGCGGTGTTCCTGCTTGCGGGCTTTTGCTTGCGGGCTTTTTTTAAGCAGGTTCGGATAGGGTTACGCAGGCGGGCAGAAAAGTTAACTACGTAGGGCGGGCCAGTGCTGCGAGAGATGCTCAATCGTCTGACGCTCTCCTGCAATTGAACCTGATCGCGAATGCAGTGAGAGTGTGGCAAGGGCTGGCACGATCCATGTTATGCATGAATCGCGCCTTCTTGATCAGTTCAAAATTTCATTACTTTATTAACGGCTTACGGCCCAACTGCCTTCCAATTTCCACCCTGTATCGTCAACATCACTCTCGCCTTTTCTTCCAGACCGAAATGGTCATTCGCTGTGTAATGCAAGACACCCTGGGTGATGGGGATGTCGATTTCAGATTCCATCGCGTCTTTCAATGCGGTACGAAATTCCGGCGAGCCGGGTTTGGCTTTTTTTAGTGCCAGGGGGATGACGCGGTTGAGTAGCAGGTAGGCGTCGTAGCCGTGGGCGGCGAACTGGTTTCTGGTGCCTTCGCCGTATTGTTTTTCATAGCGGTTGGTAAAGTCGGTTGCCAGTTGTTTTGACGGGTGGTTATCTGGCAGCAGCTCGGGCAGGATGGCGAGGCCTGCGACGACGAAGGCGCCTTCTACGTCTTTGCCGCCCAGGCGTATGAGGTCACGCGAGGCTGCGCCATGAGTCTGGTAGATTTTGCCTTTGTAGCCGCGCTCTATCAATGCCTTGTGTGGCATGGCTGAGCCACTACCGGAAGCGCCGATGAGGATGGCGTCTGGCTTGGCGGCGAGTAGCTTCAGTGTCTGTGCGGTGACGCTGGTGTCGGGGCGGTTGAAGCGCTCTGTGGCGACGGATTGCAAGCCGTCTTTGCTGGCAGCAGCGGTGATGGCTTTGAACCAGGTTTCGCCATAGGCATCAGAATAGCCAAGATAGGCGTAGGTTTTGACGCCGGATTTTTTCATGTGATCTGCCACGGCGTGGGCCATGAGCGAAGTTGACTGGGCAACGCGGAAGGTCCAGGTGCCTTTGCCTGGTGCAACCTCAACCGGCGAGGTTGAGATTTGTGGCACCTTGAGTTCGCTTGCCACTTCTGCCAGGGCAACGGATGCGGGTGTGGCGGTGGAGCCGACGATGACGTCTACCTTGTCGTCAGTGATAAGCCTGCGGGCGTTCTTGCTGGACTGGGTGGTGTCGGATGCGTCGTCAAGGATGATGAGTTTTACTTTTTCGCCGCCTATGGTTTCTGGCCACAGGGCGATACCGTTCTTGGTGGGGATGCCCAGGCCGGATGCCGGGCCAGTCAACGGCAAGCTGACGCCTATGGTGATGTCGGCATGGGCTGTACCTGCGGCGGCTATCAGCAATGCCAGTATGGTGGGTTTGAGTTTGAATTGCATTGCGGTCTCCTGAATTATTGTTGGTATTGCAGATGCGGGGGTGGCGTGATATTGCTTTTCGTTATTTAGCCTTGTTTGCTGGTTGGGCCAGCAATTTTTGTTTTTTTATTACGACGCATTATTGTTATGTCGTATAACAGTTATTCAATATAATAATATTTTGGGTGGGATGCAAGTGGGGATTTGGATTTTTTGGGTTTCGCGTTGACGACGATGTAGCCATTGCAGCACGAAACTTCGAATTCGTATTCCGTAGGTTGGGCCGGGCCTCGCTAGCATCGTAGGTTGGGCTACGGGGTATCAGCCCAACACTCGGCCTTAACAAACATGTACATTATTTATACGCCCAGTGTTGGGCTGATGAAGCGTAGCCTAGCGAGGCCCGGCCCAACCTACGAAATTTGCAAGCTTGTTTGCACAAAACACACTCTCACTTCGGTTCCATACACAACTTCCCCAACAAGGCACGCAACTGCTGACGCTCCTTCACCGTCAAGTGCTGGCTAACCCTGTCATCATGTTCCTTTACTGCCTGCTTGTATTTCTCCAATTGCTTCTGCCCCTCTTTGGTGAGGTGCAGGTTGTAGGACCTGCGGTCGCCTGAATCCTGGCGTTCCAGCAGGCCAGCCTGTTCAAAATTGTCGATGATGGCGACTACGCCTGAGCGAGCGATGCCCATCACTTCTGCCAGACGTGTCTGGGAGATACCGGGGTTGTTGCTGATGATCACCAGGGAAGAAAAGCGCTGGGGAGTGATGTCATATGCACCCAGGCTGGCGGTAAAGTCTGCATAGATGGATAGCTGGGCGCGGCGTACTGCATAGCCGGTGAGCTCTTCGAGGATATCGTAGTCTATGCCTTCTATGCGGGCGTTGAAGGTGGGGGCTAGCGCCGTGCCGGCCTGGCGCTTGGGCTTGGTTTGAACTTTGACGGTGGCTGGTTTTTGTTTGGGCATGGTCAGGCAATATGAATGAATTTGTTGTTTGAAGTATTGTACATGCTGAACTATTTTAAATTAGCTAAACCACATTGAATGCATATTCCCAAAATGCAAGAAACAAATAATGTGCTTCTGAGCGGCCAATCATTGCCTACAAAAAATTGCAACACAGCTTGTGTTACCCCAAATAATTGTTATACAGTAGAACAATTAATCCGTGCATTGGAAATAGCGCGGCATCATAAATTGTTGGAGGAAGACATGAAAGTGGTAATCGCCGGTGCCGGTATAGGCGGCCTGACTCTTGCATTGATGTTGCATGAGCGCGGAATCGATGTTGAGGTGTATGAAGCAGTCAATGAGATCAAGCCGCTGGGTGTGGGCATCAATTTATTGCCGCATGCGAGCCAGCAATTGTGCCAGTTGGGGTTGGAGAGTTGTCTGGCTGAGCGTGGTATAGAGACTTCATCGCTGTCTTATTTTAATAAATTCGGGCAAAAAATCTGGCAAGAACCGCGCGGACGTGCGGCTGGTTATGACTGGCCGCAATATTCAATACACCGTGGTGAGTTGCAGATGACTTTGCTGCAAAAGGCGATAGAGCGCCTGGGCTCAGCGCGCATACATCAGGGGCATGCATTCACCTCATTCGAACAGGTGGCTGACAAGGTGATTTCTACTTTCACCAGGCAGGTAGATAAAGCGGCGGTGCTGGTGGAGTCTGATTTGCTCATTGGTGCTGACGGTATACATTCGGCAGTACGGCGCTTTTTATATCCACAGGGCGATCAACCGCGTTTTTCTGGCCGCATGTTATGGCGTGGGGTTACGGAAGCAGCACCATATATGGATGGGCGCAGTATGTTCATGGCGGGGCATCAGGACCAGAAGTTTGTTTGCTACCCTATCTCTGAGCCATTGCGGGCGCAAGGACGTTCGCTGATTAACTGGATTGCAGAGTTGCGTGTGCCAGGTGGTGAATTGCCAGCGTCGGACTGGAACCGCAAGGTGGATAAAGCCACATTCAGCAAACCCTTTGGTAGCTGGAACTGGGGCTGGATAGATATCCCTGAGCTGATAGCAAAGTCAGAGGTGGTGTATGAATTCCCCTTGGTGGACCGCGACCCTTTGCCGCGCTGGACTTTTGAGCGGGTGACGCTGCTGGGTGATGCTGCCCACCCCATGTACCCGATAGGTTCAAACGGCAGTGCACAGGCGATACTGGATGCGCGGTATCTGACTGACTGTCTCGTTAATGAAGCGAGTATTTTATACGCGCTGCGTGAGTATGAAGCTGAGCGTTTGCCACGTACGACGGGTATCGTATTACGTAACCGCATGAACGGGCCTGAACAGGTGATGCAGATGGCTGAGGAACGTGCTCCTCAGGGTTTTGCAGACGTGAATGAGGTGATTGCGCAGGCTGAGCTTGAGGCGATTTCTTTGCGGTATAAGCGGCTGGCGGGGTTTGATAAGGATGCTTTGCGTGTAGCGGAGAAGCTCAGTCTAAAAGTGTAGATTGGGGCGCACCTCGCCAGGTCGGGCCGCATCAGACTGCGGGTTACAGTCCAACACTAGGCGTTTAAATAACGTATACGTTTTTTATGCCCAGTGTTGGGCTGATAACCCACAGCCCAACCTACAATAGTGCAATCAGTTTATTTGAATATCACAACAAATCAAACCTGTCCGCATTCATGACCTTAACCCAGGCCCGCACAAAATCATGCACAAAAACCTGCTGCGCATCGCTACTGGCATAAACCTCTGCCAATGCCCGTAGTTGTGAGTTGGAACCAAAGACAAGGTCTACTACACTGGCTGTCCATTTCAGCTCACCGGTTTTTCTGTCGCGGCCTTCTAGCTGGCCGACAGTGCCTGACTTTTGCCATTTGGTTCTCATGTCCAGCAGATTGACAAAGAAGTCATTGTTGAGTGTCTCTGCATGTTTGGTGAGTACACCTTTGGCATCAAGTGCGCGCAGGCCACCTACCAATACTGTCATTTCTGGTGCACTCAGGTTCAGCAGTTGGGCTTTGTCGATAAGCAAGGCTGCGGCTGTGTCTTCCAGACCTTTGCGCAGGTAATTGCGGAAACCGTCTGCCTGGGGTTCGAGAACAGCAAATGATTCTACGTCAGTCTGTTCCTGGCTGGCGTCCATGCGGCCTGGAGTGAATGGCACGCTAACGTCTTGACCAGCTTTTTTAGCAGCAGCTTCAATGGCGGCGCTGCCTCCCAATACGATCAAGTCGGCCAGCGAGATTTTTTTACCGCCAGATTGTGCTGCATTAAATTCTGTCTGTATGGCTTCCAGTTTTGCCAGCACCTTGGCCAGTTCTGCTGGCTGATTAGCTTCCCAGTCTTTTTGTGGTACCAGGCGTATGCGTGCACCGTTGGCACCGCCGCGCTTGTCACTACCGCGGAAGGTGGATGCAGATGCCCAGGCGGTATTGACCAGTTGTGAAATCGACAGACCGGATGCGAGCAGTTTGGCCTTGAGGCTGGCGATGTCTTTGTCATCGACCAATGCATGATCAACAGCGGGGATGGGGTCTTGCCAGATCAGTTCTTCTTTTGGTACCAGCGGGCCGAGGTAACGGGCGATGGGCCCCATGTCGCGGTGCGTCAGTTTGAACCAGGCGCGGGCGAAGGCATCTGCCAGTTCTTGCGGGTTTTGCAGGAAGCGGCGGGAGATTTTTTCATACGCAGGGTCGGTACGCAGGGCCATGTCTGCGGTAGTCATCATGGGTGCGTGGCGCAAGGATGGGTCATGCGCGTCTGGCACGGTGGTTTTGGCGGCCGGGTCTGTCGGCGTCCATTGATGGGCACCAGCCGGGCTCTTGGTGAGTTGCCATTCGTAGCCAAACAGGGTTTCGAAATAGGAGTTATCCCATTTGGTGGGCGTTGGTGTCCAGGCACCTTCTATACCACTGGTGGTGGTATGCACACCCAAGCCTGTGCCAAAGCTGTTGGTCCAGCCCAGACCTTGTTCTTCGAGGCTACCACCTTCTGGTTCTGCGCCGACAAGGCTGGGGTCGCCAGCGCCGTGGGCTTTGCCAAAGGTGTGGCCACCAGCGACGAGGGCAACGGTTTCTTCGTCATTCATGGCCATACGGGCGAAGGTTTCGCGGATATCGCGGGCAGAGGCAAGCGGATCTGGTTTGCCGTTCGGGCCTTCAGGGTTGACGTAGATCAAACCCATTTGTACTGCAGCGAGGGGTTTTTCGAGGTCGCGGTCACCAGTATAGCGCTGGTCATCCAGCCATTTGCCTTCTGAACCCCAGTAGATATCGTCTTGCGGCTCCCACACGTCAGGGCGGCCACCGGCAAAGCCGAAGGTCTTGAAGCCCATGGAATCGAGCGCGACATTACCGGCCAATATCATCAGATCTGCCCAGGACAGTTTGTTGCCGTATTTTTGTTTGATGGGCCAGAGCAGGCGGCGTGCCTTGTCGAGGTTGCCATTGTCAGGCCAGCTATTGAGGGGTGCGAAACGTTGCGCACCTGCACCACCGCCGCCGCGACCATCGCTGGTGCGATAGGTACCCGCGCTGTGCCAGGCCATGCGTATGAAGAAAGGACCGTAATGCCCATAATCAGCAGGCCACCAGTCTTGTGAGTCTGTCATCAGGGTGTGCAGGTCTTGCACGACTGCATCGAGATCCAGGGTCTTGAAGGCTTTTGCGTAATTGAAGTCCTTTTCCATGGGATTGGATGAAGGAGAGTGCTGGTGGAGGATTTTGAGATTCAGTTGATTTGGCCACCAACCTGCGTTGGTTGGGGAACCGGCCACGGCAGTCAAGCGGGCGCTGCCTGAGAACGGACATTTTGCATCGTTAGACATGTTTATCTCCTTTGATTGAGTGACACGCGAACTCATTTCATCAAGAGAGTGTGAGATGAGTTCTACTACCTGATCGATTGTAGAGATGGAAACGTAATAGGTATACTTGATTTAATTTATTGATTCGATTTGTTTTGACTATCGAAACGCTAGTCGCCTGTGCCAACATGCCTTTTGCAAAGTCAGGTGGCTACATGTACCGTCTATATGTACCTTATGCACCGTTCAGATGACATCTTTGTTGGCTCTGGCTCCCTGGCTTTGGTATTTGGTACATTCGCAATTGAGCTGAACACTGTCATGTATATTATCTTATTTACACCAAAATATCTGAGTCATTGAATCGTCAGCACTTCTAAGGGATAATTGCGACCATGAACGACACTACACAATACCCCCCATTGCCAGATCGCCTGTCGGTTGATCCGCGCAGCCCTTATCATGTTGCCGCCGTGTTTCAACACGATGTCGGTATTAAGCTCAATGGCAAAGAGCGTAACGATGTAGAAGAATATTGCATCAGCGAAGGCTGGGTCAGCGTTGCCGCTGGCAAGGCACGTGACCGCAAGGGTAATCCCCTGATGATCAAGGTCAAGGGCGTGGTTGAGGCTTTTTACCGCTGATCGCTATTACTTTTTGCAGCCGGGTACTGGTTTTTGCAGTGCCCGCTTCATCAGGCCTGAATTGGCCGTCTGGGCGCATGGCTAGATAGTCATGACGCCAAATTTTCCCAAATAATTTGCCTGCCTGTTTGCTGTTTGAACGGGCATACTGTTTTTGTTGCCTGCATGCTCAATCCTGATTCAGCTATGAAGCCCACTCCTCTGCCACATGCTGTATCCCGTTTGCGCTCTGCCCGTCTGGAACGCAGTACCAGGCCGTTTCTGGCACGTGGCGGTCCCAAGGGTGAGCGTTGCAGTGGCTGCAGGTTGATCCTGAGTCATTGCCTGTGCGAATTGCGTCCCATCATGCCGACCCGCGCCGGAGTATGCCTGCTGATGGCCGAGCACGAGACGCTGAAACCCAGCAACACTGGCTGGCTGATTGCCGACGTGGTGCCTGATACCATGGCCTTTGGCTGGGCGCGCACTGAAGTTGACCCGGCCTTGCTGGCCGTGCTGGCTGATCCGCAATGGCAACCATATGTGGTGTTCCCAGGTGAGTTTGTGGCACCAGAGCGGGTGATTACGGAGTTACCGCCTTTGGATACAAAGCAGAATAGTCACAAACGCCCGCTGTTTATTTTGCTGGATGCGACCTGGCCAGAGGCACGCAAGATATTCAAGAAAAGCCCTTACCTGGCGCAGTTCCCCGTGTTGAGTCTGTTGCCGGAACAGTTGTCACGCTATCGCCTGCGCCGCTCACGGCGGGATGATCATTTGTGTACGTCGGAAGTAGCGGCCTTGTGTCTGGGACTGGCAGGTGAAACTGCGGCTGCACATGCGCTGGAGATGTATCTGGATTTGTTCACTGATCATTACCTGCGCGCCAAGCAGCAATTGAAGGTGGAGTGGGAGGATGAATTGCATTTGCAGATGCGGGACTTGGTGGGGGAATTGTAGAGACATATATATTCCGTTGTAGGTTGGGCTACGTCTTATCAGCCCAGCACTCGGCGTTTAATAACGTACGTGTTTATTGCGGCCCAGTGTTGGGCTGGTGAGGCGTAGCCTAGCGAGGCCCGACCCAACCTGCGCCCGTGCCAACGCTACTTACATTTGCTGACTATCCCAAATTGCGTTACGCTAGCCTTCTCCAAAGAAGCTTTTACCAAATGAGCACCCGTAAACCACCTCTCCTAGCAGATCATCTGTGTTTCAACCTGTACTCTACGTCACTGAAGATGACGCAGCTGTACAAGCCGCTGCTGGCCGAGTTGAATCTGACTTATCCGCAATACCTGGTCATGGTGGTGCTATGGGAAGAAGAAGGCCTGGGGATACGTGATCTGGCAAACCGGCTGGGACAGGACTCTGGTTCTATCACGCCTGTGGTCAAACGGCTGGAGGCAGAGGGTTATCTCTTGCGCAACCGCGACCCAAAAGATGAACGCAACCGCGTGCTGACCTTGACTGACGCTGGCAATAAACTGCGTGCAGCCGGTGTACGTATCAGCCAGAAAATTGCCGCTGCCTGCGACTTGCAGTTGTCTGACTTCCAGCAACTCATGGCGGGCCTGAACAAGCTGGGCCGTCACCTCGACCGTTGAAGCCCCCCATAAATCGAAGGTAAAAGAAAAAATATTTAAAATTAACTTGCGCGCTAATTATTAGCGCGCTATTATTAACAGCATGGCAAAGCGCAAAAGACGGGAAATGCCATTCAAATACTTAGCGCACTAACTAATTTTTAATAATTTTATTTTTTAACTATTTTTTGAAAGTCATTATCATGAAACACATCAGCAAAACTGCATTGATCTCATCTGCTGCTTTGACTGCGGCGCTGTCCGCTGCTGTACTGCCAGGCCATGCATTGGCCGCCTCCAGCAGCGACACCACGGTTGTCCTGGTACACGGCGCCTTCGCCGACGGTTCGAGCTGGAACCAGGTTACCCCATTCTTGCAGGCTAAAGGCGTGAAGGTCGTCGCCGTGCAAAACCCCTTGTCTTCGCTGGCGGATGATGTGGCTGCGGTGCAGCGTGTAGTCGATGCACAGACTGGCAAGGTAGTGCTGGTGGGTCACTCATGGGGTGGTGCAGTCATTACACAGGCTGGCAGCAGCGACAAGATCAAGGCATTGGTATATGTGGCCGCCTTTGCGCCATCTGAAGGTGAAGCACTGGGCGGACTTGGTAAAGATTATCCTGTCCCGCCAGGTATCGCTACTCTGAAATCTGATGCGAATGGCAACCTGGAATTGTCACCAGAATCATTTGCGACCAACTTTGCGCAAGATGTGCCAAAAGAAAAAACAGCGGTGCTGGCAACCACACAAGGCCTGCTGCCAGCCAAGGTATTTGGTGAACCAGTGACCTTCGCTGCCTGGAAAAACAAACCAAATTATTACATCGTCGCCAGTAAAGACCGCATGATAGATCCAGGTTTGCAAGCGGCGTTTGCGAAAAAGATCAATGCCGTGACAACGACACTGCCAACCAGCCATGTGCCTATGTTGTCCCAGCCTAAAGCTGTTGCTGATGCGATTCTGGCTGCAGTCAAGAATTAAGCGATTACATTGAATTGCTGCGGGGGCCTGTGCCGTTATCAGCGGTGTGGGCCCTTTTGCATTCAGGCTGTCATGCCTGGCATTTGCCCGTTATCGCTACCAGTATTGCGGCTGATTGCGGCCAGATAGCGTTGTGCTTCTTCCCAGGTGATGAGGGTGTCGGTGGAGGCGTCTGCATGACGGCCTGCGGCTACCGCTGTCATTGCCTCGTCCTGCAAGCGCTTTTGCTCTTGCTGTTCTTTGTATTGTCTTAGCTGCTCATCTTTCTGGCGGCGCTGGGCATCTTCTATGGCATGCAGTCGGTTCTGCCGCTCTATGAGGGCACGCAAGGCTGCACTGGCTTGCTCGCGCCTTTGTTTTTCCAGTTCCTTGCGTTGCCGTCTTTGCTCTGCCCGCTGGCGGGCGGCGGCTTCTATCAGTGATTCCTTGACTTCAGCCTGTGGCCTGATAGTGCCAGATGCCTTGACCGGCATTGCATTGGTGAGCGGTTTGGCCGCAGCCTGCAGAGTTTGCAGTAGCGCACGGACACTAGCAGGGCGCTGATCTGGCTGGATGGCAAAGCCGCTTTGCAAGACTTGCCATTGGGCAGCATTCAGTGCGGCTGGCTGTATGGGTTGCTGCTGAGGGTGGCGATATTCGCCAAAAGGCATCGCCGCTTCCAGCATCTGATAAATCATGACAGCAACGGCATACACATCCAGACCAGGGCTGTGCTGGTGGCTGCCAGCTTCTGGCGCTCGGTAACCTGCGGTACCCGCATAGGGTGAGCGCGAGGGCGTCATGCTGGTGGAAATGAGGCCAGCCTGAGTATGGCTGCGCAAACGTGCCGAGATACCAAAGTCCAGCAATTTGATATCGCCTGCCTTGGTCAGCAAGAGATTGCCGGGTTTAAGATCACGGTGCACGAGTTTGTGCTTGCACCATGCATAGTCCAGGGCATCTGCCACGGGGCTGAGCATGTCCAGCACTTGCTTGAGGCTGCAGCGCGTATGTTTGATGAGGTAGTTTTCCAGATCATGCCCATCCAGGTATTCCATGATGATGAAATAACTATTGGTGGCAGGATCGCGTGCCCAGTCATATACCCGCACGATATGTTCATGCGCGAGCCTGCGTACCAGCGATGCTTCTTCCACCAGCAGGCGCGCATGCAGAGCACTCTGGGTAAGCTGTGGCGGCAAAATCTTTAGCGCAACCGTCTCGCTATGGCCAAGCTCAGCCTGGGTTGCCAGGTCACTGGCTTGCCACACCTGGCCCATGCCGCCCTGCCCCAGGAGTTTTTCCAGTCGATAGCGTTTGGAAACACCACCTACTTCCTGTCCCGCCAGAAAACCCAGATCAGTGCCCTGTGCAGTTTCTTGCGCGGCTTTACTGGTCTGCCTGGAAATGGCAGGGGCAAGCTCATTATCGAGAATAGCGTCTTTGCGTTGCTTGAATTCGTCTTCTGTGAGCAGGCCTTCATCCAGCAATGCGCGCAATTCACGGATTTTTTGTAGTGGCGTTTGCATTATCAGGGGCTGCGTTCTTCAAATGGGTGTAGGGCTAGGGGTATAGGGCTTAAGATCAATTTTTGCTGTGCTTGACTGCATTTTTAATTACTCATTTTCTGCCTGTCTGGCCCGACTGTGCTACACGGCTGCCCAGGTTTTGCGCCATGCTGAGATCTATCTCATGGCGTCTTTGCTGCTCAGCTTCTCTTTGCCCGCGTTCATCCTGTATGCGCTCTTGCAACATCTTGACTGCCTGTTCCCATGTCATGCCTTGCTGCGCGCTGGCCAAGGCACTCATGGCATGAGCAGCATGTTCTGAACTGCCCGCCTGCATGGCGAGGATTTGTTCAGCCGTCAGGCTAGCTTGTGCCTGCACCTTGACGATCTCGGCCAGTGCAATCGCATTGGCCGGATCTGCAGTGGCGATCTTGCCGGTTTCGCTGAAGTTGGCGATGGCGTTCATGCGTTCTATGGCGATGCGTGCCAGCAAGGCATCATGTGCCTGCTCTGCCTGACGTTGTTCGCGTTCCAGGCTCAGTCTGGCGAACTTGTCGGCGCGCTCGGCTTCTGCCTGTTGCAGTTCTTTTTTCCAGCGACGTTCATCGTCTTGCTGTTTGAGTTGCTGGCGCAGGGTTTCCACCTCTACCTCGGCCAGCCTGGCCTGATGTTGTTGCTGCTGCGTTTGCTGTTCAAACAGGGCATGGGCTTTCAAGGTCGTCAGCAGTTTTTCATGCTGGGCCATGGCATCGGCCTGGCTGTCGCTGCGCTTGATGCCATTGATCTTTTCCTGCACCTGGTTGAGTTTGAATTCGGTATCCACATCGCTGATGCTGTCTTCACGTTGCAACGCACGTGTGCGTTGCTGGTGCAGCTCTTCTTCCCATGCCTGTATGCGTTGGAACTCCCTGGCCTTGGCTTCTGCTTCTATGCTGATCAGTATCAGGCGGTTTTTTTGTTCTTCATCTTCCAGTTCCTGCTCACGGCGTGCCAACTGGTTTTGCTTGTGACGTAATAATTCTGTCTGGGCTTTTTGCTGTTCCTGGTCAGCGATCAGACTGGCTTGCGCAAACTCGTGTTCGAGCTGGAATTTTTTTAACTGATGCTGGATTTGTTGTTGCATCAGTTGCGCAGCTTCCTTACCCTGCAGCTGGGTGATTTCTGATTCTGAACGCATCTTGATGCGCGCCATCGTGCGTATATGCAGCCACTGGTCTGCCTCATTCTGGCGGTGTTCAGATTTTTGTTTGAGACTGTGCTCCAGTTCTTTGATGGTGTCTGCGGCACCACGTTCCAGCGCATGCTTGCGGGTGGCAGCATCGGCAATGCGGCCATACAGTTCCAGCTCACGCGCGCGTATGGTTTGCAGGCGCTCATTTTCATCTTGGCGCAACTTGGCGCGGCTCAGGCGTTTTTTGGCGTCCTCTGCCTGGCCTTGCATGTACAGCCAGCCCAGATCCTTGCCAAATTGCTGACGCATTTCTTCATGGCGATAACGCAAGCGGATTTGTTCTTCCTGTCTGGCGATCTTTTGCCATTCACTATTGGTATAGAGTGCGTCGATGAGCTTGCTTTGTTCCAGCCTGGCGCGCTGACCATCGATGATCAGATGCATGCTGCCTATCTTTTCACTCAGCTTTTCCCTGTCATCCGTCAGTTTGTCGTGCCGCACTTCGCGAGTGACAGCCTGGGTCGCGACGAAACCATATTCTGCAATGGACAGATTCAGAGTAGACAACAGACGTTCATCGAGTTGCTGGCGCAGGTGGGCATTGTCTTGCAAGTCCCGCAAGGATTGAGCGCCCAGAAATTCAAGCGCAATTTGACGCACCATGGGTTCCAGCAATTGCTGCAGTTGCTGGCAGGTGATGATGCCGGGTACATTCATGAAATGTTTAGCGAATGCAGGTACATCTGCAATCTTGACGCTGATGACAAACTTGGCTGCGATAGCCAGAAATTCAGCGGTATGCAGATCTTCAAAACTGAATAGCAGGGCAAAGGGATTCAGGCGCGTCAATAAAACTTCTGCCGCTTTGTCTATCTGCAAACCCATGAGCTGGCTGCTGATGTCTTGTCCAATGTAATCGCCCGCCAGCAATTCGACAAACTGGCCTTCTTGCAATATATAGGCGCGGGCGCTGACGGGTATATGCAAATCTTGTTTACTGATGCTACTGAGCGGACGTACGCCAAAATACATGGCGACCTCGTTCTCTTTGGGCAGCCAGCGATTGTGGCGCAAGATCGTCTCGTGCCGCGGGCTGCTCAACATGAGGCCGCAATGCGTGCAATAAATTGCATCTTGTATATTGTTATGGTCGCACTGGGGGCACTTGAGTTTGGAACTGGCAAAGATGCTGAACATGGGAACTCCTTCAATCACTGCGCGGTGCGGGGATGAGGGAATATCATGCACCTGAGCAAAAATGGTAGCACCGGGGGTGGATTTGAAAGACGCGAACAGAAGGAGGATTTGGGCTTAGATCGCGCTATGGATGGTTTTGATAATATCTGTCAGTACAGTGGTGTAAAGTAAATTGCATGCCTCACATATAACTTTCTGCTGGGCATTTTTTTGATTGCTCATATTTTTTACCGGCGATTGCATCAAGAATTTCCAGCCCTTGCAAACCAGACATCATTTGCAATTATTCACATTGAGCAACAATCAGCTTAAAGCTATCAATACCGGTGACATCTATTATTTATTAGTATTTATAATACTGTGCTCATCATGGTTGTATCTACATGCCCCCAGTTCTATTACTCGCCACACAATAAAATTCTTGTTGATTATTAATACATGAAAAATTCCCGACCATTTTTACTGTTATTGAGTGTTTCCTTGTTGGCGTCTGTCAGCCATGCAGCTGATAAGGAGGTTGGTACTTTGCTCATGTCGGGAGAATGGCGGCAGGAAGTGGGAAGTTACGGCGTGCCCCAGCAGTTTGAAAAAATATTACCTGCCAAATGGCCGGGAGATCACTGGGTCTCTCTTGAGCTTAAGGAAAACTCACTGGAAATAAGACCCGCATCCAGTAAAGAGAAAATGCCAGACTGGCTGAAGAAAATTGTAGTGCAAATCCCGACCAAGGATCAGCCATCCAACTTTGAGCTTGAGACTATGGATGAGTACGACGGTCTTCAATATCTGCGTGTGCCCGGCGTCCAATTCAAGCCAGGCAAGCAGCCAGTTTATGTATTCAAAAACGGGACAGGCACTTTACAGCCTCAATTGGATTATCAATACCGGCTGGAATTGAAGGGCGTGCCATTTGGCATGCGCGTCCAAAATGGCTTGAAAGGGAAAAACGGCGCAGCTTATGGAGAAGGGGCAACTTACTTCATTGAATATGCTGGCAAGAAATTTGAATATGCGCTGGGTTACTTCGGCTGGGATTCACGCGTAGAAGCCATCGTCGATATGGATGGTGACGGCTTTCCTGATTTTATTATCGCTATCAATGGATCGAACAGTAGCGGCAGGTTTGTTTTATTGTCTTCTACTGCAAAACCCGGAAAGAACGCACCGACTGCATCGCTGCACAATTGGGGATGTTGAGCTTGCCTGTCGTTTATTGACTGCTATCTGGATATGCCGAGCTTAAATAACGACAACCTGCAGGTAACTGAGCGAGTGCTCTTAAATCTGCAAACCCATCCAGTCTGGTGTCTTGCAAAGTAAGCACGTCTCTATGCCAGAAGCCACCCTGGAAATGAAATATCACTGGTAATCCTTCTGGTAAATTTTGCGCTGAAGGTACAGTTCTGGTTTCCGGCTTAATCAGGTAGAGCAGGCTACTACCTGCACCGGCAGCCGCATCACCAAGAATGACGGCATGCGGCAGTATTGCCATGACTTGCAATTGGACTATGCCCCTGACGCTGGCACAGAACTCGATTAGCATGCCTGTGCGCAAAGCATAGGCATGGTCTTTTTCCATCGCCACGCCATCAAGCAAAGTGCCATAGCGTGATACATCAGTGATTTCTGCGCCCATCCCCTTTCTGCCGATGATGGCGTGACGCGCGCTGATGCGACGGGTCAGCCTGGCGTTTTCTGCTGCGCTGTTGGCACGATGACTTAGCAGGATGTCAGCTTGTGGATGTTGCTCCATACGGCCAAGCACATACTCATCCAGGGCAAAGAGATGGATATTGCTGTGTGGCTGGGTCTGGTCTGCTGTCAGGCTGGCCCATTTTGTTGTTGCTACGATTGACTTGCTTGTTGACTTACCTATTGGCTTGCTCGTTACTGGTCTGGCTGGCGGATTTTGCTCAGGCCTGGCAGGGCTGGCAATTGCCGCCGGGGCTTCAGGTTCTGATGCGACTTCCATGAGTTCTTCATCCCAAGCTATCGTCCCCAGGGCGATTTCATATTTGCCCGATGGTGGACGCATGTCCAGTTTGGCTATTGAAGCATCCGTGGCATTGATTTCTATATTCATATTGCCTTGCGCATAGCCGTTCAACTGGCCCAATCCGCTGAGTGTGGCAATTCCACCATCTTCGGCTATGACCCTGATATTCTTTTGAGCTGCTAAAAACACACTGTGGATTTCTGTCAGCGTGGCGTCGGCGCGTGGGATGAAGATGACACTGGTACATAGCCACTTGCGTTTGGCTCCTGGCGTTTGCTCATGCGACAAACTGATATCAATAGGGTATTGCCCATGCTCTTTGTTCTTGGATGAAAAGCTGAGCAACAAGGGTTGCCATAGCCCAGAGGCAGTACGCGACAAGCGCAGCTTTGCGACATCCGCGGCGATAAGTTCGCAACGTAATTGCACTTCTATGATAGTGACATCTGGTGGCAACATGCCGCGCAGTTCCAGCCTGATGGTTTGACGGCCACCTGCAGCACGCGGGTCATAGCCGCTGAAGTGCAGATGCAGATTGCCTGGTGCCGCCGTTACACGCTTTTGCGTCAGGCTGCCTGCGGAGGCATTCAGTAACTCCAGCCTGCGGGGACTAACTGCCTGCGCGTGACCTGCTGCACATACGGCTTCCCCCTCTGCCACCCAATGCGTGCAATGGGGGTAATGCGGGGTTTGGCATTTTTTCATGATGAGGCAACGGTCATAATACGGGCGATGCTATAACTATAGAGTTAAAGCGCCAGATCAAACGGAGGAATACAGCCGTGTTTTGCCGCCTGTTTTTTTCACAGGACACTGCAGCCGCGTTGACCTGCCCGGCTCACTGCATTAACCTTGTCGTTTCGATATATGCCATTTCGCATCTTGCGGGATGTCTGTGATCAACACGCTATCCCTGTCCTGGAAATTGCAATGAAAAAAATCGTCGTTAAATTTGGTGGCTCCAACCTGCGCCAACCTGAAGATATCAACCGCGTTGTCAATGTCGTGCAAACTTACCAACAGCCGCTGGTGTTGGTGGTTTCTGCATTTTATGGCATTACCAATGCCCTCATCGCTTGCGTGCAGGCTGCACGGGAAGGTGCAGGGACAGCAGCAGCCCTGGCCGAGAGCAAGGATTACACGCAAAACCTGCGTGTCCTGAAGAAGCAGATACTGGAAGCGAATATCAGCGATGCCACCAACCGTGTACGTATAGAAAAAGTATTGTCAGCGCGCCTTGACCAGCTCGACCGTTACCTGACTGGTATACATTGCATTGGTGATGTACCTACCTTCGTCAATGATGCCATCCTCAGTTATGGTGAACGTCTGTCCAGCCTGTTGCTGACTGAAGTCTTGCTCAGCCACGGCATACGGGCGCGTGAAGCCTTGCCGGAAGATATAGGCCTGATCACCGATGGTGTCTTTGGCAATGCTGCCTGCGATTTTGATGCCAGCGCACCTGCAGTCTCGAAAGCATTGCAAGGCAATGAAGTCATCGTCGTGCCTGGCTTTTATGGGGTTGACCGGGATGGCAAGGCCACCCTGTTTGGCCGTGGTGGTTCTGACTACTCGGCGGCATCCATCGCCTGCTGCATAGGCGCAGAATCACTGGATGTGTGGAAGGACGTGGATGGCTTCCTCAGTGCCGATCCAGGCACGGTCAGCGCACCGCATACGATTACGCAATTGAATTATCTGGAAGCGGCAGAGCTGTCTTACTTCGGTGCCAAGATCTTGCATCCGCGCACGGTAGAACCCTTGTTTGATCAGAATATTCCTATCCGCATCTTGAACATCACCCGCCCTGAGCGTGGTCTCGTGCCTTATACCATCATCAATGCACAACGCAAGGTGACACGCGATGTGGTGAAGAGTGTGACCTCGACAGAAGACGTGGCGATACTGAAACTGCATGGGCCAGGCGTGGGATTCAAACCCGGCATCCTGGCGCAGGTAACCAATACTCTGGATGCAAATGGCATCAATATCAAGAGCGTGCTGACGGCGCAGACTGCCATCAATATTCTGGTATCCCGTGATCATCTCGATGCTGGCTATGCGGCACTGGTAGAGCATCATCTGGCCGGTGTGGTGGAAGTATCGCGCAACGCTGACGTGGCCATTGTCGCTGTGGTTGGCGATGGCGTGCTGGAAGCATCTGATGTAGGCGGCGCGATTGCCAGCCGCGCCTTGTCGGCAGCGATTGCGGCTGGCGTGCATGTCTGCCTCGCGGCTGCGGGTGCCAGCGAGGTGGCTGCTTATATGCTGGTGCAGCAGGAGGACAGAAAGCTGGCGTTGCAGGCGATACATGCTGAGTTTTTTGGGGGGTGAGGGTTGGGGGGCTAGCAGCTTTTTTGCGTTAAAAGATAAGTTTTTGATGCACTGGGTCAAAAAAATAGCTTTGACGAACAACCGACGACACTAGGCTCCAGCCTGCGCTGTAGCGACGAAGCAAGGGCTAGTCGCGTTGCACAGGCCTTGAGCTTTTGCTCTCAAAACGAGGACGGTTCTGGTATTACTCAAACTCTCAAATTCGTCGCTCCAGCGCAGGCTGGAGCCCAGCGGCGTTTATTGCCAATCAATCAAGCAGCTCAATATGAGCGGCCTATGACATCCGCGCTCAAAAAATTGACTAATCTCATTTACCTGCTCTCGCTCCTTTTCGACACATTTTTTTCGGCAAAAAATCACTAGACGACTGGTCTAATTTGTTTTAGAATCCAAACCATGAACACTCCGCGCACCGATGTCAGGCAACACATCCTCGATACAGCCAAGCCCATTATCCTGGGCAAAGGCTTTTCCGTGGTCGGCCTGAATGAGGTGTTGAAGGCAGCAGCCGTACCCAAGGGTTCGTTTTATCATTATTTCAAGTCCAAGGAATTGTTTGGCGAAGCCTTGCTGGATGATTATTTTGCCGGTTACCTGGCGGCGGTTGATGTCGTACTGAAAAATCCGGATATACCGGCAGCCAAGCGCCTCATGCGTTACTGGCAGGGCTGGTTACCGGAGCGCCCGGGTGAAAGTGTGCAATGCCAGTGCCTGGCGACCAAGCTCGGTGGTGAAGTATCAGACTTGTCTGAAGCCATGCGTCTAGCCTTGCAACATGGCACGGACAGTATTATTGCCAGGCTGGCAGATTGCATGCGTGAAGGTATTGTCGATGGTTCGCTGCCTGCGGACCTCGATGCAGACCATTGCGCACTGACCTTGTATCAAATGTGGCTGGGTGCCGCCCTGTTGACCAAAATGCGGCGCGACATGAGTGCGCTGGAAAGTGCGATGCTGGCTACCCGCAAGATGCTCAAGTTGTAAAACCCTGAACCTGATACTCCAAGCGAATTCCCTTTAGTGAACATTTTACAAAGCATATATTGTTATAAGTTTTTTCTAGACGACCAGTCTAATTTTTATCTTGAAGTACCCTGGGTTGGCTACACATAGAGTTCTGGATTTGCTTGCCAATCAAGTTTTGTCATAAGTTTGCCCACAAGTTTTTTTGCTGCTCCATACAGCTCCAATCGCCCAATAAAGGAATTAAGAAATGTTATTCAATCCTCTGCAAACCGGTTCTGTTTCCCTCGCCAACCGCATCCTGATGGCCCCGCTGACACGCGCACGTGCTGATGCAGGTCATATGCCCAACGCCCTGATGGCCGAATACTATAGCCAGCGCGCTACCGCAGGCCTGATCGTGACTGAGTGCACGATGGTGGCTGAAAATACATCCGCCTTCTATGCCGAACCTGGCATCTACAATGCCGAGCAAATCAATGCATGGAAACAAGTGACTGAAGCAGTGCACGCCAAAGGTGGCAAGATCTTCATGCAAATCTGGCACGCAGGCCGCGCTGCTGTCCCTGCATTCAACAATGGTGTCGAAAACGTAGGCCCAAGTGCCATCGCGATTGACAGCGAAGTGCATACGCCAAACGGTAAAGTGCCAAATGCAGTTCCACGCGAATTGCGTCTGGATGAAATCCCTGCCCTGGTTGCTGCTTATGCACAAGGCGCAAAAAATGCGATTGCTGCAGGCTTTGATGGCGTAGAAGTTCATGGCGCGAACGGTTACCTGATCGACGAGTTCCTGCGTGACAGCGCCAACCAGCGCACTGATAGCTATGGCGGCTCGATAGAAAACCGCGCACGCTTTTTGTTTGAAGTATTGACAGCAGTCAGTGCCGCAATTGGTTCAGATAAAGTTGGCCTGCGTCTGTCCCCTATCAACAGCTATAACAGCATGAAAGACAGCGATCCGCTGGCTTTGATTTCATATCTGACGACACGTCTGAATGAATTCAACCTGGCCTATTTGCATGTTATGCGTTCTGACTTTTTCCAGGCACAGACTGGTGATGTATTGACGATAGCACGTACCAATTACAAAGGCGTGTTGATCGGTAATATGGGTTACAACGCCGATGAAGCAACACAAGCTCTCAGCAATAATACACTGGATGCCGTAGCTTTCGGCACCAGCTTCCTGGCCAACCCTGACCTGCCTGCACGTATCAAACAAGGCGCGGCCTTGAATGCACCTGATGCAGCGACTTTCTATACACCGGGTGCAAAAGGCTATACGGATTATCCTAGCCTGCAAGCTGCATGATGCGCTACATGTAATACAGCTCAAGTAATACAGCCCAAGTAATGCAGATCAAGTAATACGGTAAAAGGCCGACCATTATGGTTGGCCTTTTTCATTTTCTTTTGAAGAAACAGAGGTGCAACAGTTTGTAAGATATTTCTCCAAGTCATCATCTGGTAATTCTTAAGCCTTACATTCCTGCCAACGCCAACATGATGGCAGCGAAGCATATCTGGCCAATTGCACTGGCCTCATTTTCTTGTAATGAATCTTGAGGAATACTTTGATGAGACACTTATCCAAACACACTGCACGCTTGCTGTGCGCGGTATTTGCTGGCATGAGCCTGAGCGCCTGTGGTGGCAATAGCAGCGAGCCGGTTGATTTCCAAAATCCAGGTCTGTCCTGGCCACCATTGCCGACGGTAACCGGTCACCGTGGCGCATCGGCACTGCGCCCTGAACATACGCTGGCCTCATATCAGAAAGCGATAGATGACGGTGCCGATATTGTTGAGCCCGATCTGGTTGCCACCAAAGATGGTGTCTTGGTTGCCCGCCATGAAAATGAAATTTCAGGCACCACCAATGTATCGACTCTGCCGCAATTTGCTGCGCGCAAAGCGACCAAGACCATAGATGGCATCCCTGTCACAGGCTGGTTCACTGAAGACTTTACACTGGCAGAATTGAAGACCATACGCGCCAAGGAACGTATCCCGGCGAATCGCCCTGCCAACACGGCTTATGATGGTCAATTTGAAATACCAACGCTGCAAGAAGTGATTGACCTGGTCAAGCAACAGGCCAAAGAAAAGAACCGTGTTATTGGCATTTACCCTGAAACCAAGCACCCGACTTATTTCAAATCCATAGGCCTGCCTCTGGAAAAACGCCTGGTTGATGTGCTCGTAGCGAATGGCTACAAAGGCAAAAATGCAGCGGTCTTCATTCAGTCTTTTGAAGTGACGAACCTGAAAGAATTACGCAGCATGACAGAGATGCGTCTGGTGCAACTGGTCGATAATCCACTGAACCCGCCAGTCAATGGCGTACCACGCAATGCGCCATATGATTTCATCGCCGCTGGCAGCAGCCGTACTTATGCTGACCTCGTCACACCGGCAGGCCTGAAAGAAATCGCACAGTATGCCGATGCAGTGTCACCGTACAAGGAAGTCATCATCCCGCGTGACGCCAAGAATGAACTGGGTGCGACTACCAGTTTTGTCGCCGATGCCCATGCTGCGGGTTTGAAAGTCCATACCTGGACACTGCGCCCGGAAAATCCTTTCCTGCCAGTTAGCATGCGCATTGGCGATGCCAGTTCGCTGACGCAACGTGGTGACTCTATCGCAGAAATCACTGCTTATTTGAAAGCCGGTATTGATGGTTTCTTTACCGATGATCCAGCCGTTGGCCGCGCAGCAGTGACGGCATTCAAAAAGTAAACATCTGAAGACAGTGAATGAAAATGCCTGGATCTTGGTCCAGGCATTTTTTTATGCATTTTTTTCTTGCGCCTGTTTCAAGCGATGGGCAAAGAAAGCAAGTATTTCATCCCGTGCAGCGATGGTCGGTTGCCCTGCTTCATCTATCAGGTGCGCCGTGACCACGCTATGCGGTGTTGTTACGTAGCGCCTGAAGAAGGGCGCAGTATCCTGATTGGCAGCACTATCTGGCAATACCTTGCCAACGAATCTCCCACCCAAAGCTTCTGAAAATGCCGCAAAGCGCTGGGCGCGGCAAAATGCGTCGCCCGCAAAACGGTAAGCCATGACAGTCAGATCTTCTGCTTCCAGGCGCTGGCGCACAGCTTGCAAGTCGGCAGCGTCTATGCCCGTACCTGCCGGATCATCCATCGGTAAAGATGGCTGCGACACTACCGGTGCAAGTACTGCTGGTTCCAGCATCATGGACAAAGCAAAATTGCCGGTGAAGCACATGCCTATCGCCCCCACACCGGGGCCACCAGATTCTTCATGAGCAAACCTTGCCAGCGCCCTCAGCCATAGCGTGACAGGGCTGGTCCCTTTACCTGCAAAGGCGCGGAATTCTGCACTGACACAGGTTTTCTGGAACACCGCCGCTCCCTCCTCCGCGGATGCCACCACACCATCGCGCCCAAACAGCGAAGGCATATACACAGTAAAACCCGCATCACGCACCCAGCGCGCAAAGCGTGCCACATGCGGGCTGATGCCGGGCATCTCTGTCATGACGATGACGGCGGGCCCTGTGCCAGCGACATAGACACGCTTGCTGACCTCATTGAGCGTGATCTCGCGTGCGCTGAAGTCAATGAGTGGGTCATCGGCATGCATGTTCTGCTTAGTGCTAAATGTGTTTCCTGCAATTGATATGTGGGTGGTTCCTGCGCTTTGCATGGTGGCTCCTGATTTATCTGGAGCTTGCAGTGTAGGTCTGCGTCAGAAACAAGAATAGCGGCGGTTCAGCCAGAATCAGGGCGGAATTGGACATTGGCAAACGCCATGTAGAATACAAGGTAAATATTCCATCGCAGTTTCGATCACAATTTAGTGGAGCGCAAACCCATGCTGATCTGGTGCAGGCTGCAATATCTTTCATCTTTAGCCTTGAAACTGTTATTACTAGGCGCTTTTGCAGTGCAAGCACAGGCTGCGGATACGCTCAAAGTTGGTTCCAAGCGTTTTACTGAATCCTATGTACTGGGCGAGATTTTGACGCAGACTGCGGTTACCCATAATCCTGCATTGCACCAGCAAGGCCTGGGTAATACTGCCATCGTATTCAACGCGCTCAAGAATGGCAGCATTGATATTTATCCAGAATACATGGGTACCATCAATACTGAGATATTGAAGCATGAGAACGCCATCAGCATGCAGGAGATGCAAGTGGAACTGGCTAAACAAGGCCTGGGTGTTGCTGTACCTCTGGGTTTTAATAATACCTACGCGCTGGCGATGCGGCCTGATGCTGAAAATATTAAATCGCTGACTGATCTGACGAAAAGACCTGAATTACGTTTTGGCCTCTCCCATGAATTCTTGGGTCGCGCCGATGGCTGGCCAGGCCTGGTCAAACGTTATCACTTGCCGCAACAAGCCAGTGGACTTGACCATGGCATCGCTTATGAAGCGCTGGCTGCCAAACAAGTAGATGTCATCGATATTTATTCCACCGATGCCAAGATTAAACAACTGGGCTTGCGCGTGCTGGTGGATGATGCAAATTACTTCCCGCGTTATGACGCAGTCTTGCTGTACCGACTGGATGTGCCAACCCGCTTCCCGCAAGCCTGGGCAGCGATACAGAAACTGGAAGGCAAGATAGATAATGCGCAAATGATAGCGATGAATGCGGCGGTAGAAATTGACAGGCAGAGCTTTGCCCAGGCCGCACAGCAATTTGTGGCAAAGTCACCGGCAAGCGTTGAACGCGCAGGCTTCATATCCAAATTATTTGGTACAGAGTTTTTGAAGTTGACCTGGCAGCATCTGACACTGGTATTGCTGTCAGTTACGCTGGCCTGCTTGGTAGGAATCCCACTGGGTATCATCGCTGCCTTTGAACCACGCTTGCGCGAAGTTGTCATGGCTACTGTCGGCATCTTGCAAACCATACCTTCGCTGGCCTTGCTGGCAATGTTGATACCCCTGCTGGGCAGGATAGGTTTTGTACCAGCCCTGATCACTCTGTCGCTGTATGCCTTGCTGCCCATCGTCCGCAACACCTGTGTAGGCCTGGTGCAAGTACCAGCTGGATTACGTCTGGCAGCGCAGGCCCTGGGTCTGTCATCGCGAGACCGCCTGCTGAATATAGACTTTCCGCTGGCCCTGCCCATGATATTGGCGGGTGTTAAGACGGCAGCAGTCATGAGTGTAGGCACGGCAACCATAGCCGCCTTCATTGGTGCCGGTGGTTATGGTGAACGCATCACCATAGGCCTGGCCTTGAATGACAACCAGATGTTGTTGGCAGGTGCCTTGCCTGCAGCAGCTTTGGCTTTGCTGACGCAGTGGGGGTTTGATTTGTTGGAGAGGGTGGTAGTGAGAAGAAGGAATTGATCAAAATGAGGCGCACGGTAAGTCCTGAATGTTGGGCAACGGTTCGTAGGTTGGGCTACGGTTTACCAGCCCAACACTGGGCTTCAAAAAAAGCATACGTTATTAAACGCCTAGTGTTGGGCTGATGAGACGTAGCCCAACCTACGAGAATGGCGGTCTTTGAGACTTGGATAGATTTCGCATGCTAATAGGTAAAGGCGAAAACGATATCCCAATCGCATTGTGTACACAAAAGAACAATGCCTACCAGAAAGCAGCCCCCTTTGGTAATATGCATCCGGTTCGATCTTCCTGATCAATCCTGAAAACCTGGTTTCCCTGTTGCAATAACCTGCCCGGAAAAGTTTCTTTGATTTCGCCCACCCATCATGTCGCTGGATCATCACCCGCCAGGCGCTTTGCCAGGGCGGCGGCGCTTGGGGTTTTGTGCGTGGCGTGTTCAATGACGACAATCCATGCAGCCACGCCACAATCCGACAGCACCCTGCAAGTCTTGCACTGGTGGACCTCGGCCAGCGAACGCAAGGCGGCCAGTCTGCTGGCTGCGCGCATGGCGGATGAAGGCATCACCTGGCGCGACGCTGGCATACCCGGTGGTGCGGGCATAGGAGCGGGCAAGGTATTGAAGAGCCGCGTGCTGGCCAATGATGCACCCGAAGTCACGCAAATCATCGGTGTCTCGATACGTGAATGGGCTGACCTGGGTTTCTTACTGGAGCTGGACAAGGTTGCGGCGGCCAACAAATGGAATACCAGTTTCTTCCCGACCATACAAAACCTGATACAGCACCGCAAGCATGTGGTGGCTGCACCGCTAGGCATACACCGTATTAACACCCTGTTTTATAACAAGAAAATATTCAGCACGCTGAAGTTGTCACCACCAGAAAACTGGGATGAACTGGTCGCCGTTGCAGCCAGGCTGAAAGCTGCAGGCCTGATACCACTGGCACAAAGCAGCGAACCCTGGCAGGTTGCCACGCTGTTTGAAAACCTGATACTGGCCGAGGGCGGACCAGAATACCACCGCGAATTATTCGTCAAACAAAACGCTCAGGCCGTCATGGACAAGCGCTTCAGCCATGCGCTGGAACGCTTGCGCCAGATGAAAAGCTGGATGAATAATCCTGTCGATGAACGTCCCTGGACAGAAGTGGTGAAGCAGTTTTCCAAAAACGAAGCCGCGATGATGATCACTGGCGACTGGGTCAAGGGTGAGCTCAATGATGGCGGTTTCGCCACTGATGAAGCTTTCTCTTGCACGGCGATGCCGGGTACGGGCAAATACCATTTGTATAGCGTCGATACCTTTTCCATGTTCACCAACGACTATTCGCGCATCGTTGCGCAAGAAAAACTGGCCCGTCTGGTCGCCACGCCAGCGGTGCAGGCTGACTACAATACGGTCAAGGGTTCGGTATCGGTAAGGCGTGATGCTGACCCTGCGCGCATGGATAGTTGTGCTCGTGCTTCCTGGAACGCCTTTGCCCAAGGGGCGACCACGCAAGCTCCTAGCCTGGTACACCGCATGGCTACCGATGAAACCAGCAAGGACGCCATCATTGCTGTAATACATAGATACTTTATCGATGCCACAGTAAGCCCAGCCGACACCCAGGCAAGGCTGGTGGCGATGTACAAGACATTTGGCAATAATAAAAAACAAACTCCATAAAATGTGAGGCAGACAAAGATGACACGCAAAATACTGATAGTCGACGATGACCAGAAAACCCGGGTGTTACTGAAAACCTATCTGGAAAAAAATCAGTATGAAGTCATCCTCTCGCACAATGGCGAGAGCTTTGTGGCTGAATTCAATAGCCAGATGAACCAGTTGTCGCTGGTAATACTCGATGTGATGTTGCCCGATACCGATGGCTTTGCCCTGTGCAAGGTGGTGCGGCAAAAATCAAATATCCCCATCATCATGCTGACTGCCAGTTCAGATGACACTGACCGCATCGTCGGGTTGGAACTGGGTGCAGATGACTACATCGCCAAGCCTTACAATCCGCGTGAACTGCTGGCGCGCATCAAAGCGATCTTGCGTCGCACTGCAACTGCCGATGTGGCAGCGGCACCACGCTACTACCGCTTCCTGGGTTTTACGCTGGACCTTGTTGAGCGCAAGGTCACCGACAATGCCGGTGAGCTTGTAGCGCTGACCGGGCTGGATTATCAGTTGCTGAAGTATTTTGTTGAACACCCTGGCGATGTGCTCGACCGCAATGTGTTGTCAGAAGAAACCCGTGGCCGCGATGCTGGCCCGCTGGACCGTTCACTCGATGTACAGATCAGCCGCCTGCGCCTGCTGCTCAAGGATGACAGCAAACAACCCACCCTGATCAAGACCGTACGCGGGGCTGGCTATGTGTTTTCTGCTGACGTGAGCGTGGCCAGTGCCTGAAGCTGCCATCATGCTCAGGCGCTGGCTGCCACAATCGCTGCTGGGCCGCTTGTCGCTGGTCATGGTCTGCGGCGTACTGCTGACACAACTGGTGGGCAGTGCCATCTGGACTACTCAGCAACGCGCCAAGGCAGAGATAGAAGCCACCACGGCTGCGCAATACCTGGCGCATAGTGCATCGAGCGCGATACGTTTCTTCCGCAGCCTGCCGCCTAACTACCGCACAGTGCTGATACAACAATTCCGCGAGATGGGCGGCACGCGTTTTTTTGTGCAGGCGAACAATGGCTATGTGCCCATCACAGAAATAGAACCGCAAGCACTGGCACATACGGTATTGGGCAAGGTGGGTTACACCCTCAAGACTGACTTGCCACAATATCCTGAATTCAAAGTCGCCTTTGCCTGGCCAGATCAACTGACCACATCTGCTGAGGGTACCCGCATCACCGATTTGCCCGAAAGCTGGGTACAACATATCTTGCTGATCAAACCTGAACCTGCTCCTGTGCTGGTGATACAAACCGAGCTGGAACCGGGCAACTGGTTATACCTGGCGGCCCTGATGCCCAACCCTTATTTTTTGAAGGGCAATGACCCCCTGTCCTTTGACCGCCTGGTCTTGCAGGGGCTGTCACTGGCTGCCGTATTGCTGCTCTCCATCATGGTGGTACGCTGGATCACGCGGCCACTGGCGGCCTTGTCGGATGCCGCCGCTGCCTTTGGCAAAGGTGAGCAAGTACCAGACTTGCCAGAGACAGGCAGCAAGGAATTCATCAATACTGCCCGCGCCTTCAGCGCCATGCGCCAGCGCATACAAAGCTATATCGAAGACCGTGAGCGTCTGTTCATCTCCATTTCACACGATCTGCGCACGCCCATCACACGTCTCAAGCTGCGTTCAGAATTGCTTGATGATGATGTCTTGCGTGGTGAATTTGAAGAAGACCTGGATGACCTTGACATGATGGTCAAGGGCGCATTGCAATGCGTGAAAGATAGCGACATCCATGAAAACCCCACCGAAGTCAGGCTGGACCCGCTGATACGCAGGCTGGTACGCAGTGCCCACCTGGCCAAGCATAATGTGGCGTTTGCAGATTCAGGCGTGACCGTCTATGGTAAACCACTGGCATTGAAACGGGCAATAGGCAATCTGCTCGACAATGCCCTTTACTATGGTGAACGCGCAGAAATCAGCGTGCGTGCGGCTGCTGATAACGTCATCATAGAAGTACGCGACCACGGCCCCGGCGTACCGGAAGATGCCCTGCCCAGCCTGTTTGATCCCTATGTGCGCCTGGTGCATGGCCGCAGCCAGAATGAAAGCGGCATGGGACTGGGCCTGGGCATAGCCCGCAGCGTCATCGAAGCACATGGCGGCACGCTGGTGCTGGAAAACCATATTGAAGGCGGCTTGAAGGCCATCATTACCCTGCCCAACGAAAACGCCGCCTGACCGGGTACTCTCCCCTCTCCATGCTTTCCTGTTTCAGCTTGCCGTGCATGGACAAGCTGGCATCCCTCTGCGCGAATCACAACACCTGAATCCGGACTTTTGTAAAGTTTTGTAAGGAATTCTTAAGTTAAGTTTTGCCAGCTGAGAAATTCACACACCTGCAAATCATCCACATCCTAGCGAACAGCAATGCCAGCGCCAAAACCGGGTAAGGATTTGTAAGCTGTTCACCTGACCAGTTCACACAAACCCTCAATAAATCAATCACTTATAAAAAGACGCACTAAACAGATATGCAAGTGGCATTACATTCATCGCATTGCTAGTATCGGTTTCAAGTAATTCATTTATACCGATTTTTTTCCTGAAAATATTCTTGACAGGGTTTCCCTTGAAGCACTTCCCTCACATCGCCATGTTGTGCGCCACCGCCATGATGAGCAATGCCAATGCTGGCACGCTTGTCCTGGAAAGCTGGCGCGTGGATGACAAGGCCTTGTGGGAAACAGTTCTGATACCAGCATTTGCCAAACGTCATCCCGGCATAGACATACGCTTTACACCTACCACGCCAACAGAATACGACAGCAGCCTGCAAGCACATTTTGTCAACGGCACAGCGGGTGACCTGGTAGCTTGCCGCCCCTTTGATGTATCGCAGTCTTTGTATAACAAAGGCTATCTGGAAAAGCTTGATGGCAAACCTGGCATGGAACATTTTGAAGCAACCGCCCTGCTGGCCTGGCAGACCGATGATGCGAAAACGACTTTTTGCATGCCGGTGGCATCTGTCATCCACGGCTTCTTGTACAACAAAAAAATCTTCAAGAAACTCAACCTGCAAGCACCGAAAACTCAGATGGAATTCTTGGCTGTGCTGGATGCAGTAAAAAAGAATGGCAGCTATGTTCCTCTCGCCTTGGGTACGGCAGAAAAATGGGAAGCCACACAAACCCTGTTCACCAGCATAGGGCCCAACTACTGGCATGGTGAAACTGGCCGCAAGGCACTCATCGCAGGCAAGGCAAAATTTACTGATGCGCAGTATGTCGCCGCCTTTGATTATGCCGCCAAGCTGGGTTCATATCTGCCCAGTACGGCCAGCACACAAACCTATAGTGACAGCCAGCATCAATTCGCTTCGGGCAAGGCTGCGGTCTATCCAGTAGGCTCATGGGATATCTCTTATTTCAATCAGGTGCAGGGCCTGGACTTTGGTGTATTTGCGCCGCCGGTGCGCGCCACTGGTGACAAGTGCTACATCCTCGATCACATGGACATAGGCATAGGCATCAATAAAAAATCCCGCAATAAAGAAGATGCCTACAAGTTTCTCGAATGGCTGGGTTCGCAAGAATTTGCTGACCTGTATACCAATCGCGTCACCGGATTTTTTTCACTCTCGAATCATCTGATTGCCGTGCGTGACCCGATAGGAAAACAGATGATGGAGTGGCGCACGGCATGTGAATCCAGCATACGTGTCAATGCGCAGATATTGAACCGTGGCCAGCCGAGTATGGAACAGGAATTATGGAATGTGAATGCCGATCTATTGAATGGCACGGTCACAGGCAAGGAAGCCGCGGCAAGAATACAAAACAGTGTTGCAAGTGCATATAAGTTCAAGCGTTAAGATCATACCTCCCCCAAGTCGTATGATTGATTTGCCGACGCCCAGTGCGGCGTCGGCTTTTTTTAGCACTTGATGCAAGTGAAGATTCGAAAAAAAAGAACATAGAAAAGATTATTTTTACCCCGCTTGCCGTAGTTCAGAACGAGGTCAAAATTGCAGCGCCAAAAGAAGAAGATGTGATACCAACGAGTAAAACCAACTGAAGGAGATTTGCATGAACACCCCCGTATTCAAGAAGAAACTATTACCGCAACTGATTGCCCTGATCGTCAGCACCACTGCGTTTAATATAGTCTATGCTGCTGATGAAACGCCAGAAGCTGCACCAGGCTCGCAAGTAGTCGAAGTGCGCGGCATACGTGACACGCTGAAAAAAAACCTGGCTGGCAAACGCGATTCGCAAAACATCGTTGACACAGTCAACTCAGAAGACCTCGGTAAGTTCCCTGACAAAAACGTCGCTGATTCGCTGCAACGTGTACCCGGCATTTCTGTTGACCGTACCTGGGGTGAAGGCCGCGACATTTTCGTGCGCGGTACCGATAAAAGCCTGAACATGACGCAGTTGAATGGCCAGTCAGTAGCATCTGCCTACTGGTGGAAAAACGATTCACAAAGCCGTGGTTTTAACTACGACATTTTGCCTTCTGAACTAGTCGGCAGTCTCGATGTTTACAAAAGTCCATCTGCTGATCTGGATGAGGGCAGTATCGGTGGCCTGGTCAATGTCAAGACACGCAAACCACTGCAATTCAAGGCACCTTTGACTGCGCAGTTCTCACTGGAAGCAACCTACTCTGACCTGCCCAAGAAAACGGACCCGCAAATCTCTGGTCTGGTGAACTGGAAGAATGATGAAAACACCTTCGGTGTCTTGCTGTCCCTGAGCAAACAAAAACGCACCATGCGCCGAGATGGCCTGGAGAATTTTACTGACTCCACCAAGTACACCATCGTCGATCAAAATAATGTAGCCACACCAAACGCATATGCATCATGGGGTGGTGGTTCAGCGATTTTCCGCCAGGACCGTGAGCGTACGACTGGCAACGTCACCCTGCAGATCAAGCCTAACCGTGACAGCGACATTTCTCTGAATTACATCAATTCAGACATGAACATGGACAATAATAACCAGAACTACCTGTGGCAAATAGGTGGTCTGGCAGATGGCAATAATGTTATCCGCATCACCAATCCACGTTTCATCACCACCTCTGACGGCACCAAGGCGGTAGTTGGCGGCACCGTAGGCCCGACAACTGGCGTCTCTTTCGAACCTATCTATCGCGAAGCCTATATCAAGTCCAAGATCCTCGATCTGGAAGGCAATTACGAAGGCGATGGCTGGAAACTGCATGGCCAGTTAGGTTCTACATCTGCCGAAGGTGGCAGCAAGCATGACCGCAATTTCTGGTTCACCGGCAATACCCGCGCCACCGTGAATATCGCACCAGATACCTATGAAGTGTCTTACCTGGACATGAGCCCGCTGGACCCAACCAAGCTCACGCTGCAAAATGCTCGTGACTGGGTACGCAAGATGGAAAGCAAAGAAAACTATGTACAGGGTGACCTGACATGGGACCTGACTGGCTCTTTCATCAAGGATATCAAACTGGGCCTGAAATACCGTGACAACACCGTGCAAAATCACCGCACCATAGGCACGGTAGGCCCTGGCAGCACTGGTTGGCAGTCTTTCAGCCTGGCTGATCTGTCCACTGGCCCATCACCACTGCTGAGCCAGGCTGCAGCAACCTCTGGTTCATTGACCCAATATGCATGGGTTAACGATGCACTGGCCGCCAGCAAGGGCTTTGCCATGTACGACAAAGGCATGGTCTATAACGAAGCCAAGGGCGAGTACTACAAAATTCAAGAGAAGATTACTGCTGCCTATGTCAAGGCTGATTATGCCCTCGACAAATGGCGCGGTGACTTTGGTGTGCGCCTGGTCAAGACTGAGCAGACATCTGAAGCCTATCAAGACCTGACTGGCAAGGGCAACTATGTCATCGGCAGCACGACACGTACGTATAACGATGTCTTGCCCAGCCTGAACGTGGTGTATGACTTGCGCAAAGACCTGATACTGCGCGGCGCAGTAGCCCGTGTGATGGCACGCAACACTTATAGTGACCTCAGCGCCAGTACCGAAGTCAGCGGCACTACCAATGCCGCCACTGCCGGTAATCCGCTGCTGAAACCTTATCATGCTGACCAGGCCGAGATAGGTGCAGAATGGTATTTTGCCGATGCATCGATGTTGTCTGCCACGCTGTTCACCAAACGCCTCGATACCTTCATCTACACTTCGACTGCGCAAGAAAATGTCGGCGGTGTGACACGTCCGGTAACACGTCCCCATAATGCTGACAATGGTGCCGTCATCAATGGTCTGGAACTGCAATGGCAACAAGCTTTTGGCAATGGTTTTGGCGCCATCGTGAACTATACCTTTACTGATGCCAAGGCAGGCTCCATCGCTGGCGGACAAAAACTGAATGTCATCGGCAACTCACGCAATCAGTTGAATGCCAGCGGTTATTATGAAAAGAACGGCATCAGCTTCCGCCTGTCGTATAACTACCGTTCCAAATCCTACGGTGGCCTGGATGAAGGTGGCCAGGATGTCACCAGTGCCTATGGTCAGTGGGATGCCACAGCCAACTGGGACATCACACCAAAGATCAGCCTGTTCGCCACTGCCGTCAACCTGACCAATTCTGTGATACGCACCAACACCACAGATGGCCTGCCAGTTGGCGTGTATGAAAACGGCGCACGTTACAGCGTAGGTGTCAGAGCCAAGTTCTGATCTGCTTTCATCTGCACGACGGTGACCTGAAGTGATTCAGGTCACCATGCAAAGAGCGCCAGAAGAGCCTCCCCATATAAGCAGCAGGGGGAGGTTTTTTTTGCACAATGCATCAGCAAGACTAGATCAAGTGACCATTTTAAATACGTCTGGAACACCTCATGAACAACAATGATCAAGCAACGGGATCAACAAAGGATGTGGTCGTCGCCATGTTCTTTATCAGTCTCCTGTTTTTTATCCTGGGCTTTGCCACCTGGCTCAATGGCTCGCTGATCCCATTTTTAAAAATAGTCTGCGACCTGAATAACTTCCAGGCGCTATGGGTAACGTTTGCGTTTTATATCGCCTACACCGTCATGGCCCTGCCATCAGCCGCCATACTTAGCCGTACCGGCTACAAGAATGGCATGACACTGGCCCTGTTCACACTAGCCACTGGCATGACGCTGATGCAAACCGCCATCAACCCCTACATCGTCTGCATAGGCTCACGCGAGAGCGCCGCCATGCGCATCAGCATCATGGGCCTGTTCAACAAGGGTGCAGGCATCGTCGTGCCATTGGTGTTTTCTGCCCTGATTTTGTCCGGCATAGAAAAGTATTCTGACACTGCTCTGGCAGCACTCGATCATGCTGGCCGCCTGGCCTTGCGCTCTGAACTGTCATCCCGCCTGGTCTACCCCTACGCCATCATGGTGGCGGGCTTGCTGGTGGTGATGGTCATCGTGCATTTTTCTTCATTGCCAGAACTGCGGGCAGAAGAAGAAAAAAACCAGCCAGAAGTCACCAAATGGGGCGTGCTGCAATACCCGCAACTGGTGCTGGGCGCATTGTCACTGTTTGCCTATGTCGGCGTCGAAGTCATCGCCGGTGACACCATAGGCCTGTATGGTCGCAACCTGGGTGTGCACAATTACACGGTGCTGACTTCTTACACCATGAGCTTCATGGTCATAGGCTACATACTAGGTGCCACCACCATCCCCAAGCTGATGACACAAAAAACCGCCCTGCTGTTTTCCGCCATCAGCGGCCTGCTGTTCACCGTCGGCGTTGCCACCAGCTCAGCCACGGACACTGGCATTGCCCAGACAATCATCGGCTGGGCAGGCGTGCCGGTCGTACCAAATACCGTGATGTTCCTCGCCATGCTGGGCCTGGCCAATGCACTGGTGTGGCCATCCATCTGGCCACTCGCCCTGCAAGGCCTGGGTAAATACACCGCAGCAGGTTCCGCCCTGCTCATCATGGGCATCGCCGGTGGTGCACTACTGCCCATGCTGTACGGAAAATTCTCAGACGCAGGCAACTCCCAAACCGCCTACTGGGTCATGCTGCCCTGCTATCTGATGATTTTCTTTTATGCGGTAAAGGGGCATAAATTAAGGAGCTGGGGAGCGGGTGCAGGGAGATTGGAGAGGGTGGATCAGGCAGGGTGATCTGTTGGTTACCACCACTCACATTGAGTCATCAGCGTGCAGCCAAGCAGGCTGATGAACAAATTATTGCAACTCCGGTGATTTATTTTCACATAATTTCTTGCACGAAAACATTATATAGACATAATGAAGTATCAATACTGAACCTGCTACGCACCTTTCAGCTACTACACCGCAACAAAGAAGGACAAGCCCTGCTTATTAAAATGCAAGCGACAATCCTGAAGCCATATCAGCACTATCTGCATGAATTTGCGCAGTGTTTTGAGCAGATGGGGTAAGTTAGCCAAGGACTCAATAGGAAGCAATGCTATACATATCAATTTAATCGGGCAATTCATCTTATTCACATACATAACCAATACAATTCCATTGGAAAGCCAGATTTAACCTCCATAATCTATATAAAACTAATGGATTTCTCTCTATTCTTACTTAATGAGATTTGTATCAAACTTGGCGAACCCTGCTGTTGGGGGGTATCAGATGAACTGCGGCATGAAGGAAAAAGGCATAGATATCGACACAATTTAAGTGCTGGAATCGATCACAATTACATTGGGTAGAGTATCCCCGTCATTAGTTCAATTTATTCATTTCTAAGCGCAAAATAAATTCGTCTATTGAAATTATAAGAGTTTCTAAAGATGCGTTAGAGTCACCTAGCAATTCAAATTCATGCCAATCATGATCAAGCTCATCGTCATAGTCTTCAAAGAATAACTCTGGCAATCCGACTGCATAAGCATCGAAGTACATTTCATCAAGCAATGCTAGTTTTACTCTTGCGCTTAAATCTTCCAGCGAAGTCTCATTTGGATTGGAGAAAATCGCCTCTCCAAAATTTTTGAAATTCCCGGCATCGCGATATAAATAAGAAAATCGGATATTCATTGTTTCTATAATAAAAGTCTTTACGTTCACTCAGTTACGCAGGAAGACGTGCTCGTTGTGCCATACAAGAAATTCCATTGAAGGACTAAATTTCTCAGGCATAGCGATTTGCTTTCCATCCAAACCTAATATCCATTCGGAAGCAAATGGATTATCTGCAAGCTTGTTTGCAACTGATGAAATCTTGATTTTGTATTCCGTATCGATGGTTAGTAAGCCTTTGTCGAAAGCCTTGTCATGTAACATAGACAGACATAGACCATTACTTGGATTGAGTCGATTAGCCCTATCTGATCGCCACGGCACGATGTGGCTCGCGACCAACAGACTTGGATGAGCCAAGCCAGTAATACAGCAGCGACCTGCATATGCACTTAAAACGGCTCGACGGAAAAAATGCTGCCCTATGCGCACCTCGGTCTCTACTCGTTTGCTACCGGCAGAATAATCAATTTGCGCATCTGATATTTCTGCATCGTCCTCAACGTCAACATCTGAAACACTTACTTTAGTGAGTGCCAGCAAAGCATCAACGGCAGTTTGACTAGTAACAGCAAAACGATTCCAATCTGCCTGCATTTCCTCCCACATGGCGCGATCCAGCTTGGAAGCGCCAACCAAACCGCTACGCCCTGAATCTGTGATAACAGGATCAAGACTAGCAATATTCACCAATTTCATGGCGAGTGCCGAAGGAGTCCTACCTATCAGACTGGCAAAAGTGATTATTTCTGGATTACGACTATGAAATTTGCCGAAAGGAAGCTGGCAATATAAATTGAAGGCAATCAGGAGTTGCTCACGAGTCCAGTTATTGGATTTCTCTATCATTGCCAATACTTTCTACATTCACAAAAGGGAAAACTACCAATTCTTTCATCATATCCTGGTCAAAATGTTATGTCTTGGCTCATTTTATGAAATGTGTCATGCATGTATTTCAAACAACTAAGATTACAAACGCTTACAACACAATTTCCCTTCCCCAACCCTTGTGATAATGTACCAATTCAGCAATACTTCGCCTACGCCGAATGTGCTGGTGAAATTCAGTCACTTAAGCCTATTCGCCGAATAGCTGTTGGCCGCTATCAATAGAATTGCCCGCCAGCATCCTGCAAGAATTTTGTTTTTTGGAGAACACTATGGGTCTGTGGAATAAGCTCAGCAATGAATTTATCGATATTGTCGAATGGCTGGATGACAGTCCCGATGTGATGGTGCATCGCTTTGAGCGCTATCAGAATGAAATCAAGATGGGTGCCAAGCTGACGGTGCGCGAGGGGCAGATTGCTGTGATGGTCAATGAAGGCCAGATGGGCAAGGGGCAGGTGGCGGATGTGTTCACGCCGGGCATGTATGAGCTGTCGACCGAGAACATGCCTTTGCTGAGTACGCTCAAGGGCTGGAAGTATGGCTTTAACAGCCCGTTCAAGGCGGAAGTGTATTTCTTCAAGACTACCCGCTTTACCAATATGAAGTGGGGCACGGCAGGGCCTGCCACCATGCGCGACCCTGAATTTGGTGTGGTGCGTGTGACTGCCTTTGGTATCTACGGCATACGCATTGTGGATGCCAAGGCCATGCTGTCTGAGCTGGTGGGTACCAAGGCTGATTTTACGACAGCGGATATAGAAGAAAACCTGCGCGGCAAGATAGGCATGCGCATCAAGGAAGTGATGCCTGAAATTGGCGTGCCGGTGATAGACCTGGAAGCCAAGGTCACCGAAGTGGGCAAGCGCATACAGGAGAAAATTGCTTCTGACTTTGTGCAATATGGTCTGGAATTGTGCGAAGTGCAGGTGCAGGACATAGGCTTGCCGGAGGAGGTGGAAAAAGCCATCGATCAGCAAGGTGCGATGCGCGTGATAGGCAATATGAACCAGTTCGCCCAATACCAGGGTGCGCAGGCTTTGCGTGATGCAGCGCAAAACCCAGGCATGGCGGGCGCCATGATGGGTGTAGGCGTCGGCGGTATGCTGAGCCAGAGCATGGGCACGATGTTCGGTAATAATCCGCAACCAGCGGCAGCGCCAGCTGCGGCTCCTGTATCTGCTCCAGCAGCAGGCGGCGGTATGCCACCACCTTTGCCGACGGCAGTATCTTATTTTGTCGCGCAAAACGGTGCGCAGACCGGGCCGTTTGATCTGGGTGTGTTGCAATCGCACGTGGGCAATGGCAGTTTGACGCGTGACAGCCTGGTATGGCGTCAGGGCATGGCTGCCTGGGGCAAGGCGAGTGAACAGGCTGATTTGTCTGGTTTGTTTGCGGCCATGCCGCCACCGTTGCCACCACAATAAATCTTCCTCTGATGTGGCGTCGCGCCTGATGGTTGCGACGCCTTCTATTTTGTTCTGGAATCATCACCTGTGACGACAAAAAACTATCCCTGCAAATCCTGCGGTGCCAAGCTGGAATATGCGCCTGGCCAGCATGCCCTGCAATGCCCGTATTGCGGTGCCAAGAATGATATCCCTGAAGACCAGGCAGCCACGGTCGCGGCAGTAGAAGAGCTGGACTATCAGGCTTATCTGTCAGAACAGGCGGGTAATGAGCCCATGCTCGCCAGCCAGCATGTGAAATGCACGGGCTGCGGGGCAGAGTCGCAACTGGCGGCTAACCTGGTGTCTGACCGCTGCCCGTTTTGCGCGGTACCGCTGATCGCTGCCAATGCTTATTCGGCGCGCAAGATCAGGCCCAAGGCGATTGCGCCATTTGATATCAAGGAATCAGAAGCGCGCAGCAAATTTGCCAACTGGATTACCGGCCTGTGGTTCGCACCCAATGCGCTGAAGCAGGCTTACCGTGCCGAGCGCGGCCTCAAGGGTATCTACACCCCCTACTGGACCTACGATGCCGACAGCGACACAACCTATCAGGGCCAGCGCGGTGTCGATTACACGGTGACAGAAAACTATACTGAAAACGGCGAGACCAAAAGCCGTCAGGTGACGCGTACCAACTGGTACCCGGCAGTGGGGGCGGTGCAAGTGTCGTTTGACGATGTACTGGTCGTGGGTTCAAAAACCCTGCCGACTTCGTATGCAGAAAACCTTGCGCCATGGCGTCTGGAAAAATTGCAGGGTTACCGTGACGATTATGTATCGGGCTTCACGGTAGAGGCTTACCAGGTGGGACTGGAACCCGGTTTTGTCGATGCCCAGGGCAAGATGGAAGGCGAAATCCGCAATGCCATCTGCCGCGACATCGGTGGTGACCACCAGCGTATCATTGCCATGCAGCCGCGTTATTCGAATATCAGCTTCAAGCACATCCTGTTGCCTATCTGGCTGTCGTCTTATAAATATGGCGACAAGACTTACCGCTTCCTGGTGAATGGCCAGACTGGACAGGTACAGGGCGAGCGTCCGTATTCAGCATGGAAGATTGCTGGTGCGGTATTGCTGGCAATCGCGGTCGTCGTCGTGATTGCCATGCTGAATCACAAATAATCAAGGTCAAGAACTCTCACCGCAGAGAGACGGAGAATGCGTTGTGTCTCTGCGGTGAGTTTTTCGGTCGTGTAGTCGCCTACTCAAACTGCTTCTTGAATTCTGCAAACTGCAAACTCAAATCGCTGACCTGCTGCTTGAGTTGCGCGACTTCTGCTTCTAGCTGACTGACTCTATCACTTTTTGAAGCGCCACTACCGCTGGAAAAACTAGAAGCTTCGGCCTGATCCAGGCAGGCTTCATCGCAGGACAATAGGTGTGCGTAACGCGGCTCCTTGGTGCCTGGTGTCAGGTTCAACCGGGCAACCAGCGGCGGGTATTTGTCCATCAGGTAGTCGAGGCATTTTTCGACGTCAGCAACACTGGCAAACTCATGCAGGCGGCCAGCGCGGGCGCGGATCTCGCCTGCGGTCTGGAAGCCGCGCAGCATGAGTATGGTCAATACCGCCACCTTAGGCTGGTCCAGCATCCATTTGATGCGCATGCGGTGCTCATACTTGGCGACGCGGGCACCGGCCTGGTGGATGGCATTCACCAGTTTTTTGGCAGCCAGCCTGTCTATGGCTTCCAGTACTTCAGACTCGGTCACGGACATGACAGGGTCACGGCTGGTGAGCTGGTTGCAGGCATTCACCAGGGTATTTAATGACAGCGGATAATTATCGGGCGTGGCGGCTTCTTTTTCTGCCAGTACGCCAAGGACGCGCACTTCTGTTGCATCCAGAAAAGCCTCATCTTGGGTGGTCCTTGCTTCTGGTGTGGAAGTGTTTTCTGTGTTCATGCGAACCTCTGCTGATTCTCTGTTGATTAACTGTTTTGCCGGTGCATCGCCCTGGGGTACTGCACTCACATCATCCATGGGCGCAATGTGTTCCCGCATTATCGCCGAAAAGCAAAGGCAGGCATCATCAATCTTAGCTCAGGTTTAATGATCAGGCATCTGGCCGGTGACGCATGAAAGCATCACGGATGTTTTCTTTCAATTGTGCGTCTTCCCAGGGTTTGGTCAGGAACTTGAAGATTTCGCCGCGATTCACGCCTTCGGCGATAGGTACCAGATCGGAATAGCCTGACAAGATAATGCGTATGGTATCTGGATACAGCTCTTTGACGATGCGCAAAAACTCGGTCCCGACCATACCGGGCATGCGTTGATCAGAAATGATGACCTGCACCGGGTTGACAGCCAGCAGGTCCAGCCCCTGCTGACCACTGGTTGCAGTCAGGATGTGGTAACCCTCGCCACGCAGCAAGCGTTTGAGTGCGGAACCGATATTCGGTTCGTCATCAACGATCAGCAGGGTCTTGGTGCCATCAACAACTTCTTTTGGTGGCAACAGGCGTTTGCCCTCGCGCAGCATGGCGGCGAAGTCCTCGGCAGGTACCGGGCGACTGAAATAATAGCCTTGTATTTCATCGCAACGCAGCCTGCGCAGTAATTGTAATTGCCCTTCGGTTTCTACGCCTTCTGCCACGACACGCAAATTCAGGCTGTGTGCCATGGCTATCACTGCGGTGGTGATGGCGGCATCGCCAGGATTATTGGTAACGTCAATGATGAAGGCGCGGTCGATCTTGACGAAGTCAAACGGAAAGCGCTTTAAGTAAGCCAGTGAAGAATAGCCTGTACCAAAATCATCCAGGGACAATTGCATACCCATGGTTTTGATGGCTTTCAGCGTTTGCGCGGCTTCTTCCGGGTTGCCCATGACAACAGACTCGGTGAGTTCAAATTCGATATGATGCTGTTCGAGCCCGTGGCTATTGATGGCATCCTGGATGATGTCGAGGATTTTGCCATTCTTAAACTGCACGGCAGACAGGTTGACTGCGACCGGGACAATCTCTATTTGCTGCTCGCGCCAGGCGGCCTGCTGCGCGCACACTGCCTTGATAGCCCATTCACCTATCTGTACGATCAAGCCTGTATCTTCTGCTACCGGAATAAAGTCGCCCGGGTAAATCAGGCCACGTTCTGGATGTTGCCAGCGTATCAGGGCTTCTGCACTGACTATATGTCCGTTTAGCAGATCGACACGCGGCTGGAAATACATGACGAACTGGTTATTACTCAAGGCTGTGCGGAGTTCATTTTCCAGCAGCATCTTGGCTGCCAGCGCGGCATTCATCAGTGGTGCATAAAACAGGTAACGCTCGCCAGATGTCTTTGCGTTTTTTAGCGCTACTTCGGCATGCTTGTACAAGGTTTCAGTATCCGCGCCATCATCAGGGTAAAGTGCCAGGCCTGCAGTGACAGAGACGCGAGCTGGCTGATGGTCCAGCAAGAAATCTTCAGCAAAGGTGCTGAAGACATTATGCTCAAGTATGGAAGCTGCATCCCCACCTTGTACCAGATTAGCCAGACCAATCGCAAAGGTATCACCGGCAATGCGGGCCAGGGTATAAGGCTCTTGCAAGGATGCTTGCAGCCGCCCCGCAATCTGTATCAGCAAGTTGTCACCGGCGTGGCGGCCAAGAGCATCGTTGAGTTGCGAAAACCGGTCCAGATTCAACAGGATGATGGCCGCCTTGTTAGGTTCCTGCGTGCCAGAATGCATTAGCTGCGTCAGTCTGTCATTGAACAAACGGCTATTTGGCAGGCCTGTCAGCTTGTCGTAAAACGCGAGATAACTAAGTTGCTCTTCCTTATCAATAAATTGCAGGGCGAATGAAAGATCACCAGCCAGTTCATTGAGGAGTTTTATTTCGCCTTCGTCGAAAAAATCAATGGTGCCGGCAAACAATGTCAGCACAGCTACGACCCGGTTCTCTGTGACCAACGGCAAACAAGCCAGGGCAAGATGTCCCTGTGCCAGTAATTCGTCTTTGAAATTCGCCAGTGCAGGATCTTCCTGCACATTGTTGCAGATAAGCATACGCATTTCGCGCACTGCGATATCTGATGGCATATTGTTGTCTGATGCTTTGGCTAAAGCCTTCAGGCTGAGCTGTGCTGCGAGGTCGGACGCATTGCTGTATAAGGCAACAACAGGATCACTGCGTTTGTGCACGTCGGTACTTGCGACCCAGGCCATGCCAAAAGCCCCTTCGTGTACCGCAACCCTGCAGGTTTCCTGAAACAGTTCCATGCGATTGTGGGTGCGCACGATGGCAGAGTTAATGCCGGACAGCACTGCATAAATGCGGCTTAGCCTGGCTATTTTTTCTTGCTGGGATTTTTGTTCGGTAATATCTTGTATGGTATTAAACCATCTTGTCTTGCCGTGAACTACGCCATCTTCCAGCAAAGGTTCCATCACTTGCTTGAGCTGTACCAGATTGCCATCACCGCGCCACACCCGGTATTCGATTTCCACCCGGCTCACTAGTCTGCCTGCCTGTATGCAGGCATTACGGAATTTGTTACGGTCATCCTGATGAATGATATCCAGCCAGAGCCGGGTATCAGGTGGCATGCCACTATTATCCACACCGATAAGTATGGGCAGCGTATCTGACCAACGTTCAAAAGCTCCGTCAGGGCCGGTAATGACGTGCGCGGTCTTGTTCATCAATTGCGCGCGACGCAGACCCGCCTCGCTCTCCTGCAAACGGGCATTGGCATGCTTGCGGGATTCTTCACGCCCTATGTATTGAAATGAAAAAGCAACATCGGCGGCAAGTTCAGTCAATAGTTTTTGCTCTGAGTCATCGAAAGAATGAGGAGTATCAGCAAACAAGACCAGTACGCCAACGGGACGTTTATCCACGTGCAAGGGAAAGGCTGCCATGGACCCAAGCTGGCCCTCAATAAACCTGCCGTCAGGAATAAACATGCCGGGTGCTTCAAGTCTGTCGTTATAGATGGCTGGCAAGCCTGTGCGTACGGCCACCATCGCTGGCGATGCTGCCATGTCAATACCAAAGTTCAGGCCTGCAGAACCAATTTCAGGGGAAATATCACCGGCCCAGGCCACTACACTGCCATCAAGCGTGTCCGGATCAATAATAGCGATGTAGGCGGCAAGAAATTCAGCTTCTTCAGTGGCAATCCGGCAGGTATCCTGAAACAGGGCGGCACGGTCACGGGTGCGGACAATAAGGTAATTGATACGGCTGAGTACAGCGTAAATCCGGCTGAGGCGGCTTACTTTGTCTTGTGCATGCAAGCGCTCGGTGACATCATGTGCCAGCACAAATTTGCACAAGCGCCCTTCAAAATGGAGTGGATGTGAAGTAATTTCGACATTGATGATGCTGCCATCTTTCTTTTTATGCAGCCAGATACCGGATTTTTCAAAAGCTGTGGCTGTTTTCTGCTGCAAATTCTGCAGTAACCTCTCCTTTTCATAGGGTGGCCTGATCGCTTCTATGGTCATGGCCTGGAATTCGGCTTTAGTGTAACCATAATGCTCAATTGCCGCTGTATTGACGGTCAGAAAAGCGAGCGTCTGCAAGTCGTACACCCACATCGGTATCGGGTGGGCCTGAAATAACTCTATGAATGAAGTATTGTCTTTATTCATCGTGGTTCCGCCGAAATAGCCTGTCGCTATTGTCGGAAGTAAAGAAACTGTTATTTACCTGCTGATCAGGCCTCATTTATCTACGCCCTAGCAATAAAAGATTATTAGCTTCATAGCTGTATTCATACAATCAGGCTTAATTAATATTACACTATCGACACACTTCTGCCGATTTATTAATGAATGTTTCATTTTGTGGGCAATTCACAGCGATCCTGAAAAAATATAAAAACTTTTAACCCCTTTTGTTTTTCTGCTCCGTTTAATGATCATGACCCTCATGTTTACGGAGAAGAAAATGAAAAAATGGATATCAATACTGGCTAGCCTGGTATTAGCCAGCATCACAGGCGTGGCTAGCGCCGGGCAGTTGGCTGCCGTCAGCATCATCAATCAAAGCACAGGTGAACGCCTGCCCATCTGGCGGCATCAGGGTAACAATTATGTCGTTGGCAAGCCAGGTGAGCGTTATGCGGTAGAAGTCAGGAACAAGACTGGCGAAAGGATTTTGTCTGTCTTGTCCGTCGATGGTGTCAATGCACTGACTGGCAGCACGGCAGCGCCAACGCAGTCTGGCTATGTTTTGAGTGCCTGGCAGCCCATGGAAATCAAGGGCTGGCGCAAGAATATGGATGAAGTGGCAGCCTTTTATTTCACGCAACTGTCTGATTCTTATGCGGCGCGCACAGGGCGGCCAGACAATGTTGGTGTCATCGGTGTTGCACTGTTCAGGGAATATGTGGCTCCTGTCGCTATCATGGAACCAGAGTATGAACGCAGGGCCCAGACATCTCCAGCTCCTGCAGCACCAATGGCGAGTAACCAGGCCAAGGGCGCCATCGCAGCAGACAAGGCAGAATCCAGGATAGGTACTGGCCACGGCGAGCGCATCAACAGCACGGTAAGATCAACTGACTTCCAGCGCGCCAGTTCACAGGCAGATGAAATCATCAGCATACGCTATGACAGCTATGCCAATCTGGTGGCTCGCGGCATTATTCCCCGCAACCGCGACGTATATCCTGCACAGCCTAATCCCTTCCCCGGCGGCTTTGTGCCTGATCCCGGCCACTACCGTTAAATAATCTGAATTAACTATGTTCACACGTCAGAGCTGCCTCTGACGTGTGAAAGAACACGCCCTTACAGCATCCTTTTGGAGACTACCATGATAAAAAAGCCCAGTACCTTATTATTGACATTGATGCTCAGTGCCTGCCAGATCAGCAATGTTGCTGAACAAGATCCCGGTCATGTGACCGAGCTACCGAGACAAGCCGGGCCTCTTGAAGCAGACAGTGAGGTCACAGATGCAAAAGACAGCACGGATGTGACAAAGCTCACCCGTAAAGCCGTGCAAGCGCCAGTCGTCGCCGAACCTGCCCCTGCTGCTGCCAGCCGTGACAACACCGTGCACGGCAAAGATCTGCCGGCTTTGATTAACAGCTATTTTGATGGCAATGCTGGGCAGCAGATGTTGATACAGGTAGATAAACCTTTGTACAAACCGGGCGAAACCATCTGGTTCAAAACCTGGGCTTTAATGAAAAAAACACTGGCTTCAGCAGACACGGCTGCCATCACCATGGAATTGATTTCCCCCAAGGGCAGCAGCGTCATGAGCAAGCGCCTGCAAGTCACTGCGGGTAGTGCAGCAAATGACTTTATCATCCCGCCAGAAGCACAAGGTGGCGAATATACTTTGCGTGCCAGTACAGGTGAAGGGCAAAGAGTTGAGCGCAGTATCATTGTCTCGGCTTATGAAGCACCGCGCATGAAAAAGAAACTGGAATTCGTCAAGAAATCTTATGGTGCAGGTGAGCAGGTCAGCGTCACCATAGAAGTCAAACGCCCAACGGGCGAAGCACTGGCGGGCAAGCAACTGATTGCTATCGCCACGGTTGATGGTGTCGAGCTGCCGCGTGTCAAAGCCAGTACCAATGCCAGCGGTGATGCCCTGGTCAAATTTGATCTGCCCAAAAATATAGAGTCGGGCGAAGGCTTGCTGACGATACTGGTAGAAGACGGTGGTATCACTGAATCGATTTCCAAATCCATCCCTATCTTGCAGAAAAAACTCTCGCTGGATTTCTTCCCTGAAGGCGGCAAGATGGTAGCAGGCTTGCCCAGCCGTTTGTACTTTGAAGCAAAAAACAAGCAAGGCAAGCCGGCAGATGTAGAGGGCCGCCTGGTCGATGATCTGGGCAATGCTGTTGCCCGCTTCGCTACCTACAAAAATGGTTTGGGCAGGATCAATTTCACGCCTGCCACTGGCCGCAGTTATCGTGCCGAGATCAGCAAACCAGATACCGTGACTGAGACTTATGCCCTGCCGCTGGTGGAAGAAAAAGGCTGTGTCTTGCGTAATTATGATGACCTTGATGGTCAGGAAAAAGCTTTGCGCGTTGGAGTGCAATGCACGGACAAGCAAAAAGTCGTGGTGGCTGCCACCGTGCGCGAAAACGTTTTTGATGTCGGTGCTATTGAAGCGGGTAGCGACAAACCGGCAGTGATTTACCTTAAGGCCAAGGACGCAGCGATACAGAATGCCGCTGGCGTCGCCAGGGTCACGCTGTTTGATCAGAATCTCAATCCGCTTGCAGAACGCCTGGTATTCCGCAACCGTCGCCAACGCCTGGATGTCAAGGTGGAAGCCGACAAAAAATCTTATACACCACGCGGCCAGGTGGCCTTGAATATCACCACCAAGGACAGTAGCGGCAAAGCCGTACCTGCCGAACTGACACTGGCAGTGGTGGATGACACGGTGCTCTCCTTTGCCGATGACAAGAGTGCCCACCTGCTGTCGCGCCTGATGCTGGAAACAGAATTGCCAGGCAAGATAGAGGAACCGAATTTTTATACTGACCTGACAGAAGAAAAAAGCGCACTGGCACTGGACATGCTGATGGGTACGCGTGGCTATCGCCGTTTTGAATGGCAGCCTGTACTGAATGCTGATTTTTCTGTCCGTACCGTTGCTGGCGGGAGGATAAACCGTAGAGAAGACAATATGCGTGTCCTGGCAGCACCGGCCCCACCCATGATGGCAATGGCACCACCGCCAAAGGTAATGGCACCAGCAGCTATGGAATTGAAAAAAATGGCTCCCCCTATGCTTGAAGCCATGCCTGTCATTGCCGCAGATGCCGTCAGACCACGCGAAGTCAAGGGTGAAATTCTTGCGCGTCCCGTCTTCAAGGCAGATATGGCAAATGGCCTGGTCGCCGAGGAAAAATTCATGGCAGCTCAAGCTGCAAAAGAAATCGCTGTCGACAAGGACTTTGCCCGCGCTGCCGCTAAAGTAGAGGAGAGGGATGCCAGGCAACAAGGCTGGGCTGCGGTACGCGTCTTCCCTGTGCCTGCATTCAAGCCCAACTACGCTGGTCCGCGTGATGATTATCGTGAAACCGTCATGTGGGCACCTAAAGTGCAAACCGACAAGCAGGGCAAGGCGACGGTGAAGTTTACCTTGTCTGATGCGGTGACATCTTTCCGCGTTTCGACTGAGGGTATCAGTGCCACTGGTGCGGGCCTGGCAGGTCGTGACGAGACTGTTATCAAGTCTTCGTTGCCATTTTCTTTATCAGCCAAGTTGCCGCTGGAAATATCGGCAGGTGACAAACCATTGATCCCGGTGACGCTCAGCAATGACAGTGAGCAAGCCCTGGACGTGGCACTGGATGCGAATTTTGGCAGCTTGCTGAAAGCGACAAATAGTAAAGGCAAGGATGACAGGCTGGCTGCGGGACAACGCAAGAGCATGTTCATCCCGCTGGAAGTGACAGGCATGCGCGGGCAATCTGAAGTGCAGTTGTCCGCCAGGGCATCAGGCCTGAAGGATGAAGTCTTGCGCAGCATACCGGTGGTGGCACCTGGCTTTCCACAACTGGCAGAAAAATCCGGGCAAATCAAGGGGCAGGCAAGTTATGAAGTTGACTTGAGCAAGGCCAGCAAAGGTAGCGTACAAGCCAGCATCAAGGTATACACCTCGTCATTGTCCACGATGATATCGGGTCTGGAAGGCATGCTGCGCGAACCTTATGGCTGCTTTGAACAAACCTCGTCCACCAATTACCCGAACGTGATGATCATGCAATACCTGAAGCAGCATGATGTGGCAGACACCGCTTTGCTGGAACGCACAGGTAAATTGCTGGATAGCGGTTACAAGAAACTGACTGGTTTTGAATCGCCGAAAAAAGGCTATGAATGGTTTGGCGGTGACCCCGGGCATGAAGCACTGACAGCCTACGGCCTGCTGGAATTTGCTGACATGAAACCTATCTATGGTGAAGTCGACAAGGCCATGATGACACGCACTGCAGCATGGCTGAAATCCAGGCGTGATGGCAGTGGCGGTTATCAGAAAGATGCCAAGGCGCTTGACACCTTTGGACGTGCTGCCCCTGCTGTGACTGATGCCTATATCACGTGGGCGCTGGTTAGCGCCGGTGAAACCGGGTTGGACAAAGAGATAGGAAAATCAGTCACACTGGCTGAGAACACCCAGGATGCCTATCAACTGGCCTTGGCAGTTGGCAGCATGCTGGAAGGCAATGGCAAAGCAGCTGTACCAGAAAAAACCCGCAAGGCTGCGGTAGAAAAACTGGCGAATATGCAGGCTGCATCAGGCGCATGGACGAATGCTGATCACTCCATCACCCGCAGTGGTGGCAGCAATCTGCATATAGAAACGACTTCGCTGGCAATACTGGCCATGCTGAAATCTGGTGACCATCTGGAGCAGGCACGCAAGGGCATCAACTGGCTGCAAAACAACCGTAGCGGCTTTGGCCAATGGGGTGCAACGCAGGCAACTGTGCTGGCCTTGAAAGCCATGATCGCTTATGACAATGCCACCCGCGTTGCGCCCAAGCCTGGCAAAGTCAGTTTGCTGGTCGATGGTGTCGTGGTCAGCGAACAAAGTTATGAAGCAGGCCGTCGTGACGCGATCTTGTTCACGGACTTTGACAAGGCACTGGCACCGGGCAAACATATCATCACTCTGAAATCGCAAAACAACGATGCCCTGCCTTACTCAATCGCTGTCGAATATCGCACTACCGAACCGGCATCATCCAGGACTGCCGTAGTTGATTTGCAAACCCGTCTGGCCAAGTCTGAATTGAAAATGGGTGAAACCGTCAGGCTGGATGCAGTCATCAGCAACAAGACTCAGGCCGGTCAACCGATGAGCCTGGTGCGTCTGGGCTTGCCTGGTGGCTTGACTTTCCAGAACTGGCAGCTCAAGGAATTGCGTGAAAAAGGCCAGATCGCTTTCTTTGAAACCCGCGCCCGTGAAGTGATACTTTACTTCCGCGACATGAAGCCTGGTGAAGTCAAGAAACTGGGTATAGACCTGGTGGCAAGCGTGCCAGGCAGTTATAGCGGCCCGGCATCATCCGCCTACCTGTACTACAACGATACGGACAAGACGTGGACCAGTCCACTGAACATCAATATCACACCCTGAGTACTCTGAGCAATAAGGGGGACAAGGTGCAGCACTTTTTGATCAGGAAATATGCTGAGGGGAAAGTGCTGTACCTGGCATTCATCTATAAACATTTACCGGCATGGCAGATCAGAAATTTTGTTGGCGGCAGTGGGATTTCCGGTAAACTAGGGGACATGATCCCCCAACCTGACACCGATGAAGCTTTGATGCTGCTGTATTGCAAAGGCGACCTGCTCGCCTTCAAGGAGCTGTATCAGCGACATAGTCATGGTTTGTATCGTTTTATCAGCTGGCGTTCACCCCGCCGCGAATGGGTCGATGAAATCGTGCAGGACAGCTGGGCAGCCCTGCATACGGCCAGGACCAGCTACACGCCCTTGGCGGGCTTTCGCACTTATCTTTACCAGATTGCCCGCAACCGCCTGATTGACTTATTACGGCAAAAAGAAAGCCAGCTCATCCAGGAAAATGACGATACTGAGTTGAATGGCACAGCCAGTAGTGCGGACATTGCCCATGATGGCTTGTCACCAGAAGCAGCGCTGGACAAGAAGCAGCAAAACGACAGGCTGCACGCAGCCATCCGTGTCTTGCCGAATGACCAGAAAGAAGCATTGGTCTTACAACAATTTAACGGACTCAGCCTGGAAGAAATTGCCACGGTGACTGCAGTACCGGTAGAAACTGTCAAAAGCAGATTACGCTATGCAATGCAAAAACTACGCTCCCAATTGCATAGCCAGACGAAGCAAGGTGAGCCAGCATGAGCGATAAAGACATCAAGGATAGCAACAACGATTTGGCAGATGCCGAATTTGATGCCTTTTTACAAGGTGGGGATGAACTCGCCCTCTTGCTGCAAGATCTGCCACAAGATACACCATCGGCTGAACTGGACGCCGCCATCATGGCTGACGCTGAAGCAGCCCTGGCTATGGCAGGCGCAACTACGCCGGCAGTTGTAGCTGCCAATGATGCCAACAATCCTGATGCATCACCCCATCACCCTTCCTTCTTATGGCGCTGGAAAACGCCACTCGGCCTTGCCGCCAGTGTTTTGCTTGCGGTCCCCTTGTTCCTGCTGCGACAAGAACATGAAGAGGAAATTGCAGCAGCCAATACCAGGCAGGCTGAAGAGAAAGTCATTTATCCGCAAGAAGTGAAGAATGGCGAGATTGCAGCGGCCGCGTCTGCGAACATGCCGCCAGTTGCCGCCATTCCGCCTGTAATATCCGCACCTCAGGCAGATGCTGCGGGCAAGATTGCGGCCAGGGACTATGCAATAGAGCCCAAGGCCAAGGCAGAGCGCAGAGCGGATGCGGAGATGAAATCAGCCCCCGTTGCTGCCGCTGCCCCGCCCCGGGAAGCATCTGCTTACGCACCACCAGCAACTGCCATGCCCGCCAACCCAGCACCAGCCGCTGCGGCACCTGCACCGGTACAGCTTGCCGAGGCCCCGCCATCAGCGCCAAAAGCAATTGCCGGAGGTATGGCCAACGAGAAAATGCCAGAAGTAGTACGGCACGCAGAAGCAGAACGTGCCAGAAACACGGAATCATTCAAAATCGCCGCCAAGGAAGAAGCGCCAAGGCAGCTTGCCAAAGAAGCTGAAGCTGATAGCCGCCTGCAAGCTCCTGCGCCACCTCTTGCCAGGGCAGCGTCGCCCCTGATGGCGAAAAGCGCACCTGCTGCTGCAACGTCGGCACCGTTGGCCAAGCCAGCCATGGACAGCATGAATGCTGACAAAAAGGCGGACGTGCAAGCCGATAAGCAAGCCCGTGTTGCTGCACAACCAGTCCAGACCCTGGCTGCCGTACCACCTGTACAGGCACCAGATGCCCCGGACTGGCAGGCAAAAATAGAAAAACTGCTCAAGGAAAAACAAAACCATGAAGCACTGGAAGAGTGGAAAAAATTCCGCGCAGTCTATCCAGATTTTGTAGTCGATAAATCCTTGCAAAAGAAAATCGAGGCGCTGCAAAAATAAAAAGGATCAATGGCATGCCATTGATCCTCATACTCACCTGGGCCTATGTTCGATACGGCCAGACGATATAGCTATCTGAAACAGCTTACTGGCGAAAAGTACTGGCCGGTATTGATACCGGACCACTGCCACAGGCAGGAACATTGATGACACGGTTTGCCCCCACTTCCCATGCCAGGGGTTTGACGCCCTGGGTAATGTACTTGTATTCATAAGTAGTGCTGGCATTGAGGTTGCGCGACACCGTCCACAAGGGCCAGAGATTGCCTGACAGCCTGGTGGCAGTTGCAGTATTCCAGTTGCCCAGTTCTGCCCCGCTGCCAGTGACATACACATCCTGCCCCACCACCGTATTGTTATTGGTGACCTGGAAGTTTACCTGTACCTGACAGGCACCCGCCAGAGTTTTTGCACTGGCCGCAATGCTGCTGGCTGACACATTATTGGCATTATCCACCGCTGCGATGGTATAGCTGTAGGTGGTAGCAGGTAACAAGCCGCTGTCAACAAAACTGGTGCTGGCGCTGAACACGAGACTCCCACCATTGCGTGCAACGTTATAACCCTTTACGCCACTGCCACCGGCATTGTCGGTAGCCGCACTCCAGCTCAGGTTGATGCTGCTACTGCTGGTAGCAGTTGCCGTCAGACCACCAGGAACAGATGGTGCGGTAATGTCATTCGAGGCAGCGCCCAGCTTCTGGTTGATGTGCAAAGCTACTGCAGGTACCGTGCTGCCACCATTTGCGGGTATGCTGAGAGTGACCATGCCATTGGCAGCAACCACCACCGCATCTGCCGTACAAGCGGTCTTGCCAGCGTTGGCTACACCATGCACGACATTGCAGTAAGTACCTGCAGGCAGCAAGGTCTGGAAGCTTTGGTTCCATGCACTGAACTCGTTATTGATGGCGACAAAACCTTTGCTGCCACGGTTAAAGGCGATCTGGTTGCCGCTGCCGCTGGTAAAATTATCGACACCCTGGCCCGATGTCACCGCACGAAAAGCTACCATATTGGCGATGTCAGCCCAGCGATGGATGAAATCCCATTGCTGGTTGATCAGTGGATTGCCATTCGCATCAAAGGGGCTGGCGGTTGGTGCGTCGGCATTGGTGTCCGTGAAGATAAAACCGGAATGCACTTGCGCCTCACCATAAGGCCAGGCCAGCATGAAGATGTTCGCCAGATCATAGCGCTTGCTACCCTGTGTATCATTGGTCGCACCGCTGCGGTTACTGGCGTTCATGGAATCGCCATTGCGCTCAGTATCCCAGTTGTTCACAAACACGGTGGCCTTGCTGCTGTCCGTGAAAAAGCCCCAGGTTCCACCCCAGTTACCGGGCGTGCCCATGATGCTGCGCATTTGCGAAATGCTGGCACCGTTGAGGTTGCGGAAGGTTTCTTTCATCGCCGTTGCATACTTGAATTCATTGATAGTGCCTATGCTCAGGTAAGAATTACGGTCTACTGAGCCATCGGTAATGATTTCTTGCGTGATCCACAGAGGCTCGCCAGAATTGGTAGTGTGCGTTACGCCATTCACGATGGTCTGCAGATCTGTCTGGCGTATGTGCTTGGCCGCATCGAAGCGAAAGCCATCTATACCCATGCCTATCAGGCTGGTCAGATAACTCCTGATCTGGCCTTGTACATAGCTGGCACCCGTATCCAGATCAGGCAGGCCGACCAGGCGGCACTGGGTGACGGCATTGCGGTTATTACTGTAATCACTGCCCTGGATATCGCAGGCAGGATGGAAATCATTGGCACTGAAACGCGGATAACTGCTGGCAGCCACCCAGCCTGCACCGCCAGTAGAAGTACCACTTCCCGCTGCCAGATGATTGACGACGATGTCGGCATATACACGTACACCTGCAGCGTGACAGGTATTGATCATGGCTTGCAGCTCTGCTGCTGTGCCCATCTTGCTAGTCAGATTGGTGTAGTCAACTGGCTGATAAATATCCCACCAGTTGTTGCCACGATTGGCTGAACTGGGTGGGGATATCTGCACACCACCATAGCCTTGCGGGCCAAGAAAATTGCTGCATTCTTTTGCGATATCGCTCCACTTCCAGTGAAACATCTGCACCGAAGTGTCACGCGGATTAAAGGCTAGCGCAGGTGCACTTGCTGCCACCAGCATCAAACCAGCCACACCACAAAAGAATGCTTTATGTAATGTGCCCCTGATACCGCCTCTGCTGCCGCCTTTACTACTTTCCTTGCTTAGATTTTGATTCATATTGTCCCCTCACTTTTTGCCTTGGCAAACTCAAACCCAAAGGATTTGAACTGCCCCCAATTTCATGCAGGTCGATTCAAGCATCGCCTCAACAGCCCCAAACTCACCGCCCGTCTTACCCGGCGGCACCGTCAATGGCAATCCACGGTGGAAAAACCACCTTACCTGCAAGGCATATCCGGACTTAGCGGTCTTTAGTGCCACATAAGTTTTTGATAAGCTTAAAAATTGTGCAGTAGTTTTAATACAAAAACTATTAATATATAAATATATTCATGCTGTTGTGCAGCACAAAATCTTTAAGGAAATTAGCAATTCACTCATAGAAATCATTAAAATCATGCTCATGCACGGTTGTTGATACACAACAATACATATTAAGTAATTTGACTACATTTTATTTTGTAGTGGAATGAGACATGCAAATATAGGTGCCTGGCAGACCGCGCCTATATATACGAGGTCGAAAAATCTGCTCAAAACCTTTTGTAGAAATCAGGCACATCAAAATCACAATGCCAATTGACGGCTCAGCAGGCAAATGAGATGAGATTGGGACTGGCTTTTCATAGTGCAACCTGGGCATGCAAGCGCCTCTACATATGCGAGGCAACGAACTCCACATTTGCATGCGTCGCAAAAAAACATCATAAATTTGAATAAATTCGTCATGCCATGCTTGTTTTTATAAAAAAGCTGTGGCAAGATACGTACATCAACCAAGCAACACCACACAATTTAGGAATGATCGTGAAAACAACTTTGACACAACAACTGATACAAAACTTGCGCAAGACAGCGCGGGCTTTGGCGTCGGTTGCCAAAGTTGAAGGCGCAGCAGTTGGCACATGGAATGGCTATGAAGCCTCGTATCGTACGAATACAGATACACGCACAACTAAAGATACAGATAGTGAGATGTTCAATGATGTCAGCCCAATTAATTTTGCGGCCACATGGTTTAACAACACAAGCATTCGAGGGGAAACCCTGAAGGTCACAGGCGGCAGTTAAAGCCACCCAAGACCCTAGCGCTGAAAAGCCCGGATGCCCTGAAAAGCTCCGGGCTTTTTGATTTTTTGGTGTCGTTTTTTTATTTTAGATTTTGGGTTTGCTTGCAGTATTCAAGGCAAACCACAGCAGTTAAATTCGCCAACTCGGCCCGCCAACGCGGTCGTGACCGGACAACACCGGATCATAGAAGCTCTTTAACAATTTGGGAAGTTCAACAGTTTTATCCCAAGGGCAGGAAAGCCTGCTTTTGGGGTAAGACTGAATACAAAAACTCGTTTCATCATTGAAGATGAAACACGTTTATATGCGGGTGTAGCTCAAAGGTAGAGCTGAAGCCTTCCAAGCTTAAGATAAGGGTTCAATTCCCTTCTCCCGCTCCATCATGAAAGTGACTTTATTAGTACTTACTATTGCCGAGGTTTTTTTCATGATGTCTTTGTCGTCTAATGGAGAGGACAGCTGACTTTCTATCAGCGAATGGCGGTTCGATTCCGCTCAAAGACTCCAGTATCAACAGTTTTACGGATGGTTACCCAACCGGTAAGGGATGCGACTGTAAATCGCAAGAGCGCCCGCTCATAGGTAGTTCGATTCCATCACCATCCACCATTTTTTGTGTCTCAAGCTAACCAGGTGAAAGCGCCGTTTTGAAGAATCGGAGAGCGTGGATCGTTACCACGGGGACGCACCAGAAATCATAGTAGTACTTAAGTACAAGCACAGTATCTTTATCTATTACGGGGGTGTAGCTCAGTTGGGAGAGCGCCTGCTTTGCATGCAGTATGTCGTCGGTTCGATTCCGTCCACCTCCACCATTTTTTTCATTTCAACAACAGGAGTAAGTCATGAAGCGAAAGACCAGGCATCGTCAGATGCCACACTTCACCATCACGCGGGATGTAGCTCAAAGGTAGAGCATTCGGCTTTTAACCGAACGGCGAGAGTTCGATTCTCTCTATCCCGACCACCAAGAATATCGATTAAAGCGTAGTCGTTTCAACCGATGTTTTTTGAACGCATTTCTTCAACAGCGAGAGATGCATTTTAGTTTAATTCCCCGATAGCTCAGTCGGCAGAGCGGCGTACTGTTAATGCGCATGTCCCTGGTTCGAATCCAGGTCGAGGAGCCACAACGTCCCTTTAGCTCAGTGGGAGAGCAACCGGCTCATAACCGGTGAGTCGCTGGTTCAAAACCAGCAAGGGGCACCATTTTATCTTTACTTGCATAGCTCAATTGGTCAGAGCGTTGCCTTGATAAGGCAGAGGCTGGTGGTTCAACTCCATCTGCAAGTACCAGTTCCCTAAACAGGAATTACGAAAAACTGTTCCAGCAAGGCGTCAACGACGAAGACAGTACTTTAGTACGCGGCTCCTAGGAGAGGAGTTGCAACGCAGCTGGGGCAGTTTTTCGTAAGTCCTGTATATCTCAGTAGCTCAATTGGCAGAGTCGCGGTCTCCAAAACCGAAGGTTGCAGGTTCAAGTCCTGCCTGGGATGCCAAACATTTTTCTCGCCTTAGCTCAGTTGGAAGAGCGCAACAATACGAATGTTGAGGCCGCAGGTTCGACCCCTGCAGGCGGGTCCAGTTTTACCGTGTGATCATGTGATCCCCGCTACCTCACCAGTGAGATGTGCAGACGCACATGCGCGGTATTTTTTATTAGGACTTACGCAAAACCGCCCCAACTGCGTTGCAGCTCCTCTCCTAGGAGCCGCGTACTAAAGTACTGTCGTCGTCGCTACGGTGCAGTCGGGGTTTCAGACTATACATTGTCTGCCGACGGAACGAACCTCCCTTCCCAGGGAGGTTTCCTTGGCGATAGCCTTGCTGGAACAATTTTGCGTAAGTCCTGTCAGCAAAGGAAGATTCGCATAATGGTATTGCACCGGCTTGCTAACCCGGCATGGTTCTCCCGAGCCTGTGTGCGTTCGAGTCGCACATCTTCCGCCAGTTTTTTGCCTCATTAACTCAATGGTAGAGTCCCCGCCTGTCTAGCGGGTTGCCAGCGGTTCGATTCCGCTATGGGGCGCCAGTTTTGCCGGTTTAGCTCAGTTGGTAGAGCAACTGATTTGTAATCAGTGGGTCGCGGGTTCGAGTCCTGCAGCCGGCACCAAAAATTTTGGAAATGATATCTTTTCTTAAATCTCTTCAAATTACTTACAGAGACCAATACAAATTCGAATAAAGAAGTAAATCTCGCACGGCATTTACTTTTAAAGCAACGTCCAAATCATTGACTGCGCCCTCAAGACCCAATGAATCAGTGCTCATACAATTAATCTGCCTATACATTTGAGAAGTGAAAATGTGCATCAGAAGAACGGCATCCGGCAACATGTATTGTTAAAATTATCTTTATTTCATAAAGATTAACAAATTATTATTTTAATAATGTTATTATTTTAAGTAAATTTACTTCGCCTACTTATGTGCTCAAGGTTTTATGTACGATAAAAGAAAGGTCTACCCATGACAATTCCAAAAGAACACGCCGGTCGATTTGTTTATCATTTCACTCACATCGACAATTTGCCAGGATTATTAAAAACAGGCTTTCTCGCAAATAATCATATTGACTTTCCAAAAGAATCACATCGATCAGTCGCTGCACAAGGAATTCAAGAACGTAGATCAAAAATGCTAATTGAATGCGGAACTGGCGGATGCGTGCATGACTATGTACCACTTTACTTTGGTGCACGTAGTCCTATGCTCCTTAGTGTAATCAACGTTAAGAATGTAGATCAAATGGAAATTTTGTATTTTGAATTTCCAATTTCTTTAGTGACCCGCGAAGATGTTATTTTTTCAGATGCTTCGGCAAATACTGTTATCCCGCCAAACTTCTACGCAGATCCAAATGATCTCCACAAGCTGAATTGGGAAGCGATAGATTCAAAAGCCTGGGGCAGCCAAGACGATACTTATAAGCATAGTCGCATGGCTGAAATGCTTGTATACAATAACTTACCACTAATGCAGGCAGTACGATGCGTAGTTTGGAATGATGAGATTAAAATTCGTGTAGAGAAAATTGTTGCTACAATTGGCGCCAATTTTCCACCAATTGAATTTGAATCTCAAACAAGGCGACATTGGTTCACAAATTTTCAAGAAAACAAACGCACAAGTGTCGTCGCTGGCCCTCGTGAAATTGCGATGGATTACGAAACAGCATGTGAAGCCATAAGCGAAGAGCTTGGTAAACATGAAGATACCGCTGATTTTGAAGATATACAAAGTTTGCTTGAGGGGTTAAAGAAGAATTTTGGATGCTTACCACATACAGCGGAACTAGTAAACCTAAGGTCTGAAAATGGCATTCATAAAAAAACCGTTGATAAACATACTCAAGATGTTGTTGCAAATCTGCTGACCCTCGACGAATTTAGTGCCCTTAATGAGAGGCAGAAACTATTGGCTCAACTAGCGGCATACCTACATGATATTGGCAAAGGTCCACGATCACGCTGGGACAAGAATGGCGGACTTCAAAAGGTAGATCCAAACCATCCCGTCGGAGCAATGCCAATGATGGTCGAAATATTAACAAATCATGTTGGTAAAATATCTCAAAAAAATGCGGAAATACTTACCAAATTAGTTTGCTACCACGATCTCGTTGGTGACGTGATTGGAAAAGGACGCGACGAAAATCAGATCATTTCGGTTGTGAAAGATAAAAGTGAGCTTGATATGCTATTTGCATTATGTCGGGCTGATGCAACAGCTTTAGTTGAGCAGTGGTGGGACGAAGAAAACGCCGAAGCACTTTATAATCGTTGCCTTTCATTAATAGAAGAATCATAAAAAGGAACCACTTACAAAATGATTGAGTTTGTAAAAGGCGACATGTTTGGGATACAGGCAGATATTCGGGTCAATACTGTAAATTGTGTTGGTGTAATGGGTGCGGGGGTTGCCTTGGCATTTAAACATCGTTACCCAGATATGTTCAAAGAATACAAACTTGCCTGCAAGAATAACTTTGTAAAGCCTGGCAAACTACATATATGGCGTTCGCTAATTGGAGATTGGGTAGTTAATTTCCCAACAAAACGTGATTGGCGCGATCCTTCTCGATATGAAGATATAGAATCGGGCCTTGATGCACTTTATGAGTATCTTAAACCGCTAGGTAATGTTAACGTGACATTGCCTGCGTTAGGTTGTGGCCACGGAGGTTTAGATTGGAATAGAGTCTCACAAATGATAGAACATAAATTGTCTGATCTTTCAGCCAGTATTTATGTCTTTGCACCACTAGATTCACGTGCGGCAGGTCAACAAACAAAAATTACACCTACCGAAGATGAAATTCTTGCTGCTTCTGATTTAGGATTTATTGGTGTCGAATCAAAAAAAATTGGTGATTATAGATCGCAAGATACGCTTTTTGTGAAAGGAGATATTAGTCTCTTGAAAAAAAGCTGGATTTTACTAATTCCGTCACGGGAACCATCCGATAGAGAATTACAAGCAATTAACGTAGTTGCAGCTGAAATAGCAGCTCACAATCTAGACATAACTCTTGCACTTTTGCACGCAAACATTTCTACTGAAAAGATTGCAAGTATTTGCAATGACAATGGAGTAAATGTTGTGCTCTTGCTTCCTTTCGGGGTTTTAACTCGTAAGTCAATTATGCAGCATGTAACGATTGTAAAAAATGCATCGACAACACTTTTATCCCTAACTTCACCGTCTCGGAAATGGAGTCAGGTGTTAGTTTCACAATCCATGGCTTTACTTAAAGAGCGAGCGACATCAATTCTTCTGTCTGATCCAAATCTTGAATGGCTCAAGAAATATAAAGACTCAAAATGGCAAGCGCTTACCAAGTTCTACCTACGCTACGGTGAGCTTTCCGAAGAACTCTTCACCTTAACTGCGCGTGAAAATGTCCATTCGATCAAGAGACGGCCTTCTGATGGAACTCCCAACTTAAACAGCTTAATTTCCTCATTTCAGCAAGCAGATAGTACGACTCTTGGTGAAGACAACACCAGTATAAGTGGTTTGAGCATCGGTTCGCTATCGACTGGCCAAGGACTCGACGAAGATTATCAAGTAAAAATTAATCTTTGGGATTTCCCAGAAAGCTGTTGGTTTGATTTATTTACTTTAGTTATTAAAGAACAACCAGTTTCCGTGTCGATTGCGCTTCAATTCGCAAACACTGTGCACGCAACAGAATTGAAAGAACAACTTTCTTTGATACGTAGTAACTATTCAGCAGTTGTAAACATTCCTGACTTGCTGCATAGTGCAAGGGATGATAAAAATTCCCGACCTAAGAGAGCTAAGTAACGAGCAAAAAGATGTGCTCATTGTGGAATTAATTAGCACGCTCAATGCGATGACAGTGCGCATCAATGCCTTGGAAGCGAGATTGATTAAAGACAGCCACAATTCCAGCAAGCCACCGTCAACAGATGGATTGCAACGCAAGCCGAAATCCTTGCGCCAGACAGGAGGCAAGGTAGGCGGGCAACCGGGACATCCAGGTAAAACACTCAAGCGCCTGGCCTATTGTGACCATACTGTCGTTCATCCCATTGCAACGCGCTGTGATGCCTGTGGAAATCACATCCCACTTGATGACATTTCCCTCTCGGCCGAAACACGGCAAGTCATTGACTTACCTCCCATACGGCTAGAAGTCACCCACCGCACATCGCGTCGAAGTCGCCCTTCGTCGTTGCGGCAAGCTTCATACGGGGGTGTTTCCTGCTGACCTGACACAAGCAGCGCAATATGGCGCACAGGTCAAAGCGGCGACTGTTTATCTGACGCAGTATCAGCAGTTACCTGTTGACCGGACAGCGCAGGCATTACATGATTTATTCGGATTGAACCTGAGTACCGGGACGCTTCAAAATCATATCAACGAGGGCGCTAAAAGATTACTGCCGATGGTCGGACGTATTAACCGGGCGATACAAATCGCACCTGTTGTCCATTTCGACGAAACCAGCATGCATGTCGGACGTACACAGCAATGGTTGCATAGTGCATCGACGGTAACACTGACCTGGTATGGGGCCCACCTCAAACGAGGGAAAGAAGCCCTGGACAGCTTTGGTATTCTCCCCGTATTTGCGGGAGTGGCAGTACATGATGGCTGGAAACCTTATGCCCACTATACCTGCCTGCATGCGTTGTGCAATGCACATCATTTGCGGGAATTGATCTTCATTGAAGAAACGACCAAACAGCCCTGGGCAAAGGAGATGATCGATTTGCTGCGTGCAGCAAAAAAAGAAACCGATCATAGCCTGGCGATGGGCAAGCAAAGCCTTGAACAGACACGCACCGCTCATTATCTGAGTCGTTATCAGATATTGCTCAACCAGGCGTGGAAACTCAATCCAAAACAAGAACGAGACCCCACGCGTATCGATACGCGTGGGTGTATCAAACAAACATTTACCTACAATCTGTTGGCACGCCTGGCTCGATACTCTGATGATGTCTGGCGGTTCATGACGGATCACCGTGTACCGTTCGACAATAACCGTGCCGAACGTGATATCCGTATGCCCAAGCTAAAGCAGAAAATATCCGGTTGTTTCCGTACCGCGCATGGCTTTACCGCCTTCTGCACTATCCGTTCTTACCTTGCTACTTTACGCAAACAAGAACAGCCTTTGTTCAAGGCCCTTGTACTCTCATTCTCTGGCAACGTCCCTCAGCCATGCTTGGGTGCTGAATAGTTACGATACGTAAATGAATCATTGAGTCTATGAATTAAAGCTGCTTTTACATATTTTTATAAGTCAACGTTCTCTATTGATAATCAAAAGTATCGTGCCACCAGGTATTTCGAAAGTTTATCTGTCTGATGGCATATATCAATACGCGTCAGTAGCTCAAAGGATAGAGCCCCGGTCTTCTACACCGATTGTTGCAGGTTCAAGTCCTGCCTGACGCTCCATCTTTGATCGCCACACACAGACCCGTTTCGGCCTTGCCGATTCGTGGCGATCAATCCCCATCTCCACCTCAACGTTCAGATTCGAGATTTAGTTCAGTTGGCAGAACATTCGCTTCATATGCGAACGGTCGCTGGTTCAAATCCAGCAATCTCGACCACTATTCTATATTTCCCAATCCCCTCTTCACTCTATTCAAATACAATTGCTGTCGTCTTAAATGCGCATACAAAAATAAAAAAGGAATTCTCATGAGAAAATTAGTCACTATCAGAACAGTTAACAACATCAGGCCTATTCCTGATGCTGACGCCATCGAATGCGCCAGCGTGGATGGTTGGTCTGTGGTCGTCAAGAAAAATGAATTTCAGGTTGGTGATGCCTGTGTCTATTTTGAGATCGATTCCTTTTTGCCTCTGAGCGATGTACGTTTTTCCTTTCTGGAAAAAAGCAAAATTATCTGGAATGAAAAAACCGGGATAAGGCTGCGCACGATCAAACTGCGTGGCCAGATTTCACAGGGCATGATACTACCGCTGAATCAGTTCCCAGAATTGATTGAACTTACTGATGACGGCAACGCAGATTTTAGCCAGGTATTGGGTATAGAAAAATGGGAACCAGTCATTCCAGCCTCATTGTCTGGTGAAGTAGAAGGCGCTTTTCCTGAATACATACGCAAGACCGATCAAGAGCGTATACAGAATCTGACGGAAGTCTTGCGCACTCAGACACGGGAAGAATTTGAAGTCACGATCAAGCTCGATGGTTCCAGCATGACAGTCTTTCACAAGGATGGCGTATCTGGTGTTTGCGGCAGGAACTGGTGGATCAGGGAATCTGAAGCCAATAGTCTTTGGCGCGTAGCAAAACAAAATCAGATGCTGACGGCTCTGACTGCCTATGGCCGCAATCTTGCACTGCAAGGTGAAATCATCGGTGAAGGCATACAGGGTAATCCTGAGAAAATGCGGGGCCAGGATTTTTACCTGTTCGATATTTTTGACATAGCCGCGGGCAGGTATCTGGGCAGGGCAGAACGTCAGGAAGTACTGACCAGACTGCGCGCCCTGGGTGCTATTGTGCATGAGGTGCCGTGGCTGGAAAACATGACCCTGGAACGCTTTGCTGGCGATGTGAATAAAGTGCTTGATTATGCTGAGGGCGGATCGCTGAACCCGGCCACAGCCAGGGAGGGCGTGGTCTTCAAGCGTCTGGATGGTAGCATGTCGTTCAAGGCGATTTCAAACACATATTTGCTGAAACACGGAGACAGGTAGGAAGATCATGGGTGGAAATGCATTAAAGGCTGATTCAGTTCGTTTGCCAGCTGCACGATATCGCGAGGTGGAACACTATGCCGTGACGACATTGCAGCGGCATTTTCCACAGCGCCGTATCGAGGCTGTCATGGCCTATGCTGACAAGGCTGATTTTGGTGATCTTGATATCCTGATCGAGGCCGGCGATGGTTACAGTTCCAGACAATTTGCAGATGCACTGCAGGCGACAGAAGTTGTTGCCAATGGTGACGTCACCAGCATAGGCCTGGCTATTGCAGAAGGTGTATTCCAGCTTGATCTGATCAGGACAGACTCTGTCTCGTTTGATTTTGCTTCACGCTATTTTGGTTTGAATGATTTTGGTAATCTGATAGGTCGCATCGCGCATAAATTTGGGGCCAAGTTTGGCCATCTGGGCTTGTTGTATCCCATGCGTGACCCGGACAATAAAGACCATCTGATTGCAGAATTGTGCATTACGCGGGATTTTGGCGCAGCCTTGAATTTGCTGGGCTATGATGCGCTGCTGTATGAGGACATGCGTGCGGCAGGGCAGTTCAAGACCCTGGAAGATATCTTCCTCTATGTTGTGTCTTCACCCTATGTCAACCGCGAAATCTATCTGCTGGATAACCGCAATCACAAGGCCAGGATACGCGATGCCAAGCGGGCGACTTACAATGCCTTCTTGTTATGGCTGGATGAGCAGGACGTGGTGCAACTTCCAGCTTATGCATGGGCAGAAAGTGGCACGCCTGCACGACTAGAGCAAAAGCAGGCATTTCTGGAAATGGCTTTCGCCCGCTTCCCGGATTTCGAGCTGGCGCATGAGCAGGCGCTAGAAAAATACGCGCGAAAAAAACAAGTGAAACAGCAATTCAATGGTGCCCTGGTTGCTGACATCACTGGCCTGTCTGGTAAACAACTGGGTGAATTGATGGCGCAGATACGCAATTCATTTGCGGATGAAACCAGCTTTGAAAACTTCTTTCTTGATACTGATGTTGAAGTAATCAAAGCCAGGTTCTTGCAGGAAGCGACAGCACTCTCGTCATGAACATCCCATCATGAACTTCCCAAATAGTGCTGCCTGCAACTAAGGTGTGACCAGCCCGTCCATGCGCACAACTTCAAAGCTGCTGCCTTTGACACTGCCCAGTTCAGACACCAGTTTATCGTTATTCCAGCGTGCATCAGGTGCGCCGCTGATGTACCAGTTGGAGCCATTGTCGGCCACAAGCATGCCATAGGTTTTCATGGCTTGCAGGATGGCTTTGGTTTCGTTGGAAAAATTCGCAGGTATCTGATAACTGGCTTTCAGGCGCACGCGCATGCCCATGGGCGGCAGGGTGTTGCTGGTGTTGGATGATGCCCAGTGTGTCGCTGGCGGTACATAGGCGCGGCGTGTGCGGCTTACCGTAAAACGCAAGGCGTGTCGTATGACACCACTAGCAGCTTCTTCATAACGTACCAGACCAGGGAAGATGGGCAGGCCTGCAGCATCGGCACTGGTCCAGCCTGGTTTTCCACCGGGTCTGACTGTATTGGATGTCAGATCAAATATGGCACCGCCACTGACCTTCCAGCTACCGCCTGCTTGTGGATAGGCATTACCGACTTCATAGAGGCGGTTGGCATCGCGGTCTATGACGAGGACGTGGCGGTCACCATCAAAGCTGCTGCCGTTGGCTTTTTGCCCTTCTATCGGCGCGTTGCTTGGTATGGGGTAAGGACCGGGTTCGCTTTCATCGCCATAGTCGGTAAATTGCACACTGACCTTGGGCTGGCTGCCTGCGACGACCACATAAGGTATGCCTATCGGCGCTCCGTCATACAGGCCAGCACCAAAATCAGGATGCAGGCCTGTCCCCAGGCCTATGCTGCTGATCAGCGCATCCGATGCGGGGTCGACTGCCGCATTGGAGATGTCGGTATTCCAGGCATTATTGGCAGGGAAAGGCAGGCTGCCATTCAGATTGGCACCGGCACCCAGGTCAGCCCTGCGCAAGTCGCCATAGACTGCATTGCCTGTGGTGCTACCGGTGCCTGCGCTATTCACGGTCACGGTGACCGTCGCGCTGGCATTGCAGGCTATGCTGCAGGCGGAATTGCTGGCTGTCAGTGTATAAGTCGTGGTCGCAGCCGGGTTGACGACAAGGCTATTGCCGGTAACAGCAGCACCATTCAGCGTCAGGCTGGTGGAGCCAGTGACTGTCCAGCTCAGTTGCGTACTTGACCCTGCATTGATGCTGGCAGGATTGGCGATGAAGCTATTGATCACTGGCGCAGTAGCCGTCGTGGTTCCGGTAGTGCCGCCAGTACCTGTGGTAGTTGTAGTCGTTGTGCCAGTCGTGCCGGTATTGGCAGGTGCAGAACCGCCTCCACCACCGCAAGCAACCAGGGGCAGTATCAATGCAAGGGCAGACAGTTTTGGCAGGAAATGTGGTGGCATGGTTTTACTCTTGGCATACGGCGTGGGGAAATCAGACTAGTCTTGAAATCCTGAGCCGACAATACGAATTGCATTTCCTTACAAATTGCCAGACTGAAAACATGTATCATTTTTTGCAAAACCATTATCAAAGATCATCATGAACACGACTACCCTGCCACTGGAAGAACAAGAACATCCCATAGACCCGGCGATACGCGCAGAGATCAATGCGACCCTGCAACGCATAGAAGAGACGCATGATGTCAAAGTCTTGTTTGCCTGCGAGTCAGGCAGCCGTGGCTGGGGCTTTGCTTCTCCAGACAGCGATTATGATGTGCGCTTTATCTATGCCAACAAACTGGATTGGTATCTGACTGTCTTCCCTGGTCGTGATGTCATCGAATTACCTGTCAATGAAATCTATGATGTCAGCGGCTGGGACTTGCGCAAGGCCCTGGGCTTGCTGCGCAACGGCAATGCGACGCTGATAGAGTGGTTGTCTTCACCGGTAGTGTATGCGGCTGATCCTGTCTTTTTGCGAGCCCTGCAAGCGGCATCGCGTGAAGTGCACAGGCCGGAAAGGGCTTATTACCATTACCTGCATATGGCCAGCAAAAACTACCGCGAGCACTTGCAGGGTGAAATGGTCAAGCTGAAAAAATACCTGTATGTATTGCGCCCCTTGCTGGCTTGTTTGTGGATAGAACGAGACCTGGGTCCTGTGCCCATGCGTTTTCAGGACATGGTGGATGCAACAATTGAAGACAAGGAATTGCTGGCAGCCATCGCCGAATTACTGGTCATCAAACGCCGTGCCAAAGAATCAGAATTATCGGTACCCATGCCTGTCATCAACCGTTTTATCGAGAGCCAACTGCAGAGGCTCGACGGTGTCAGAACTAATAGCACGGGTGACATGGATTTCTCGGTACTGGATAACTTGCTGTTTGATACAGTCATGAAAAAGCCTGCTTAAAAAGCAAGGAATTAGGGCCTGCAAACAGAAATCCGCGATTTCAACCATAATGCATAGGACTTACGCAAAATTGTCCCAGCAAGGCGTAGCGACGAAGACAGTACTTTAGTACGGCTAGGCGCTGCAACGCAGCTGGGGCGGTTTTGCGTAAGTCCAACGGTTTTCTCTACATTTGAAATTGCAGGCTCATGTCTTCCTCATACCCCTTATCCATACTTGATCTGTCACCGATTGCCGAAGGCAGTGATGCTGCACAATCCTTTCGCAACTCCCTCAGCCTGGCCCAGCATGGCGAGGGCTGGGGCTATCAGCGTTACTGGCTGGCAGAACACCACGGCATGCCTGGCATTGCCAGCGCTGCCACTGCTGTACTGATAGGCCATATCGCCGGGGGCACCAAAAGCATACGCGTTGGGGCTGGTGGCATCATGCTACCGAATCATTCACCGCTCGTCATCGCGGAACAATTTGGCACGCTGGAATCACTCTACCCTGGCCGCATAGATCTGGGTCTGGGACGTGCACCTGGTTCAGACCAGCGCACTGCGCGTGCATTAAGGCGCAATCTCTCCAGCGATGCAGATGAGTTCCCGCAGGATGTGGCTGAACTGATGGATTATCTCAGTGAAGATTCGCAGCAGGCGGTACGTGCTGTGCCTGGACATGGTTTGAAAGTGCCGATCTGGATTCTGGGTTCCAGCCTGTTTGGTGCACAACTGGCGGCAGCCATGGGCTTGCCGTATGCCTTTGCCTCGCATTTCGCACCCCAGCAAATGATGCAGGCGATAGAAATTTATCGTGCCACCTTCCGTCCATCGGCACAGTTGGACAAACCCTACGTCATGCTGGGCTTTAATGTGTTTGCGGCGGATACGGATGATGAAGCCTATTACCTGGCCAGCTCTGCCCAGCAGGCATTCATCAATTTACGCAGTGGCCGCCCGGCAAAGCTGCCTTTGCCAGTCGCCAATTTCTTGCAGAATATCGGCCCGCAAGAGCATGCCTTGCTGGAGCAGGTTTTATCATGCTCGGCCATCGGTGCACCGGATACTGTCGCTGAAAAAATGCAGGCATTCATAGAATATACCAGTGCGGATGAATTGATGATCACGGCACAAATCCACAATCACGCTGCGCGCCTGCGTTCTTATGAAATTGCGGCACAGGCAGGCGCAACCATCAAACTGACTCCCAAAATTTGATTTGATTATTGATGAAACGGCGAAAGTAATTTGAGGCAACTTTTGCCATTTTTTTGTTTGCCCTGAGATACACTTAAGTTTTGGGGACAAACAAGAACATGAAAAATTTCGCGCATCGCTTTTCTTACACCGCAGTCGTTACATTATTTACCCTTGCTGGTCTGGCTGCCCCGGCTGCAACAGTCAGTGCACAAAATAATCTGCCAACGACACCGGCAGCCTGGTCAGAAACATTTAAAAAAGATCTGCAACTGGCTTACCAGGAAACCCTGGAAAATCATCCAGGTGCGCATGATCCCCATAACCCGGATTTTCGCAAGAACCTCGATACTGCACGCAGCAATGCACTGGCCCTGGCGGACAAGATAAAAGACGCAGCAGGCTATGAAGCGGCATTCAATCGTTTCAACGTCAGCCTGCATGATGGCCATGCTGGTGCACAGGCCAAGTTGCCTCCTTCTCTGGCGCCACGCATACGCTGGCCAGGTTTTGTCACAGTTTGGCGTGGTGACGCTCTGTATGTCTATGCATCTGAAACAGCACAGCCTGCCACCGGGGCCAGGCTGCTCAGTTGTGATGGCAAACCGATCAAAGAGCTCGTAATGGAAAATGTTTTTTCCTTCAAAGGCCGCAGTGATGAGGCAGGGCACTGGTGGTATCTGGCCAGGCAGGCCCTGATCGATTATGGCAATCCTTTTGTGCAAGTGCCCACACAATGTGTGTTCAGCCATCAAGGCAAGACACTGACACATACGCTCAACTGGCAAGCTGCCAACGACAATTTCGAAACCTGGCGCATACGTTCCTATAACGGGGAAACGCTGCCCACAGGTTTGACAGAGCCAAGGAAAAATCTGTTGTGGGTCGCGATGCCCAGTTTTCAGCCCAACCAGGCAGAACGCGATACGCTCAATAAAATGACTCAGGAAATTGCTGAGCATCGCGAACGTGCATTGCATGCAGATGCCATCGTCATTGATTTGCGCGACAACGAGGGCGGCTCTTCCGAGTGGAGCCGCAAATTTGCCAGTGCCTTATGGGGCAAGGAAAGAGTGAATCGCCTGATGCAGGCATATTCACCCAATACCGATGTCTGGTGGCGCGCCTCCAGAGATAATACCCGCTATATGCACGAACTGATAAAGCAATTTAAAAGCGAAAACAGGGAAGACAGTGCTGCCTGGGCGCAGCGACATGCCAAAGGCATGCAGGCAGCGCTGGACAAAGGTGAATACTTTTATGTGGAATCATCTACCTTCAAATCTGAAACCATAGCAGCTGCCACCACCAGCAGCTTGCCAGCAGACCCGGTCAGCCTGACAACGCCGGTGTATGTTATCGTCCCAGGCCAATGCGCCAGCGCCTGCCTGGATGCGCTGGATATCTTCACACGCTTTGACAATACCAAACTCATAGGCGCACCCAGTTCGGCAGATTCCAGCTATATGGAAGTCCGTACCAAGACGCTGCCATCCGGGTTGGCGCGTGTGGTCATCCCCAACAAGGTCTATGTCAACCGCGCACGCGCTGCCGGGCAGGTTTATACACCGGCCATCACGGTCACCGACGTAGCATGGTCGACTGATAATTTCTTGAAAATTGTAGAAGCCGATCTGGCCAAATCTAGGTAATACAGAATATGGGCAAATAGGACTTCCACAAAATTGTCCCAGCAAGGCTATCGCTTTAGGAAACCACCCTTGCAAGGGTGGTTCGTTCCGTTGGCGGACAACATGTTGTCCGAAACCCCAACTGCACCTATCGCTTTAGGAAACCACCCTTGCAAGGGTGGTTCGTTCCGTTGGCGGACAACATGTTGTCCGAAACCCCAACTG